>JBDHSK010000003.1:0-300659 GCA_039808025.1 Sphingomonadaceae bacterium | reverse complement strand
GTGGCCGCCACCCTGTCACAGTTGCCGGTGAAACCGCAAAACCTGCTGGTTACCGGCGGCGGGCGCCGCAATCCGGTAATGGTGCGCCTGCTGGCCGAAGCCTGCCAGATTCCGGCCGTGCCGGTGGAACATCATGGCTTCAATGGTGATGCCATCGAGGCCGAAGCCTTCGCCTGGCTCGCCGTTCGTCATGTCAGGGGCCTGCCGATCAGCTGGCCAGAGACAACGGGCGTTCCGGCACCATTGCCGGGCGGGTTCATCACCTTCCCCTGATCTCGTCTTTCGGGCAATCAGTGCGCAGATAGTCAAGCGGCGGGTCGCCCCGGTACAGGCGCACGCCGTCGCTGGTTGGCACCACCAGTGTTTCTTCGAAGGCGAAAACGCCAAGGTCGTTGGGGTCTAGCCGATACTGCAGCAGCAGGCCGCGGCCGGGTGGCAACGGCAGCGGTTTTCCCACGAACCCGAACATGGGAAGCGCAAAGCGGATCTGCCTTGGCGTGCGTTTCTCGTCGTCGGGTAGCGTCCAGCCATAGCTCTGGGTAGTGCCGGTTACCGGCTCACCGCTATCAAAGCCGATCTCGACATCGACCTGCGGCACGCCAGCGCCGTTTGGCCCCGCCACGACGATGGTAAGCGGAGCTTCACCCTTTTCGGTGCGCATCAGTGTGAAGTCGGGCGGGCGCGGCTTCGGCTCGGTGACAAGGCGGGCATTGTCGCCATCGGCACGCCATCGCCCCTCGGCATGTTCGTCGAGGGCTCCGGCCGACAGCATATAGCGGAAGCGGTTGTCGGCCGTCAGTTCCAGGGCCGAGGCAACTTCGGGCATCGCGCGCAGCTGATAACAGCCGGGAAGGGCGGCCCCGGCCGGCTGCCCAAAAAGCAGAAACAACAGCGGGGTGCTGCGCCACATGGCACAAAGAATACGTCGATTTGGCGGCGTGGGAAAGGCGGAATGCAACAGAGCCGCCGTCATCGGCCAGGCAGACAGGGGCGGGAACGCCCCCCCTGGTTTCCTGTTCCTCACATGTTCGGATAGTTCGGACCGCCGCCACCTTCCGGGGTTACCCAGGTGATGTTCTGGCTCGGGTCCTTGATGTCGCAGGTCTTGCAGTGCACGCAGTTCTGGGCGTTGATCTGGAAGCGCGGTTCCCCGGTTTCCTGCCCGACGATCTCGTAAACTCCGGCCGGGCAATAGCGCTGCGCCGGTTCGTCCCACAACGGGAGGTTGACGCGGATGGGAATCGTCGGGTCTTTCAGCCGCAGGTGGCAGGGCTGATCTTCCTCGTGATTGGTGTTCGACAGGAACACGCTTGAAAGGCGGTCGAACGTCAGCACGCCATCGGGCTTGGGGTAGTCGATCGGGTGGCAATGCTCCTTGCGCCAGATCTTCTCGTAGTCGGGCTTGTGCTTCATGGTGAACGGTAGGCCGATGCCCAGATGCTCTGACCACATGCTGATGCCTGCCAGCAGCGTTCCCATATTGGCGCCGAACTTGGCAACCAGTGGCTCGGTATTGCGCACGCCCTTCAGCTCGGCCTTAACCCAGCTGTCGTCATAGGCCGCCTGATAGGCCGTCAGTTCATCGCTCTCGCGTCCTTCGGCAATGGCCGCCACCGCAGCCTCGGCCGCCATCATCCCGGTTTTCATCGCCGTGTGCGTGCCCTTGATGCGCGGCACGTTCACGAATCCCGCCGCACAGCCGATCAATGCGCCCCCCGGGAAGGCCAGTTTGGGCACTGCCTGAAAGCCCCCCTCGTTGATGACGCGGGCGC
The DNA here is from genome assembly GCA_039808025.1 of Sphingomonadaceae bacterium. Taxonomy (GTDB): domain Bacteria; phylum Pseudomonadota; class Alphaproteobacteria; order Sphingomonadales; family Sphingomonadaceae; genus Sandaracinobacteroides. The sequence goes on along the minus strand of JBDHSK010000003.1, from coordinate 298,887 downwards.
CATAGGATATACGCCGCCCGCCTTTCAGAAGCGCCGCGATCTCGGGGTGGGTTTTCCAGCGCTGCATTTCCTCGAACGGGAACATGTAGGGGTTGCGATACGACAGCGCGACCACGAACCCCAGCGCCACCTGGTTGTCTGCCTGGTGATAGAGAAAGCCGCCACCCCAGGCGTCGGTCAGTGGCCAGCCCTGGGTATGGATGACGCGTCCCGGCACATGCCTTTCCGGGTCGATTTCCCACAATTCCTTGATTCCAATTCCGAATACCTGCGGCCCTGATTCCTCGCGCAGTCCGAACCTGGATGTGAGCTGCTTGGTGAGGTGGCCGCGCGCCCCTTCGGCAAAGAAGGTATATTTGGCGTGCAGTTCCATGCCCTGCTGGTAACTGGGGCCGTGGCTGCCGTCGCGCAGCACCCCCATGTCGCCGGTGGCCACCCCCTTCACCCGGCCATCGTCATGATAGAGAATCTCCGCCGCCGGAAACCCGGGGAAGATCTCAACGCCCAGCGCCTCGGCTCGCGCTGCCAGCCAGCGGCACAGGTTCCCAAGGCTTCCGGTATAGGTGCCCTTGTTGTTCATGAACGAGGGCATCAGCGCGTGGGGGAATTCAAACTTGCGTTTCCTAGTCAGCACCCAATGGTGGTTCTCGGTGACCGGGGTGCGTGCCAGCGGGCAATCCTCGGTGCGCCAGTCGGGCAGCAGTTCATCAAGGGAACGCGGGTCGATCACCGCCCCCGACAGGATATGCGCGCCGATCTCCGAGCCTTTTTCGAGGATGCAGACCGAGATGTCCTGCCTCTTTTCAGCCGCCACCTGCTTGGCGCGGATCGCCGCGGCAAGCCCCGCCGGACCGCCGCCAACGATCACTAGATCATAGGGCATTGCTTCGCGTGTCATGTCAGTTGCGCCTTCCCCGAATGTGGCCAGTTCCCGGTTGCAGACTTCCTTTCATCGCACCCATGGCCGTTTTCAACCCGTATTTGGGGATAACAATGGCCAACGGCCTTGACCAGAGCACGCGGGCCGCGTCATGCCACCGCCATGCCCAAGGTCGCCGACAAGGTCGCCGAGCAGGAATCCCTATCGGTCACGGCCGCGCTTGTCTCCTGGTGGAGGCTGGCCGGGGTCGACACCCTTGTCCATGACCTGCCACAAAGCTGGCTGCAGGCACCCGTTGCCGCGCCCACGGCCACGCCGCGCCAGAGGGTGCACGAGACCCGAAAACCAGCGATCGCGCCTGCCAACCAGTTCGATCATGTCAAAACCCTTGCCGATCTCGAGGCCCGTGTGCGCCGTGATCATCCGCGCGCGCCCTTTGCCGATGGCAACCCCGAAAGCCGGGTAATGCTGGTGGGCGCTGGCCCTGCTGCCGATGATTTCACCACCGGAAAGCCTTTCAGTGGCCCGGCGGGGCGCCTGCTCGACAACATGCTGGCAGCCATCGGCCTCGACCGCTCCGGCTGCTACATCGCCCTTGCCGCCCCACGGTGGTCGCGCCCGACCCCGCCACCGGCCGATGCCTATGCCGCCGATGCCGCACTGATTAGTGCCCAGGTGCGGCTGGCGGCCCCGCGTCTGCTGCTGCTGCTGGGCAGCGGCGCCGTTGAATCCCTGACGGATAACCGCACCGCCATCAGCCGTCTGCGCGGCCAGTGGCTGACGGTGGGCGCCGGGTCTGACCCGATCCCGGCCCTTGCCACCTTCAACCCCGGCTATCTGCTGCGCCGCCCGGAAGACAAGCGGCTTGCCTGGGCCGATCTCCTGGCCTTCAAACAGAGACTGATGCAATGAACTGCTCCGCTTCCCTGCTGATCGGCACCCTGCTGCTGGCTAGCGCCGCCCATGCCGCTGAACCGGGGCCGGCAGCCGTTGCTACAGGCGCCAGCGCTGAAACCATCGATGTTCGGGCCACTGCCGAGGATGGTTCGCCGTTCACTGCGGCCGAGCGTGCCGTTCCGGTGCAGCTGAGCAATGCCCAGCGCCAGCGCTATCGGGAAATCTTCCGCCTGATCGACTCCGGTCGCACCTCGGCAGCGCGCGCCGCCCTCGCGGCCATGCCACGGGGATTGCTGCACGGAACCGCCGAGGCTCAGTTGCTGATCACGCAAGGGGCGGCCGCCGGTCTCACCCGCCTCGTCGACTGGCTGGTCGCCAACCCGGCTGCTCCGCAGGCGCCGCAGATCGCGGCTTTTGCCCGCAAGGCCGGCGCCACCGACCTGCCGCCGCTCGCGCGCACCCGCCAGCTTACGCCGGTGGCCCTCACGCCGCCGCTGCAGCCACGCAGCGCCCGGCTCGAAGCAGCGGGCGATTCTGAATTTGCCGGCAAGGCCCGCGCCCTGATCGATGGCAAATCCTATGCCGACCTGCCCGGGCTGCTCACCATTTTCAGCGGCCAGACCAGTTCCGACGTGCGCAACGAATGGGCCTATCGCGGTGCCTGGAACGCCTATCTCGACCTCGATGACAAAACGGCCTTCGACCTCGGCAAACGCGCCTCTGACGGAACCGGCGAATGGGCGGCCATGGGCTATTGGGTTGCCGGGCTTGCCGCATTCCGCATGGGGCGCTGGGACGATGCCGCCCGGCAGTTCGATGCCATCTCAAAGGTTTACACTGCCGCCAACGACCTGCGCTCGGCCGCTGCCTTCTGGGCGGCACGAAGCCATCTGCGCGCCGGCCATCCCGAGCGCTCGACCGAACGGCTGCGGGCGGCCATCGCCCGCGACCGCGATGGCTTTTACGGCATTCTGGCGACGCGCACTCTGGGGATCGAACCGAATTTCAACTGGCAGGAACCCAATTTCATCCAGGCCGACTGGACAACTCTGAAAAACGCCCCCGGCGCCCGCCGCGCCGCCGCCCTCGTCGAAATCGGGCAGACCGGCCTTGCCGACCGCGAACTGCGGTTTCTGGCCGCTGCCAGCAGCAACGAGGAATATGAACCGATCATGCGGCTGGCCGCCCGGCTCAATCTGCCGGCCACCCAGTACTGGCTCGCCCAGAACCCGCCGCCAGGCATGATGCCGCCGATGTCGGCACGCTTCCCCACGCCCGACTGGAAGCCGTTGCGCGGCTGGCGGGTCGACAAGTCGCTGGTGTTCGCACACGCCCTCCAGGAGTCGAAGTTCATCACCACGGCGCGCTCAGGGCCCGGCGCCAAGGGGGCCATGCAGATCATGCCCGGAACCGCCCGCGATCTCGCCCGCTATCTCGATATCAACCTCGATATGGAACAGCTGAACGACCCGGCCTTCAACGTCGAGTTCGGGCAGACCTATCTGGAACAGTTGCGCGACAGCCCCTACACCTCGGGCCTGCTTCCCAAGGTGATCGCCGCCTATAATGCCGGGCCGGGTTCGGTGCAGAAATGGAACGCGGGGGGCTTGCGCGACAATGGCGATGTGCTGCTGTTCCTCGAAAGCATCCCGTTCCGGGAAACCCGCCACTATGTTGAAGTCGTGCTGCGCAACTACTGGCTCTATGAAATGAAGGCCCGCGCCCAGGCCAGATCACCGGCCGAGCGCCCGGAAACCAGCCTGACGACGGTTGCCAGCAACCAGTGGCCGCGCTTCCCGGCGTCAACCGGCGGTCAATAGCCGCCTATTGCCCGAATCCGGGCTCTTTTGCAGCGGCAATGGCGGCACGCGCTGCGGCCAGCAGAGCACCTGATTTCGCCTCGCACTCACGCTGTTCGCTGGCCGGGTCGGAATCAGCGACGATTCCGGCGCCGGCGGTCACGTGCATCACCCCGTCTTTCACAACGGCTGTGCGAAGAACGATGCAGCTGTCGGCATCGCCATCCGGCCCAAAATAGGCAATCCCACCGGCATATGGCCCGCGCCGTTCGGCTTCCAGCTCGGCGATGATCTGCATCGCCCGCACCTTGGGGGCACCGGAAACGGTTCCGGCCGGAAAGCCCGCCAGCATGGCGTCGATGGCGTCGCGGTCGGCACGGCGGCGTCCCACCACGTTCGAAACGATATGCATCACATGGCTGTAGCGTTCGATGGTGAAGCGCTCGGTTACCCGCACGGTGCCGGGTTCCGCCACCCGGCCAACGTCGTTGCGGCCAAGATCAAGAAGCATCAGGTGCTCGGCCAGCTCCTTCGAATCAGCTAGCAGGCTGCGGGCATTGACCTCGTCCTCGTCATCGGTGGCGCCGCGCGGGCGGGTACCGGCAATGGGGCGGATCGTCACCTCGCCACCACGGGCGCGCACCAGTATTTCGGGGCTCGAGCCAATGACGGCAAATCCGGGCAGATCGAGATGATAGAGAAAGGGCGAGGGATTGAGCCGCCGCAACGCCCGGTACAGGGCAAAGGGTGGCAGGGGAAACGCGGCGGAAAAGCGCTGGGCCAGCACCACCTGAAAGATGTCGCCGGCGGCAATATAGTCTTTAGCCCTCGCCACCATCTCCCGGTAACGCTCTGGCGCGACCGCCGATACCACCGGCGGCATCGGCATGGCATCGTGGAGGCGCGGCCGGGGTGGCAATGGCTGTGCCAGCGCCGCCGCTGCCGCCTGCAACCGCTCATCTGCAGCGGCGATAGCCGCCTCTGCCGGGCCGCCGGTATCCCCATGCACCGGCGCCACCAGTGTCAGCCGGTCGAGCAGTCGGTCGAACACCAGCAACAGGCCGGGCCTGACGAAAAACATGTCGGGAAGGCCCAGCGGATCGGTGGCAGGCACCGGAATTGCTTCCGCCAGTGCTGCCGTTTCATAGCCGAAATAGCCAACCAGAAACGGCAGCGCCGGAGGCAGTCCCTCGGGAACCGCCATATGGATCGACTGGTTGAGCGTGCGCAGGGCAGCAAGCGTCGGCTCGGCGCACGGAACAAAGGCCCCCTGATCGTGGCGCCAGACACGGTTGATTTCGGCCTGTTCCCCGCGTGCGCGAAAGGCAAGGTCGGCATCCAGCCCGATCAACGAATAGCGCCCGCGCGTGCGCCCACCTTCCACGGATTCGAGCAGGAAGTCGCCGCGGCCCGGCCGGGCCAGCTTCAGCCATGCCGACACCGGCGTTTCGGTATCGGCATCGAGCATCAGGTAGCGAACGAGCGGCAACGCCGCCGCAGGAGCCGCCATTATTCGACGGTCGCGCCGGTCAGCCGCCGGTTCACCATCTTCAGCTGCTCAGGGTGCCGCACGACGTTCACGGCATGCTCGATCGAACGCACATAGGTTTCCGCCAGTTCGTTCAACGTATCGCGCTGCAGGCCCTGACGCACCGCATCGGCAAGCTGTGGCGCCTGCGACAGATCGCCGGGGGTCACCTCATCGACCTTGACGACGAACCAGCCCTGCCCGCCCGGAGCCGGCAGAACCCGCGCCTGCCCCTTGGGGGTGTTCAGCATCATCAGCACCGGAGGCGGCACCTGCTGGCCCTGCTGGGCCATCTGGGTCAGCTCCAGCCGGCGCACGGAAAGTGGCTGCATCGGCGGCAACGCCACCTTGCCGGCGGCGGCTTTCGCAGCCGTCAGCGATTCTCCCTTGGTGGCGGCAGCAGCAATGGCGTCGGCCATCTTGCGGGCTGCATCCGAGCGTGACTTGATCTGCCAGGCCAGCTCGACATCGGCGCGGATCTTGTCGAGCGGCACCAGCAGCGGCGCCAGCACGTCGGTTACTTCCACCATGGCGAAATGGCCGGGTGAAACCTGCACCACCTGCGGCCCTTCCGAGGTATCGGCTGCAAACACCTTGGGAAGCAGCGGCTGGGTCACCTTGGTAACCTGATACTGGTCGTCGAACAGCCGGCCATCGGCCGTAAGGGCCGGTGCGGTCTGAACCGGCAGGTTCAGGCTTTTCGCCACATCCCCCAGCGATTCGCCTGCGGCCAGCCGGTCTTCGGCCTTGGCGACGGTGTCGGACAATAATTGCTCGGTCTTTTCATCGGTCAGCTTCTTGCCGATGGCAGCGGAAACGGCTGAAAACGGCTGCGGCGTGGCCGGCGAGACCTTCGTCACCTCGATGACGTGCCAGCCCAGTGGTGACTGCACCGGGTCTCCGACCTTGCCGGCCGGCTGGGCAAAGGCGGCATTGGCCATTGTCTCGTTCACCTGCAGCGCCAGTGCCGGCTTGGTCTGCATTCCCAGCGACACGTCGCTGGCGCTGAATCCCTGCGCCTTGGCGGCATCGGCAAAGCTCTTGCCGCCACGCACCTCGTCGACAAAGGCCTTCGCCGTCTTCTCGTCACGCAGCAGAATGGCCTGCACATCGCGCTGTTCCAGGCCGCCGAACTCTCCGGGGTGGTCGTCGTAATATTTCCGGATCTCGGCCTCGGTCGGCCGTGCCGCAGCAGCCAGCGCCGCCCCCGAAATCTCGGCAAAGCGGAAAGCCCGGCGTTCCGGCAGCGTGTAGCTGGCGCGATGCTCGGCATGGAACGCCTTCAGCTGATCGTCCGTCGGCTTGCCGGGGTCGGGCATGGCCAGCGAGGGCACGGGCAGAATCGCCCCCTTGCGCACCTCAAGCAGCAGGGCGGCGAACGGATCGGCCATGCCCTTTGGCACATGGGTGGCGGTCATCACCGGCTGCAGCAACTGGCGGCGCAACAGGTCGCTGGCGATGTTGTCGCGCAGTTCCTGTTCGCTGATGCGCTGTTCGGCCAGCAGCCGTCGGAAAGTGGCGTCATCGAATTTGCCGTTCACCTGCAAGGCGGGGATCGAGGCGATCTCGCCATCGACCATGCGTTTCGATACCGCCATGCGATTGCCATCGGCGAACACCCGCATCGCCTTGTTGGCGACGATCTGGTTCATCACCAGTTCGCCACCGCCGGCATTGAGGAAATCGGCCACCGACATTTCCGGGTTTCGCTGGCGTTCCTGCTCGACGGCGCGGTCAAGCAGGCGCTGATATTCACTTTCACCGATCCTGACGTTGCCGACCGTCGCCATTACCGGGCCGGTACCCACCGTGCCGCCACCACCAGGGCCCTGGCCCTGGAACATGGTGACCACCATCGCCCCAAGGGCAAGCGCGAGAATCGCGATACCTACCCACGACGAGACGGAGTTACGCAGGAATTTCAGCATGGCGATCCTTCAACTGGGCGGAGTCCCGACGGAACCTTGGGCATCCGGACGAGCCTGTTAGCCATGTGCATGGGCATTTTCCAGCACTCATCGAACACGCGCCTCCTTCACTTTCCCCTGAACTTTCCCCTGAATGGCCACCAACCGGCATGAAACCGTCGCCTCCAGCCGTTTTGATACCGATAAAGCGACAAACGGTGTCCGCCAAGCTTGTTTGATGTCAACGGCGCCGGTAAAGGCCGATCATGCTGCTTACCATGAGGAAGGGGCGCCTGGTCGCCCCGATGATTATCGGCCTGTCCGTGCTCGCCGTTGCTGGCTGCGGCAAGAACAAGGACAAGATGAAGGCCGAGCAATCCTATGTCGCCCGCGACGTGGAGACTCTGTACACGCTGGCGCTCGACATGCTCGACAAGCGCATGTACCGCGAAGCCGCAGCCATCTTCGACGAGGTGGAACGCCAGCACCCCTATTCGATCTGGGCGCGGCGGGCGCAACTGATGTCGGCCTACAGCTATTATGCCTCGTCGCAATATTCCGAGGCGATTCTGGCTGCCCAGCGCTTTCTGTCGCTGCACCCCGGCAACAAGGACGCCCCTTACGCCTATTACCTGATCGCGATGTCCTATTATGAACAGATCGCCGATGTCGCGCGCGACCAGAAAATCAGCCAGCAGGCGCTGGCCGCCCTTCAGGAGCTGGTGCGCCGCTATCCGGATTCTCCCTATGCCGCAGATTCACGGCTGAAAATCGACCTGGTGAACGACCATCTCGCCGGCAAGGAAATGGAGATCGGCCGCTTTTACGCGCGCAACCGCCAGTGGATTGCCGCTGCCACCCGCTTCCGCAACGTGATCGAGAATTACCAGCAGACCAGTCACGTCGCCGAAGCCCTGTACCGGCTGGTGGAAGCCGACCTTGCCCTGGGCATTCCCGAAGAAGCCAAACGCAACGCCGCCGTGCTGGGCGCCAACTTCCCCGGCTCGAAATGGTATCAGCGCGGCTATGACCTGATCCGCAAGGCAGGCGCAATGAACGCGCCTGCATAACGCCTTGCTCAGCGCGCTTTCGATCCGCGATCTCGTCCTGATCGAGCGTGTCGATCTCGACCTAATGTCCGGGCTGACGGTGCTGACCGGCGAAACCGGTGCCGGAAAGTCCATTCTGCTCGATGCGCTGGGTCTGGCTCTGGGAGATCGTGCCGATGTGGCCCTGGTGCGCAAAGGGGCGCAGCAGGCCGACGTCACCGCCCGCTTCTGCCTGCCGCCACACCACGAGGCGCTGGCGTTGCTGGCCGTCAGCGAGATCCCCATGCCCGACAGCGACACCGAGATCATGGTGCGGCGGGTGGTGAAGGCCGATGGTGGCAGCCGCGCCTTCATCAACGACCAGCCGGTGTCAGCGGCATTGCTGCGGCAACTGGGGTCGCTGCTGGTCGAGATTCATGGTCAGCACGACGAGCGCGGCCTGCTGAACCCGCGCGGCCACCTCGATCTGGTTGACCGCTTTGCCGGCAACGATGCCCTGCTGGAACAGGCCGCTGCTGCCTATGCCCGCTGGTGCGACGCGGTGGCCGCCCATAACGCTGCCCGCGACGCTGCCGAAAAGAACGCCGGTGAAATCGCGTGGATGCGGCATGCCGTGGACGAGCTGACTGCCCTTGCTCCCACTGCCGGCGAGGAGGAACGGCTCGCCGACCTGCGACAGACCATGCAACAAGGGGCAAAGCTGGCGGAAAGCCTCGACACCCTCGATTCTCTGATCAGCAGCAGCGACGGCGCGCTGGCGCAGTTGCGGCAGGCGGCCCGGCGGCTGGAACGCCTGGCAGACGCCGACCCATCTCTGGCTTCAGCCCTCGAGGCGGTGGACCGCGCCCTGGTGGAAGGCGATGGCATCGAAGCGGCGCTGACGCAGGCACGGGCCCGCTGTGCCGTCTCGCCCGAAGAGCTCGACTCCGCCGAGACCCGTCTGTTCGCGCTGCGGGCGATGGCGCGCAAGCACCGGGTAACTCCCGACGAACTGCCCGATCTGGCGGCAACGCTGGCGACACGACTGGAATCGATCACCCAATCCGGCGACGCCATAGCGGTTCTGGCGGCATCGGAAGCGTCAGCCCTTGCCGCCAGCGAACAGGTGGCCGAGCAGCTGAGTGCCGCCCGCAAAAAAGCTGCGGCCCGCCTCGATGCCGCAGTGAACAGCGAATTGCCGGCCCTGAAGCTTGAGGCCGCACGCTTTCGCACCATCATCAGCCAATTCAAACCTGGCCCCACCGGACATGATCAGCTGCATTTCGAAGTGGCAACCAATGCCGGAACCGATTTCGGGCCGCTCACCCGGATTGCCTCAGGGGGCGAGATGAGCCGCTTCGTGCTGGCTCTGAAAGTGGCACTGGCCAGCAGCGGCACCGCCGGAACCCTCATCTTCGACGAGATCGATCGTGGCGTCGGTGGCGCCACTGCGTCGGCGATCGGCGAACGGCTGGCGAAAGTGGCACGCCAGGCGCAGGTACTGGTCGTTACCCACAGCCCGCAGGTGGCCGCCAGCGGTGACCATCATGCCCGCATCCACAAGACCCTTGGCGCAACCGGAGTGACGCTGCTGGGTGGCGAGGAACGGATGCTGGAAATCGCCCGCATGCTGTCGGGCGTCCACATCACCGACGAGGCGCGCGCCCAGGCCGCGCGCCTGTTGGAGCGTCACCCCGCCCCCTGAACAAACCCCGCACCCTGAACAAACCCCGCACCCTGAACAAACCCCGCACCCTGAATGAATCAGTCGTCGCTCGATGGCAGGTCGTCCTCGTTTTCTGCCGCAATGATCCGGCGCGCCAGATCGGGCGAGTGACCTGAGCGAACCATGGCGGCGAACTGGCGGCGGCGCACCGCCGGATCGTCGACAGGCGGCCCGAAAGGCCCGAAACGACGCCGCCGCGCGAAGGCGATGGCGACGGCCACGCTGTCGTGATCCCGCAGGGCTTCCTCCTGCTGCTCGGCTGCAATGCCATGGGCTGCAAGATCTGCCCGAACCCGCATCGCCCCCATGCCGCGCCGCTTCAGGCCGCGCGCCCGCGCCTCGGCATAGATGGCGTCGTTCACATAGCCCAGTTGCTCCATGCGGTCGGCCAGCGCCTCGATGTCGGGCGGTGGGCAATCCTCGGCCCAGCCGCGCTGATAGAGCTTGCGCGACAGCAGCCGTACCAGCCGCGCCCGCGATGTCTGAAAGCGTTCGAGATAGGAGACAGCGGCAGCTTCCAGCGACGCCGGATCAAGCGGCGGCAGCTTGCGCACGGGATGCTGATGCGACGAGGGGCGCGGCGACGAGGTCATCTGCCATGTTGCTGCCACAGTTCTGGCTATTTTAGAACCGCAAACCGCTCCTTGAACGGCTAGCACCCGGACCGGGACCGGCATGGGGGCCGAAAGGCGTTTGACAGGGTTCGACACGAATACGTCAAGATAAAGATTCGACAAGATAAAGATTCGTCAAGGTAAAATTTCATCAAGGTAAAGGCTGGTCAGGACAGGATTGTGGAGCAGACGGAGCAACAGCCATCACAACAGCCGGCAGACCCGCAGCCGACTCCGCTTCATTCCGGTATTCCCTTCATTACCGGCCGCTTCCACACCCTTACTGCTGCGCTTGATTACGCCGCCACCGGAGCGACCGGCTTCGATTTCTACAATGCCCGCGCCGAACTGCAGGGCAGCCTCAGCTATGCCGATCTGCGTCTCCGGGCGCTGGCCGACGCCCGGCGGCTGGTGCACAAGGGGCTGAAACCCGGCGATCGGCTGGCGCTGATCGCTGAAACCGGGCCGGATTTCGCTGCTGCCTTCTTTGGTGCCCTGTATGCCGGGGTGTTGCCGGTGCCGTTACCGCTGCCAACCTCGTTTGGTGGCCGCGATGCCTATGTCGACCAGATCCGCATCCAGCTCACCAGTTCCGACCCGGTGCTGGTGCTGGGGCCCGACAGCCTGAAACCCCTGTTCGCCGAAGCGGCCGATGGCATGGTGGCCGCCCTTGGCTGGAAGGAATTTCAGGCCCTTGCCGACCCGGACGCGACACTGCCCGAAGCAAGCCCCGACGCCGTTGCCTACCTGCAGTATTCGTCGGGCTCCACCCGCTTTCCCCACGGTGTCGCCGTCAGCCACCGCGCGGTGATGGCCAACCTCACCGGCCACGCGCTGGCCATGAACATTGGCCCGGGCGATCGCGGCATCAGCTGGCTGCCCTGGTACCACGACATGGGGCTCGTTGGCACCATGCTGTCACCGATTGCCGCGCAGATTTCCGTTGATTTCATCGCCACCGATGATTTCGCCCGCCGCCCGCTGTCGTGGCTCACCCTCATCAGCCGCAACCCCGGCAACAGCCTGTCATATTCCCCCTCGTTCGGCTATGACATCTGCGCACGCCGTGTCTCGACCCAGACCGACGTTGCCAGTCGCTATGACCTCTCGCGCTGGCGGGTGGCCGGCAATGGCGCCGACATGATCCGCCCCGATGTCTGCCAGGCGTTCGTCGATGCATTCGCCCCGGCCGGGTTCCAGGCCTCGGCCTTCACCCCCAGCTATGGTCTTGCCGAAGCAACGCTCGCCGTTTCGGTTGCCCCCATGGGCCAGGGCATCGTCTGTGACCTGGTCGACGAACGGCGTCTGGCCGGTGACGGCTTCGCCGATACCGCCCCCCACCCCGATCATCCGGTACGCTACCGGGCCATCGTTGATTGCGGGGTCGCAACGCACGGCCTCACCATCGAGATCCGCGACGAAGCCGGCAACACCCTGGCCGACCGTCAGATCGGACGGGTGCTGGTCAAGGGCATCGGCATCATGGAGGGCTATTTCCGCGATCCGGAAGCCACAGCCGCCTGTCTGTCGGCAGATGGCTGGCTCGATACCGGCGACATGGGGTATCTGGTCGATGGCCATATCTTCATCGTCGGCCGCGCCAAGGACATGATCATCCTCAACGGCAAAAACCACTGGCCGCAGGATATCGAGTGGGCGATCGAACAGCTCGAGGGATTCAAGGCGGGCGACATTGCCGCCTTCTCCATCACCACCCCGCAGGGCGAGGAAGCGCCCGCCGTTCTGGTGCAGTGCCGCACGCTTGACCCGGCCGAACGCGCCCGCCTGAAAGACGCCATCCGCACCAAGGTGCGCACCATTACCGGCATGAACTGCGTGGTGGAACTGGTGCCGCCACGCACCTTGCCCCGCACCTCGTCGGGCAAGCTCAGCCGGGTGAAGGCGCGCCAGCTTTATCTGTCGGGCAGTATCGTCCCGCTCGACGACGCCGCCTGACGGCGCTATCAGCCCATCCAACGCCGGTCTGCCTTCGGGCCGGCCCGAAACGAAGGATGCGCCATGCTGAAACTGGTGATTGCCAACCGCCGTTATTCCTCATGGTCGCTACGTGGCTGGCTGGCGGCACGCCACAGCGGGCTGCCCGTCACCGAAGTCATGGTCGATCTCTATGCCGACGACTGGCAGCAGCGCCGCCGCCAGCCCGACATCGCCGTTTCGGGCGGTTCGGTTCCGGTGCTGTGGGATGGCGACACCGCCATCTGGAACTCGATGGCGATCATCGACTGGCTCGACCGCCTGACGGGGGGAGAGCGGTATTGGCCCGCCGACAGGGCCGCGCGCGCCTTCAGCTATTCGGCCGCCATGGAAATGCAGGCAGGCTTCGTTCCGCTGCGCAAATGCTGTCCGATGAACGTGATGCGTCATTACCCCGGCTATGCCCTGACTGCCGAGGCCACGGCTGATGTCGTTCGCATCAGCCATCTGTGGGAAACCGCCATCAGCCGCTTCGGAGGCCCGTGGCTGGGTGGTGCGGCCTTTGGCGGCGCCGACATGATGTATGCGCCCATCGCCTCGCGGCTTACAACCTACGACGTTCCCCTGCCGGCAGCGGCTGATGCCTATCGCCAGCGGCTGATGGCGCACCCGCTGGTTGCTGAATGGGTGTCGGCCGCCGCCCAGGAAACCCGGCTCGCCCCAGACTACGAGTTCTGATGGACCCCATTGCCCTGGCCGCAGCGCTGGTGCGCTGCCCGTCGGTAACGCCTGACGACGCCGGCGCGCAGGATGTGCTGGCAACCGCCCTCGATGCCCTGGGTTTCCGGGTGCACCGTCTGGTGCTGGGCGAGGCGCCCGATGGCCCGGTCAGCAACCTGTTCGCCACCATCGGCTGTGGCGGGCGGCATTTCGCCTTTGCCGGCCATACCGATGTGGTGCCGGCCGGGCCCGGCTGGTCGGTCGACCCGTTCGCCGCCACCCTCGACGACGAGCGGCTGGTCGGCCGCGGAATCGCCGACATGAAGGGAGCGATTGCGGCGATGGTGGCAGCGGCATCGAGGCATGTGGCGCGCGGGAGCCCGGGAACGCTCAGCTTCATCATCACCGGCGACGAGGAAGGCCCCGCAACCTTCGGCACCAATCCGCTGCTCGACTGGATGGTCGCCAATGGCCATCGCCCCGATGTCTGCCTGGTGGGCGAACCCACCAGCCTCGACCGCCTGGGCGATTGCGTTAAGATCGGCCGCCGTGGCAGCGTGAACATCTGGATCGAAGTGTTGGGAACGCAGGGGCACGTCGCCTATCCGCACCGCGCCGACAATCCCATCACCCGCCTGCTCGCCATCCTGACCGAGCTGAAAGGCCGGCTTCTCGACGACGGCAGCGACTGGTTCTCACCCTCCAACCTCGAGATCACCGACATCGATGTCGGCAATCCGGCCACCAATGTCATCCCGGCAGTGGCGAAAGCCCGCCTCAACATCCGGTTCAACGACCACCATTCCGGCGATGGCCTGTCTGCCTGGGTTCACGAGGTGGTGGCCCGTCACGCGGCCGACGCCCGGGTGACCATCAAGGTCAGCGGCGAGGCCTTTCTGACCGAGCCTGGGCGCTTTTCGGCGATCATCGCCAACGCCATTCGCAACGAAACCGGCATCGAGCCAGAGTTCAGCACCTCGGGTGGCACCTCTGACGCCCGCTTCATCCGCCGCCTGTGCCCGGTGGTCGAGTTCGGGCTGCCCGGACAATCGATGCACAAGCGCGACGAGCAGGTCGCGGTTGCCGACATCACCGCCCTTGCCGCCATCTATGACGACATTCTCAGGCACTATCTGGCAGATGGCGGCTGAGGCGTTGCGAACGGCCGGTTTCGCTTCAGGATTCGCTACAGGATCGAAGGAGAAGATGACGATGATGAGGCTGCTTGGATTATCCGGCGCCGCCCTGCTGCTGGCAGCCCCCGTGCAGGCCGCGTCTCCGGTCATCACCACGACCGCCAGCGCCGAACCCAGCTGGCAGAAGGCTGTCGCCGAAGTGGCAACGCGCGTGGCGCACAATCCGGCCGCCAACCAGCACGCCCGCAACGTCATCCTGTTCATTGGCGACGGCATGGGGGTCTCCACCATCACCGCCGGCCGCATCTATGCCGCCCAGCGGCGGGCGAAACGGGCTGGCGGCAGCTACCCCGGCTTTGAAGGCGGCGAGGAATCGCTGCTGTCTTTCGAGGAACTTCCAGCGCGGGCACTGGTGAAAACCTACAACACCAACGCCCAGGTGCCCGACAGCGCCGGTACCGCCGCCGCCTTCTCGACCGGAACGAAAACCCGGATCGGGGTGCTGGGAATCCGCCCCGGGCAGGGCCCGCAAACCTGCCGGACGCCGGCGGCCTTCCCCAAAACATTGGGTGAAGTGGCGAGGGAAGCCGGGCTGGGGCTGGGGATCGTCACCACCACCCGCATCACGCACGCCACACCGGGCGCCATTTACGCCCACTCACCTGCACGTGGCTGGGAGTCCTACGACAAGGATTTCCCCCGCGAGGCCATCGACAATGGCTGTAGCGACATCGCCAGCCAGCTGGTGCGCTTCAAGGGCGGAGTCGATGTGGCGCTGGGTGGCGGCCGCGCCATGTTCCTGCCCGAAAGCGAACAGGGGGCGCGCATCGATGGCCGCAATCTGGTGAACGAATGGCGTGCTGCCTGGCCCGGAGGCCACTATGTCGATGGCGCAGTGGGGTTCCGCGCCCTGAAACCAGATACGCCGGGGCCGGTATTGGGGCTCTTCAATGCCTCGCACATGACATACAACCTCGACGCCGACCGGTCGAAGGAACCATCTCTGGCGGAAATGGCGACATTTGCCGTGCGCAAACTGCAGGCGCAGAACAAGGGCTATGTGCTTCTGGTGGAAGGCGGACGGATCGACCATGGCCACCACATGTCGAATGCTGCCCGCGCCCTCGATGAGACCGCCGAGTTTTCAGACGCCATCGCCGCCGTGCTGAAGATCATCGATCTGAAAGATACGCTGGTGCTGGTGACGGCCGACCACAGCCACAGCTTCACCATGACCGGCTACCCGCCGCGCGGCAACGACATCCTCGGCTTTCTGAGGCCGCTGCGCGACGGCGAGGGCGCTGCGCTGACTGATAGTCAGGGTAATCTCGTCGACAAGGCGGGACGGGCCATGCCGACCCTGTCCTACGCCAACGGGCCGCTGGAAACGAAATCGGGCACCGAAAAACTGTCGGCTGCCCTGCCCCCCTCCGACAAGAACTATCTCCAGCCCAAGACCTTCATCCTCTCGAGCGAAAACCATGGTGGCGAAGATGTCGCCCTGTTTGGCGCCGGACCGGGCAGCGCACTGGTTTCCGGCACCATCGAGCAGAACAGCATTTTCCACATCATCGCCCACGCCATGGGGTGGCGGATGCGCTGACCCTTCAATCCGTGGTTTCAGGCGGGCCGGCAGTGTTGCTGTGGGCTATGCCGGGTGTTCCGGTTTCCTTGGGTGTGTCACGGGCGCGATCGCGGTGTTTGCGCTTGCGCAGATTGTCGCGCAGCGCTGCTTTCAGCCGTTGTTCGCGACTGGGTCTGAGAGGCGCATCCGGATCTGTCGTCATGCCGGCAGGATAGTGCCGCCAGGGCGTCAGGCAAGTGGAGATTGCCGCGTAACCAGCTGTTGTCGAGAGCGTTATTCCCGCCTCTGATCTGCCCTGATCGACGATTCCGTTACCCTTTGGTGTAAAAATGCTTTACACTGCACCGTTGCTGTGTGGGCGTATGCATGATGATCTGAACACCCATCCACGAAGAGAGCGAATCGCCCGGAGAGCAAACACTCCGGCCCTTATTGAGTAGCAGAGGTGATAAGAAGCCCGGACACCATCGGCATTATCAGCCATCTTGCGGCAACTGTGGGATTTGCAGTGCTGACGCTGGCGTTGCTGCTGCGCCGGGGGCCAACTGGCCTGCGGCTCATGGTGGCCGTGGCCTCCATGCTGACGGCCGTGTGGGCGGCGCTCGCCACCAGTCAGGCCTTTGGTCTCGGCTCACCGGTGCTGAACCAGTTCGGCACCCTGCACACCGCTGCGTGGATCACCGTTCTGCTGGTGTTGCAACGCAGGTCGCTTGGTCTCGATATGCAGCCGACGTCGTCGTTCATCGTTGCGGCCGGGCTGGGCTTTCTGGTGACTCTGCTGCTGGTGCTCGATCTGGGCGTTCAGCTTTCCGCTGCCGGCAGTCCCTCACCGTCCCTGCTGCTGCTGTTCGTTACCTCGCGGCTGATCCTCGCGATCTTCGGACTGGTGCTGCTGCACAACCTCTATGCTAACAGCGACAACGCCTATGACCTCAATTTCCGGTTGCTGGCTGTTGGTATCGGCATTCTGTTTGCCTATGATCTGAACTTCTACACCCTGCAGTTCCTCACCGGGCAGCCCAACGCCACCCTCCACAACCTGCGCGGTGCGGCGTTCACGCTTGCCGTTCCCTTCATCTATCTGGGCATGCGCGGCGACAGCGCCAGCCGCATCACCCTGTCGCGCCGCGCCGCGTTCCATACCGTCAGCTTCTCGATCATCGGCATCTACCTGATCCTCATGTCGCTGCTGTCCTACGGGCTGCGGCTGACAGGTGGCAACTGGGGTGAACTGCTGCAGATTCTGTTCATCACCATTGCGTTGGCGCTGGGCACGCTCATCCTGCTGTCGCCGCGCTTCCGGGCCGAACTGAAGGTGCGCATTTCCCGCAACTTCTACCGCTATCGCTATGATTACCGGGTCGAATGGCTGCGCTTCATCGACATGATCGATGCCCAGAGCGACTCATTGCTGCCGTTTCGCGAGCGTCTGATCCAGGCATTCGCCAACGTTCTCGACAGCCCCGGCGGCGCCCTGATCGAGCCCGACGCCCAGGGCAGTTTTCATCTCACGAGCCGCTGGTCGTGGCCCACTCTCGCACAATTTCCACCGCTGCCGCCCGACGCCCCGGTCATCCACTTTCTCTACACCCGCGGGCTGGTGGTCGATTTCGACCGCCTCCGCGCCGGGCACCACTCGCTCGAATCGCTGACTGTAGCTGATTCCGGGCCCGATACTCCGCCCAGCCTGCTGTCTCTGGCCCTGCACAACCCCGACATCTGGCTGGCTGTGCCGGTTATCCACGGCAATCAGCTGCGCGCGGTACTGGTGCTCGAGCGCAGCATCGTCCGCCGCGACCTCAACTGGGAAGATTACGACCTGCTGCGCACATTGGGGCGGCAAGGCGGATCGTATCTGGCCGAAGCCGACACGCTTGCACAACTCGAGGAAGCCCGCAGCTTCGAGGAATACAACCGCCGGTTTGCCTTCGTGATGCACGATGTGAAGAATGTCGTCAGCCAGCTGGCGCTGGTTGCCCGCAATGCCCAGCGCCACGCCGACAACCCGGCATTTCGCGCCGACATGGTCACCACACTCAACAGCAGCGTTACCAAGATGACCGACCTGCTGAACCTGATGAGCGGCAAATCATCGCCCGCCGCCGCAGCCACCCCCGGCACCAGTGCCGACATCGCCCGTATCCTGACCACGGTGATCGCCGCCTTGCGCCGGCAGTTCGCAGCCATCGAGCTCGATGGCGCAGAGGCAAGCCTGATGATCGAGGGCGACCCGCAGCGGCTTGACGCCCTGTTCACCCACCTGATCCAGAACGCCATCGATGCCAGCACCCCCGACGCCCCGATCCGCGTCGCACTGGCAGCGGATACCGGCTGGGTCACGGTCCGGGTCGAGGATCATGGGCACGGCATGTCCCAGGCCTTCATCCGCGATGAGCTGTTCAGGCCCTTCCATTCCACCAAGGATGGCGGTTTCGGAATCGGCACCTACGAGGCCCGCGAAATCGCCCGTCACCATGGCGGCCAGCTTGATGTCACCAGCACCCCCGGCGAAGGCACGACCTTTACCGTTCGCCTTCCGCGCCACCAGCCCGTTCGTCCCCGGCGGGCTCCTGCCTCTGCCAGACAACGGACTGATTCATGACCGAACCCGCCCCTCTCCCCTCCGGCAAACCCGTTCTGCTGGTTGTCGAGGACGACCCCGGCCTGCAATCGCAGTTGCGCTGGGCCTACGACGATTTCGATGTGGTCATTGCCGCCGACCGCCCGAGCGCCCTTGAACTGATCGCCGACCACCGGCCGGCCGTCGTCACGCTCGACCTCGGCCTGCCCCCTGATGCCGACGGTACATCCGAAGGGTTCGCAACGCTCGAAGCCATCATGACTTCGGCCCCTGAAACCAAGGTGATCGTCGCCTCGGGCCATGGCGCCCGCGACAGCGCCCGCCGCGCCATCGCCCTCGGTGCCTTCGATTTCTACCAGAAGCCGGTCGACATCGACGAACTCGGGTTCATCGTGTCACGGGCGTTTCATGTCGCCCAGATCGAGGCGGAAAACCGCCGGCTGCACAATGCCGTTGGCGCCAGTTCCGTCGATGGCCTGATCACTGCGTCGCCAAGCATGCTCAAGGTTGCCCGCATGGTGGAACGGGTGGCACCAACCAACATCTCGGTGCTGCTGCTCGGCGCTTCGGGCACCGGCAAGGAAGTGCTTGCCCGCGCCCTGCACCATGGGTCGTCCCGGCAATCGGGGCCGTTCATAGCCATCAATTGCGGCGCCATTCCCGAAAACCTGCTGGAAGCCGAGCTGTTCGGCTATGAAAAGGGGGCATTCACCGGCGCCGTGAAAACCACCGAAGGCAAGGTCGAGCAGGCCCATGGCGGCACCCTGTTTCTCGACGAAGTCGGCGATATCCCCCTGGCGCTGCAGGTGAAGCTGCTGCGCTTCATCCAGGAGCGGGTGATCGAGCGGATCGGCGGCCGCAAGGCAATCGAAGTTGATACAAGGATCATCTGCGCCACCCACCGCAACTTGAAGAAGATGATCACCGAGGGCAGCTTCCGCGAAGATCTCTATTACCGCATTGCCGAAGTGAGCATCGCCATCCCCCCTTTACGTGAACGCGATGACGACGCTGCCCTGCTTGCCAATCATTTCCTGCGCCGCTACGCCAGCGAACGTTCCGGCGCCCCCACCCGCTTTGCGCCGGGGGCGCTGGCCGCCATCAACCTGCACAGCTGGCCGGGCAATGTCCGCGAGCTGGAGAACCGGGTGAAACGCGCCATCATCATGGCCGATGGCAACACGGTCTCGGCAGCCGATCTCGATCTCGCTGATACCGTAGAGTCGCGCATCAAGACCTTGCGCGAAGCCCGCATGGAATCCGACACCCGCGCCATCACTGCCGCCATGTCGGTGGCAGATGGCAGCATCAGCCACGCTGCCAAGCTGTTGGGGATCAGCCGCCCCACCCTCTATGATCTTCTGAAGGAACTGGGGCTCAGTCACTGACAGCGCTTGGGCGCTACGCTCCGAAATAGGACGCAACGCGCGCTTTGGCGTCATCCGACAGATGCAGGCCCAGCTTGGTGCGCCGCCACAGCACATCCTCGGCGCTGCGTGCCCATTCCTGGTCACGCATGTGGGCCAGCTCCACTTCAAACAGGCCATCGAAATTCTCGCCCGGCCCTGCCGCCACCATCGCCTCGGTCTCGGTTCCCCACAGATGCGCCATGCGATCGAGGATGCGCGGATCATAATCGGGGTGGGTGGCCTTCAGTCTCCGCAGCCAGCGGGCGAATGCCGTTTCGGCCGATTCCCCGGCCGCACGCTCAACATCGCCACCCGGCAGCGGCGCCGACGCCGTCCACGGCTGCGTGTGGGGAAACAATTGCTTCAGCACTGCCTCGGCCAGCAGCCGGTAGGTGGTGATCTTGCCGCCGATCACCGTCATCGCCGCAATCTCCGAGTGGGAGACCAGCCGCCAGTCGCGCGTCGTTTCGCGCGCGCCCTTGCCTTCTTCCAGCACCAGAGGCCGCACGCCGGTATAGGTCCAGACGATATCGGCCGGTCCCAGCGGCTTCGCCAGCGAGCGGTTGGCAGCCGCCAGCAGATAGGCCTGCTCGTCGGCGCTTATACTGTGGGTGCCGGGGTCGGTCACCTCGCGCTCGGTGGTGCCGATCAGCGAGAACTCACCCTCGTAAGGGATCACGAAGATGATGCGCCGGTCAGGCTGTTGCAGCATCCAGGCGTCAGCCGTGCGGTTCACCCGCCGCGTCACGAGGTGTGAGCCGGCGACCAGATGCAGGCGTGGCGGGTCAGCCAGCCCCAGCAGGTCGCGCGCCACGGTTTCCGCCCACGGCCCGGCGGCGTTCAGCAGAACCCGCGCCGCCAGCGTGCGGCCCTTGCTGGTGGTGATTTCCCAAAGACCATCGATACGGCGGGCCGCCACCGCCGCCTCGCGCACAGCGATGGCTGCCCCCCGACGTGCTGCGTCGCGGGCATTCAGAACCACCAGCCGCGCATCGTCGATCCAGCCATCCCAATAGCGGAACGCCCGGTTGAGATCAGAGCGGAACGCCGGGCCGGCAGCATCCTTGCGCAATGCGATCGCCGACGAACCCGGCACTTCCTGCCGGCGCGCCAGATGGTCGTACAGAAACAGCCCGGCGCTGATCATCCACGCCGGCCGCAGCCCCGGCTCCAGCGGCAGCACGAACGATTGCGGCCGGGCGATGTGCGGGGCATTGGCCAAAATCACCTCGCGCTCGGCCAGCGCCTTGCGCACCAGGCCAAAGGCATAAAATTCCAGGTACCGCAGGCCACCATGGATCAGCTTGGTAGAGGCCGACGATGTGCCCGAGGCCAGATCGCCTCGTTCCAGCAGCGCCACCTTCAGCCCGCGCCCGGCGGCATCTCGGGCAACGCCGGTGCCGTTCACTCCGCCACCAATGACGACAAGATCGAAAACAGCGGATTCTCCAGCCATGCCCACCGGCATAGAGCCTGCAACAAAGCACAGGCAACCGCGAAGTTTGCAGCGATCGCCGCTTGACGCCATCGCCAATGGCCCTAAATAGGACTGCACAGGTCTGGATTTGATTCGGACAAGCAGGATCCGACATGCTGAGATTATCCAATCTCGCCGATTATGGCGTCGTGGTGATGACGGCAGCCGCTCGCGTGGCCGACGGTGGCGGGCTTGCGTCGTCGGCACAGATCGCCCAGCTCACCTCCATCCCCGCCCCCACGGTTGCCAAGCTGATGGGGATGCTGGGGCGCGCAGGCCTGCTGTCGTCGCAACGCGGCGTCGGTGGCGGTTTTGCCCTTGCCCGTAGCGCCGCCGACATCAGCCTAGCCGATATCGTCGAGGCCATCGACGGGCCGATCGCCCTTACTCACTGCGGGCAGGCCGGGGCGGATTGCTGCGGCATATCGGCCAACTGCCAGGTGCGGCCCCACTGGGCCCCCGTCAACACGGCGGTGCGAACAGCGCTTGCCGGCGTATCGCTGGCCGAGCTGGCCCCCGAACTCAGGATACAGGAACAGATGGTACCGGCATGAATGATATCACCGTCCGCAATGCCGACGCCGCACAGGCTGTCGAAGACATGGCCGCCTACAAATGGGGCTTCTCGACCGATGTCGAGCAGGAGTTTGCGCCGCTTGGCCTGTCGGAAGAAACGGTGCGGTTCATTTCCGCCAAGAAGCAGGAACCGCAATGGATGCTGGACTGGCGGCTGAAAGCCTACCGCCACTGGCTGACCATGGAACAGCCCGACTGGTCGAAACTGCACATTCCGCCGATCGACTATCAGGACGCCTATTATTACGCTGCACCCAAGGCCAAGCCCAAGCTGGAAAGCCTCGACGATCTCGACCCCGAGATCCGTCGCACTTACGAAAAGCTCGGTATCCCGATCGAGGAACAGAAGGTGCTGGCAGGCGTCGAAGGCGCCCGCAAGGTGGCCGTCGATGCGGTGTTCGACAGCGTGTCGGTTGCCACCACGTTCCGCTCGGAACTCGAAAAGGCCGGCGTTATCTTCCTGTCGATCTCCGAAGCCATCCGCACCTACCCCGACCTCATCCGCAAGCATCTGGGCTCGGTGGTGCCGGTGCGCGACAATTATTTCGCCTGCCTCAACTCCGCGGTGTTTTCCGATGGTACGTTCGTTCTGGTGCCCAAAGGGGTGCGCTGCCCGATGGAGCTCTCCACCTATTTCCGCATCAATGCCGAAAACACCGGCCAGTTCGAACGCACCCTGATCATCGCCGAGGAAGGCGCCTATGTCTCCTACCTCGAAGGCTGCACGGCGCCGCAACGCGATGAGAACCAGCTGCACGCCGCCGTGGTTGAACTGGTGGCCGAGGCCGACGCCGAGATCAAATATTCAACGGTGCAGAACTGGTACCCCGGCGACAAGGACGGCAACGGCGGCATCTATAACTTCGTCACCAAGCGCGGCCTGTGCCGGGGGGCACGCTCGAAAATTTCCTGGACTCAGGTGGAAACCGGAAGCGCCATCACCTGGAAATACCCGAGCTGCGTGCTTGCGGGCGACGATTCGGTGGGCGAATTCTATTCGGTTGCCGTCACCAACAATTTCCAGCAGGCCGATACCGGCACCAAGATGATCCATCTGGGGGCGCGCACCACGTCAACCATCATTTCAAAGGGCATTTCCGCCGGGCGTTCCGAGAATACCTATCGCGGGCTGGTGCGGGTGGGGCCGGGTGCTGAAGGTGCGCGCAACTTCACCCAGTGCGACAGCCTGCTGATCGGCGACACCTGCGGCGCCCATACCGTGCCCTACATCGAAGTGAAGAACCCCTCGGCCCATATCGAACACGAGGCCACCACCTCGAAGATCAGCGAAGACCAGAAGTTCTACGCCATGAGCCGCGGCCTGTCCGACGAGGAAGCGGTGTCGCTCATCGTCAACGGGTTCTGCCGCGAGGTGCTGCAGCATCTGCCAATGGAGTTCGCCGTGGAAGCGCAGAAGCTGCTGGGCATCAGCCTTGAAGGAAGTGTCGGTTAAATGCTTGAAGTCACCAATCTCCACACCACCACCGGCGGGCGCGAGATCCTGAAAGGACTGTCGCTGCGGGTGAATGCCGGCGAGGTGCACGCCATCATGGGGCCCAATGGCGCCGGCAAATCGACGCTTGCCCATGTGCTGGCCGGCCGCCCCGGCTATGAGGTGACGGCGGGCAGCGCCACGTTCAACGGCGGCGATCTGCTGGCGCTCGACGCCCATGAACGCGCAGCCGCCGGGCTGTTCCTGGGGTTCCAGTATCCCGTCGAGATTCCCGGTGTGTCCAACCTGCTGTTCCTGCGCACCGCGCTCAACGCCCAGCGCAAGCTGCGTGGTGAACCGGCTGTTTCCAGCACCGATTTCATGAAGAAGGTGCGGGTCGAGGCGGCAGCGCTTGGCCTTGATCTCGAGATGCTGAAGCGCGGTGTGAACGTCGGATTTTCCGGAGGCGAGAAAAAACGCAACGAGGCCTTCCAGCTGGGCATGCTGGAACCAAGGCTCGCACTGCTCGATGAAACCGATTCCGGTCTCGACATCGATGCCCTGCGCATCGTTTCCGAGGGGATCAACCGCTTCCGCCGCCCGGATCGCGCCGTGCTGCTGATCACCCACTATCAGCGGCTTCTCGACCATGTGAAGCCCGATATCGTTCATGTGCTGGCCGGCGGCCGCATCGTGAAAAGCGGCGGACCGGACCTGGCCTTGCAGCTGGAAGCCGATGGTTATGAAGGGATAGCTGCCTGATGGGCCTGCCCGACAGAAAAGCCGAGAGCTGGCGCTGGGCCGAACTGGTGCGGGCGAAAGCCAATTTCGGCAAGCAGGCGCCCGCCAACGACACACTGCCCGAAACCGATGCCCTGTGGCTGGACATCCCCGGCGACAAACGGCTGTTCATTGGCGGACAGCCGGTGGGACACCAGGCTGAAATGCCGGAAATCATTGCCGATCTGCCGCCGCATCCGCTTGCCGACATGGCGGCAGCGCACGCACCCTGCGGAACCAGCATCGCCATCGCGCCCAATCACGACGGCGGCTTCATGCAGGTGCTGCACGTGGGCACCAGCGGCACTGCCCATGGCGTTACCCGCGTCAGGCTGGGGGCACATGCCCGGCTGATCCTCGTCGAAACGCTGGCCGACAGCGGCGCCGACCATTGGCTCAATCTGCGCTTTGACGCCACGCTTGCCGAAGGCGCCGAACTGGTGCGGGTGGTGCGGATCATCAACGGCCACGGCCTTGCCAGCGAACGCGCCGCCGTTCAGCTTGCCGACAATTCCCGCTTCACCAGTCTTGCCGTCGTCTATGGCGAAGGCGATGCCCGTAGCGAAGTGCTGGTCTGTCACAACGGCCAGGGCTCGCACGCGCAGGTGAACGGGGTGCTGCTGGGCGACAACCGCGCCAATCTCGACGCCATGACCACCATCTCCCACGCCGTGCCTGATACCACCTCGACGCAGGTGTGGCGGCTGGTGGGCGCGGGCCGGGCGCGGGTTTCGGTGTCCGGTGGGGTGAAAGTGGCGCGCGACGCCCAGCGCACAGACGCCGACCAGTCGCTGAAGGCGCTGGTTCTGAACCGCACCGCTGCCGCCAACCTCAAGCCCGAACTGGAAATCTTTGCCGACGATGTGAAGTGCGCCCATGGCTGCACCGTCGGCGAGCTCGACAAGGCGGCGCTGTTCTACCTGCAGTCGCGCGGCATTCCCCGGCCGGAAGCCGAGGCCCTGCTCACCCACGCCTTCGTTGCCGATGCCCTGGCAGTTCTGCCCGAAGGAGCATTGATCGAAGCGCTCGACCGCGACACCCACACCTGGCTGGAGGCACGCGCATGACCATCGCCGGTGCAATTCCGCTGGGGGCCGTCCATGCCGTACCCCCTACCCTGCTTGACCTCAGCGGCGAGTTTCCCGGCGTCAGTTCTGACTGGTCGTATCTCGATACCGCCGCCACCGCCCAGAAACCACGGGTGGTGATCGAGGCCATCGAACAGGCCTATGCCCGTGATTATGCCACCGTCCACCGCGGCGTCTATCAACGCTCGGCACGGATGACCCAAGCCTATGAGCGCGCCCGCGAGGCCGTTGCCCGCTTCATCGGCGGCAAGGCTGAAGAGCTGATCTTCGTGCGCGGGGCAACGGAAGGCGTGAACCTCGTTGCCAACAGCTGGGGAGATGCCGAGATCGGCGCGGGAGACCATATCCTGCTTACCACGCTGGAACATCACGCCAATATCGTGCCCTGGCGCCTGCTGGCCGACCGGGTGGGCGCCGTCATCGATGTGGCGCCGCTGTTGCCCGACGGCCGCATCGACACACAGGCGCTAGTGGCGATGATCGGACCGCAGACACGGCTGGTTTCTGTCGCCCATGTCTCGAACGTGCTGGGCAGCATCGCCGATATCCGCACCATCGCTGACGCCGCCCATGCCAGCGGTGCCAAACTGCTGGTCGATGGCTGTCAGGCGGCCCCGCGTCTGGCCATCGACGTAGCGGCGCTGGGCGCTGATTTCTATGTGTTTTCCGCCCACAAGCTTTATGGCCCCACCGGCATCGGCGCGCTGTGGGTGCGCGACAGCATCCTCGCCGACATGCCGCCGTGGCAGGGTGGCGGCGCCATGATCAGCGAGGTGCATTTCAACCACATCACCTATGCAAGCGGCCCGCAGCGCTTCGAGGCCGGAACGCCGCACATCGTCGGAGCCATCGGCTTCCACGCCGCCGTCGAATGGGTGCAGGGAATCGGGATAAGCCACATCGACGCGCACGAACGGCTGTTGCTGACGGCGGCCCGCGATGAACTGGAACACCTGGGGGTCACCCTGTTCGGCCCCGCAGATTCCGCTGGCATCCTGTCGTTCGCGGTGGGCAGCGTGCACCCCCACGATGTGGCGACCATCCTCGACGAGTCCGGGGTGGCCATTCGCGCCGGCCACCATTGCGCCCAGCCGCTGATGCGCTGGCTGAAGGTTCCGGCAACCGCGCGCGCCAGTTTTGCCGCGCACAATGGCATGGCCGATGTCGAGCGCCTGAAGACCGGAGTGGCGCGCGTGAAAAGGATTTTCGCATGACCGAACAGCCCCCCGTCCGCCGCTTCGAAGTGGAACTGATCGACGAAGCGCCCAAGCCCCGCCTCGGCACGCCGGCTGGCCGCGATGAAAGCTTCATGCAGACCTTCCGGCACGGCCACGAAGACCATGATCACGACGACCATGATCACGATGATCACGGCCACGATCCTGCAGAGGGCGCACCTGACGCTGCCAGCAGGGCCGCCGGCCCCAAGGATGATCCGGCTGCTCCGAAACCGGGCGGCTACCTCGACAATTTCCTGATCACCGACGATCACGCTGCTTCTGCCGAAGCGGTGCTGATGGATGATCTGGTTGCGGCGCTGCGCGACATCTACGACCCCGAGATACCAGTCAATATCTACGACCTCGGGCTGATCTATAATGTCGAGACCGATGGCGGCCATGTGGTGATCACCATGACTCTCACCACCCCCCATTGCCCGGTTGCGGAATCGATGCCCGGCGAAGTGGAAATGCGCATTCTGGCAGTACCCGGAGTGGCCACCTGCGATGTCAATCTGGTATGGGATCCACCATGGAACCCGTCGAACATGTCGGACGAGGCCCGACTGGAGCTTGGCATGCTATGACCACCACCATCGAACGCCGCCGCACCCGGCCACGTCCGGCGCCCATCACCCTGACGCCGCTGGCCGAGCAGCGGGTGGCAGCACTGCTGAAGGCCGCGCCGCCGGGAACGGCGGGCGTCCGTCTTTCCACCCCCAAACGCGGCTGTTCCGGGCTTGCCTACGCCCTCGACTATGTCGATGCCCCGTCAGCCGGAGACGAGACGATTGCCACTCCCGCCGGATCACTGTTCATCGACGGCAATTCGCTTCTGCATCTGATCGGACTGGTGATGGACTGGTCAGAGGATGATTTCACTGCCGGTTTCGTGTTCCAGAACCCCAATGCCAAGGGGCAATGCGGCTGCGGGGAAAGCTTCACCGTTTGAATCCGCTAGCTGACAGCCTGTCGCCTTACCGGGTGAAGGGCTGCCTGTTCGATGGCTCGTCACCACTGATCCTGTCTTCGCCGCACAGCGGTCGCTTCCTGCCGTCATGGTTTCGCCAAGCCTTGCGCGTCGATGAACTTGCCGTCCGCCGCATCGAAGACAGCCATGTCGACAGGCTGCTGGCGACCATCACCGGCACCCCGCTCCTTGCCGCCAACTGGTCGCGCGCCGTCATCGATCTCAATCGCGCCGCCGACGAGATCGACCCGCAGATGTTCGATGGCCAGGTGATCGATCGCCCCCGCCGAACCGAGCGGGTGCGCCGCGGCCACGGGCTGTTCCCGCGTATCGGTGCCGATGGGCGGGCGCTGCACAGCCAGCGCCTTGCCGCCACCACCGCCCGCCAGCTGATCGAATCCGTTCACCGCCCCTGGCATCAGGCGCTGGCCAAAGGTCTGGCCGCCAGCTGCCGCCGCCATGGCTATGCCGTCCTTCTCGACATGCATTCGATGCCGGGGCTGGAAGGCCAGCAGCCCGCGCAAATCGTCCTTGGGGACCGCTATGCCAACAGCGCCGGAGCCCCGCTGGTAGATTGGCTGCACCACCGTCTGACGGCTGCTGGCTGGCGAGTGGCGCGCAACACCCCTTACGCCGGCGGCTTCACCACCGAGCATCATGGCCATCCGCCAAGCGGGATCCACGCCGTGCAGATCGAAATCGACCGGTCGCTGTATATGAATCCGGCAACCCTCGCCTGCCATAGCGGCTTTGCCCCGCTCGCCGGGTTTCTTGCCTTGCTGATCGGTGATCTGCAAACGGACCTGCCCAGCCTCGGCCTATGCCCCCACCGACACGCGCTGCTTGCGAAAGCCGCCGAATAGCACCGGCAAACCGTCGTCAACGGTCAGCCGTCAGCGAAACGCCAGGAACCGCCTCAGACGATCGGCAGCGGCGCCACTCTCAAGCGACGCGACAGCCCGGCGGAACGCCTGCGGCCAGTCGTTCTCGACTCCGGCCGCCAGCAGGGCTGCAGCGGCATTCGCCACCACGATGTCCCGATAGGCAGGACGGTCGCTGTGGCCCGCAAGCAGTTGCCGCAATGCATCGGCATTCTCGTTCGGGCTGCCGCCGCGGATCGCCTCGCGCGGATAACGGGGGATGCCATGCGCCTCGGGGTCGAACTGCTCGTGCTCGCCCGTTGACCACACCAGATGCGACGGGCCATGAACGGCAATTTCGTCGAGGCCGCTGCCATGCACCACAAGCACCCGCTCAGACTGCAACAGCGCGGCTGCCTCGGCCACCAGCGGCGCAAACTCGGGGCCGGGCACACCGATGATCTGGCGCTTGACAGCCGCCGGGTTGGCGAGCGGCCCCAGCAGGTTGAAGATGGTGCGGCGCGCCAGCCGCCGCCGAATGGGGGCAACGCGCGCCATCGCCGGGTGGTGGCGCTGGGCATGCAGAAAGACGATTCCGACATCGTGCAGCAGGGCCTCAAGCCGAGCGATCGTCAGTTCCGGAGACCAGCCAAGGGCAGCCAGCACATCGGCAGCCCCTGATTGCGACGACATCGCCCGGTTGCCATGCTTGGCTATCGGAACGCCGGCGCCCGCCACCACAAAGGCCACTGCCGTAGAAATGTTGAGCGTGTGCTGGCCATCGCCCCCGGTGCCGCAGACATCAATAGCCCCCGCCGGGGCGGCAATGGCGATCATGCGCTGACGCATGGCCCGGGCCGCAATCGCCACTTCCTCGGCGGTTTCGCCGCGATCGGCAAGGTCGGCAAGGAAGGTGGTGATGGCCTCCTCGTCGGCCAGCCCGTCCATGATGCGGTCGAAAGCATCGACGGCCGCCTCTCTATCAAGCGGTCGGCGCGGGTCGGGAAGCGGCGCGCTCATGGGTGCAGCCCGTCAGCCGGACGGTGTTCAATGCCGGCAATATCGAGGAAATTGGCAAGCAACTGGTGGCCATGTTCCGTGGCGATCGATTCCGGGTGGAACTGCACCCCCACCAGCGGCAATGCGCGGTGGGCGAGCCCCATGATGACGCCATCGGCGGTTTCGGCAGTGATCTCCAGCGTGGGGGGAAGGGTGTCGCGTTCGACGATCAGGCTGTGGTAGCGGGTGGCGGTGAACGGGCTGGGAAGGCCGGCAAACACCGACCGCCCCTGATGGAATACCGGCGACGTCTTGCCGTGCATCTGATGCGTGGCGCGCACCACCTTGCCGCCAAACGCCTGCCCCAGCGCCTGATGGCCCAGGCACACTCCCAGCAGCGGCAGCCGCTGGCGGGCGGCGGCAGCGATCAGGTCAAGGCAGATGCCGGCTTTGTCGGGTGTGCAGGGGCCGGGCGACAGCAGCACCGCCTCGGGCTTCAGGGCAAGGGCATCAGCTACCTGCAGCTGATCGTTGCGCGCCACTTTCACGCTCACGCCCAGCTCTTCGAGGAAGTGGACGAGATTGAAGGTGAAGCTGTCGTAATTATCGATGACGAGGATCATCGGCCCGCTGCTATGCCCAGAAAATCAGCGGCCCTGAGGCTGGCTCCCCCCACCAGCGCGCCATCGACATTGGCTACCGACAGCAGTTCGGCGGCGTTCGCTGGCTTCACCGATCCGCCATACAGAATCGGAACGCCGGCACCGACGATACGGCGGATCTCTGCATGCACTTCGGCCACCTGAGCCGCAGTCGGTGTGCGGCCGGTGCCGATCGCCCACACCGGTTCATAGGCGATGACGAATTTTACAAGCCCCTCGGGAACCGAGCCGGCCAGTTGCCCGGCGATGACGTCCAGCGTCTTTGCGGAATCGCGCTCAGCCAGTGTTTCGCCCACGCAGATGATCGGCACCAGACCGGCGCGGGCAGCCGCTGCCGCCTTGCTCTGGACGATGGCATCGGTCTCGCCATGGTCGGCGCGGCGTTCGGAATGGCCGACGATCACATGGCTTGCCCCGGCATCGGCCAGCATTTCCGCCGAGATGTCGCCGGTATGCGCCCCTTCCGGCAGCCAGTGGCAATCCTGCCCGCCAATGGCGATAGCGCTGCCCCTGGCGCGGGCGGCAAAGGCAGCAACCAGGGTGGCCGGGGGGCAGACCAGCAGTTTCACACCGGCAGGAACACTGGCAGAGAGCAGGGCGTCGAGCTCGGTGATGCTGTTGCCAAGCCCGTTCATTTTCCAGTTGCCAGCGATCAGGTGCATGATGTCCTCGGGATTCGGTCGTTGCTCTCTACAGGGCGTTCAGGCGCTGCTAATGGTCCTCTAGACAGTTGGATACCCTATCGGCAACCCGGGAAGGCAGATGCGACAAACCAAAGTGCTGCTGATGCTGCTGGCGGCCCTCGCACTGGCTGCCGCACCGGTGCGCGCCCAATCGGTGCTGCGCGATGCCGAAACCGAAAGCTTTCTGCGCGATATTGCCACCCCGCTGGAAAAGGCAGCCGGGCTCGACCCGCGGGCCGTCACCATCGGCGTCGTCAACGACCCGTCGATCAATGCCTTTGCCACCCTTGGCCAGCAGGTTTATTTCAACAGCGGCCTGATCGTCGCCGCTGACGATGTGCTGGAACTGCAAGGGGTGCTGGCGCACGAACTGGCCCATGTGGCAGGCGGCCATGCCGTGCGCAATTCAGAAGGATCGGCCCCCGCTACCCACATCACCCTGATGTCGCTGGTGGTGGGGGCGGCCCTGATCGCCGCCGGCGCCGGTGAAGCCGGAATGGCCGCGATGATGGCCGGCCAGCAGGCGGCCCTTGGCAAATATCTCGCCTTCTCGCGCGAGCAGGAGAGCCGTGCCGATCAGGCTGGCGCCCGTTATCTGGCGGCGGCCGGAGTCGACGGCTCGGGCATGGTCGCCTTCTTCCACAAGCTGGCCGGGCAGGAATATCGCCTCGCCATCCCGCAGAACCAGGATACCGCCTACAACCGCACCCACCCGCTGTCGGGGCAGCGCATCAGCGAGCTGGAGAATGTGCTGGAACGCTCACCGGCGTGGAAAAAGGGGGCCGACCCGAAGCTGCAGGCCCGCTATCAGCGCATTCGCGGCAAGCTGATCGGCTATGTCTCTGAGCCCAAGGAAACATTCGAACGATATCCCCCAAGCGACCAGTCGCCGGCTGCGCATGTGGCGCGCGCCTATGCCTTCCACAAGCTGGCGCAACCCGACAAGGCCGCGGCTGAGCTGGCGCCATTGTTGAAAGTGACACCGAACGACCCCTATCTGCTCGAGATCGAGGGGCAGGTGATGCTGGAATCAGGCCGGATCGACGAGGCCATTCCGCCGTTGCGGCGGGCGGTTGCGACCTCGGGTGGCGAGCCTTTGATTGCCGCCATGCTGGGGCACGCGCTGGTGCAGGCCGGCGAACGCGGCGAGCCCGTCAATTATGACGAAGCCGAAAAAGTGCTGAAAACCGCACTCGCCCGCGATTACCGCAATCCCTTCGGCTGGCTTCAACTGGAAACCGTCTATGAACGCAAAGGCGACATACCCCGCCGGGCGCTGGCCACCGCCGAGCGCCTGAGCCTGGAGGGCGGCGACCCGCGGGCCCGGCTGATGGCCGCCCAACAGGCGGCGGCCGGGCTTCCCGCCAATACCCCGGAATGGTATCGCGCCCAGGATATCGCATTGATTGCCAGGGAACAGGTTGACGAAATGAAATCAAAAGGCCGCAACAATGGCTGAAACCGCGCCAACTCCTGTAGCCGCCAACGCCATCGCGGCCGGGACGGCAACCCGACCCCACGAGCCAGGCCTGCTGAGGCGGCTGGGCGCCAGCACGGCCAGCCTTGGCTGGTGGGTGGCCGGACTGGCGATGGGGGCGCTTCTTGCCGTGCTGCTCGTTCCGCAGTTGCAGCCGGTGGCAGGCGTTCCGGCAACCGAACAGGCCGCCATGGAAAAGCTGGTGCGTGATACCATTATGGCAAACCCGGACATTATCCCCGAGGCCATCAACCGCTTGCAGGAGCGCGAAGTCGAGAAACTGCTGGCCAGCAACCGCGAGGCCATCGAAACCCCCTTTGCCGGGGCCTGGACCGGCAACCCCAAAGGTGATGTGGTGCTGGTGGAGTTCTTTGATTTCAACTGCCCCTACTGCAAGCAATCAACGAAAGACGTCGAGAAGCTGCTGGCCAACGACCCTGGCGTGAAGGTGGTTTTCCGCGACATGCCGGTGCTTGGACCGGAAAGCGAGCGGTTTGCAATGGCCGCCCTGTCGGCGGCGCAGCAGGGAAAATATCCGCAATTCTATCGGGCTGCCTTTTCCGGTCAGGGGCCACTTAGCGAAAAACGCCTGATTGCCGCCGTGCGGGCCGCCGGCCTCAGTGAAAAGGCCGTCGCCGCCGATCTGAACAACAAGGCCTTGCAGCAGCAAGTGCAGCAGAACCTTGGGCTGGCGCGGGCGCTGGGCCTTACCGGTACGCCAAGCTATGTGGTGGGCAACCAGATCCTCTCGGGCGCTGTCGGATACGATGCCCTGAAGGAAGCCGTCGACAAGGCCCGCAAGACCGCCGAAAACAGCGAGGGCAAGACAGCAGCCTGACACCTGCATATGTGGGGGGGGCTGTATGGCATCAGCCCCTACGCCGGCCATGCTGTCCTACACAGGTGTAGTATAATACCAATATGGTTTCTCTAACAGGAGACAACCATGCACCTGATTCCTGCCATC
Organism: Sphingomonadaceae bacterium; assembly: GCA_039808025.1. Classification (GTDB taxonomy): domain Bacteria; phylum Pseudomonadota; class Alphaproteobacteria; order Sphingomonadales; family Sphingomonadaceae; genus Sandaracinobacteroides. The sequence goes on along the minus strand of JBDHSK010000003.1, from coordinate 265,951 downwards.
CCCCTGCCCATGGCGTTGCTGCTGGCCAGCGCCTGCACCCCGCTGCCAACCGTGCAGCCGCTCAGCGCCGGGCCGCTCAGCCCCACGGTGCGCCAGATGACTACGCGCGCCGAAGCCGATCTCGACACCTTGATGACCAGCAAGGGCGATCGGCCTGCCCTCATCCGGGCGGCCGATACCGCGCTCGGCAGCCTCAGGGCAGCAACGCTCGCCACCCTGGCGTCGGCCACCCGCACGATCGACGCCACTACCCTCACCCTCGGGGTCACCCTGCGGATGTGTGCCAACGGCGCCGAGCGCTTCCGCAAGGGCTTTGCCAGCCCCGACGACCGGCAAGCCTATGCTGGCGGCAAGTTCCGGATGACCTGCTTGCTTCCGCTGACAGTCCTGAACGGCCTGGGCTGATCGGGCCGCCTTACCCGGCTTATCCACCACCACGGGCCAGCCGTTGACCCTGCCCGGCTGAAGGCGCACAGTGCCGGCCATCAGTCGGCCAGCTGCAGGGCCTTTCCGGTTTCATCGTTGCACGCATTCGGGGCCGGGTGAGGCCTGCGCCCCGACAGCAGCGATGGAGGGTATCCTGATGAGTGGCAGCGACAGTGGCGATGTGGGCCCCGACCTGCGAGCCGGAGTGACGGTTGCGGATTTCCAGGGAAAGCCGCTGTTGCGCGGCCATGTCGATGATGAGGCTGTCCTGCTCACCCGCAGCAACGGCGCCTGGCGGGCGATCGGCGCCACTTGTACCCATTATGGCGGCGCCCTCGATCAGGGAATCGTCACCGGCGACACCGTCCACTGTCCGCTGCACCATGCCTGCTTCTCGCTGCTGACCGGCGAGGCGCTGGCCGCCCCCGCCTTCGACCCGGTGTCGTGCTGGGAGGTTGAACAAGTGGGCGAGCGCATCTTCGTGCGAGGCCGGGCAGCGCCGGCTGACACTGCGGCCGCCGACACCAGCCAACATCCGAAGCGGATCGTCATCATCGGTGGTGGTGCCGCCGGGTTCGCTGCGGCCGAGATGCTGCGTCGCCGGGGGTTTGGCGGCGAACTGGTGATTCTGAGCGACGACGCCGACCCGCCCTGCGATCGCCCCAATCTGTCGAAGGATTATCTGGCCGGGGAGGCCCCCGAGGAATGGATACCGCTGCGCCCGGACGACTATTATCCTTCTCGGCGCATCGATCTTCACCTTGCCACCAGCGTGACCGCCATCGATACCGCTGCCCGCTCTGTGACCACGGGCGATGGCCGCCAGTTCGCGTTCGACCGCCTGCTGATCGCCACCGGAGCCGAGCCGGTGCACCTGCCGATCCCCGGTGCTGACCAGCCGCATGTCTTCACCCTGCGCTCTCTAGCCGACAGCCGCGCCATCGTCGCGCAGGCCGCAAAGGCGACAACCGCCGTCGTGCTGGGGTCGGGCTTCATCGGGCTGGAAACCGCCGCCGCCCTGCGGCATCGCGGCTTGTCCGTGCATGTCGTCTCGCTCGACACGTTTCCGCTTGAACGGGTGCTGGGCCACCGGCTGGGCCACTTCGTCCAGTCGGTCCACGAAGCCGCCGGGGAAGTGTTCCACATGGGAACCTCGATCGCCAGCATCGGCACCCAGTCCGTCGTGCTGACCGATGGCACGGAAATCCCGGCCGGGCTGGTGATCATCGGCGTTGGCGTCAGGCCGCGACTGACCCTTGCCGAGCAGGCCGGCCTCAGCATCGATCATGGCATTCTGGTCGACAGCCGGATGCAGACCTCGGTTCCCGGCATCTACGCCGCTGGTGATGTCGCCCGGTTCCCCGCTGCCAGCGGCGATGGCACGCTGCGGGTCGAGCACTGGGTTGTGGCGGAACGACAGGGACAGGTGGCCGCCGACAACATGCTGGGCACCCCCACCCACTACCGCGACACGCCCTTTTTCTGGAGCGCCCACCACGACGTCACCATCCGCTATGTCGGCCATGCCCAGATGTGGGACACCATCGATGTCGATGGCGATCTGACGGCCGGCGACGCCACTGTCACCTATAGCAAGGCAGGAAAGACGGTGGCCGTTGCCACCATCGGCCGCGATGCCGTCGCCCTGCAGCAGGCCGCCGCCCTGGCAGAGGCTCACTGACCTCCGTGGTGATCAGGACGAAGACTCCTCCAGCTGCTGGTTGTACTGGGCACGGGCAGCCACATAGGCTGCAAAGGGGAACTTGATCGGCACCCCTTCCAGCGCCCCGGCCAGCATCAGCAGGTGCCCTTCAAAACCGGCACAGGCCTTGGCCGGGTCTTCACCGGCAGGCGTGTGCACCTGCAGGTGCAGCGTACAGCCGCCAGCCCGGTCCTCCAGCTCCCAGCGCAGCGGCCGCGCCGGTTCGTCACCGCTGCTCCACGAATAGGCCAGCACCCGGCCCGGGTCGATCTCCAGCACCGTGCTGTCGATCAGGATGCCACTGTCGGCAAAGTCGATCTTCACCCGGCCACCGGGGTGCTGCTCGATGGTTCCGGGGGCGATCCACTGGGCTATCCCCGCCGGTTCCGTCAGCATGGCCCACACCCGGTCATGATCATGACCCTCGTAATAGCGTGACAGACGGCTGTCGAAACTGCCATCGGCATTGCGATGGATCACTCCCACGGCCAGCTTTTCCTCGGTCATACCTGTCTCCTGTCAACAGACCTCCAGATCAGGCGATTGTGGTGAAACACCTCAACGCCGGGAAGGTGGCAATTTGAACCACCCCCACCCCCCTGATCCAGCGAAAGCCCCGGGTGGCCCGGCATTCACTCTTGACTCCGGCCAGCCACGGGACTCCAGATTGTCCGAAACATTGCGACCGAAAGGATTCTTCATGCGCAACATGGCTTTGGTTCCGCTCGCCCTGCTGATGCTGTCGGCCACTCCCGCATCGGCTGCTGGAACGGCGAACCCGCAGGCTGTTCTGAAGGCCGGAAGCTATATCAAGGCCATGAAGGTGCTCGACCGCGACCACGAGCGGATGGTCAACGAGATCATCCAGTTGACCGAGATTCCCGCCCCGCCGTTCAAGGAGGCCACCCGTGGCGCCGCCTATCTCGCCATGCTGAAGGACGCCGGGCTAACAGACCTCGAAACCGACGCCGAGGGCAATGTCATGGGCGTCTATCGCGGCACTGGCCCGGCTGGCGGGCCGGTGGTCATGATCGCCGCCCACCTTGATACCGTCTTTCCCGAGGGAACCGAGGTCAAGGTCCGTCGCGACGGCACCCGTCTCTATGCGCCGGGCATTGGCGACAACACCCGAAGCCTTGCTGTCCTGCTTGCCTATGTGCGGGCCATGAAGGAAAGCGGTGTGAAGGTGGCTAAGGATATCGTCTTTGTCGGCAATGTCGGTGAAGAAGGGCCGGGCGACCTGCGCGGCGTCCGCTACCTGATGACCAAGGGCAAATACAAGGATCGCGTGCAGTCGTTCATCTCGATGGATGGCACCGACATCGCGCGGATCGTGGACGGCGGTGTCGGCTCCAAACGCTATCGGGTGACCTACAAGGGGCCGGGGGGCCACAGTTTCGGTGCGTTCGGGCTGGTGAACCCGATGGTCGCCATGAGCCAGACCGTCGTTGACCTCTACAAGGTGCAGGTTCCCGCCAAACCCAAGACCACCTATTCGGCAAGCGTGACGGGCGGCGGCACCTCGGTCAACTCCATTCCGCACGATGTCTTCATGGATTTCGACATGCGTTCGGAAGATCCGGCCGAACTCGCCAAACTCGAAAAGACCTTCCTGTCGCTGGTCGCCAGCAGCGTCGCCGGCGAGAATGCCGCCCGCTCGACCCGCGAAGGAGCCATCTCGGCCGACCTGAAGGTGATTGGCGACCGCCCGGCGGGCAGGACGCCGGAAACAGCTGATGTGGTGCGCAATGCCAAAGCGATCATTCAGGCCAGCGGCCTGACCCCGGTATCCACCTACTCCTCAACCGATTCCAACATTCCCATGAGCCTTGGAATCCCCGCCATCACCATCGGATCAGGCGGCACGGCGGGCCGCGCCCACGCGCTTGATGAATGGATCGACGTGGAAAAGGCCAACAGCCTGAAGGGTGCGGAAATCGGCCTCGCCATCCTGCTGGCCACCGCCGGGCTGAAATAGCCCGGCCCAAACCCGGCCACAGTCAATACTCCCGCGGGAAGCGGCGGCGGGAACGCTGAAAATGACAACAAAGTGCAGTACCACATGGGTTTGATTCTCTCGGTCGGCACCATTGAGGATATCGCGGAGTGGGCGGCGCTACGTCATGCTCTGTGGCCCCGCCATACCCCTGACGACCACCGCAACGAAATCCGGACCTTGCTGGACGAACCTGACACCAAGATCGGTTTTCTTGCCAGGAGTCAGACAGCGCGCCTCATGGGATTTGCCGAGGCGGCGTTGCGACACGAGCATGTGAACGGATGCAGCAGTTCACCGGTTCTGTTCCTCGAAGGTGTGTTTGTTTGTCCCGCCCACCGGCATAGGGGCATTGCACGTTCACTGGTCGCAGCGGTTTCCCGATGGGGCCGATCACAGGGCTGTCTCGAATTTGCGTCCGACGCCTCGCTTGACAATGCCGCCAGCTACGCCATGCACATGGCGTTGGGCTTTTCAGAAACCGAACGGGTGGTGTTTTTCCGGAAACCTCTATAGCCGGCAACCCCGCGCGTCACCCGCACTTCCCCATGTCACCATGCCAATCGCTGGCCCACTACGACTCGAATATCTGCAGAATCCCATCTGATTGAAAAAAGAAAAAAATATTTCTGAGAAGCGATATACTGTCGTGCTTGCCACCAACAAGCTACCGCTCATGAAAACTTTGTCTTTTGCGCCTGAGCGGCTTGAGAAAAATCTCGCCATCTATCGCCAATGACGACGACCACCCCATTTTAGGAGCGCTGGAACCGGAAGTGACTGTAACACGTCCATCATACCGCTTCACACTTCAGTTTGCCATCGTCCCGGAATAAAGATGATCTTCAGCCCTGCGAGGTAGTGATCACTCGATGACTCCGCCATGGGCGGTCGCATTACGACCACCTGTTGTGCGGCTTCACCGGGCACATATTCTAGTGCCGCCTTGGTGAGGCCGATCACCCCATGCTTGGAGGCCGTGTAGGCACTAAGGCCGAGCAGGCCGACAAATCCGCTCTGCGAAGAGCAGTTGACGATCGCGCCGCTGCCCTGCGCGCGCATCTGTAGCAGTTCGTGCTTCATGCAATTGAACACGCCGCGCAGATTGATGGCGACGATGCGGTCGACATCCGCGCCATCGACGTCCGCCCTGTAGACAACCGCGACGGGAACGCCGGCAATGTAGTTGGCCGCATTGAGGCGGCCGCCTCAGACATCAGCAATCTAGAGGATCCAAGGTTCGGTAGTAGGCCGCCCCCTTGGCATGCGGCGATGAAGACGATTCATCATAGACCTCCGCGCTGCCTATGCTGGCCTGCCGATCAATATCCCAGCGGCGCCAGTTCGCGGATCAGGTCGATCAGAAGTTTGATGCCGGTGGGCACGTTGCGGCGCGACGAATAATACATGTGAAAGGCCGGGCCGGACGATGCCCATTCGGGAAGCACGATCTTCAGTTGCCCCGCTTCGACCAGCGGCCGTACCCGTGGTTCGGACAAATAGGTCAGCCCACCGCCGCCGAGCACGGCAGGCAGGGCCGCGTCGGCGTGATCGACCGTGATTGCCCCGGGCACATCGATCGCGATGCTCTCGTCGCCGCGATCGAATTCCCACTTGTAGATGCTGTCATTGCCGAGGCGGATACGGAAGCAGCGGTGATTGACGAGGTCGCCTGGATGTTCGGGTATACCGAAGCGTTCAATATAGGAGGGGGCACCGACCACAACCCAGTCGATTTCCCTGGAAAGGCGCTGGGCGATCATGTCCTCCGGCACGGTGCCGCCATATCGGATGCCGGCGTCATAGCCACCGTCGATCACGTCGACCATATGGTTGTTCGCCGAGATCTCGATCTCGATGTCGGGATAGCGATCCATGAATGTCGGCAGAACCGGACCGACGAGAAGCACCGCGGCATCCGCCATGACGTTGATGCGGATGCGCCCCGACGGGGCGTCACGAAAACGGTTCAGCGCTTCGAATGCATCGCTGATCGATGCCACCGGAGCATTGACCGCCTCCAGCAATTGCTCTCCGGCCGCCGTCAGGGTGACAGAACGATTGGTGCGGTTGAGCAAGCGCAGGCCCAGCCGGGTCTCGAAGTTTTTCAAAGCGTGACTGAGCGCCGATGCGCTCACGCCGAGTTCCAGCCCCGCCTTTCGGAAATTCCCGTGCCTGGCAATCGCCAGGAACAGGGCGCAGTCCGCAAGGTCGGATCGATTGACCTGCATTTGCGACTCCCGCCCCCCTACTCGCGTACCGATGTTCGTCATTAGCATGTGCGCCCTGTTGCGGGAATTGGATGATGACAACGGACAGTTCTGCCGGGCCATCACGCGGTCTGCCTCCATCCCTATGTAAGCCGATCACGCCAGATCCACGATGAATTTTATTCATCGTCGCATCGCATGAAGGGGTCTAACCGCCTGCCCCTGCAAAAGCGTATATGGCGGGTCAACAGCCGCGAGTTGCCCTCACCCACGGAACAGGTGAGCCAGCACCCGCTTCGTTTCACCGGTACCAATCGCGTCGATGGCGCCGCCCCATTTTTGGGGGCGTGTTGGCGCGCTGCGACCCGTTGACTTTGCAAGTGAGCTTCCTGTGTTGATGTCACGACAATCCTCCATCGCAGCTGGCACCGGGACCGCCGCCGTATTTGCGGTTGCGTTCAGCGTTGCCGGAATCATCACTGCGGAACTGCTGCCCGCGAGCCTGTTGACGCCGATGGCGAGGGATCTGGGCGTCTCGGCCGGTGCGGCCGGGCAAACGATTTCGGCCACCGCAATCGCGGCGATGTTTGCGAGCCTCTTTACCTCTAGCGTCATCCGCAAGCTCGATCGGCGTATGGTCCTGCTTGGCTTTTCAGCCTTGATGGCGATCTCGAGCCTGCTGACCGCCACCGCGCCCAACTTCCTCGTCATGATGGTTGCACGTGTTTTGCTGGGCTTCGCCCTGGGCGGCTTCTGGTCGATGTCGGCGGCAATTGCGATGCGCCTGGTCCCGGAAAGCGAGGTACCCAAGGCGCTTTCGATCATCTTTGGCGGCGTCTCTGTCGCGCTGGTGATCTCGGCTCCACTCGGCACAGCGATCGGCAGCATCATCGGCTGGCGCGGTGTCTTCATCAGCGCTGCGCTGCTCGGCGCCGCGTGCTGGGTCTGGCAGTGGCGCGTTCTGCCGGCGATGCCCGCTGAAACGACTTCGAAAACGAGCGGGATTCTCGCCGTGGCGAAGAGACCCCAGGTGGGGGCGGCAATGCTAGCGACTTTCTTCGCTTTCGCCGGCCAGTTCGCCTTCTTCACCTACATGCGTCCGTTCTATGAGGGCGTGACCGGGCTTGAAACCGGTGCGCTCACCGGCGTGCTCCTGCTTTTCGGGCTGGCCAATTTCGCCGGCACTTCGCTCTCTGGCCTTGCCCTGTCGCGCAGCCTGCCCGCGACCCTGCTGCTCGCGCCGCTCGTTCTTGTGCTTTGCGCCCTGGGACTCGTGGCGATGGGAAGCAACCCGGTGGTGGTAACCGGCATCACGGCCATTTGGGGCTTTGCCTTCGGCATGGTTCCGGTCGCCTGGTCGACATGGGTAACGCGCAATCTTGGCGATGTAGCCGAGGCCGCCGGTGGGCTTCAGGTGGCCGTTATCCAGATCGCGAACACGGCCGGCGCCGCGCTTGGCGGGGTGGTTCTCGATCGCGGCGGCCCCACCGCACCGCTCGTCACCGCCGCCGCGCTGCTGGCGCTCACCGTCTTCACCGTCGCGCTGGGCCTTCGCGGACCGGCGAAGGCCAGATCACAACCGCTTGAGTCAGGAACGGCCGTTTTCGAAAAACCGGAAACCTGCTCCCCGAACGCCATCTGAAACCCACCGCCTTGGAAGGAGAAAACCTGATGGAAAGCCAATCGACACCGTTCGAACCCGTATTGAGCCGCCGTACCGTCCTTGCTGCGACCACCGCTGCGGCGGCAACTGCGCTGATACCCGCTTTCGCTTCGGCGCAGTCCGCGCCCGGCACATCAAACGCCAGGACCACCACCACGCCGCGCGTCACGCTCAACAACGGCGTGACCATGCCGACATTGGGTTTCGGCACATTTGGCATCGCGCCCGAACAGGCGGCTCAGGCGGTGAGCACCGCCATCGGTACCGGCTTCCGGCTGATCGATACTGCGGCGAACTACAGCAACGAAGCCGAAGTGGGTGAAGGCATCATCCGCAGCGGCGTCGCGCGGGATGAACTGTTCGTCACCACCAAGCTCTGGATCGAGCAATTCGGCTATGACGAAGCCTTGCGCGCTTTCGACGTCAGCATGGGCAAGCTCAAGCTCGACTATCTTGACCTCTATCTGCTGCACTGGCCGGTCCCGTCGGAGTTCGAAAAGACCATCGCCGCCTACAAGGCGCTCGAGAAGCTGCACGCGGACGGTCGGATTCGGGCGATCGGGGTGAGCAATTTCAATCCCGGTCACCTCGATACGCTGCGCGCCCGGACCACGATCGTCCCGGCGGTCAACCAAATCGAAATCAACCCGCTTTTCAGCCAGCAGAATCTGCGTGCGGAAAATGCCCGGCGGGGGATCGTCACCGAAAGCTGGTCGCCGCTCGGCGGCGCCCGGAAAGTGGCGCGCATGCTCCAGATCCCCCAGATCGTGGACGTGGCGAAGCGGCACGGCAAGCTGCCCGTGCAGGTGGTGATACGCTGGCACCTTCAGAATGGGCTGGTGGTCATCCCCCGGTCGACCAATGCTCAGCATATTGCGCAGGATTTTGACGTCTTCGACTTCGAGTTGAGCGACGCCGATATGGCGACAATCGACAGCATCAACCTGAACGAGCGTGGCGGCCCCGATCCCGAGACTTTTGACGTTGCGGCATTTCGGGAACTCGTCGCCCGCGGCGGGCGGCGCTGAGTCTGGGCGGACCGACAAGGGAACTTCACCATGAAGATCACATCCGCTGGAACCATTGCCCTGCTCCTTCTTTGCTCAAGTGTCCCTGCCCTCGGGCAGGGAACGGAGCCGGACATGGAGATTATCCACCAGAGATCGCAGCCAGCCACCAAGGGCGCGGCAGAGCATTTCACCGGCGATGCCTACATCGGCTCGCGCTTCAGGCGAGACGAACCTTCGCGCCTGACCGGCGGTGTCGTGACGTTCCAGCCGGGTGCGCGCAGCGCCTGGCACAGCCATCCGCTCGGGCAGACGCTCATCGTGACCGAAGGCACCGGCTGGACACAGGTCGCCGGGGGGCCGCGCGTCGAAATCGGCAAGGGCGACATTATCTGGTGCCCGCCGGGCGTCAGGCATTGGCATGGCGCCACCGCCACCACGCCGCTCACCCACATCACCATCCAGGAAGCCCTCGATGGCACCAATGTCATTTGGGCGGAGAAGGTGACCGACGCCGAATATCTGGCGGCGCCATCTCAGGATTGACGAACATGGCGACCGCACCGCGCCCCGGCGCGATCGGCAGCCATCCCATGAATGAAGGAGACAGGACATGCAAAAGCGTACACTCGGAACGAGCGGCCTCGACGTCTCGGCCATCGGCCTTGGCTGCATGGGGATCAGCTTCAGCTATGCGACGCAACTGCCGAAGGACGAAGGGGTCGCGCTGATCCGCGCTGCTGTGGAACGCGGCGTGACCTTCTTCGATACCGCCGAAGTCTATGGCCCGTTCGCCAATGAAGAGGTGGTTGGCGAGGCACTGCGGCAATTGCGCGACAAGGTGGTGATCGCCACCAAGTTCGGGTTCGACATCGATCCCGCGACGGGCGAGAACCACGGCGTCTCCAGCCGTCCCGAGCATATCCGGCGGGCGGTCGAAGGATCGCTGCGCCGCCTCGGCATCGAGACGATCGACCTGCTCTATCAGCACCGGGTCGATCCGAACGTCCCGATCGAGGATGTCGCCGGAACGGTGAAAGACCTGATCGCCGAAGGCAAGGCCCGACACTTCGGTATGTCTGAGCCAGGGGTTCAGACTCTGCGGCGGGCGCACGCGGTCCAGCCGGTCGCGGCGGTGCAGAACGAATATTCGCTGTGGTGGCGTGCGCCCGAAACCAACGGCATCCTCGATGCCTGCGACGAACTCGGCATCGGCTTCGTGCCTTACAGCCCGCTGGGCAAGGGGTTCCTGACAGGCACCTTCAGCAAGGACACGAAGCTCGGCGACGGCGATTTCCGTGCGTCTCAGCCACGCTTCGCGCCTGATGCCATGGCGAAGAACCAGGCACTGGTGGACCTTCTGAAACGGGTCGCGGAGGAAAAAGGCCATACGCCCGCGCAAATCGCGCTCGCCTGGTTACTCGCACAGCGCCCATATATTGCGCCGATTCCGGGGACGACCAAGCTTCACCGGCTCGAGGAAAACATCGGCGCCGCGGATGTCGAATTGTCTCGTGTGGACCTCAACCAGATCCATGAAGCCGCGTCCCGCATCCGGATCGAGGGTGAGCGCTACGCACCGCCGCAACTCGCGATGGTCGGCCGCGAGGCTCCGCCCGCCGGCGGCAAGGCGTGAACTTACACGTCTCAGCTGACTAATCAGGAGAATCCCCATGCGTGCAACGATCATGCACAAAGCAGGCGACGTCCGGATCGAGAATGTCGCGGACGCCTCAATCAAGGAACCCACGGACGCGGTGATCCGCATCACCCGCGCCTGCATCTGTGGGAGCGACCTGTGGCCTTACAACGATCTTCCCGAGACACCGGGCGGGCGGCCGATGGGACATGAAGCGATTGGCATCGTCGAGGAGGTCGGCCGCGATGTGCGGCGGATCAGGCGCGGCCAATTGGTGATCATGCCATTCGCCTTCTCCGACGGGAGTTGCCTGTTCTGCGACGAAGGGCTGCATACCGCGTGTGAGCACGGCGGATTTTTCGGCGACCCCGCAGTAGGCGGTGCTCAGTCCGAAGCGCTCCGCATCCCGCAGGCCGACGGCACACTCTATCCCATCGATGTCGATCCCGACGATGCGCTGATGCCCTCGCTCCTCACGCTCTCGGATGTCATGGGCACCGGCCATCATGCGGCATTGACCGCGCGGGTTCGCCCCGGCGGCAGCGTCGCGGTCGTGGGGGACGGTGCGGTCGGCCTGTGCGGCGTCATCGCGGCCAGGCGGCTTGGCGCCGAACAGATCATCATCCTCGGTCGCCACGCGGACAGGACGGCGCTGGCAAGAGCATTCGGCGCAACCGACGTGGTGGCAGAGCGCGGCGAAGATGCCATCGCGCGCGTGCGCACACTGACCGGAGGTTATGGCGTACAGTCAGTCCTCGAATGCGTCGGAAACGAGACGGCGCTGGAGACATCGATGGGCATCGTCCGGGCGGGCGGAGCGGTTGGCCGCGTGGGCGTGCCACATTACTCCGTCATCCCCGGCGCACAGGCGATGTTCTACCGCAACGTCATCGTCGCCGGCGGCCCTGCTCCGGTCCGCGCCTACATCGAGGAATTGCTGCCCGACGTGATGGAAGGGCGGATCGATCCGGGCCGCGTGTTCGATCGAACCGTGTCGCTCGACGGAGTGCCGGATGGCTATCGCGCGATGAACGAGCGCGAGGCGATCAAGGTCCTGGTGCGGCCGTAGGAGCCGGCTCCGTTCGTCCCCCCACCGGGCATCTCGCGGGATTTCGGCATGAAACACGTTCTCACAATATTAGCAGGAGCACTCGCAATGTCCGCTTCGTCAACCGGCGCCGAACCAGCCAACGTCGAGTATCGCCGCATCTCACCCGAACAGGTCCGTTCGGTTGCGCCTGCGCTTGAGCGATATACGCAGGAACGCCTTTACGGTCAGGTCTGGAACCGTCCCGGTCTCAACCACCGCGACCGCAGCCTCGTGACGATTGCGACGCTGATTGCGCGCGGCCAGACGGGCGCGCTCGGCTACTACACCGATCTGGCGCTTGATAATGGTGTGAAGCCGAGCGAGATTTCCGAGACGATCACGCATCTCGCCTACTATTCGGGTTGGGGTAACGCCATGGCCGCGATCGGTCCGGTGAACGAAGTATTCGCACGGCGCGGCATCGGCGCGGATCAGCTCCCCCCGGCCGCGCCGCACCCGCTGCCGCTGGACGAGGCGGCAGAGGTGCAACGTGCGCGGAACGTCGAAGGGCAGTTCGGTGCGGTGGCGCCGGGGCTGGTCCAATATACCACCGATCATCTGTTCCGCGATCTTTGGCTGCGCCCCGATCTCGCCCCGCGCGATCGCAGCCTGATTACGGTGGCGGCGCTGACCGCAGCAGGCCAGACCGCCCAGATCACCTTTCATCTCAACCGGGCGATGGACAATGGCCTGACGCAGGAACAGGCAGCCGAGGCCATCACCCATCTCGCCTATTATGCGGGCTGGCCCAATGCCATGTCGGTGCTCCCAGTTGCCAGGGAGGTCTTCGCCAAGCGCAAACAGGCCAGTTCCGAGTGACAGCGGCCCGCTCAGCGACGGCACCGTCATCCCCGGCGGCGGTGGTTCGGTGCTCCGTTCAAAATAAGCCGCAGGTGGTCGGAGCCTTCTGTCCGTCGAACCGCGCGTCGATCCATTGAAGCGTTGCGGCCGCTTCGGTCCGGGCAACCGTGCCGTGCTCGCCGCCCGGCACCGACAGGAAGCGCACCGTCTTGCCGAGCGCGCAGGCGCGGCGGGCGAAATCGCGTACGACCGCGGGCGCCACGATCGTGTCGCCGGTACCGGTCGCGATCAGCGCTGGGACCGGAATGGCGGCGGGAGACGGGCTGTTCTCGCGCATCAGCCGGCCCCACGGAGCCTTGCTGCCGAGGTCGAGGTTGCGGATTGCCCGCTGCGCGATGGCAATGCCGATAATGGTCCCGAGCCTGGGCTTGGCGCTAAGCTGGACGCAATTGTTGTCGGCCAGCCTGGTCATCACGTTCTGGACCGACCGCGTGCCGAAGGTCGCCATCGGCGCACCGAAATGCCGCGACCAGCTCGTTGCCGTGTAGGAGGTGAGCAGCGCCCTCACGCGCGGGTCGCTGCCCTCAGAGAAATTACGGGCGAGATCGGTGGGCGGCACGATTGCGGCGATACCCACGAGCTGAAGATCGGGGGCATAGCGCGACCAGATCTGGCCGCTCCACAAGGCGGCATGCCCTCCCTGCGATTCCCCCCACAGCGCGAAGCGGATTCCGGCATCGGCTTCGGGAATGCCGTGCGCCGCACGCACCGCGTCGAGCACCGACCGGCCTTCGCTATCGCCGACGAGCACGGTATGCACCCCGCCGGAACCCAACCCCGGATAATCGGGCGCAACGACGGTATAGCCGCGCCCGATCGCGTCGTGCAGCCCCGGGATGATCGTGAAGTTGTCCTCGCCGATCGATGGCGCGCAGCGCTGCGCGATGCCCACCAGGCCATGCGTCCAGGCGATGACCCGGCGCGGGACGCCGTTCGCCCGGGTATTGGGCGCAATCACCATGCCACTCACCTCAATCGGCTCGTTGCGCTCGTTCGTCGTCCAATACCGGACACGGCAGGCCCGCATGGCCGGCGGTGCCGTTGCGACGGGCTGTGCCGCGATCAGCGTACCGGCGCGTTGGGCCAGTGCGGCCTGGGGAGATAGCCCCAGAGCCGCAGCCGCCAGCAAGGCAAGCAGTCCTGAAATACCGCGCATCGGATCGTTCCTTACAGGTTGGGCGCATTGCGCGACAGCGTTGTACAACAGAACGAGAGAGCGGGGAGTTCCCTGAGCGAAGCGGACGGATCGACCGTGCCGCTCGCGGGCGGCAGCGGCAAGTCCCCAATATTCATCGGCTTCCTCAAGCGGCCAGCGCGGCCTGCGCCTTGACCACCTCGTCGGCCTGTTTGCCGCCGAGTTCGGCCAGGTGGTCGAACGCGGCAGTGAAGCTCGCCAGACCCTGGCTCAGCGAGCGCAACTCGGCGTCGAGGCCATGGAGGGAGGATTCGGGCAGTATGGCCTCGACCCGTTCCCAACGCGGCCAGTCGGGGTGGGGCGAGAGGCCGAGGATCTGCCCGCGCCGGCTGGACAGCACCGATCCCGACCTGGAGCCGGTGCCGGCGGGGGTGTCCACCGTCACCAGGCTCATCGGCTCCAGCAGATAGGGGCCGGCCTGGGCGAGGGCTTCCAGCATGGCCATGCGCCCGGCAATACGGAAGGCCAGCTCCGAGCTGTCGACCGAGTGGAACGAGCCGTCGGTCAGTGTCACCGCCACGTCGACCACGGGGAAGCCGAGCGGGCCCTTCTGCATGGCGTCGCGGATGCCCATCTCCACCGCGGGGATATATTGCCTGGGGATCGCTCCGCCGGTGATCCGGTCTTCGAAGCGGAAACCCTCGCCGCGCGCCAGGGGGCGGATCTCGATCACGCAGTCGCCATATTGGCCGTGGCCGCCTGACTGCTTCTTGTGGCGTCCGCGCTGGGTGGCCGGCTTGCGGATCGATTCGCGGTAGGCGATGCGCGGCGGGCGCGCGTCGACCGTCACCCCGTAGCGCCGCGAGAGCCGCCCGAGCACGACCTGGAGGTGCTCGTCATTGATACCGCGCAGCAAGGTCTCCTGGGTCGCCTCGCCCTGGCTCCATTCAAGCACCGGGTCCTCCTCGCAGAGGCGGTGCAGCGCGCTGGACAGCTTGGCGTCGTCGCGCCGGTCGCGCGCAGCGATCGCCAGGGCGGCGTTGCGGGCCGGATAGTCGACCGCGCGGCCGCCGCCCGCCGCTCCTCCCTGCGCCGCGCCCTTGCGAGCGAGCAGGGCGCCGCTCCTGGCGCCGTCGACCTTGGCCACGGCGATTACGTCGCCGGGCGCGGCGTGGGGATGCTTGGCGGTCTTGTCGCCCTGAACGAAGAAGATCGAGCCGGTGCGCGCGGGTTCGCTGCCGACCACCAGCTCGTCGCCCTCGTCGAGCGGCGCGCCGAACACCCGGCCGAGCACGAGCCGACCCATCGCCCCGCCGTTGA
Source organism: Sphingomonadaceae bacterium (assembly GCA_039808025.1). Lineage (GTDB taxonomy): Bacteria > Pseudomonadota > Alphaproteobacteria > Sphingomonadales > Sphingomonadaceae > Sandaracinobacteroides. Next base: position 250,902 of record JBDHSK010000003.1, on the reverse strand, counting down.
CGATCTTGAAGACGTGCAGGCCACCGTCCTCGCCCGCGTGGAGCCGCTCGGCGGCAAGCTCGGGCGCGGGGGTCTCGTGGCGCAGCAGCTTGAGCAGGCGCCGCACCCCGCCGCCGGTGAGGGCCGAGCCCATGACGATCGGCACGACGCGATTCTCGCCCGTATCTTCGGCGAGGTCGGTCATGACCACCGCACTGTCGGGCTGCTCGTCGGTCAGCAAGACCTCGAGCAGCTCATCGTCGAAGTCGGCCAGGGTCTCGAGCAGGCGGGTGCGTTCCTCCTGCTCACGGCCGAGCACGGTGTCGGGAACGGTGATCTTCTCGGAGGCCTGGCCGGGCTGATAGCGATAGGCGCGCTCCAGCGCGAGGTCGACGTAGCCGGTCACGACCTCGCTCTTGCCGTCCTCGCCGCGAATCGGGATCTGGCGCAGGGCGAGCGGCTCGCGGCTCATCGGCCGCAGCTCCGCGATCAGCGCCTGGAGCGCGCCGACGCGGGCGTTCTCGATCTTGTTCACGAAGATGACGTGAGGCACGCCCCATTCGTCGAGGCGGCGCAGCATCGGCTCGGCCAGAGCCGCGCGCTCGGACGCGGGATCGATCACGACCACCGCGATGTCGGCGGCAAGAAGGGCGCTGAGCCCGTCGGCGGCGAAGCCGACGCCGCCCGGTATGTCGACGAGGGCGTAATGATCGCCGAGGTAGTCGAAATGCATGAGGTTCATCTCGGTCGAGCCACCGCGCGCCCGCGCCTCGGGGCTGGCGTCGCCCACGGTCGTCCCGGAGTCGACGCTGCCCAGGCGGGTGATCGCGCCGCTGGCGTAGAGCATGGCCTCGGCCAGACTGGTCTTGCCCGTGCCCGCCGGCCCGACCAGTGCGATCGCGCGTGTGCCGGCGGCACGGGCCACCTTGCTATCGTTGGCGTTACCAGTTCTTGGGGTGCTGCCCATCATCGCCTCCTCTGGTGAAGCGCCGCGCTGGCTCGCGCACGCGGCGCGGTTGGGACAGGGCAGATCGTCTGACACTCGCTTGCGAGTCGCAAGCGGAATCTCGGCAGGCGGATACCAGGGTGCGGTATGGTGCGTTTGGGCGTTTGGATGTCTCAAACTTTGCCCCTGTTGATCAACCGTTCCGGCGGGACGGCAGCCGCGTTCGGCGTGCGGCCGGAGAAAACCGTGCGCAGCACCATGGCCCATTGGGGGGCTTCAATAACCGCGCCTGATAGTGCAATCGACATCCGGAAGCATTGTCCAGACGGAGGACGTCATGAAGAAGATTGCGTACGTTGCCGTTACGTGTGTGCTTTTGAGCGCCTGCGGCCAAGCCCGACAACCGATGGCACCCGCACCAGAACCGGTGACACGGCAGGCTCCGGCACCTTCGCACCCCGCGCATGCGCATGCCGAATGGAAGGGAAAGTGGGTTGGTGTTGAAGGGATGTTCCTCATCATCACCCCCACTTCACCTGGCAATTACGACCTCGAGATGAAGAGCGACCTTGACACGCACGTACGGGTCAAAGGTGTCGACAGCGGCTCTGTTATTGCGTTCCAGCGCAATGGCCAGAGGTTTACACTGCGTCCTTCGAATGGGAGCCAGACCGGCCTGAAATGGCTCGATGGTGAAAAGAACTGCCTGATGGTTCAGAAAGGCGAAGGCTATTGCCGCTGAGCTGCCTCAAACCAGGTTTCGCGGACAAAGGGTATCCATAATTTGACTGAAACGTGCGACGAGTCCGAGGCTTGATTCCCCGGTTTTTCGTATGGTGTCGCAATTCTGCGCCAATTCCTGGGCTTGTTGAACAGACGCTCGATCAGGTTGCGCCACTCGTATTTCGTGCGGTCATGCCAAGCGGGATTGTGCCGGTTCATGTTGGCCGGGATCACCGCCTCGACGCCTGCTGTCCGCATCTCGTCGCGGATCGCATTGGCATTGTGGCCCCGACCTTCCAGGAATGCCTCGATCCACTCACCCGAGGCTGCCTTCAAACGCCAGCCTTGAACCTGCTGCCGAGCCTCCAGTAAAGCCTGGCCCACGATTTCTGGAGTGAGATATCGGATACGTCCGGAGGGGCAAAAATTATTCCCACTCAATTATCGGCTGAATGGCCTATCTAATTGAAAAACAAAGCGAAAAAATTTTTTCAAAAATGGTTATACCGTCACCCTTACCGTCGAAAAGCTACCGCTTATGAAAACATTGGCTTTTTTCGGCTCATTGGCATGGGAAAGACTTCGCCATCTATCGCCGGTGACGAAGCCGATGCCATTTGAGCAGTACGAATGGCGAACGTGCTCGCAACAACCTTATCGTATCGATTCAAGAGCCGGTTTGCCATCCTCGTAGAAGGATTCCTTCTTAAGCGCTCTTGGCCCCCAAGCACGTCAAACCGCCGCTTCGATCTACCATTTCAACCCGCCGTTAAGCCGGCCCAACAGCAGCATCGTTTCAAATTTCCATATATGGCCGATATTGATCGATTGCTGGTCATATTTGACTACATGCCTAGCGCGAGCTCGGTCTCCGCGTTCATGAACGCCGGTTCGTAATCCCGCGCCAATGCACCTGACACGCCCACCTGACGCAGAGTCTCACGCCAGTCTTTCGATATGTGCCGTGCGGTATCGCGGATGATCTGCCTCGCTTCCTCGGGCGGGATCTCGAAAAACTCGCAGGCTTCAAGCGCGAGCGCGATGGACCGATCATGCGCGCCGCCCTCCAGGATAGCAGTTTCCAGGTGCGGATTTCGATCCGGTGCGGGGTTCACATCGAACACGGGCGACAACCGCCATTGGCCTCCTCCAACATAAAGGAAGCCATGGTTTTTCAGATGATCGTCCTTGTTTGACACGAGGACCGTGAAAATCAGGCGCAGGAAAAGCTCGCGAAAATCGGCTTTGGGATCGGCGCCATAGGCACGGATAAAATCGACGATCTCCGTATAAGAGCCCAACTCCGTCCCGGTCTTCCCAAGTGCCGTGCGCGCTGAGATATAGGGAATCCGGGAACTGCCTCGCCGGTCGAACCGCTGGATCAGCGCGACCGGAAAGGGAGTGTCGGCGAGTTCCAGCCTGGCCGTAGGCGTGCGAATGCCGCAAGCCTGGGCTAGCCGAAGCGTCGCGACCTCGACCCTTTCGATCGGCTGCTGATCGTGGACCGAGGTGAATTTGGCCAACCATAGCGTATCGCCGTCCTGGACATTGGCCTTGGGCCGGGCGCCGCCCGAACCGCCCGCGCCCGCCAACGCCTGCATCTCTTCGGCAGAGATCTCCTTACCCTGCTCATAGGCGCGGGCAATGGCCGTTATCGCTTCCAGCTCGAGGAGGCGGGGCACGGCGTCACCCGCTTTACCGCGAATGATCTCTCCATCGTCGCCCTGGAATCGCAGTGCGCCCTGACGACAAGCGTCGTCGGACAGCGTCAGATACTCAAACTCGCTCAGACCATTGCCATAGGCACGTTCGAGAAGGCGCCGTCCCCAACTGTCCGGCGCGGCATCGGCGAAGACGCCCGCCAGTGCATCACGCATGTTCCCTGGCTGGCCCGACGTATGAAAAGGGCCGCCTTCCAGAGGAAGATCCGGCTGCACGGCAAAGGCCCGGGGATTTTCTATCCAGGCAGCGTCATAGGCAAAGGTCGAGAACTGCCGCGGCCCCGCTGCTGTGAAACGCAGCTGACCGACGGGCACACGACTGTCGCCAAGAACAACCTGGGCAGCAAACTCCGCCATCAGAACGACGCCCCGTCAGGATCGACCACGTCATCGAGCGCGCGCGTCGGATCCGACTTGGCCTTTTGCTTTCTGATCCTCGTCGCGAAAGACTTGCCTCGCTGCGGCAGGCGCTCGGTAGACAGCGCAAGCCCCAGGTCATCCTTGCGGACATCGATCAGATCGGCCAGCCGTTCGACAAGCCCGAGAACGACCAGCACATCCGCAAGCGTCCCGATAGCAACGCCAGGGTCGCCCTTTTCGAGCCGCGCGATAGAACTGGCCGATGTTCCGGCGCGCATGGCCAGGTCCGCAACCGCAATACTGCGCCGTAGCCGCGCATTTCGAATGTCCTGCCCAAGCCTTTCGAGGGCTGGTCCGACCTTTGGAGAGCCCATGATAATGCCCCACATCTGGTGAATTACGGTGCAATATTTGTCATATTTGATGAGTTATGTCAAGTCCGTGGTGGTCATGTAACGCGGAATAGCCGGAAACATGCCTTACCCTTCTCCCGGTAGAAGGCAAAATCTGACTAGTGCCTGGCCAACCTCGGCTGGCCTCAGGATGATGGCGAGAACTACTCCTTCCGCCCCTGAGGGCTCTTTCCGGCATCCAGAAACATCGGGAAGAAGCTGCGCTGGGTCTTCACCTTGATGATGTCATTGACGCCGATCGTGTTCGCTTTGCGTCTCTCGCCACCGGCTGGCGTGATCACCTCAAGATCGGGGTTCTCGATGATCGCGGCATGGACGTCATCGGCATGCGCCGGCGTGACGTTGTAAATGCTCTCATAGAACTCCATCACCGACATGGCATCACCAGCTTCAGTCACGAGACGGGGGACGTCATCAAGAAGCTGGGTCTTGGCCGAGGCACGGCCATTGTCGTCGAAGAGATAGAGCATCCCCTCATCATGGCGCGGGTCATAGGACAACATGTTGAGGCCCGATCGGCCGAAGTGGGCCTGAAGGCTGGCATTGTCGTGGAGGATATTGTTGTAAACTTGCCGTGCCCGATAAGCGTTGGCGAAGTGGATCAGCCAATAGCGCCAGCCGCCAGGGTTGTTGATCGAGAACGGACTCACATAGGGCGCGCAAAGCCGGAAAGCGTCGAAGACGATCTTCTCTGCTGTTCCGAGCCAATCCTTCTGGCTCATCAACCCGTCCAATGCCTGGACATCGCCGCTGGCGAGACCGAGATGATCGAGTTGCGCACGCAGGCGCTCCGGCTGGTCTTTCTGGAGGAACGCCAGCAACGAACTGATAACGAAGGTGTAGAAGATCTCGGCCGCAGGATACGAGTGCATGATGTCAAGAATCGTATTCCGCTCGACATGGCTGTGGCCGCACTGGTCCAGGTTGAAGATCACGCTGCGATAGCGTCCTTGCTCCAGGAAACGCTTGATTTTGGGATAGGCGGTTTCGAAAAACTCGTTGAGATACTCGACGCGCAGATGGAGCTTCGGGCAGGTCGCGACGATGTCGGCCTGGAGCGGCGCCACATGCGTTTTTAGAAGTTCGATCGCGTCACGGCTGGCATCGTTGAAGACCAGCAGGCACTCGACCTCGATCGCGTTCAAGCCCTGTGCCGCGCGATGCGTGTTCACGGCCTCGGTGGCTCGCTTCAACTCTTCGATGAAAATCAATGGGGAGCCCGATGTCCCGCACTGGTAGCGGCCGCCCCCGGCGAAGCCATCGACGATGGCCAGCCGAAAACGTTCCTGCTGCGGCAGCTTGCAGCGAACGGTCAGGTAATCGAAGCAATATTCACGGAGAATCTTGTGTTTGCGCCGCGAATGCTCCTCAAGCTTTGCGCCGTCAGCCCACTCGTATCGCTTCTCAACCATAGCATCCCCCCAAGCCTATCTCACGATCACGCGAACGCTTGCGCCGCCGTGGGCATTTCATCCCAGGTCTGACCGCGATATTCGCGGCCGTTCGCCTTTTTCGATCGCTTCTTGTTGTCTTTCCCCCAGGTCCCCCACTGCTTGAAGAAGAAGGCCGTACCAGCCGACAGGCACTGGACATAAATCTCGTCGATCCATTCCTCCCGGATGGGACGGGCTGACTTCCCGCTTTCCCCGCCGACGATAGCCCAATGGATGCCGCGCAGATCGACGGTCCCTACAGACCCAATCAAGGGTTCGAACGATATGAAACGGATCGCGGCCGGCGCAGCACGCAGGGCATCGATCCTGCCCACCACGTCCCCGTCTTCGATACTTGTGCCGAGCCAGACGTTCGGCAGCACCTCTCCGATCTTGGTGGCGACCAGTTCCGCCATACGCTCGGGCCGTTTCGTCAGAATCTGATAATTATGGTGTGGCGTCTCACGCATTACCTTCCAGACATCGAGAATGAAGGCGTCCGTGACCTGCTCGTGAAACAGGTCGCTCATCGAATTGACGAAAATCTTGCGCGGCTTGCGCCAACCATAGGGAATCGCAAGCGCATCCCGATCCTCACGCACAACGCCGTTCCAGACCGTTCTCTGCCCGCTCTTGCGGGTCAGGCCGGCATATTTCTGGATGTGCATGGCCTCAAGGCGCTTAGCCATCTCCATGGCATAGCAATGGGTGCAGCCGGCAGAGATGATCGAGCAGCCGGCAACAGGATTCCATGTGGCGTCCGTCCATTCTATTTGGGTTTCAGCCATTGCACCCTCCCGTGCGAAGTTCGATCTGCTTAGGCATCATTTTGTCATTTCTCTCGGTTCATACGCGACCCTGCCAACGCTTTGCGCGAGCCACGTCGGAAGCTGTGGCGCTACGGCGACCAACTCGCCGAACACGCCGGGCGGCATCTTCCGCTTCAACGTCTTGAGCGCCGTTTCTGCTTTCTCCGGGCCAAGCCAGGCCAGCGCCCGCACGGCCTCCCCTGCCGGCCGGTTGGCCAAGGCCAGTTGCCAGCGCGGCGCGTGCCGCAATTCCACGACCTGCTTGCCGAGGTGCATCTTTCGGCTGCGCCCGGAGGTCAGATAGACCGAGCGGACGGGCACTTGCGTCGTCAAGCCAAGGGCGTTCGCCGCGGCGGCGCCGTTCGAGACGATGATCTCTCCCTTTTGGGCTGCAAGGGCTTCGACAGCCTGCTCGACCGAAGGCGTGCGTGTGCCGAACCGGCTGGCGATGGGGCGCAGATAGACGCCACGACCGGCGCGAACGAGCTGCCCGCGCTCCGTCAGGCGCGACAACGCCTGATCCACGGCCGCCCGGTTGCCAAGGTGCAGCAGGCTCTTGGCGGACACAGGAGCGCCTTCGGGCAAGCCCGCCGCATGCGACAAAATCTGTTCGGTCAGCCGAGTCATGGTCTTTTTCCTGTTAGAAAAATACGCGATTTTCTGACAGTTTTCAAGCAACCCTTCTGAAGGGACAGGACCGGATAAGGGGCGAAAGGCCTTCCCCTGCGGCCGAGCCAGGGTCTCGGCCCACCCCTTCTGCGGGGAGACCCCCGCAACGCCCCCAGTAGAGTGAGAGTGCAGACGGGATTTCCGTGACGGGTTGAGGACTGGAGAAGGGTCTCCGGCGCCCGTCGCGGAGAACCGCGATGTTCAGGAAAGACGCCAGCGCAACCCCCCGCTCGGATCGGGCGAGCCTTTACGACGACATCACCAGCAAGATCATCGCCGAGCTGGAGGCAGGCCGCTTCCCCTGGGTCCAGCCCTGGGGATCGGCCTCGGTCAAGGCGCCCCTCGCCATGCCGAGGAACGCCGCGACCGGGCGGCATTATTCGGGGATCAATGTGCTGATCCTCTGGGGTGCGGTGATCCAGCACGGCTTTCCCGGCCAAAGCTGGCTTACCTTCCGCCAGGCTCTGTCACTCGGCGGCAATGTCCGCCGGGGCGAACGCGGCACCACCGTCGTCTATGCCGACCGTTTCACGCCGGAGGACGAGAAGCGCCGCGCCCGCGAGGCCGGCGAGGAAGCGTCCGCAATCCCGTTCCTCAAGCGCTTCACGGTGTTCAATGCGGCGCAATGCGACGGCCTGCCGGAGGATGTCGCCGTTGTTGCTCCGCCGCCTCCGCCCGGCCTCATCAAGCCGCAGGTCGAGGCCCTGATCCGGGCGACCGGCATCGATTTCCGCATCGGCGGGGACCGCGCTTTCTATGCCCCGGCGCATGACTATGTGCAGGTGCCGCCGCCCCAGGCGTATTTCGAGCCGATCAACTGGCACAGGACGGCCCTGCATGAGCTAGGGCACGCCACGGGCCACCCCTCGCGCCTGAACCGTGATTTCTCGGGTTCTTTCGGCTCGAAGACATACGCCTTCGAGGAGCTGGTCGCCGAGATCAACGCGGCCTTCTGCTGCGCCTCGCTCGGCATCACACCCACCGTCCGCCATGCCGACTATATCGGCTCCTGGCTCGAGGTGCTGCGCGAGGATAATCGCGCCATCGTGCGCGCCGCTTCCCAGGCCAGCAAGGCGGCCGACTGGCTGCTCGGCTTCCTGCCGGGCGCCGACGTCGATGCAGCCGACCACGAACGGCAGGCGGCGTGACGATCTTCCAAACCGGAAAGGCGGAGAAGTGGGCTGCCGACTTTACGCCTTTCCGCCCGCCTGGCGCTGCCCTTCGAGAGTGAGAGGGCGGTGCTTCGCTTCGTGACGGGTTGGAGGTCGAGAGAGAGGCTCTCGGCCGCCCGTCGCGGAGTAACGAACATGGCGACTGCCATTCAGAAGATCACCCTGTCGTCGGCGCGCGACATCCCCTTCAACAAGCTGGTGCTGAGCCAGTCCAATGTCCGGCGCGTCAAGGCCGGCGTCTCGATCGAGGAGCTGGCCGAATCCATCGCCCGTCGCGGTCTCATCCAGAGCCTCCATGTCCGTCCCGTCCTCGACGCCGATGGCACCGAGACCGGCATGTTCGAGGTGCCCGCCGGCGGCCGGCGCTATCGCGCGCTCGAACTGCTCGCGAAGCAGAAGCGCCTGGCCAAGACCGCGCCGGTGCCCTGCGTCGTCGGCGACGCCAACAGCGACATCCTGGTCGACGAGGTCTCGCTGGTTGAGAACATGGAGCGCGCACCGCTGCATCCACTCGACCAGTTCCGCGCCTTCCAGGCCATGCGCGACAAGGGCATGACCGAGGAAGCCATCGCCGCCGCCTTCTTCGTCGGCGTCAATGTCGTGAAGCAGCGCCTGCGCCTCGCATCCGTCTCGCAAACTTTGCTCGAGATCTATGCCGACGACGGCATGACGCTCGAACAGCTCATGGCCTTCACCGTCAGCTCCGACCATGCCCGTCAGGAACAGGTCTGGGAGGCCGTCAAGGATAGCTGGCAGAAGGAGCCCTATCAGATTCGCCGGATGCTGACCGAGACCTCGGTACGCGCCTCCGACAAAAGGGCCGTCTTCATCGGGGTCGAGGCTTATGAGGCGGCCGGCGGCGTCGTGCTGCGCGACCTGTTCCAGTCGGACGATGGTGGCTGGCTGCAAGATCCGGCCCTGCTCGACCGCATGGTGGCCGACAAGCTGAAGACCACCGCCGACGAGATCGCGCGCGAAGGCTGGAAATGGGTCGAGGCCGCCTTGAGCTTTCCCTACGGCCACCTGCATGGGCTTCGCGAACTGGCTGGCGTCATGGTCGACCTGACCGAGGAGGAGAGCGCCACCCGCGAAGCGCTGCGCGACGAATACGACCGACTCGAAGCCGAATATGCCGAAGCCGATGAGCTGCCGGACGAGATCGACGCACGTCTCGGCGAGATCGAACAGGCGCTCGACGCCTTCGAGCAGCGCCCAACGATCTACGATCCGGCCGACATCGCCGTCGCCGGCGTCTTCATCAGCCTCGACGCCGACGGCTCTCTGTCGGTGGATCGCGGCTATGTCCGTCCCGAGGATGAACGTCCCGTCGAGACCGAAGGCAGCGATGCGCCGGAGGTTGACAGTGAAGCTGGCCAGCAGGTCGCGCCCGCCATCCAGCGCGCTGTCATCACCATCGGCGGTCAGCCCGCGGCGACGCCGGAAGATGATGAGGAGGACGGCATCAAGCCGCTGCCCGAACGCCTGATCACCGAGCTGACAGCGCATCGCACCTTGGCGCTGCGCAACGCGGTCGCCGAGCATCCCGACGTCGCCATGACTATGCTTTTACACAAGCTGGTCAGCGACACCTTCCGGCGCACCGCACCGGCCGGCTGCCTCGAAGCTCGCGTCAATCACATCTTCTTCTCGGCACAGTCCGAGGAGTTGAAGGACAGCACAGCGGCGCGGGAGGTCGCCGAGCGGCACGAACGCTGGGGCGACCACGTTCCCGCCGATGATCAGGCGCTCTGGGAGTGGTTGACGCAGCTCGATGACGGCAGGCGGCTCGATCTGCTCGCCCATTGCGTCAGCTACGGCGTGAACGCCCTGTTCGAGCGGCCGAACCCTTACGGATCGGGCGTCAGCCAGCATGGGCTGGACGTGCGCCTCTCGCAGGCCGACCGGCTGGCGCGAGCCACCGGCCTCGACATGGTGGCGGCGGGCTGGAGGCCGACGGTCGGCAACTATCTCGGCCGCGTCACCAAGCCCCGCATCCTCGAAGCCGTGCGAGAGGGTGCCGGTGATCGGGCTGCCCAGCTCATCGACCATCTGAAGAAGGGCGACATGGCCAAGGAGGCCGAGCGCCTGTTGGCCGACACCGGCTGGCTGCCCGAGCCGCTGCGCCTGGTCGATCCCAACGATGGCCAGACCGTCGAACCGGGCGCGGAGGCCGACGCCGCGGACGAGGCAGCCTTGCCGGACTTCCTCTGCGAGGATGGGGACGACGAGGAAGCCGACGGGATCGAGGAAGAAGACGCCCTCACGATCACGGCCGAATGACCCTCACGGCGGGGGAGCGGCTTGGGGTCGCTTCCCCGCACCGTCGCAAGGAGACCTTCAATGATTGAACCCGACCGGTCCGCCGCGCGCCGCGTCGTCTTCCAGTATCTCGTGCCCGTTCACGTCGAGGTCGAAGACGGTCTCGTCGTTTGCGTCACTGTCATCGACGAAACGCCGGTGCGCGATCCATCCCTGGTCGAAGGCGATGCCGGCTACCTTTCGGAAGCCGTCGCCGCCGCCGACGATGGCCAGCCCTGGCCATCCTGGCGGTTCGGCTGCTGACCGCCTTCGATCCCCCCAACCCAGCCCGGCCATCGCGCCGGGCTTTCTCGTTTCAGGAGCCTGTCATGGCCGACTATTTCACCCATTTCTCGTGCTTGCTCGACGTCGGCACACCCGAGAACGCCGCCCGAGCGCTCGATCTCTACAACCGCCTGTCCGAGGACGGAGCATCGGAGGAACCACCCTCCGAAGGCTTCCTCCTCTCGATCCAGCCGGAACATGGCGGCAGCCAACTCTGGATGCGCGACGACGTGACCGGCGATCCCGAACGCCTCATCCAGTTCGTGAAGCGCTGCGCCGTCGAGTTCGGCCTGACCGGCAGATGGGGCTTCCAATACGCCAACACCTGCTCGAAGCCCCGGCTCGATGGATTCGGCGGCGGCGCGCATGTCCTCGACCTCGCCACCGGCGCGACCATGGACTGGATCTACACCGATGGCTGGCTCGATCAGACCATCTCCGGCGAGGGAGGATCGCTATGAGCATCCCTTCCTACGCCCGGACCAATTTTCAGACCCTGCTGCGCGCGGCGGGCGACGGCAATCTCGCCCTCATGGAATGCCTCGACGCGGTGACGGGCAGCCCGCGCTATGTCATCTGCGCCGTGGGGCGGGACGATGGCGATTACGTCTTCACGCCCTTCGGCCATCTCGCCGACGGCAATCCCTATTACGCCTATCTGCCGCCCGATCCCGGCGATCCCGAAGGCTTCGTACGTCCCGACGCGGGAGAGGCGCCATGACCGACATCGACGCCATCTTCGCGGCGGATCGCCAGCATCCGCCGCACGAACGGTCTTTGCCCTGGCCGGAAGTCAGGGACGGCGTCACCGTCGTCGTCGAGCCCAAGCCGCATTGGACCAACGACATGCGGGCCTTCCGATCCGAGGCTCGCGAATATTGCGCCTATGCCGATTGGGCCGAGAACGGCGCCCGCGCCAGGTTTTTCGGCCACATCGACACCTGCGGCGATGACCTCATCCGCAAGGCCCGCGCGCTCGTCGCCTGCGAGATAGCGGACGGACACTGGAGCTGACCCCCGGAAAAGCGCCCCACCTCACGGTCGGGCGCTTTTTCCATGCCACCGTCCCGAGAGTGAGAGGGCGGCCGGGACGGGTTTGAGCCGGTGCGGTCGAGAGAGAGCGCCGCGCGGCTCGTCCTTTCCCGCTCTCCTTAAGGCTCACATCATGACCCTGATTTCCGCATCCGCGGCGGCGTCCGCCGCCGCGCCGCTTTCGCTCGGCCCCAATCGCGAACCCGCCGCTGCCATCTTCACGGCCGCCGGTCTGCTGCTGCCCCATCTCGAATGCGGCAAGCGCGTCGACGCCGCCGCCCTGCGCGCAGCGATGGAGACCGCCTTCGGCGCATCTGATTCCACCGGCGCCTGGGACTGGAAGACCGCCTATGACGCCTGCGAGGCCGCGACCGTCCTGTTCCTTCGCAAATACGGAAAGGCGCTTTTCCGCAAAGCCGGGACTCCGGCTGCGCGGCTGTCCGCGCTGACAAAGGTCGCCAACTTTCTGCCGACGCATACACGGCGGTCGACGGAGAGCCAGACCTTCCAGCAATTCTCGACGCCGATCCCGCTCGGCCTGGTCGGCGCCCACGCCGCGGCAATCACTCCGGCCGACCGGGTGCTGGAGCCTTCGGCCGGCACCGGCCTGTTCGCCATCTTCGCCGAGATCGCCGGCGGCGCGCTCGTCCTCAACGAGCTGGCCGACACCCGCGCCAGCCTGCTGTCGCTTCTCTTCCCGGCCATTCCCGTCACCTGTTTCGACGCGGCCCAGATCGACGATCATCTCGATCCCGCCGTCACGCCCAGCGTCGTGCTGATGAACCCGCCGTTCTCCGCAATGGCCAATGTCGAAGGCCGAATAGCCGACACCACATATCGCCATGTCGCCTCAGCGCTGGCGCGTCTGGCTCCCGGCGGCCGGCTCGTCACGATCACCGGCGCCAATTTCGCGTCCGACAATCTGGCCTGGCGGGACGCCTTCATTCGCCTGCAGGAGCGCGGGCGCATCGTCTTCTCCGCCGCCATCGACGGCGCGGTCTATGCCAAACACGGCACGACGTTTCCGACGCGGCTGACCGTCATCGACAAGCTGCCCGCCGACGATCCGGCCGTGTTCCCGGCCGCACCCGGCGTTGCCTCGAACGCCGCCACGCTGCTGGGCTGGCTCGACGATCATTTGCCGACAAGGCTCGCCGTCGATCCCTCCCTCAAGGTCCCGACTGTCGCGGCTTCCGCCCCTCGCAGCGTGCGCGGCAACCGCACCGCCAAGGCCGTCCCTGCGGCCGTGCCGATGACCGAGCCGAAGGGCCTGCCACTCGCCTACGAGACCCAGGACGGCCTGGCGGGCGAAGGCGGCCGCTTGTCCGACAGCATCTATGAAGAATACGGATTGCAGGCGATCCGTATTGCCGGTTCTCAGGCGCACCCCACCAGGCTGGTGCAATCGGCGGCGATGGCTTCGGTCGCCCCGCCCAGACCGAGCTATCGGCCGCACCTCCCGGTCAATATCCACGAGCTGCTGTCCGACGCGCAGCTCGAGACCGTCATTTATGCCGGCGAGGCTCACGCCGATCATCTTGCCGGATCGTGGACGGTGGACGCCACCTTCGATGTCGTCACGGCTGCGCGCGAGGATGCGACGAACGCCGCGCGCTTCCGGCGCGGCTTCATGATCGGTGACGGCACCGGCGTCGGCAAAGGCCGCCAGTCCGCCGCGATCATTCTCGACAACTGGCTCCAGGGCCGCCGCAAGGCGGTGTGGATCAGCAAGTCCGACAAGCTGATCGAGGACGCGCAGCGCGACTGGTCGGCGCTCGGCATGGAGCGCCTGCTGGTCACGCCGCTGTCGCGCTTCCCGCAGGGGCGGCCGATCACGCTGCCGGAAGGCGTCCTGTTTACGACCTATGCCACGCTACGCTCCGACGACCGTGGCGAGAAGGTTTCGCGCGTCCGACAGATCGTCGAATGGTTGGGCTCCGACTTCGATGGAGTCCTCATTTTCGACGAGGCGCACGCGATGCAGAACGCCGGTGGCGGTAAGGGAGAACGCGGCGACGTCGCCGCCTCGCAGCAGGGCCGTGCGGGTCTGCGGCTCCAGCACGCGCTGCCGAACGCTCGCGTCGTCTATGTCTCGGCGACCGGCGCCACGACGGTCCACAACCTCGCCTACGCCCAGCGGCTCGGCCTGTGGGGCGGCGAGGATTTTCCGTTCAGCACCCGCGCCGAGTTCGTCGAGGCAATCGAGGCCGGCGGCGTCGCGGCGATGGAGGTGCTGGCCCGCGACCTGCGTGCGCTCGGCCTCTACACCGCCCGCTCGCTCTCCTTCGACGGCGTGGAATACGAGCTGGTCGAGCACACGCTGACCTTCGAGCAGACCCGCATCTACGATGCCTATGCCGGGGCCTTCGCCATCATCCATAACCACCTCGACGCGGCGATGGAGGCGGCCAACATCACCGGCGCGTCCGGCACGCTGAACCGGCAGGCCAAGTCCGCCGCCCGCTCGGCCTTCGAGAGCGCCAAGCAGCGTTTCTTCGGCCATCTGCTCACCAGCATGAAGACGCCGACCCTGATCCGGTCGATCACCAGCGACCTGGAAGCCGGCCACGCCGCCGTCATTCAGATCGTCTCCACGGGCGAGGCGTTGATGGAGCGCCGGCTGGCCGAGCTGCCGACCGAGGAATGGAACGACGTTCGCGTCGACATCACGCCGAGGGAATACGTCCTTGACTACCTCGCCCATTCCTTCCCGGTACAGCTCTACGAGCCGTTCACCGACAGCGAGGGCAATCTGTCGTCGCGGCCGGTCACGCGCGATGGCCAGCCCGTCGAAAGCCGCGAGGCCGTCGCCCGCCGCGACGAGCTGATCGCGCAGCTTGCCTCCCTGCCGCCGGTGCCCGGCGCGCTCGACCAGATCGTCCAGCACTTCGGCACCGAGCTGGTGGCGGAGGTTACTGGCCGCTCACGGCGCATCGTCCGCAAGCGCGCGTCTTCGGGCGGCGACCGTCTCGTCGTCGAGAACCGCGCCGCCGCCGCCAATCTCGCCGAAACCCAGGCGTTCATGGATGACAGCAAGCGCATCCTGATCTTTTCGGACGCTGGCGGCACCGGCCGTAGCTACCACGCCGAGCTTTCGGCGCGGAACACCCGGTTGCGCGTCCACTATCTGCTCGAACCCGGCTGGAAAGCGGACGCCGCCATCCAGGGCCTCGGCCGCACGCACCGGACCAACCAGGCGCAGCCGCCGCTGTTCCGGCCCATCGCCACGGACGTCAAGGCGGAGAAGCGATTCCTCTCCACCATCGCCCGGCGGCTCGACACCCTGGGCGCCATAACCCGCGGCCAGCGCCAAACCGGCGGCCAGGGCCTGTTCCGCCCCGAGGACAATCTGGAAAGCGCCTATGCCCGCGATGCGCTGCGCCAGCTCTATCTCCTGCTGGTGCGCGGCAAGGTCGAAGGCTGCTCGCTCGACCGCTTCGAGTCCGCCACCGGCCTGAAGTTGATGGACGCGAACGGCATCAAGGACGAGCTGCCGCCGATCACCACCTTCCTCAACCGGCTGCTGGCGCTGACCATCGAGCTTCAGGGCGTGCTGTTCACCGCCTTCGAGCAGCTTCTCACCGCCAAGATCGAGGGGGCCATTGCCGCAGGCATCTACGATGTCGGGCTGGAGACGCTGACGGCGGAAGGCTTCACCGTCACCGACCGCCAGACGATCTACACCCATCCGGGCACGGGCGCGGAAACCCGGTTGCT
Source organism: Sphingomonadaceae bacterium (assembly GCA_039808025.1). GTDB lineage: Bacteria > Pseudomonadota > Alphaproteobacteria > Sphingomonadales > Sphingomonadaceae > Sandaracinobacteroides. The sequence goes on along the minus strand of JBDHSK010000003.1, from coordinate 235,345 downwards.
CACCATCGCGCAGCGCACGCGCAACCGCCCGGTCACGCTGGACGAGGCGCTCGCCTTTCTCGGCGAACCCGGCGCCAGGCTGCTGGTCAATGAGCGTTCGGGCCGATCCGCCGTCCAGATCCCCGCCACCTCGATCATGCTCGATGATGGCGAGATCGAACGCCGCGTCCGGCTGATCCGGCCTATGGAATCGCACACTGTTCCGGTGAAGATGATGGGCGAGACCCATTGGACCGAGGCAGAGCGGAACGACTTCGCCACGGCCTGGAGCGCCGAGGTCGCAGACGTGCCGGAGTTCTCCGACAGCACGATCCATGTCGTCGCCGGTCTGTTGCTGCCGATCTGGAAGCGGCTGCCAAACGAGTCCACACGCGTCTATCGGCTCCAGACCGACGAGGGCGAGCGGATCGTCGGCCGCAAGGTGTCACCCGCTTGGGCGGCCAACGCCGCCACGACCGGCGCAGCTACGCTCACGCCCGCCGACGCTTTCTTGGCGCTAATGGATGGCCGCACCATCCTCGACCTCGCCGAGGGGCTTCAGCTTCGCCGCGTCCGCATCATGGGCGCTGAGCGCATCGAGCTGTCCGGCTTCACCGACACGATGCGCGAGCGGCTCACCGCCTACGGCCTGTTCCACGAGATCATCTCCTGGAAGCTCAGGATGTTCGTGCCGACCGATACCGCCGGCCCCGTGGTGCTGGAGCGCGTGCTGGGCCGCTATCCGGTCCAGCGCATCGGCGAACGCGAGGCGGCGTGATGACCCGTCTCGACGCTTCCGATCTGGCGAACCGTCTCGGCCGGGAGGCCGAGGCGGTATGCCGCCATTATCTCGGCGCCGGCCATCGCCAGGGCAATTACTGGCAGGTCGGCGATGCCCGCAACACGCCCGGCCGCTCGATGTTCGTCCGGCTCAAGGCGACGGCGAAGGGACCGGCGGGTAAATGGACCGACGCCGCCACCGGCGAGCATGGCGATCTGCTCGACGTGATCCGGGAAAGCTGTGGCCTCATCGACTTCGCCGATGTCGTCGCGGAAGCCCGGACTTTCCTCAGCCTGCCGCGTCCCGAACCCGCACCTGAGAAGAAGAAGCGACCAAGCACGCCAGCCCCGTCAGGCTCAACCGAAGCGGCAAGGCGATTGTTCGCAATGTCGCAGCCGATCGGCGGCACCTCTGTAGAGGCGTATCTCCGCAATCGCGGCATTACGGCTCTGCACGGAACCGGAAACCTCCGTTTCCATCCACGCTGCTACTATCGGCCCGACGATCATGGCCCGACCGAAACCTGGCCAGCGATGATCGCTGCCGTCACCGATCTCAAAGGCGGGATCACCGGCGCGCATCGCACCTGGCTCGCACCTGACGGCTCCGACAAGGCGCCGATCCAAACCCAGCGCAAGGCGATGGGCGACCTGCTCGGTCACGCCGTTCGTTTCGGGATCGCTGGCGAGGTGATGGCTGCGGGCGAAGGCATCGAAACCATCCTGTCGGTGCGTCAAGCGATGCCGCACATGGCGATGGCGGCGGCGCTCTCGGCTGCCCATCTGGCCGCCATCCTGTTCCCCGACGATCTGCGCCGGCTCTATGTCGTCCGCGACAACGACCCGGCGGGCGACAGCGCACGGGATAGCCTGGTCGAACGGGCGAACACGGCCGGGATCAAGGCCATCGTGCTCTCGCCGGTTCTGGAGGACTTCAATGAGGATCTCCGGCGCCTCGGCATCGACACGCTCCGCGCCAATCTGCGGGTGCAGCTCGCACCGCAGGACGTCGATCGTTTCTGGCTCGAAGCGGCATAGTCGCCGGCAAGGAGTGTCGGGGCCGCAATCATCATGTCCGCCCGGATGCGTTCAGCCTTCGGAGAGGACCGCGCCTCGGCCTTCGAGAGGGCGATCGGCCGTCAGCCGGGCCGGATCGGCAATGGCTGCGGCCGACGATTTTCCGGCGCGGCCCCCAAAGAAGAGAGAGGGGGGCCGCTTTCCAGCGCGAAACAAAATCGCCGGCCTTCGCCATCCTTCGCTGCGCTTCGGCCCTCTCGCTTCGCTCCGGGTGCAGGTCCGTCCCGCCCGACGGCTTCGTCGCCATGAAGGCCGCGACGGTCGCGGTCCAACCGACGGAGCATCCCATGAGCGAGCACGACGACTACGAACCCGAACACGCTGCATCGCCGACCGACCAGATCGCGCAGGAGCTTCAGCTCTACGGCTACCGACCTTCGGAAGACGAGGCCGATCCCAGGCCCGTACCGGAGGACCGCATCATCGAAGGCGCCGTCGCCGACATCTTCGACGCCTTGATCTCCACTGTGGCCGATACGAGCCTCGATCCTGACCTCGACGACCTCCTCTGGTCGACCGTCAATATGTTCCACCGCGCCGTCGAACGGGCAGACCGCAAGCTCGACGACAACGAGCAGGCGCAGAAACGGCTCCAGCGCGAACAGGACGGATCGGAGGTCAAATCCGTCCAGCTCGAACGTCTCATCGAACTCGGGCAATCATTGATCGAACGGCGCGACAGCCTGGAAGTCTTCCGCGACAGCGCCGCAAACCACTACCACCGCGCCACCGGTTCGCCCTGGTCCCAGCGCACAGGATCGAGGGTCAACCATCGCCACCTCACCGCTGCAATGATCGACAGCCGTGACTTCATCGCCGCCAAACGCCGCGCTGACACCGCGGTGCTCGTGCCAGCCGGCCCGAAGATCGCCTTCTCCGGCGGCGACACCGCCGACCACAAGCTGATCTGGGCCAAACTCGACCAGGTTCACGCCAAGCACTCCGACATGGTGCTGATGCACGGCGGTTCCCCGAAAGGGGCCGAAAAGATCGCCGCCAAATGGGCGGAGACGCGCAAGGTGCCGCAGGTCGCCTTCAAGCCCGACTGGACGAAGCACGCCAAGGCCGCCCCGTTCAAGCGCAACGACGCCATGCTGGCGGTGATGCCGATCGGCGTCCTTATCTTCCCCGGCACGGGCATCCAGGACAACCTCGCCGACAAAGCCAGGAAGCTCGGCATCCCGGTCTATCGGTTCGGCATGGGCGGCGCGTAAGCGCCGCCATCCCTTATTTCACTACCGTAAGGGCGAAGGCGATCAGGGCTGCTGGCGCCAGAATTGCGTGCTGTAGTTGTTCAGATCGCGGCTGTAGGAATCGACCGTTACCTGGAACGTCTCTGGAATCTTGGCACCGTCACCGCCAGCCCGGAAATAATCTCTCACCGAATAAAGCGCGCCGCGCATCAGGTGTTCCCAGGTCTGATAAAGTCGGTTCTGAAGCTCCTGCTCCTGTTTGGCGGCGCTTGGCTTCCGCGTGGGCACCGGCACCGCGTAGTTTGGGCGCGGATCGTGGTGATGGACAAAGGTAATGCTACCCCATTGCCATTCGTCCTCGATGGTTCGCCGCCACCGATATCTCACCCTGACACTCATTTGCGTGGTGAAGCGGTAGGGCGGCACAATCTGGTCATCGACGATGAAGAGTTGAGCGTCCTTCTGTTCGGTTTCCAAACGCTGCTTCATAGCCCCAACGGCAAAGGACAAATCATGGCCTGCGCGTCGAAGGGCATCCCCAGTTTCCGCCCGCTTTCGCGGCGCCTTGGCCTCGCGGTGTTTCGCCAACGCCCGGTCGAAGGAATGGAGCTTTGTTCCGATGTGGGAGCCGCAGGCCGCGAGAGGGAGACGGTGCAATTCGCCCGATCGTTCCTCCCGGATTGCCTGGTCGATCAGCCTGTCCAATTCTCTGGCGTCGATCGCCGTGATGGCAGTCTGCTGATCGCGAGGAATATTAATTTCTCCCATGCGGTAGATCCTCGCTCTCTTACTGAAGCATGTGTCACCATGAATGCCTCAAGGCTGAAGACGCAGAATCCGAGTCAGCCAATGCCAACATAGCCGACATACAGTGACTTCGCACGACGGAGGGCATGACATCTATGGAGTTATCAGCGGCCCCTGCAGAGCAGAGCCACCCCCCGCTTCAAATGCGCTGATCCTTGGTCCGGCCGAGGGCCTGACGCCATCAACCCGTAAAGGGTCGGACTACGCATGCGCGTGCCGCCGCTTCGGCTGCGCCTGTCGCGGTGATTGCGGCCCTCGGCCGAACACATCGGGCGCCTGTCAGCGGGGGATGGACCTCCGCTCGAAACAGGAGCTGGATCAATGTCCTTCCACGACGCACACGCCTTCGCCTTCAGCCTCGCCACCACCCTGATGGCCGTCATCGTCATCTTCCGCGCCGGTGACGGCACGCTCTCGGTCATGCCCGCCAGCGAATATGACGGCGACAGCGTGGCCATCGTCGATGAAATCGACCCTTTCGCCCCATGACCGGCAGAAAATCACCGCGCGCGATGCCGAAACCCTGCTGGTTTCCGCTCCCGCCGACGGCGATGTTCTGCTATGGTTCCGGTCGCGCTGCGGTGGTGGTGGAGGCGCGACCTTCAGACCTTTCTGTCTCGGAGACACCACCATGTTCATTTTTGGCATCATCTTGTCCATCGCAGCCATCGGCTTCTTCTGCTGGCTGCTGTTTACGCTCGCCGTCTTCGCGCTGCCTTTATTCGCAGGTGTCACCGCTGGCGGCTGGGCCTATCACACTGGCGCAGGCTGGCTGGGCGCAATCCTCATCGGCACGGTCGCGGCCGGGCTGACGCTCGGCTTCGGCCAGGTCTTGCTTGCAACCGTCCGTCCGCTCTGGGCCAAGTTTGCGATCGCCGCGATCTTCGTCGCGCCCGCCGTCATCGCGGGTTATCACGCCGTCCACGGGATCGTGAAACACACCATCCCTTCAGAGACTTGGCAGATCGTCTTCTCGGTCCTCGGCTCGATTGCGGTGGGCATCACGGCGTTTCTGCGCATTGCGGGCATGGCAGCGCCCGACCCTGCAAACCAGGGGCTGGCGCGGGCTTAGGCGGCCCCGACACCGTGGGCGGCAACGCCCGAACAGCGGGGATAGACGCCATCCCTGTCGCCAGAGATCGCGTGGGTGTTGGGCAGGAGCGACGGATCGGAGCCGCGCCCCAAGGCCCGCACCCTCGAGGGAGCTTCGATCAGCGGCACACACGAATGGCGGTAAAACCCGAACATGGGTGACGGGTTTGTTCTGTGGTGGCCGGGCACGGGAGGGAGCACAACCTGCCTGTCCTGCAAGATGCAACGATGCCGGTGAACCGCCGGTCCTGTTCTCTTGCCGATCGCGAGATGTCGCCGTGCGTCTCCTTCATCTGTCCCGTTGAACGAGCGCACCTCACGGCCTCTCCAATGGCCTGATCTGGCCGAAGACCGGCTTCGCCTCGACCGCCTATGCCGCAACGGCGTGTCGCAACTTTCTTCCCCTGGGTTTCACCCATTCCTCGCGAGACAAGAAAGTCGCGCCTGCGCCGTCCTCCGCTCCGCTTCGGTCGCAAGCGATGCGTCGTCGGTCGCCTCCGGCCCACCGATCGCCATCGAGGCCGCATGGTGCGGGCTCGAAAACGCAAAAACGGAGACTTACCATGGCGACCATCGGCACCTTCAAGAAGACCGGCTCGAACGAATTCACCGGCGAAATCGTCACTCTCAGCGTCCAGGCCAAGGGCGTGCGCATCGTTCCCGACCTGCGCGCCACCGGCGAAAACGCCCCCAGCCACCGCGTTCTGGTCGGCCGCGCCGAGATCGGCGCCGCCTGGTCCAAGCGTTCCAACGAAGGCCGCGACTATCTGGGCCTCAAGCTCGACGATCCGAGCTTCAACGCCCCGATCTACGCCAATCTCTTCGACGACGAGGATGGCGAAGGTTACTCGCTGATCTGGTCCCGTCCCAACGGGCGCCGGGGCGACTGAGCCCCCGGAGCAAGGCCCCGGTCGAAAGGCCGGGGCCGCTTACCCGCCAAAACCGAATCAGTTCGGCACGTAGAGCGGCGACGGGCCAAAAGTTGAGCACCACAAACACCGAATTGTGGTGGCGCTCAGTCCAAGAACGACTAAAATAGCCGTAGTTCTGGCAAGTGCGTTTCGGCCGGTGGGAGGTGATCATGCATGATCACCGCCCGACAATCACGGGCCGCACGCGCGTTGCTGGGTTGGACGCAGGAGACGCTCGCTGACAAGGCCCGAGTATCGCTGACCGCTCTCAAACGCCTCGAATCCGAAAGCGGGCTTGATGTGTATGAGACGACGCGCGATCAAGTCAGGCGGGCACTGGAAGCCGCTGGCGTCGTCCTTCTGTCCACCGACAAGGGCGAAGGAGTGCTGCGGCTTCATGACGAACACCAGCGACGATCCCCATCCTAGCCGTCGCGCCGACGCGGCGGCGATCCTGCCTGTTTTTCCACGGTCCGCATGTCCTGCGTCAATGACGGCGGCGGATTTGGTTAACAGGATCGCGTCAGGCGAATAGGATGGCCCGGTGACACGATCAGCCCCGCAGTTTCTTGACGAACCACCTACCGGCCAGGGTCTGACGCCCTATGACCGAAAGCACATGACTTTGTATCTCCGCTTGCTCGACGCCGCTCGCGATGGTGCCGACTGGCGCGAGGCTGTACAGATTCTGTTCGGTCTCGATCCCGAACTCGATCCAAGACGTTGTCGCCTGATCCACGACTCGCATCTTGCCCGTGCGCGCTGGATGTCCGACCGCGGCTATCGAAATCTGGTCCGCGACAGTCAAAGGCACTGACCGAGTGATGCCGCCCCGGCATCGCTCTCTGCCGTCAAGACCTCTTCCCTCAATCAACCTTCCCGGGAAATCATATCGCTCCCGCAATTTGGTCAATCGATGGGAGGAACGCGATGACGCCGGACGCATCCCTGTGGCGCTCGCCCGCGCACTACGATCACATCGATGATCTCACAGCATCCGACCTTGCCTGGGAGTGGCTGCGCCGAAACGATGCTTATGACCATGACTACGAAGCGTTTGATGACGCGCATGTCGATCGACAAGAGCTGACAGGTAAGATCCGTCAGCAATGGGGGTTACGATTTCCCTGTCGATCCTCTGCGCGCCCCACCAGACGCCCCCGTCTTTTGGCTACCGCAGCATGACACCAGCATCCTGGTGCTCGGAGCTTCGCCAGCCGAGTTGGGCCCAGTCGATCCGCCACCGGTTATCGATGCAGCGGTCTCAGTGACCGAAAACAACACTGCTTACTTGCTGTTTGACCTCGGCAGCGGCCAGCAACTTCAACTCATTCACGAGGGTCTTGCAGCTACAGCAGCAATCATCCCGCTCGGTGTGGATGGGTTCGATCGTCTCGAAGCCGCTTATCGGCTTCTGGCTGCTCTGCATGGCCGTGCGGTTCCTCCCGAAACACGTTTGACTGCCCAGCAACGGGCACGGATACGCCGAATGCTGCAAGCTTTCGACGGTCATCGGGCCGGCGCGACCGGGCGCGAGATCGCGCAGGTCATATTCAGAACCGGCGCACTGGACCGCAGCGAATGGCAAACTTCTTCAGTGCGGTATGCCGTCAAGGCGCTGATCCGCGATGCCCGAACCATGATCGCGGGTGGCTATCGCAAACTGCTTCGGCATCGCCGCGTTTCTTAGGCGTAGATGGCTCGCCCGGTGGGCGATTTCGATACCCCCCAACTTCGCCCTCCATCCCGACACTCGCCCTTCGCCATCGTGACCTTCGTCCGCCGCCGATCATCGGCGGCCCCACCGAAGATCACGAAAGGCCGATCCATGCGACCCGACCTCGCCGTTTTGCCGCCGCGCTTTCTGCGCACCAAGGAAGCGGCTGAATTCCTTAGCCTTTCCGCCCGCACGCTGGAGAAACATCGCACCTACGGGACTGGCCCGGCCTATCGCAAGCTCGGCGGGCGCGTCGTCTATTCGGTAGACGATCTCGAAGCTTGGGCCGCGCGTGGCGCGGTGACCTCGACCTCCGATCCGCGGGGCAACGTGCTGCCTGCCAAGCGTCAGGTGCAGCCGCTTGTGGCGCAGCCTGGCCGCTTCGCACGCTGATCGCGGTTGCAGAATGGCGGCGCGGCATCAGTCCCTCTCGGAGCGCGGACAGCTCGACCTGTTCCGGGCGCTCCCCGGCGATTTCGCGCCACGAGACGCGCAGGATCTCATGGCCTATCCGTTCTTCTCCCTCTCCAAATCCCATCGCGTCGCGCCGATCGACTTTTGCGCCGGCAAGATCGCGATCCGGGTCGAGGCCGTCCCCGATCACGGCATGGCGACCATCTGGGACGCCGACATCCTGATCTGGGCCGCGAGCCAGATCGTCGAGGCCCGCGACGCCGGGCTTCGCACGTCGCGCCTGATGGCGGCCACCCCGTATGAAATCCTCCGGTTCATCGGCCGCGGCACGAGCTTGCGCGATTATCAGCGCCTGAAGGCGGCGCTCGATCGGCTCCAGTCCACCACGATTTCGACCACGATCCGCCAGCCCACCGAGGGCCGTCGGCATCGCTTCTCGTGGATCAACGAGTGGAAGGAGCGCACCGACCGCAACGGTCGGCCTGACGGGATCGAACTGATCGTGCCCGACTGGTTCTACCAGGCCGTGCTCGACGACGCGCTCGTGCTGACCATCGACCGCGCATATTTCGATCTCACCGGCGGCCTCGATCGCTGGCTCTACCGCATCGTGCGCAAGCATGGCGGCCGACAGCGCAATGGTTGGCGTTTCGACTTCCGTCACCTCCACCAGAAGTCCGGCGCATTATCGCCCTTTAAACGCTTCGCCTTCGAGCTGCGCGACATCATTCGACGCCAGCCTCTGCCCGGCTACACGCTGTTTCTCGAGGTTGAGTTCGGCGGACGGATGCTGCTCGCCTTCGAGCCGGTTCCGGTCTGTGGACAGGCTGTGGATAGCGTCGTGCCATCGGGAACCGGCAGGCGCGTGCTATCGGGAACCATCCCCTCGTGCCATCGGGAACCAAAACCGAATGTAACCCTCGGCACGAAAAGCGAAATTCGCTCCTCTAACTTAGAGTCTAACAGAGAATCTAACTCTGTAGAGCGCACGCGCGAGGTGGAAAACCTCATCCGTGACGCTGCAAGGAGCCTTCGCGGCGCTCGCAAGCAACCAGCAGCGCCAACGGCCGACGCCCTGACCGCGCCGTTGCTCCCCCTCCCGTTACCGGGGAGGAAGCCATGATCGTCGCGCTCCTCAACCAGAAGGGCGGCGTCGGCAAGACGACGCTGGCGCTGAACCTCGCAGGTGTTTGGGCGCGGCAGGGCAAGCGTGTCACGCTGATCGACGCGGACCCGCAAGGCTCCGCGCTCGACTGGTCGCAGCAGCGCGCCCGTGAGGGGTTGGCCCGCACGTTCGGCGTGATCGGCCTGGCCCGTGACACCCTGCACCGCGAAGCGCCGGAACTGGCGCGCGACGCCGACATGATCGTGATCGACGGCCCGCCGCGTGTCGCCGCGCTGATGCGCTCGGCGCTCCTCGCTGCCGACCTGGTGCTGATCCCGGTGCAGCCGTCGCCCCTCGATGGCTGGGCTTCGGCTGAGATGCTGGCGCTTCTTGCGGAAGCGCGCATCTACCGGCCGGACCTCGCCGCCCGCTTCGTGCTGAACCGTTGCGGCGCACGCACCGTACTCGCCCGCGAGACGGCCGAGACGCTCGCCGACCATGATCCACCGGTGTTAGCGGCGACCATCGGTCAGCGCATCGCCTTTGCCGCTGCCGCGCAATCGGGACGGTTGGTGTCGGAACTCGACGACGAAACGCCCGCCGCGGTGGAGATCGCTGCGCTGGCGGATCAGATCGACAAATTGCGTATCGGAAGGACGGCGCGATGAGCGAACGCCCGACCCGTCGCGGCTTCGCCGCCCGCCCGGCCGACCCAGAGCATTGGATCAAGGCGGCAGATAGTGCGCCGCGCGATAGCGATGCGGCCAGCTTCACAGCGCGGCTCACCATCGACGTGACGCCCGAGCTGCGCGGCCGGATCAAAATCGCCGCGTTCGGGCGCGGCGTCACTGTCGCCGACATGCTGCGTGATCTGCTCGCGCGCGAATTTCCCCAGACCATCGAAGGAGACCACCCATGACCGGCAACGCGGTTCCCCGCTTGCGCGGCGGCCCGGTGCCGATCGCGCAGGCATCCGACAACCTCACCCATGTCGAACTGACCTGGGTGGAAAAAAGAATCGAGAACTGGATCAGGTTCGGCCGCGAAGCGCGCGAAACCATCCTCGACCGCCGCCGCCGCGTGCTGTCGTTCCGGCCCGGCGGCACCTTCGCCTTCGTCCGCTGGGCGTCCAACGACTTCGGCACGATCATCTCGCGCATCGACATCGTGCGCGCCGTCAGGCCGGGTGAAGCCTATCAGACGCTGCCCTTCGTGCGCCCCGGCGGTGACATTCTCCTCAAGATCGAAGGCTGGCCGAAGGTTCAGCAGGTGCTCCGCCATATCGATGCGGTGGAAGCCGCCGGGATCGACCCTTGCGAGGTCGCTGCCGATCACTGGCGCCATGTCGCCAACCGTCTGAGCGCCGGACATGATCCGCGTCCCTACACGCTCGAGCGCCATCAGGCGTGGCTCAAGCGGCGGGAGATCGAGCGATGAGCCGCTTCGGCTATGTCATGGTGACGTATTTCTCGATCATGGGCGTCGCCATCGCGTCCTTCGTTCCAACACCGCTACGCCTCGTGTGGAACGCCTCGGCTAGCGTGCCGATCGGCCTCTATGACCTCGATCCGCCCCGCCATCTGGCGGTCGGCGATCTGGTCGCCGTCATGCCGGACGAGCCGCTCGCCGATTTCATGGTCGAGCGCGGCTATATCGGGCGCGGCGTGCCGCTGATGAAGCGTGTCGCCGCACTTCCCGGTCAACAGGTCTGCCGCACCGGCGATGCCGTGACGGTCGATACCGTGCCGATCGGCGGCGCGCTCGACCGCGACAGACGTGGCCGTCCGCTGCCGGTCTGGCAGGGCTGCCGCCGCATCGCGGATGGGGACATCTTCCTGATGAACCCGTCCGTCCCCGACAGCCTTGATGGCCGCTATTTCGGCCCGATCCCGGCACGCACCGTCATCGGCCAGGCGACGCCGATCTACACCGACGAGGCCGGCGATGGCCGTTTCGTTTGGCGCGCCCAAACCTCAACGACCACGCACTGACCCGCTTCCCATCGGCGGGAGCGGTGCTCGCCGAGGGTTCCTTCAACGCCACCGCCAAGGAAACCAACATGCCACAGATCGGCACATTCACGCACGACGACGACGGCATTGGCTTCGTCGGACATCTGACGACGCTGATGCTGGCTCAGGACATTCTCATCGTCGCGGCAGAGCCGTCCGACGCCGAGAACGCGCCCCAGTATCGCGTTCATATCGTCGATGGCGAGACCGGAGAAGCGGGCGCGGAAATCGGCGCCGGCTGGAAGCGCACCGGCGAACGCGCGGGCGAATACATTGCCGTGGTGATCGACGATCCGGCGCTGCCGCAGCCGATCCGCGCCAACCTGTTCCGCAACGACGATGCGGGCAAGGACTGGTCATTGCACTGGAGCCGTCCCGCCAAGCGTGACGCGAAGGACTGACGCCATGCGCAGCACCGTCCTCCTTCTCCTTTCCGGCCTCGCGCTCGCTTGCACGCAATCCGTGCCGTCGCTCGCCGATCCCGTCGCGACCGCTCGGCCAACGCCGCGCGATCCTTACGCCGATCACATCGCGGAAGCGGCACAGCGCTTCGAGCTTCCGGCGGCATGGATCAAGGCGGTGCTGCGCGCGGAAAGCAATGGCGATCCGCGCGCCGTCTCGCCCAAGGGCGCGATCGGCCTGATGCAGATCATGCCACAGACCTGGGCGGGCCTGCGCGACCGTCACCGTCTCGGCGCGGACCCATACGACCCGCACGACAACATCATCGCGGGCGCGGCCTATATCCGCGAGCTGTTTGACCGCTACGGCTCGCCTGGCTGGATCGCCGCCTACAATGCCGGTCCCGGTCGCTATGAGGCGTCGCTGAGCGGCCGTCCGCTGCCATCCGAAACCCGCGCCTATGTCGCCAATGTAGCACCAGCGCTGGACGGCAACGGAGCGACCAGACCTACCGTCGTGGCGGCAGTCGATCCGCTGGCGTGGACCCGTGCGCCGCTGTTCATCGGACAGCCGGATCGCCGCCCCGCTGCCGATCCTGTGCAGGCCGGGCGCTCCTCGACCGATGCGGGACAGACGCCGACGGTGCGCGATGTTTCCGCCATCGTGCCGCAATCCGGCGGCCTGTTCGTCGCCCGCGCTGATACGGGGACGATGCGATGAGCGCCGTGGTTCCCGATCGCATGACAGCGAGCGCTGGCGTATTCCAGAGAGCGCAGAGGTGGAGCACAGGCAACACGACCGAAGGATGGCAGGATAAAAGGCCGCGAGGTGCGGCTTGTGGCGGTCGTGTTGTTTCAAGGGGTTATGGCGCATTTTCGCGAGGTGCGCGGGTTTCCCGCACCTCGCAGCCATGCCGATTTCCTTATGATTTCCCGCATTTGGCGCGATGTGCGGGGTCTCGGCCATGACCGACGACACCGAGTTTCGCATCCGGCCCGGCCGCATTCGCTCCTCCGGCGCACAGCGCGCGCGCCCCTTCATCGCGCAGGCGCTCGCCGCCGCGAAGAAGGCCGGCGCCGGCGTTTCACGCTCGGGCCGGATCGTTGCCGGCAACCGCTCACGATTCGGGCGCGGCAAGCGTGCCAGCATTCAGGCGAACCGTTTCATCACCGCGCGCTCGCGCGGTGCCGTCATCAAGGCGCGCGTGGTGCGCCACAGCGCCCGTTCCGCGCCGCTCGCGACCCATCTCAACTACCTGCGCCGCGAGGGCGTCACCCGAGACGGAGAAAAGGCAAGGCTGTTCGGCCCCGGCGGAGACGACGCCGATCCGAAAGCGTTCGCGGAGCGATGTGAGGGAGACCGCCACCACTTCCGCTTCATCGTCTCGCCCGACGACGCGGCGGAGATGGCGGACCTCAAGTCGTTCACTCGCGATCTGGTCGGCCAGATGGCAAAGGATCTGGACACACGCCTGGACTGGGTGGCCGTCGATCACTGGAACACCGAGCACCCGCATGTTCACCTGATCGTTCGGGGTGTCCGTGACGACGGGCAGGATCTCGTCATCTCCCGCGACTACATCAAGGACGGAATGCGCGACCGCGCGCGCGATCTCATCACCCAGGAACTCGGCCCCCGCACCGATCTCGACATCCGCCGCACACTGGACCGCCAGGTCGATGCCGAACGCTGGACCCAACTCGATCGCCAGCTTGTCCGGGATGCGCGCGATACCGGGGTCATCGACCTCGCGCCACGGCCGGGCGAACAACCCGACGTCTATCACGCCCAAAAGGTTGGCCGCCTGCGCAAGCTGGAGTCCCTCTGCCTCTCCGACCAGATCGGCCCCGGCCAATGGGTGATCGACGCAAGCGCCGAAGCAACCTTGCGCGAACTCGGCGAGCGTGGCGACATCATCAAGCGCATGCACCGCGCATTGACGGAGCGCGGCATCGAGCGCGGATCGGCGAGCTATGTGCTTGCCGCCGAGTGTCTCGATACATCGATTGTCGGCCGCCTTGTCGATCGTGGTCTCGACGATGAGCTTAAAGGCTCGGCCTATGCCGTGGTCGATGGCGTCGATGGCCGCACGCATCACATCAAGCTGCCCGACCTCGACGCCGCCGGTGACAGCGCACCGGGCTCCATCGTCGAGCTGCGGCGGTTCGATGATGCCAAGGGCGAACGCCGCGTGGCCATCGCCGTCCGCTCCGATCTCGACCTCGACCGGCAGGTCACAGCGTCGGGCGCCACCTGGCTCGATCGGCAGAATATCGCCCGCGAACCGGTCGCCCTTTCGGACGGCGGCTTCGGCGCGGAGGTTCGCCATGCGCTCGACCGTCGCGCCGAGCATCTCATCGAACAGGGTCTGGCCGACCGCAACGGTCAGCGCGTCACCTTCGCCCGCAACCTGATCGACACGCTACGCGCCCGCGAACTGGAAGCGCTGGGCGAGAAGCTCGCCGCCGAGACCGGTCAGCCCTTCAATCGCGCAGGCTCAGGCGAATATGTCGCCGGTGCCTATCGCCAGCGCTTCACGCTCGCCTCCGGTCGCTTCGCCATGATTGATGACGGCCTCGGCTTTCAGCTCGTGCCCTGGACGCCCTCCCTCGAAAAGCAACTCGGCCGCCATGTCTCCGGCGTCGCTCGCGACGATGGCGGCATCGACTGGAGCTTTGGCCGCAAACGCGGCCTCGGCCTTTGAACACCCATTGCCCAAAAGGAATTGCTCATGCCCGCCACCAAGATTCTGTGGGGCCAGATCATCACCGTCCTCTCCATCGTCCTCACCTGCATCTGGGGCGCGACCGAATGGGTGGCTTGGCGACTCGCGTTTCAGCCTGAATTGGGCGCGCCATGGTTCCGGCTGTTCGGCTTCCCGATCTACCTGCCGCCCTCCTTCTTCTGGTGGTGGTATGGCTATGACGCCTATGCGCCACAGGTCTTCGTTGAAGGCGCCTATATCGCGGCGTCCGGAGGCTTCATTGCCGTGGCCGTCGCGATTCTCATGTCGGTGTGGCGCGCGCGGGAGGCGAAGAAGGTCGAGACCTACGGTTCAGCCCGCTGGGCCGAGACGGAGGAAGTGAAGTCGGCCGGTTTGCTCGGCCCGGATGGCGTGGTGCTCGGCCGCTACGACAGCCACTATCTTCGTCACGACGGCCCGGAGCATGTTTTGTGTTTCGCGCCAACGCGCTCCGGCAAGGGCGTCGGCCTGGTCGTGCCGTCGCTGCTGACATGGCCGGGATCGGCGATCGTCCATGATATCAAGGGCGAGAACTGGCAGCTCACCGCTGGCTTTCGTGCTCAGCATGGGCGTGTTCTGCTGTTCGATCCGACCAACGCCAAATCCTCAGCCTATAATCCTTTGCTCGAAGTACGCCGCGGCGAATGGGAAGTTCGCGACGTCCAGAACATCGCCGACATCCTGGTCGATCCCGAAGGCAGCCTCGAGAAGCGGAACCATTGGGAGAAAACCAGCCATGCGCTGTTGGTCGGCGCGATCCTCCACGTCCTCTATGCCGAAGCGGACAAGACGCTCGCCGGCGTTGCGGCCTTCCTGTCCGACCCGAAGCGCCCGATCGAATCCACACTCGCGGCGATGATGACAACGGCGCATCTCGGCGAAGCCGGGCCGCATCCGGTGATCGCATCGGCGGCGCGCGAACTGCTCAACAAGTCGGACAACGAACGGTCGGGCGTGCTGTCGACCGCCATGTCGTTCCTCGGCCTCTATCGCGATCCCGTTGTCGCCGAGGTGACGCGCCGCTGCGATTGGCGGATTGGCGACGTCGTGGGAGGAAAGCACCCGACGACGCTCTACCTCGTCGTGCCGCCGTCCGACATCAACCGCACTAAGCCGCTGATCCGCCTGATCCTCAACCAGGTCGGCCGCCGCCTGACCGAGGATCTCCAGGCGAAAGCCGGCCGTCATCGGCTTCTCCTGATGCTCGACGAGTTTCCCGCGCTCGGACGGCTCGATTTCTTCGAGAGCGCGCTCGCCTTCATGGCGGGCTATGGCCTCAAGAGCTTCCTGATCGCGCAGTCGCTGAACCAGATCGAGAAGGCGTATGGAGCAAACAACTCGATCCTCGACAATTGCCACGTCCGCGTCAGCTTCGCGACCAACGACGAGCGAACGGCCAAGCGCGTGTCGGATGCCCTAGGCACCGCCACCGAGATGAAGGCGATGAAGAACTATGCCGGGCATCGGCTTTCGCCCTGGCTCGGCCATCTGATGGTTTCGCGATCGGAGACCGCCCGGCCGCTGCTCACGCCTGGCGAGGTCATGCAGCTTCCGCCCTCCGACGAAATCGTCATGGTCGCCGGCACCCCGCCGATTCGAGCGAAGAAGGCGCGCTACTACGAGGACGCACGCTTCAAGGAGCGCATCCTGCCACAGCCTTCGCTCACCACTCCGAAGCAAGTTCGGCCGGATGACTGGACCACGCTGCCGTTACCGCCGCGGCCTCAGATCGCCGAGGCCAGCCAGGCGGCATCGACTGCCGATGACGATCCGACCGAATCCGAGCGCCGTCAGCAGCCGGAACTCAACCGGGTGAAGCCGGTCGAGAAGCCGATGCCGATCGACAATCCGTTCGAGATCGACGCAGACCGAGACGAGGCCGAGGATGAAGCCGCGCGCAACAGTCGGATAAACCGCCTCATGCAGGGTGTGGCGCGCCAGGTCTCGCTCGATCCTGGCGACGGCATGGACCTGTGAGACACCCATGACGAAATCATCCCGCAAGCAGCGCCTGTCCGTCTATCTCGATCCGGCCGTCATGAACCGACTGGCCGAGCACGCCGCGCGGCGCGATCATTCGCGATCGCTGGTGGCGGAAGCGGCGATCGAATCCTTCCTCTCGCCCGATGCCGCCGAAAGACAGGAAGCGGCGATCACCAAACGGCTCGACCAGCTCGATCGTCGCATGACGAGGCTGGAGCGCGATGTCGGTATCGCCGTGGAAAGCCTCGCGGTGTTCATCAAGTACTGGGTCTCTACGACGCCAACACTGCCGGAGCCCGCTGCGCAAGCTGCCCGCGCGAAGGCGGGGGAACGCTATGACCAGTTCGTCACGGCGCTCGGGCGTCGCCTCGCCA
Organism: Sphingomonadaceae bacterium; assembly: GCA_039808025.1. GTDB lineage: Bacteria > Pseudomonadota > Alphaproteobacteria > Sphingomonadales > Sphingomonadaceae > Sandaracinobacteroides. The sequence goes on along the minus strand of JBDHSK010000003.1, from coordinate 218,756 downwards.
AGGGGCCAAAGCTGCGGCAGGAGATAAGCGAGGATATGAACGACTCGGAGCATCAGGATAGTCGCGCGCGCGGCGAATAATCATGGTCAGACCGCCTGCAAGATCCAGTCGAGACCGCCGTTCTCCTGTATTTGCACGCTACGTTACTACGACACTGAATCCTTGTTGAATCGACCCAAAATCCGGCTCTTTTAATCAACCCCGCAAGGGGAAGGTCTGTCGATCCCCGCTGAACTCGGGGCGACATGAAGGCTTCACAACACAATCGAGAAGGTTTCGCACGCGGCGCGCGGATGCTCCGCACGGCGCTGGGGCCGGCCATCGCCCGGTTTCTGGAAGATGCGTCCGTCGTCGAGGTGATGCTGAACCCGGACGGGCGCATCTGGATCGACCGGCTCTCCGAAGGGCTGTTCGACACCGGCGAACGGCTGTCGCCCGCCGATGGCGAGCGCATCGTCCGCCTGGTCGCCCACCATGTCGGCGCCGAGGTCCATGCCGGTGCCCCGCGTGTATCGGCCGAGCTGCCCGAGACGGGAGAGCGGTTCGAGGGCCTGTTGCCGCCCGTCGTCGCGGCCCCGGCCTTCGCCATCCGCAAACCCGCCGTCGCCGTGTTCACGCTCGACGATTATGTCGCGGCGGGGATCATGTCGGCCGCCCAAGCCGAAGCACTGCGCGAGGGCGTGGCGTTACGCGCCAACATCCTCGTCGCAGGCGGCACATCGACCGGCAAGACGACCCTGACCAATGCGCTGCTGGCGGAAGTGGCGAAGACCACCGATCGCGTCGTCATCATCGAGGACACGCGCGAGCTGCAATGCGCCGCGCCCAACCTCGTCGCCATGCGCACCAAGGATGGCGTCGCCTCGCTTTCCGATCTCGTCCGCTCCTCGCTGCGTCTGCGCCCCGACCGCATCCCGATCGGTGAGGTGCGCGGCGCCGAAGCGTTGGACCTGTTGAAGGCATGGGGCACCGGCCATCCCGGCGGGGTCGGCACGATCCACGCCGGCAGTGCGATCGGTGCGCTGCGGCGGATGGAACAGCTCATCCAGGAAACCGTCGTCACCGTCCCCCGCGCGCTGATCGCCGAGACGATCGATCTCGTCGCCGTGCTCTCCGGCCGCGGTTCCCAGCGTCGGCTGTCCGAACTCGCCCGCGTCGATGGGCTCGGTCCCGACGGCGATTACCGCGTCGTTCCCGTCGTCACGGAGGGCGACGGCGGATCGGCTCCAACCAGCCTGGCCCTCGCTTCCATTCCTGAAGGAGATTCCCCGTGATCCAACGTCTGCGCCTCTCGCGCTTCGCCCATGCTCGCCAGCGCTTCGCCATGACTGTATCGGTCGCCACGCTCAGCGTGATGATGGCCGCACCCGCTCATGCCTCCGGCTCATCGATGCCGTGGGAACAGCCGCTGCAACAGATCCTGCAATCGATCGAAGGCCCGGTCGCCAAGATCATCGCCGTCATCATCATTATCACCACCGGCCTGACACTGGCCTTCGGCGATACGTCGGGCGGCTTCCGCCGTCTGATCCAGATCGTGTTCGGCCTGTCGATCGCGTTCGCGGCCAGCTCGTTCTTCCTGTCCTTCTTCTCGTTCGGCGGCGGGGCGCTGGTCTGATGGCGGGCGTCGTCGATCAGGGCGGAGACGTGCCCGGCTATACGGTCCCGCTGCATCGGGCGCTCAGCGAACCGATCCTGCTCGGCGGCGCGCCGCGCGCCATCGCCATCATGAACGGCACGCTCGCCGGTGCGGTGGGCCTGGGCTTACGCCTCTGGCTCGTCGGTATCGCCATCTGGGCGATCGGCCACTTCGCGGCGGTGTGGGCGGCGAAGCGCGATCCGCTCTTCGTCGAGGTCGGCCGCCGCCATCTACGCATCCCCGCGCACCTTTCGGTCTGAGGGGGCGCGGCCATGATGAACCTCGCCGAATATCGCAACAGACAAGCCCGGCTCGCCGATTTCCTGCCCTGGGTGGCGCTGGCGGCTCCCGGCATCGTGCTCAACAAGGACGGCAGCTTCCAGCGCACCGCGCGGTTTCGCGGTCCCGATCTGGATTCGGCCGTGCCGGCCGAGCTGGTGGCCGTCGCCGGCCGCCTCAACAACGCCTTCCGTCGTCTCGGCTCCGGCTGGGCGATCTTCGTCGAGGCGCAGCGCCATGCCGCCGCGACCTATCCGAACAGCACCTTCCCGGATTCGGCGTCGGCGCTGGTCGATGCGGAACGGAAAGCCGATTTCGAGGAAGCCGGATCGCATTTCGAGTCGGGCTATTTCCTCACCTTCACCTATCTGCCGCCGGCCGAGGACGCGGCGCGTGCCGAGACCTGGCTCTATGAGGGCCGCGAGAAGACCGGTATCGATCCCCATGAGGTGATGGCTGGCTTCGCCGACCGCACCGACCGGCTGCTGCGCCTAGTCGAAGCCTTCATGCCGGAATGCCGCTGGCTCGATGACGGCGAAACGCTGACCTACCTGCACGGCTGCGTCTCGACGCACCGGCACCGCGTCCGCGTGCCCGAGACGCCGGTCTATCTCGACGCGCTGCTCGCCGATCAGCCGCTCACCGGCGGGCTGGAGCCACGCCTCGGCAACCAGCACCTGCGCGTGCTGACCATCACCGGCTTTCCGACAGCCACCACGCCGGGCCTGCTCGACGAGCTGAACCGGCTGGCCTTTCCCTATCGCTGGTCCACCCGCGCCATCCTGCTCGACAAGACAGACGCCACCAAGCTGCTGACCAAGATCAGGCGGCAATGGTTCGCCAAGCGCAAGTCGATCGCTGCCATCCTCAAGGAGGTGATGACCAACGAGCAGTCCGTGCTGGTGGACACGGATGCGTCGAACAAGGCGGCGGATGCCGATCTCGCCTTGCAGGAACTCGGCGCGGACTATGCCGGCATCGCCTATGTCACCGCGACGGTGACGGTGTGGGACGCCGATCCGCGCATCGCCGACGAGAAGCTGCGGCTGGTCGAGAAGGTCATTCAGGGCCGCGACTTCACCGCGATGGCCGAGACCATCAACGCCGTGGACGCCTGGCTGGGATCATTGCCCGGCCATGTCTACGCCAATGTCCGGCAGCCGCCGATCTCCACGCTCAATCTCGCCCACATGATTCCCCTGTCAGCGGTGTGGGCGGGGCCGGAACGAGACGAGCACTTCGCAGCCCCCCCGCTGCTGTTCGGCAAGACCGAAGGCTCGACCCCGTTCCGGTTTTCCCTTCATGTCGGCGATGTCGGCCATACGCTGATCGTCGGCCCGACCGGCGCGGGCAAGTCGGTGCTGCTGGCGCTGATGGCCTTGCAGTTCCGGCGCTATGCCGGCGCGCAGGTCTTCGCCTTCGACTTCGGCGGCTCAATCCGCGCGGCGGCGCTCGCCATGCGCGGCGACTGGCACGATCTCGGCGGCGGGTTGACCGAGGGCAGCGCCGACAGCGTATCGCTGCAACCGCTCGCCCGCGTCGATGACGCCGCCGAACGGGCATGGGCGGCCGACTGGCTCGGCGCGATCCTCGCCCGCGAAAGCGTCGCCATCACGCCGGAGGTGAAAGAGCATCTCTGGACAGCGCTGACCTCACTGGCCTCCGCGCCCGTGGAAGAGCGGACGATCACTGGCCTCTGCGTCCTGTTGCAGTCCAACGATCTCAAGCAAGCGCTGCGACCCTATTGCGTCGATGGGGCATGGGGCCGGCTTCTCGACGCCGAGAGCGAACATCTCGGCACAGCCACCGTTCAAGCCTTCGAAACCGAGGGGCTGATCGGCACCGAGGCCGCGCCCGCCGTACTCGCCTATCTCTTCCACCGGATCGAAGACCGGCTCGACGGATCGCCGACCCTCATCATCGTCGATGAGGGCTGGCTCGCGCTCGACGACGAGGGCTTCGCCGGCCAGCTCCGCGAATGGCTGAAGACGCTCAGGAAGAAGAACGCCAGCGTCATCTTCGCTACGCAGTCGCTGTCGGACATCGACGGCAGCGCCATCGCGCCCGCCATCATCGAAAGCTGCCAGACCAGGTTGCTGCTTCCCAACGAGCGCGCGATCGAGCCGCAGATCACCGCCATCTATCGCCGCTTCGGTCTCAACGACCGGCAGATCGAGATCATCGCGCGGGCCATGCCCAAGCGTGACTATTACTGCCAGTCGCGGCGCGGCAACCGGCTGTTCGAGCTGGGCCTGTCGGAGGTGGCGCTGGCGCTCTGCGCCGCATCCTCGAAGACCGATCAGGCCGCCATCGCCCGCGTCACCGCCGAGCATGGCACGGACGGATTCCTCGACGCCTGGCTGCGCCATCGCGGCGTCGGCTGGGCCGCCGATCTCATTCCCAACCTCACCAAGAAGGAGAAGTCCCAATGAAACTGTGCCGCACCCGTGCGGCGCGGCTCGCCGCTGCGCTGCTGATCGCCCCTGTCGCCGTTGCGCCGATGCTGGCCGCACCCGCCCACGCCCAATGGGTCGTGTTCGATCCGTCCAACTATGCACAGAACGTGCTGACCGCGGCGCGCTCGCTCCAGCAGATCACCAACCAGATCACCTCGCTCCAGAACGAAGCGCAGTCGCTTATCAATCAGGCCCGCAATCTCGCGAGCCTGCCTTACTCGTCGCTGCAACAGCTTCAGCAGTCGGTGCAGCGCACCCAGCAGCTTCTCGCCCAAGCGCAAAACATCGCCTACGACGTCCAGAAGATCGATCAGGTCTTCAGCCAGAAATACTCGACCGCCTCGATGTCGGCGTCGGACGCACAGCTCGTCGCCGATGCGAAGTCGCGTTGGCAGAACACGGTCGGCGGCTTGCAGGACGCGATGCGTGTGCAGGCCACCGTGGTCGGCAATATCGACACCAACCGCACGCAGATGTCGGCGCTGGTCGGATCGAGCCAGTCGGCGACAGGCGCGCTTCAGGCGACGCAGGCCGGTAACCAGCTTCTCGCGCTCCAGGCCCAGCAGCTCGCCGACCTCACCGCGCTCGTCGCCGCCAACGGCCGGGCGCAGGCGCTGTCGGATGCCGAGCGCGCCGCCGCCGCCGCACAGGGGCAGGAACAGCGCCGCCGCTTCCTGACGCCGGGATCGGGCTACCAGCCGGGCAACGCGCAGATGTTCCACGGTAACAACTGAGCGAGGGCGTGATGGACGGCAAGACCCTCGCGCGTATCGGCGCCATCCTCTTCGTCGCGCTGGCGATCACCGCCACCGCAATCGAGATAAACCGGCCCGCCGAGCGGGCGGACGATCCGGTCGCGCAGGTGCAACCGGCACCGGCGCGAGATCCGCTGCGCGTGGAACTCGCGCGGTGTGGCGCAATGGGCGAAGCCGGTGGGCGCGATCCGTCCTGCCTTCACGCCTGGGCCGAAAACCGTCGCCGCTTCCTGGGCCAGCCCGCGCCGGTCGCGTCCCAGGAGCCGACCGCTCCAACCCCGTCCATACCAGACCAGAACGGGAGCCGCTGAGATGCAGGGCGCCGGCGTCATCGACCATTTCCTGGATGTCTTCACCCGCTATATCGACAGCGGCTTCGGCCTGCTGCGCCCCGAAGTGGCGTTCATCGCGACCACGCTGATCGTCATCGACGTGACGCTGGCGGCGCTGTTCTGGTCGTGGGGCGCCGATGAGGACATCATCGCGCGGCTGGTCAAGAAGACGTTGTTTGTCGGCGTGTTCGCCTACATCATCGGCAACTGGAACAACCTCGCCCGCATCGTCTTCGAGAGCTTCGCCGGTCTCGGGCTGAAGGCGTCAGGCACGGGGTTCACCACCGCCGATCTCCTGCGCCCCGGCAAGGTCGCGCAGACCGGCCTCGACGCCGCCCGGCCGCTGCTCGATTCCATTTCCGACCTGATGGGCTGGGTCTCGTTCTTCGAGAACTTCATCCAGATCGCCTGCCTGATGTTCGCCTGGGCGCTGATCCTGCTCGCCTTCTTCATCCTCGCCGTCCAGCTCTTCGTCACCCTGATCGAGTTCAAGCTGACGACGCTCGCCGGCTTCGTGCTGATCCCGTTCGGCCTGTTCGGTAAATCCGCCTTCATGGCCGAGCGCGTCCTCGGCAACGTAATCTCGTCGGGCATCAAAGTCCTGGTGCTCGCCGTCATCATCGGCATCGGCTCGACCCTATTCTCCGAGTTCACCGCCGGTTTCAACGGCGCGACGCCCTCGATCGACGACGCCATGACCATCGTGCTCGCGGCCCTGGCACTGCTGGGCTTGGGCATCTTCGGCCCCGGCATCGCCAACGGTCTCGTTTCCGGCGGCCCGCAGCTTGGTGCGGGCGCGGCGGTCGGCACGGGTCTCGCCGCCGGTGGCATGGTCGCGGCGGGTGCAGCGACGGTCGGCGCCGTGGCATCGGGTGGAGCTGCCCTTGCCGGAGGCGCTGCCGCTGCCGCCCGTGGCGGGGCCACACTCGCGGGTGGCGCGTCCACCGCCTACAGCCTTGGCGCGGCCGGCCAGTCCGGCGCATCCGGCGTTGCCTCCGGTCTTGGCAATGTCGCATCGACCGGCGCATCGAAAGCCGGCTCTGCCATCGCCAGCCCATTCCGGCGTGCCGCCGCCTCGATGCGCGCGAGCTTTGAAGCGGGTGGCCGCGCCGTATCCGGTGATGCGGGCGCGGCCGAGGCAGATGCCAGCTCCGCCGCATCTGCACCCGCCGCCTCCGCCACGCCATCGTCCGCCGACAGCCCGCCCGCCTGGGCCAAACGCATGAAGCGCGGCCAGCAGTTGACGCATGGCGTCCAGGCCGCTGCCCACGCCGTCAAATCCGGCGATGCCCATGGCGGCGGCTCTTCCGTCAACCTCTCCGAAAGCGACTGACCATGTTTAAGCGGCCTTCCACCCACTACGGCAGATACCCCGAACCCGAGACGCCCTATCAGCGCGCCGCCCAGGTCTGGGACGACCGCATCGGCTCGGCCCGTGTACAGGCGAAGAACTGGCGGCTGATGGCCTTCGGCTCGCTGGCGCTCTCCGCCGCTCTCTCGGCCGGACTGTTCTGGCAGTCGATGAACGGTTCGATCGTGCCATGGGTGGTGCAGGTCGATCGGCTTGGACAGTCGCAGGCGATTGCGCCCGCGACCGCCGACTATCAGCCGAACGACGCGCAGATCGCCTTCTACCTCGCGCGGTTCATCGAGCAGGTCCGGGGCATTCCGGCCGACGCCATCATCGTGCGGCAGAACTGGCTGCGCGCCTATGACTTCACCACGCAGGCTGGCGCGCTGGCGCTCAACGACTATGCGCGCTCGAACGATCCGTTCGCCAAGGTCGGCAAGAGCCAAGTCGCGGTCGAGGTGTCATCGGTCATCCGCGCCTCGCCATCGAGCTTCCGCGTCGCCTGGATCGAGCGCCGCTATCAGGACGGTTCGCTCGCCAGCACCGAACGCTGGTCCGCGATCCTCACCGTCGCCGTGCAGCCGCCCCGCGATGCCGACACGCTGCGGAAGAACCCGCTGGGAATCTACATCAACGCCATCAACTGGTCGAAGGAGCTTGGACAATGACACCGACCTTCCGCAAAGCTGGGAGGCCGGCTTTCCGCAATGCCTCACTCGCGGCTTTCCTGCTTTCCGCTTCCGCCCTCGCGGGCTGCGCGGGGCACACCCCACCGCCGGAGATTTCCTATGACGATGCGGCCCCGGCCGTCATCGCCGCCGATCCGCCCAAGCCCGTGCAGGTGGTGGAACTGCCAAAGCCGCTGCCGCTTCCCGGCCAGTTGAAGCCCGTCGGCAAGGACGGCAAGCTCGAGCCGGAAGCCGCCGATCCGACCGTGCGCGTCAACCAGGCCAATGCCGCCGCGCGGATGCAGCCGGTCAGGAACGGCTTCATCAATTCGATGCAGGTCTATCCCTTCGTCGATGGCGCGCTCTATCAGGTCTATGCCTCGCCGGGGCAGATCACCGACATTTCGCTCCAGCCCGGAGAACAGCTCGTCGGCTCCGGCCCGGTCGCCGCTGGCGACACGGTGCGCTGGATAATCGGCGATACCGAGAGCGGCACAGGCGCGGCGAAGGTCGTGCATATCCTGGTGAAGCCCACGCGCGCCGAGCTGATGACCAACCTGGTCATCAACACTGATCTGCGCACCTACCATATGGAACTGCGCTCGACGCCTTCGACCTATATGGCGTCAGTGTCTTGGCAATATCCGCAGGACCAACTCATCGCGCTGCGTCGCCAGAACAGCCACGCCGAGGCCCAGCAACCGGTCGCGAACGGCATCGATCTCTCCCGTGTCAATTTCCGCTACGAGGTGTCGGGCGACCGCGCGCCGTGGCGGCCGCTCCGCGCATTCGACGACGGCCGGCAGGTGTTCATCGAGTTTCCGCGCGGCATCGGCCAGGGCGAGATGCCGCCGCTGTTCGTCGTCGGGCCGGAGGGCGCGACATCCGAACTCGTGAACTACCGCGTGCGCGGCAACTACATGATCGTCGATCGGCTGTTCGCCGCCGCCGAACTGCGTTTCGGCGCCGACAAGAATCAGAAGCGCGTGCGCATTTCGCGCACGGACGGGAGGCCGGCGTCGTGAGCAACAACGATCCCGAAAACGAAGAAGGGCGCGAGCCAGAGGTTGGGCGTCCTGTCGAGCCCACTGAAGATGATGCACGCCCGCTGACCGGCGAGCCGGTCGCGCCGATGCGGCTGCGGCCCGAGCCGCCGCGCGTCACCCGCCTGTCGCGCAAGGTGCTCGCAGGTCTCGGTCTTGCCGCCAGCGTCGGCGTCGGCGGCGCGCTGATCTATGCGCTCCAGACCCGACATGGCGGCGAACAAGGCCAGGAACTGATCTCAACCGATAACCGCACCACGCCGGATGGCCTCGCCGGACTACCCAAGGACTATAGCGGCGTCCCCAAGCTCGGCCCACCGCTGCCCGGCGATCTCGGCCGTCCGATCCTCAACGCACAGAATGCCGGTCAGCCCGTAGCGACGCCGGGGATTGCCACCCCTTCGGGGCCTGTCGGACCAACACCGGAGGAACAACGCCGGGCGCAGGAACTGGAATCGGCGCGGACGGCGAGGCTTTTCGCTTCCACAGAAACGCGGCCGGGGAACACCGCCACGACACCGCCCACGGCGACCTTGCCGCAACCGGATCTCGCCAGCCTCGGCCTCGCGCCGCAGCCGGCGACGCCCTCGGCGCAGGATCGGCAACTCGCCTTCCTCAACCAGACGCCCGACAAGCGCACCGTCTCGCCGGATCGTGTCACCGCGCCCTCATCGAAGAATGTGCTTCAGGCCGGCGCCGTGATCTCCGCCGCGCTCATCACCGGCATCCGTTCCGATCTGCCCGGCCAGATCACCGCGCAGGTCACGGAGAACATCTACGACAGCCCGACGGGGAAGATCCTGCTCGTGCCGCAGGGCACCCGCGTCATCGGCCAGTATGACAGCGGCGTGGGGTTCGGGCAGCGGCGCATCCTGCTCGTCTGGAACCGGCTGATCTTCCCGAACGGCCGCTCGATCTTGCTGGAACGCCAGCCCGGCGCGGACGCCGAAGGTTATGCCGGGCTTGAGGATGGCGTCGATTATCATTGGGGCGAACTGTTCAAGGCCGCAGCCTTGTCCACATTGCTCAGCGTCGGCGCCGAATCCGGTTCGTCGAGCGGCGAGAGCGAAATCGTGCGCGCCCTGCGCAACGGCGCGTCGAACAGCATCAGCCAGACCGGCCAGCAGATCGTCCAGCGCCAGCTCAATATCGCACCAACGCTCACCATCCGGCCGGGCTTCCCCGTCCGCGTGATCGTCACGCGCGATCTTGTACTCGAACCCTACGGAGGCTGACATGGCGAAGCTGAAACTCGGCCCCATAACCGACGACAAGCCGGTCAAAGTCACGCTGGAACTGCCGGCCGGTCTGCACCGTGAACTTGTTGCCTATGCAGATATCCTCGCCAGCGACGCCGGGCAGGCTGTTGGCGATCCTGTTCGTCTGATCGTGCCAATGCTGCAGCGCTTCATCGCGACGGATAGGGAGTTTGTGAAGGCCCGGCGTGCAATGCTGCCGACTTCGCGGAACCGTTGATCCCGAAAGAATGATCCACTCGCGCCATTGAACGCGCGAGATCGAGCAGTCGCAGGAATGCCGGATTATCATTGCGCGACGCCCAGACGGCGCGAAATGGCAATATCTCGCCGACGATCGGGCGAAACACCACGCCGGGAAACTGCGTGCCCGTCGTGGCCTCGCTGGTCACGGTGAGTCCGCGTCCGAGCGCCACAAGCTGCATCAGATTATCTCGTCCTACCGCCTGCTGCTGGATCTCGGGATGGTGTCCGAGGTCGGCGAGACGCTGGACGAGATAGTCGTGGATTTCTTCGCCGGGCGCGCTCTCGCTGACTATAAAGGGCTCGCCAGCCAGATCGCCGAAGGTGACTTCCATGTCGTCGGCATGAGGGTGATGCAAAGGCAACACCGCGAAGATGCGTTCCGTCCAAAGGTGCTGGCTCTGGCAATCCGGCCAGCTCGTGAGCCCAGTCAAGAACGCAACGTCGAGTTGACGCTGCCGCACGGCGGCGACGTGTTCAGCGGGATTACCATCGGCAAAACTCAGCTTCACCGCTTTGTGGCGCTGCCCGAAGGCTTGGAAGAGGTCAGCCAGAAAGCCAGAGGCCAGCGACGAAAAGATACCGATACGAACTTCACCATCTTCCCCACGGCCGATCGCAGACACTTCCGCTCGCGCCATCCCGATTTGCGACAGTGCCTTTCGACCGCGTTGAACGAATTGCCTGCCTGCTTGGGTGAGTTGGACGCCACCTGCCGATCGCGTGAACAAGGGGGCGCCAAGCCGATCTTCCAGATCACGAATTCGGCGGCTGATAGCTGATTCCTGTATGCCCAGTGCGGCAGCTGCTCGGCGAAAGCTGCCGTGATCTGCTGCGGCAATCACATAACGAATGTGCCGAATTTCAAAGGGCAACGCAGCAACTCCGACTCTTCTCCGATTCGGGCCAATCGCCGTCTGCAGTTTGAGGAATTAGGTAACTCTACTTTCATTCGACTGACTTCTCGATGAACCCGAGGGTGTTCGCGTTCTCAATCAACGTTCTCACTTTTGCTCGATCTAGGCCTGATGGAACATCAGCGTCGATTTCCAAACGAAGTTTCACGGCGCTATTCGGAAGCGTTGTGAGCTGCTCGACGATCGCCTCGACAATCTGATGGATGTCCCGCGCTGGCCGCTCCGGTGAGATCATCACCGCGCCAATAAATCGCGTCGGCTTCTTTTCTGTCGCCGGCGTGGTCGGTCCGCCACCGATGACTGGCTCGCCCGGCGTCGGCAGAGCACCGCCAGCGCCCCCTAGCGTGCCGCCAGCATCGGTTTGTACTGGCGCCGGACGGTGTGCGTCGGCGACATCCGGTTTAATGATGACACTGTCGCTGTCGATGACCACCGGCGTATTGCCCGCCCGCTCGATAGCAAGCCCCGCATAGGTGTCCGTCTTCTCGTCCCACCGCTCGGCATAGGCGAAAGGACCGGGCAGCATGCCGCTGATCGCCGCATGCACCGCCTTAACCAGCACATCCTGCCCTTTCAGGCGCGGCAAATAGATGTAGCGGTTCAGATATTCCCGCAGATCCTTGAGCGACAGTCGCGGCTTATCGTTCCAGATGTATTTCTGGAGATCGCGGTCGAGGCGCGACGGCCCCAACTCTATCAGCAAGCCCTCTTCAGCCACCAGCTTCTTGCTAGCCCGAGCCAGCAGCCCGTCCTGCGCCGGAATCTTGCCCGACACCCACTCCCAATCGGCCTGGGCACTCTCCTGGGCCGGATAGTGCAGATAGCACCACGCCTCTTTGAGGCGGGTCTTCATCGTTTCTCTCGCTTCGGCTAGCTTCGCCTCTGCGAGCTTCTGGTCGCTCGGTCGAAGTTCAAGGCGCTCCTTGTCGCGGACGATTTCGCCCCAAGCCAGGGACGCGCGAACGGCATCCCGCAGATGGTCGAGTTGCCGGGCTTCCGCTGCGATGAACACCAGCATGTTGCGATAGACGCGCGGCGTACTGCCCCGCTGAGTGAGGATGTCCTTCGCTTCGACCAGTGCATCCGAGCCATCGCGCCCGTTGTGGGGATATTTGACGCCCAGCACGACGGCGCGCACGCCGCCCGCCTCGTCGGGAACTTCAGCTGATGACGCGGGTGCCACCTGCACGGCATCGAAATGCCCGCGGTCGGCGAGGCCGTTCACATATTTTCCGAGTTCGGCGTCGATCGTCACGTCGACAAGTGCCGCCTCGATCTGCGCGGCCTTGTCCGCGGCGATGCGATTGAGGCTCGCCGACATCGAATACCAGTACCGACCCAGATCCGCGTGCATGAATTTAGCTTGGTTGGTCAGCCGGCGCAGCGCATCGCCGAAGATCGCAGGGCGCTCGCCCGGCTGCACGACGCCGAGATTGATCTGCTTATCGTCGAGGCCGGTGTTCTGTTGCTGGGCAGTGGGCGCCGTTCCCATGAAAATCGCGCGAGCAACGCGGCGGGTCGCCGAGTACCGGTTCAGGTTCGGCGCCGACTGATCGACTTTGTAGGGAGTCGACGCAGTGCCATCGACATCGCCGGCGATGATCGACTGCCAGCTCACGTCGAGATAGTGGAGCAATTCCGGCTCCACACGCGGCGAACTCACCGCCACGCTGCCGGGCATAATCATCACCGACGGATCGGCATTCATCCAAAGCTCGTGAATGGCCTGCGCCATCAGGCGCAGCACGCCGCGCGTGCGCTGAAATTTTTCGAGCGATCCCCAACTTGTGTAGAGCTGGTCGAACAATTCGGGATGGATCGGATAAGCCTTTTCCAGCTTGCGCCGGTAATCCTCATCCGCGCAGCCTTGCGGGAAATCGTTGGCGTTCTCGCGGTAGAGCTTGGCGAACTGCTTCAGCGTGTTGTCGCGGTGGTGGAATTTGTCTCCCGGGATGTCCTTGAACAGCCGCCGCCGGACGATCTCATAACTCTCTTCCTGACTAGCCGGTCTCCACGAGGATTCCACGCGGCTGAAGGTCTGCTTGAGACGCGCAAGCGCCTCTTGACCGCCTTCGCCACCGACCTCGATCTGCGAGGCCGGCAAGGACGCGACGAGTAGTGTGCCAGGGCTGGCCTTGACCGCCTCGGTTAGCGACTGGACGAAGGACAGGTTCGCGTCGAACGATCCCGAAGGCAGCCCCTCGACCTTGTAGATCTGCCGCAGGTAAGCGACCCATTCATCGATCAGGATCAGGCACGGCGCGTATTTCTTGAAGAGCGCCTCTAGGAGGTGTGAGCCCGGCGCGATGCCGCTGGCGTCGTTTTCCGCCACCATCGCGTAAGCGTCAGCGCCGCCGAGCTGCCAAGCAAGTTCACCCCAGGTCGTGCGAATCTTGCGGTCGCCCTCGGCAAGGAGCAAGTCCTGCGGCCCCCGTGACGTGCCGACGAGCACGGCCCGGTTGATGGCCTTCGGCACGCTGAGCCCCTGCTTCTCGAGCAACTGGTCCAGGCCGGACAGGTCCTGGACCGGCGTCGGTCCCGCCATGTGATAGAGGGCCAGCATCGAGTGCGTCTTGCCGCCGCCAAAGTTGGTTTGAAGCTCGACGACCGGATCGCCGCCGGTGCCTGACAGCCGCTTCGCGGCCCCGACCAGCAGCGCACTCAAACCTTCGGTAAGATACGTACGGCTGAAGAACTGGCGCGGATCGCGATACTCGGGCGGCGCGCTGCCCGAGTGGACTTTGGCGAGGTCGGCCGCGAACTCGGCCTGCTGGAACTCGCCGGTAGCGACATCCTGGTGCGGCTCGACCACCTCGCGCCACGGCAGAAGCCCCGCCACCGTTTCTACCGAGATCTCGAGGCGCTGGGTTTTCCGCCGCTCCTCATTGCGCTGAAGCTCGGTAAATTTCGTGCGGAGGATGGTATCGCGCATCTTGCCGAGGAGCTCGGCCGTCTCGCCGGCGCTGATCGCCTCCATTAGACGACGCATAGAATCGAGCGCGCGCTCGGCATCGTCGTAGGTGAAGGTCTCGTTGTGCGAGAGTTTGTTGCGGACGTCGCCCAGTTCGTTGACCAACGAGCGTTCGGCGCGGCCGAGAACCGCCTTGAACGCTTCGCTCCAGAAACGATCCATCGCATTGAACAGCGCAGCTTGGTCCCAGCCGACCTCGCCATTACTGTTCGGCCGCAGGCTCGGCAGCTTCTCGATGACCTGGATTTGCCAATGCCCCTTGAGCGAGGTTTCCAGCCGCTTTTCGACGAACGGAATCAGCGCCGCCGGCAGCAGTTCCATCCCCTCAAACACATATTGGCGCGTGCTTTTTGCCACGTTCCGTTACCCCTTAAATATCCAGGCGGATCTGACGATCGCCGCTTATGTCGTGGATGGCCGCTGCGGCCTTTGTCAGCTCTGTCCAGTCGGCGATCAGGGCGTTGTAGGCCGTGGCCTCCTTCGCATCCTTCCGCTTGTTGGCGCTGATGTCGTAAAGGCAGTAGGCGAGATCCTTCACAGCCTCAGCCTGGGCGCTGATCTTCTTCAGCAGTACGGCGGTGTCGTGAGAGATGCCGTTCTTTTCATGCCGCCTGACCAGATGCTGGAGGCACTCCCACACCGTCAGGTGCCGATCGTCTTCCGGGTCCCAGTCGTCGTCGAGTTCATCACGGGTGAGGATGCGGACCTTGCCGGCCGCGCTGTCGACGATCCCCGCGTGCTTGACGCTTTCGACCGAGATGCCGCGCGCCGTGGCGATGCTGTTGGCCGTCCCGTACTCGCCGGTCTTCAGCCCATTCTGCTCGAACCAGGTGATGGCGAAGCGCGTGTCTGGGTCGAACTCGCCCTGGATGCCCCCAAGATACTCGTCGAGCTCCTTGTTGATGAGCTGAAGCGCCGTTTTCACGCTCATCGGATTGTCGTCCGACTCCAGCACCGCCTTGTAGCGCGAGAACACGCCCATGCCGGGACCGATGGCCGACTGCGGCATGTCGGCAGGCGCGATGTTGGCGGCCTGAAGCTCGGAAATCGACGGCGGCAGTTCGCGCTTCAACGCGCGGATGAACTCAGCACGGGTGATGGTTTCGGCGGTAGCTTCCTTTTTCCGGCAAACGAGGACGACCGAATTGGCGAGAGCATTGGTCCCCGAAGCGATCATCCGGTTCGCCATCTCGGTGCGCATCGGCCAAGTACCAACGACAGCGTAGCCAGCTTCGACTACAGCTTGTAGAAAGGTAGCCCACCCAGTCGAGCTAATACCCTCTTGATCAATCTCGCTCTGCTTGAAGGCGTAGTAGATCGTCGCCGGAAACGCATCCGATGATTGGGTTGCCATATTCGCGATTGCACGGCTCATCCCATCAAGGAAAAAGCGTTCGGCAGCCTCGCGCCCCCCATGCCGATACGGCGTTGCGACCAGTTCCTCGGCCTTGGGCGTGGCGAGAACGGAAAAAACTTCGGGATACACCTTCTGGATATTTGGCTTCATCCAGCAATAGAAAAAGTCCGACAAGTCCGCATAGCCAATATTGTCGTAATAAGGTGGATCACACGAGATAACCGTCCCCCCTGGATATTCGGCTGTCTGCGCATCCTGATTTCGCTCGATGCCCGGTGAAAATGGTTGAATCCGGTCCAAAACCTTGGAAACCGTTGTCGCACTTACGAGAAAATCGCCAGCAGCGCCTGCAAATGGGTTGGCCTCGAAAAAATCCCACGACATGGGAATAGCCTGCCGGCTGAACATATTCTTTAGCTGCGTCTTGTCCGCTGCCCACCGGCAAATCGTGTTGCAGCTATCGGCAAGTCTGCTACCCGCCAACCCGAGATAGACGCTTACTGCCTCAGCATAAGCTCGGATACCGCTACCACCGTCGCGTAACGGTAAGACATCATTCTGGAGTCCGACGGCCAAACCATCGACCTCAATTTGTGCCCGCACCTCCTGTACCAGATCGCTGAAAGTGTTCAGGGCCATCAACTGGCGATCGGTGAACAGGTCGCCGAAAGTCGTCAGGCCGTAGTCCACCGTCCAGAAATTACGGGGATCGTTCGGGAGGTTGGTTTCCGGTTCCCATGCAGGCTTTGCTGACCGGGCAAGCGTTTCGTGCGCCTCCGTAGGCGCGACATAGGCACGGCTGCGATTGCCCTCCGCAACGATTGCAATCAGCGTTTGACCCATTTTGCCGGCACGCCCACTGCTCTTCACATAGTCAGGGGTGATCGCCGTATCGGACATAAGGCACCTAAAATTCGCGCCGCGACCGGCCTTGGTCCCCTCCTTCGCCGCAGCGATCTCCGCCTTCGTGCCGCCATGCCTGACCCGATAGGAAATGGTCTTCGCCTGCTTATCGACGACAGGTTCAATCCATGACTCCTGGCCGGCCTTGGCGCTGAGCAAGAAACTCGATGCGATTGGCACTGCAACATTTGAAAACGCCGGGTCGGGGCTCGGCACGGTTCGCGCCCAGATCCAGCCAATCACCGTCGCTTTGCCGCCCCCATACTCCTTCGTCAGGTCAATTTGAGGGTATAGATGCCCGATACGCTCCCACGCCTTCTCGCGCATCCACTCGCCATAATATTTGACGTCCTCCGCCAGGCCCTCGGCGTTGCGATAGAATTGCCGGTCCTTCGCGCCGGGATGGATCGGCTCCTTATCCTTGAACTTCGGCGGGATCTCGATCATCGCCTTTCCGATCATTACCGCGACCGGGTTCAGATCGGACCCATAGGCCGGCAGACCGAGACGCTGCGCCTCCAGCGGGATCGACCCGCCGCCCGAGAACGGATCATAGACCGGCGGCAGCTCGCCGCCGCAACTCTTGCGGATCTCGGCGCGAGCGCGCCCCAGCACTTCCTCGTTAGTAGAGTTCTCCCACTTCACCAACTCCTCGATGATGCCGAACAGGCGCTTGCGCTCGACCTCCTGCGCTTCGTGCGTCGGAAACTTCTCAAGATCGCTCGACGGGTCGTCGACAAGCTGCGCGAACAGTACGGCGCGGCACGCCGCCAACGGCCGCCGCGCCCACCACAAATGCAGCGTGGACGGATGCCCATGACGGATCGACTTTTCCCGCGCCGACGCTGCGTTGATCGCTTCGAGCGGGATGGCAACCTCGATAAGCTTTTTCTTTTGTGTTGCAGTCATTGAGCGGACTCTTCCGTTACTATTGCTGGTGCGGCGGTCCGCAAGCGTGGTGTGCGTAGAGCATCGCGAACATTGCTCATGCGACGATCCCCGTTTCGCAGAGCTTCAGCATCTTCTCCCGGACGCGATGCGCCCGCTCCTCTAGGAACTGGCCGTAGTCACCTGTCACCATTTCATCGTAGGGAATGAGGTGGCTGGCGAGGCGCTGGCGCACCTCAGCCTCGCCAAGCGGCGTACCGTCGAGTCGCTCCGCAAGATAACGCTCGGGCTCCTTGTCGGAGATGTTCCGGTTGGTCTGCCAGGTCACGAGTGCGCAGTTGAGCGACCGGTAAATCTCTGCATCCGAAATGCCCTGCCTTGCCAGATGGGCATCAGGGAACAGGTGATGATATTCCCGCTTGGGCAGGTTAGCGCGACTGACCGTGCTACCATCCGCAAGATCGAGCCCCCCCTGGTGCAGCGCTAGAGCCAGAATGGCTCGACCCAGGCGGTCTTTATTGGTGGGCCATCGCGCCGCGATCAGTTCGTCCGTTTGCGGCAGCGGATACTGGGCATCATCGAAAATCGTAGGCTGCGGCGCATTCGCTTGGGCAATCAGCGCGCGCAGTTCCAAGTAATCCGCAAGCGCGCGCGAGTTCGTCGACTTCTCATACCGATTGGAAAAGAACGCGCGCCACAGATACTTGCGCAGGATGGTGCGCGCGCGCCCCTCGGCATCAAGGCCTTGCGGAGCACCAGCCCACAATGCGGTCAGCACGGGCAACACGACATCTGTGGGGAGCCGCTTGAGGTCGAAGACGCGCTCTTCTTCCAGAAAAGTCACCGTCCGTTGGACGCCACGGACCAGTTCATCCCAATGCGCCAACAACGCTTCGCCAAAGCCTTTGCCCAGATAGGTGGCGTTCGTCGGTGGTTTGTCCTGAAGCAACGCGCTGGCATAAAGCACGAGGTCTTCCGGCTCATAATAAGCGACGATGCCGGGACTGGCTTCACGGCAGGCGCCCACCAGTTCGTGCAGCGATTGCCCCAGAGCCGCCTCGACCTGCGCGACGACGACGTCGTAGGTGGATAGCGGGGCCGCAGATGTATTCATCTTTATGAATACATCGAGCGCAGTATCCTTGCTGGTCGAAACTGGAAGCGACAGATAGGGCATATTGAAGGTTGCGAAGGTTTCACGAACCTTCGACCGAATCTCGCCGACCGCTTCGCGCTCGTCGGCGTCATTCATCGCATCCTTGGCCCAAAGCTTGTAACGATCGTTGGCGGCGTCTCCCGGGGCGCACAAATCGAGCGGGATCATGCGACGACTCCACAGTTGCTGCGGGTCGTTCGCCCAGAATGGCCGACGTTCCTTATCGCCCGTTTTCTTCCAGCGACCTATGGAATCGACATAATAAGGCATGCCAGATTCCTCATCCTCGTTGAGATAGAGGAAATAGGTCCGGTCCTCGTAGTTGTTGTGTAGCCCGCGCCACAGCGCCGTCAGGCGTTGCTGACCATCCAGCAGGTGCTCAGTAATCCTCTCGCCCTCAGTCGGAGCGCCGACGATTGGTCGGGAAATGAAGGGCTCTTCATTCCCGATTTCCAAAATCAGCACCGCCCCCAAAGGAAGCCGACGTAGGATCGTGTTGAACATCTGCGTAACATTCGCATGCCCCCATGCCTCGAAACGCTGGAAACGAGGAAGAACCGTCTGCCGCGTCCGCACGCGGGAGAACCAATCCGGCAGAAGCCTGTTTTGCGCATTTATCGTCATTTATTGCCCCCTCATGCCGGTACGGTCGCGCGCTCGAGGAGCCGCGGCAGATGAAACTGGATCGCTGTTTCGAGGAAGGACGGCTCTCGCTCTACAAGCGGCCCGCGCACATAGCGCGGCTCGTGGGCGAAGCCAGCGTTGACGGAGACGATCGCCAGAATGAATTTATCCGGCTCGTGCAGCGAGGTGATGACCTCCTGCCGTGTGATCATCACGCTGTCCGCGCCGTCGATGCGACCTTTGACCTCGATGAAGCGCAGATGTCCCGACTTCGGATCGTGCGAAGCGATGTCATAGCCGATCTTCTGGGCGGAGACGTCGGCCGGCTCATTGCCCAGCGCCCGCTCGGCCGCCATGACAGCTTCCATCGCCGCGAGCTCGATCACCCGGCGAGCGACGGGGTCTTCCGCGAAATGGTTCGGGACGCTTGGCGCTTGACGCTCTTCCAGTAGCCCACGCGGGATGACGACCATGCCGCCCCGCACGCGCGGCGGCTGCGAGGAGATAAACCGCTCCCGTTCAAGCTGGTCCATGCGGCGCTTTTGCCGATCCGCCAGATCCTCGGCCCGGCGCTGCGCGTTCTGCCAGTTCACCCGAGTCTTCTTGCCGGCCCGCTCCTCTTCCTTCAGCTCGAAGGCGCGCGAGTCCCAGTAATTGATCTCCTTCTTGAGCCGGGCGCGAACCTCCTGCTCGACCTTTTCGATCTCGGGCAAGCGCCGCGCCTTAACCTCGGCGACATGGCCCTGCGCCAGCTCGACCGTCGCGAACCGGATCGCGGCCTTTTCCAGATCGGTGGTCAGCCAGCTCTCCTCCAGAAGATCACGCACGCTGGCGACCTCTTCCGGCTTGGCAGGCCGCAGGTTCAAATGCGGCGCGATGCCGGCGTTGACGATGTTTCCGGCCTTGTCGATTGCGGCGAACTGAAGCCGCTGCGAAATCACATGCGGCTTGCCGGCGCTGGTGACGCGACCGTCCTGGACGGTGTGTTCCAGCAGGAAAATCGCCGACAGCGCGTCTCCAGCATCGGTGTCGTCTACCAGGATCGCGCCCTGCCGCATGATTTGCTCATACTGCTCGCGGATTAGGCTGATGACAGCTTCGAGCAGCGGATGACCTGGGCAGACGAAAGCAGCGACCGGCTGCCGGTTGATTTTGTCCTTCTCGAAGCAGATCCGCTCATATTGCGTCTGGAGCGGTGCGCCATTACCGATCTGACGATCCCGCTCGCGGATACGCACCGGCACATGGGCGATCTCCCAGCGCCCTTCCTCGCGGCGCTTGATCCGGCCGCCCAGATGCTGGAACGCCTCGACGAAGAAGCTCTGGATGTGATGCGGCTGCAGGCGCAACGCGTCGGCGCGCTCCATTTCGAGCCGCAGTTCTTCGACCTTGGCCTCCGGCATCGTGTCGTTGGTCAGGGCGCGGCGGCGCAGAAGCTCAAGCAGGTTAGCCTGGTCGACGGCGCCATCGACCTGCTGGAACAGGCGGGCCTTGACCTCTTCCCGCTCGCCATACTGGATCGCCTCGAACAGCAGATCCTTGAGCGCCACGCCGTCGAACAATTCGCCGAGCACGTCATAGACGCGGCCACCCAGCGCCTCGCGCGCGGCTTCCAGCTTTTCGAGCAGCCGGGCGTAGACCTCGCCCTCGCGCGTATCGGCCGCGACGAGATTCCACAGGTGGCACACCTCTGTCTGACCAATGCGGTGGATGCGGCCGAACCGCTGCTCGATCTTGTTCGGGTTCCACGGCAGGTCGTAGTTGACCATGAGATGGCCGCGCTGAAGGTTCACGCCTTCACCGGCCGCGTCGTTGGCGATCAGGACCAGCATGTCCTTGTCCTGCATGAAGCGCTCGACGACCTTGCGCCGCTCTTCGCGCGACACGCCGCCGTGGATCACCTCGACCGCCTCGGGATTGCCGAGCCGCGCCCTGACCTTGTCGAGCAGGTAGTGCAGCGTGTCCTTGGGCTCGGTGAAGATGATCAGCTTGCGGCGATTGCCAGCGGCGTCGATCATCAAGTCATCGTCGAGGATACGATTGAGCTGGCTCCACTTCGTATCCACACCGGAGCGCAGCACGCCAAGCGCCATCGTCTCCAGCCCCTTCAGCGTTTCGACTTCCAAAGCGAGTTGCTCGACCGTCTCGGCCGTCGTCGCGCCCGTCGAGATCAGGTCCTCAAGCTCGTCGATCTCCTCCTGGCCATATTCCTCGATGTTGCCGAGCATGTCGGCATTCATCGTCGACTCCCCCGTGCCAGCCCGGCGGCCCTTGGCAGCAAGGCGGGCTTCGCCCAGCTCGTTTTCCAGCCGTTCGCGGCGGCGTTTGAGGGACTGGTAGATGGCAGCCGGCGACGAAGCGAGCCGCCGCTGAAGGATCTGCAAGGCGAAGCCGACATTGTTGCGCTTCTTCCCGTCGCCCTCCGCGAAGCGCTGCACGCGGTTCATCTCGGTGCGCACATATTCGGTAACGGCGGTGTAGAGCGCGGCCTCCCCCTCGGAGAGCTGATATTTGACCGTGCGCGCCCGCCGCTCGGGGAACAGCGGTCGACCGTCGAACTTGAGCAGTTCCTCCTTGGTCAGCCGCCGCATCATGTCTTCGGTGTCTGCATAGTGGACACCGTCGCGGAACCGGCCCTCGAACCGATCGCCGTCGAGCAGCGCCATGAAAAGCTGGAAATCCTCTTCCTTGCCGTTATGCGGCGTCGCCGACAT
Organism: Sphingomonadaceae bacterium; assembly: GCA_039808025.1. Lineage (GTDB taxonomy): Bacteria > Pseudomonadota > Alphaproteobacteria > Sphingomonadales > Sphingomonadaceae > Sandaracinobacteroides. Next base: position 197,204 of record JBDHSK010000003.1, on the reverse strand, counting down.
CAACAGCAGATGCCGGCAGACCTGGCCGAGCTTCTGGCCGACCTGATAGCGGCGCGTATATTTGACCTCGCCACCGAAATAGGTGGCGGACATGCGGTGGGCTTCGTCGCAGATGATGAGGTCCCATTCGCGCGCGCTCATGAGCTTCTCCTGAAGCTCCTCGTTGCGCGCCAGCACGTCGAGACGAACGATCAGCCGGTCCCGGTCGCTGAATGGATTACCCGACCGCGAGTTCTCAATCATGTCGCGGGAGAGGATGTCGAACTCGAGGTTAAACTTCTGACCGAGTTCGTCCTGCCATTGCTCGACCAAGCTACCCGGCGCGACCACGAGGCAGCGTTCGAGATCGCTGCGGGCGATCAGTTCCTTCATCAACAGGCCAGCCATGATCGTTTTGCCGGCACCAGGATCGTCGGCGAGCAGGAAGCGCAGCGGCTGGCGCGGCAGCATTTCGCCATAGACTGCCGAAATCTGGTGCGGCAGCGGATCGACCAGACTCGTGTGGATCGCCAGATACGGATCGAAATAGTGCGCCAGCTTGATGCGGTTGGCTTCCGTCACCAGCCGCAGCAACGCGCCGTCAGCGTCGAACGACCAGGCCCGCCCGCTCTGCTCGACCTCAAGCCGGTGCTCGTCATCCCGATAAAGAACGGCCTCGGCCACCGAGCCGTTGTGGTCGCGGTAAACGACGCTGATCGCCTGATCGCCGATCCAGTCCACCGAGATCACATGCACAGCCTGAGCCGAGGCCACGCCCCGCACCGATGCGCCGTTCTTTATGTCTTCAAGCCGTACCGCCATCAGCCGGCGCTCCCCAGGTCTTTCATAGCTGAAGCTCCGCTCGCTCAAGCGCAGCTTCAGTTTCTTTCCGGTTTATTGTTACGATATGCTGCGTATGGGCGCTCTGCTTCGTGGCGTCACCCAGCAAACCCAGACGCTTCAAAACATAAAAGAGCATTGCATAGCGGACTGCGAGCACGCCATTACCCTGATCGAGCCCATAATCCTTGGCGACAACCTTCTTCTGGCTCGCCGTCAGCGCAGGGTGCGGCCCGATGACGACATCGAAATAGTTGTTCCAGAGCCAGTCCCGGTCGCCCGATTCTCCCGGCTTGCCTTTCGCGCCGACATCGAGGATGCGCGGCAACAGGAAGTCCTTGAACTTATGCTCCAGGTGGCAATAAGCCCGCGCGTGCCAGCGAAAGCCATCATAGCCGAAGGCATGAGGCGTGATGCGCCGCCAGATAGGGTCCGGCCGCACCTTGTTCATTGACTGATAGAAGATGTCGACGGAAACGCCCTCGCGGGTGGCGTCGAGGATTTTACGCAGAACCTTGATGTCGATGTCCCGCCTGGGGGTCAGCGCCACATCGGCGCTGGGCAGAGCCGCAATCCACGAATCATGGGCGGGAAGAGCGCCCTCGGCGACCGAGCGAAGCTGCGCGAGATAGACATAGGGGTCGGGCTCGAGAAAGCGCAGGACGAAGTGCTCGGCGGCGACATAGCGCTTGGCGCGGGTGTCGTACTCCATGTTGCCGGGCGCCCGCTCCTGATAGAGCGTCAGGTCCTTCGACGCCTGCGGAACCGACACGCCAAATACCTCCACGAGGTCGGCGCGGTTGATCGACCCCTCCCAAAAAAGCCGGAACTCGATGAACTCGAGCCGGCGCCCCACCCCCCATTTCAACGCCGTCGCGGCCTCTGCCATTGCCTCAGCCTTGTGTAGATGAGCATAAAAACTAGATGGACAATCCGATCTAGTCCGTGTAATTATTATTCACACTGCGGGGTTTCGTCAATGGATAATCAGATGCACTCGGAGGGGCAGGATGCGCAATCGCGCCGGCCGGAACCTCAAATCAGCGGCACGCGGACGGCGGTCACCGCCGCTGGCGCGGCGCCGCAAGCCTAAGCAGCGCCCGGAAGGAGAGCGTCCATGACCATCGCACATCGATCCACCCTGGTCGTTCATGGCCGCCTCGCCATGCGGGAGGCCCGTCTGGCGGCTGGACGGGAGAAGCGCCAAGGCCTTCAGATCATGTCCTTCGAGCAAGCCGCCGTGCGACTGGCCGGCGGCTTCGTCCGTCCCATAGACGACGAAAGCTTGCGCACGGCGATCCAGGCGGCCCTGCCGGCGACGCCGATGGGCGAGCTGGAGAGCATCAAGGATCTTCCTGGCATGATCGACGCAGCCGTCGACACGCTGCACAAAGCCTGGCGCGCGGGTGTCGATCTGGCCATGCGCGCGGCCGACCATCCGCGCCTTGCCGCCATCGCGCGCCTGGAAGCGGCGGTCATCGAGCGGCTTCCGGCTGGCATGATGCGTCCTGTCGACATCGTCGCGACTGCGACCGCCCGCATCAATCATGCCACCGCCGTGCTTGGCCCCATGGAGATCGCCGACCTTACCGAGCTTTCGCCGTGCTGGCGGCCGCTACTTCAGGCCCTCACGGCCTACATCCCCGTGCGGTGGGCCGCCGGCCCAAGGAGTGTTCCCGCATGGCTCGACGGCACAGGCGTCGCGATCGTGCGCACACCGGGGCAAGCGCCGGAGGTCGGCGCCGTCAGCGCGGCGACGGCCTATCACGAGGCTATCGAGGCGATGCGCTGGGCGCGACACCTGCTCGCCTCGGGCGTCTCGGCCTCAAAGATCGCTATCGCGACCGCCTCGCCCGCCGACTATGACGATCATTTCCTGGCCCTGCGCGCCGACGCTAATATCGACCTTCACTTCGTCCACGGCGTCCGCACCGTCACCACTCGCGAGGGACAGGCGGCAGCTGCGCTGGCCGACATCGTCGTGCGCGGCCTGTCGCAATCGCGTCTTCGGCGCCTGGCGACACTCTGCCGCGACGGTGGGGCATTCCAGGCTCTGCCTGAAGGCTGGCTGCGGGTTTTGCCGACCGATGCGCCCCTTTCGACGCTGGCCGCCTGGAACCGCCTGTTTGCCCGGCTGGCGCCGGAAGACTGGCCTGATGCCGCCGATCACACTCCGGCGCTACGCGCGGCGATCGAGATGCTGGCAAAAGGCCCCGAAGCTGCCAGCGAAATCGGCGAGACCTTCCTCAAGGACCGCGCGCTTGCGATCTGGCGCAAGGCGCTGCTCGCCGGCCCCGCCGCCTCGGTCGACGCGACGCTGGAGACCATGAAACAGGATGACGGCCTAGAGGCGTGCGCCTGTGTCGCCTGGATGCCGGCGAGCGCGCTCGCGGCCTCGCCCCGGCGCTTCGTGCGCCTCCTCGGGCTCAACTCCTCGCGTTGGCCGCGCGGCATCGCCGAGGACCGGCTGATCCCGGATCACATCATTCCGACACCGATTCTCGATCCCCTGCCGGTGAACCTCGCCGACCGCCGCGACTTCGAGACCATCCTCGCCACCACAGGCGATGCCGTCGTTCTCTCGCGCGCCCGGCGCGACAGCGATGGCCGTCTCCTCGGACGCAGTCCCCTCCTCGCCGGGCACGGGGACGAAACCTATCTGCGCCGCAACGCGACTCCGGCCCACGCCTTCAGCGAGAGCGACCGGCTGATGGCGCGGCCCCAGGAGTTCGCCGCCGATCCACAGGCGACTAGCGCGATCGGCTGCTGGCGCGACTGGCGGCAGGCGGAAATTACCGCCCATGACGGGCTGGTACGCGCGGATCATCCGCTCATGCTCGCCATTCTTGGCCGCACCCAGTCGGCCAGCTCACTGCGCCGCCTGCTACGCAATCCGCTCAGTTTCGTGTGGGTCTACGGGTTCGGGTGGCGCGAGCCGCAGAGCAGCGCCGAACCCCTCGTGCTCGATGCGCTGGGAATCGGCGATCTTGTCCACATGGTACTCGACCGAGCCCTGCGCGATCTCGAAGCCGCAGGCGGGCTGGCCAGCGCCGCCACTGAAGCCATCGAGGCGGCTGTGGGCCGGGCGGCCCAAGCCGTCGCCACCGACTGGGAAAGCGAACGTCCGGTTCCACCGGCCGTCATCTGGGGGCGCACCCTCGATGATGCCCGCGTGCTGGCAGGCCGCGCCCTCATCTATGGCGACGATGCACTGCCCGGCGCGCGCGCTTATGGCGAGGTGCCCTTCGGCGGCTCGGAGCCGAAGACCAACGCTGACGTACCCTGGGATGTGAGCCTGCCGGTCACGATTCCTGACACCGGCTTCAACATCGCCGGCTATATCGACCGACTCGACATCTCGGGCGACGGCAAGCGCGCCCTCGTCCGTGATTACAAGACGGGCCGGCCGCCGCGCAGCGACATCCGCCTGAACGGCGGACGCGAGCTTCAGCGCTGCCTCTACGCGTTCGCGGTGAAGGCGCTCCTCGGCGACGACGTCGCCATCAGCGCCTCACTGCTCTATCCGCGCGAGCCGGTCGATCTCCAGCTCGACGATCCCGAGGCTGTGCTCACCGAGATCACCGGCTATCTGCGCGCCGCGAGAACCAGTCTCGCCGGCGGCGCAGCCCTGCCTGGTCCCGATACGGGCGGCGACTACGACGATCTCGCCTTCGCCCTGCCGGCCAATGCCGGCGCCACCTATTGCAAACGCAAGATGCCGGCCGCGACGGAGCGGCTGGGCGAAGTCGCTCAGGTCTGGGAGGCGGAATGATGAGCAACGTATCCAACATGCTGAAGGATGACGGTGCCCGCCGCGATGCCATCAGCCTGCACGACCGCTCGATCCTGGTCGAGGCCGGCGCCGGTTCGGGCAAAACCGCTGTCATGGCCGGCCGCATCGCCGCCATGCTGGCGCAAGGCGTCGCGCCGCGTTCCATCGCCGCCGTCACCTTCACCGAGCTTGCCGCGAGCGAGCTGTTGTCCCGTGTCCGCGAGTTCGTCGCCGACCTCTCGGCCGGCAAGATCGCGACCGAACTGCGGGTGGCGCTGCCCGATGGGCTGTCGGAGACTCATTTGACCAATCTCGCCGCCGCCAGCGCCGCGATTGACGAAATCACCTGCTCGACCATCCACGGCTTTTGCCAACGCCTGATCAAGCCCTATCCGGCGGAGGCCGACATTGACCCCGGCGCGGGCGTCATGGATCGCAACCAGGCCGACCTCACCTTCCTCGAGATCGTCGATGGCTGGCTGCGCGAGCGTCTGTCCGGCGGCCAGGGCGGCCTCCTGGCCGAAATGGTGCTGCACAGCCCCGGCGAGACCGTGGCGCTCATCCACAAGATCGCCGAGAATCTGCGTCGCCGCCGCACGCTCCAAGCCCCGCCAATCTCTCCCCTTGACGGCCACATGACAGCGTTCCGGCAAGCGACGGCCGATTTTGCGGACTTCATGAACGGCACGGCGGCGGCTGAACCGGAAACGGTGACGATCGTGAAGCGTCTGGCCGAAATGGCGACGGCCCTTGCGAACGCGCCTGATTCCGCGACGCCCGCCGGCCTCGTCCGGCTCCTGACCTCGCGGCCCCATCCTGACCTTTGCACCAAGGCTGGCGCGTTCGCTTCCTACCGCAAGAAGGGCAAATGGGCGACAGCAGCCAAACAAGCGGGCCTCTCCAAGGCCGACGGCGATCGGCTGCACGACGCGGCCGAAGCGCATTACACCACCTCCTGCAATGCCTGGGGGGCGCTCATGCAGGCCACCGCCGGCCACGCTCTGGCGGCGCTGATCGAGGAGGCTCGTCCGATCCTGCAACGCTACCGTGATCACAAACGGGCCAGCGCCCAACTGGACTTCGACGACCTCATCTTCGCCGCCCGCGATCTGCTGCGCGACCATGATGCTGTTCGTCGCGCACTCGGGCAGCGTTTCGCCCATGTCCTCGTCGACGAGTTCCAGGACACCGATCCCTTGCAGACCGAGATATTCTGGCGTCTGTGCGGTGAGCCCGTCGACGACGCCAATGACTGGACGGGCTTTCACATCCGGCCTGGCGCGCTGTTCCTGGTCGGCGATCCCAAGCAGGCGATCTATCGCTTTCGCGGCGCCGACGTTGGCGCCTATGTCCAGGCGCGCGACGCCTTTCGCGCCCAGGCCCCCGACAGCCTGCTGTCGATCTCGACCAATTTCCGCTCCTGCGCCTCGATCCTGACTTTCGTCAACGAGCGCTTCGAGGCCGTGCTCTCGGCCGATGGACAGCCGGGTTTCACCGCACTGGACCCATTCCATGATGATCGCGGCGGAGTCTTCGTGGCGGCCCTCGACATCGCCGTAGCTGATGAAAACGGCAAGGCCAGCGCCGAGCAACAGCGGGACGCCGAAGCCGACGCCATCGCCGAGCTGTGCGCCCGGCTGATCGAAAGCCATCCGATCGTTGACCGTCGCAGCGGCGCCAAGCGGCCTTGTCTGCCAGGCGACATCGCGCTGCTGGCGCCCACCGGCGCGGAACTGTGGCGCTACGAGGAAGCCCTGGAGCGCCGCGGCATCCCCGTGGCGACCCAGGCCGGCAAGGGTCTGTTCCGCCGCCAGGAAATCCAGGACCTGATCGCGTTGACCCGCGCCCTGGCCGATCGCCGCGACACCCTGGCGCTCGGCGCGTTGCTGCGCGGACCTCTGGTCGGCCTGAGCGAAGAAGAGTTGCTGGACATCATCTGGAGCCTGCCGCGCTCGGAAGAACAGCCGGATCGGATTCCGCGTCTGGATCTCAGCATCGACCCCGCCGTGATCGCCCATCCGCTCGCCCGCGAGGTCATCGAGCGGCTGCAATCGCTCTCCCGGCGTGGCAACAGCACGACGCCGCACGAACTGCTGTCGCAGGCAGTGGATGTCATGCGCGTCCGCCCGCTTCTCTTTGAGCGCCATCGCGGCCAGGCCGAGCGAGCGCTCGCCAATGTTGATCTCTATCTCAGCCTGTCGACCGGCTATGCCGTGCGCGGCCTGCGTGCCTTCGCAGAAGCCATGACGGCTGCCTGGTCGGACGAGGCGCGCGCCGTCGAGGGCCGACCGGACGCGCAGGAGGAGGCGGTCGCGCTCTTCACCATGCACGCGGCCAAGGGGCTCGAATGGCCGATCGTCATTCCGGTCAACACCATGACCGGCGTCATGGCGCCCGAGAGCGCGGTCATCGATCGGCAGACCGAAACCTTCTATTGCCCGGTCCTTGGCGTGCAACCCGAGGGTTACGAAGCCGCGCGCGAGGCCGAAAAGAACGAGCTGGACCGCGAGCGCGTCCGGCTCTGGTATGTTGCGGCCACCCGCGCGCGCGAACTGCTGGTATTGCCCCGACTCGACACCACGCCCGCCAAATCCGCATGGATCGGTCTCGTCGATCTGTCGCTCGCCGATCTGCCGGGCATCGACCTCTCCCATCTGCCGGCCGACCTCACGCCGAGCAGCGCCGGCGCGGGCAACAGCCAGACGCGGGCGAGCTTCGCCGCCGAAGCCGAAAGCATCGCCGCCGCACAGACCCGACTGACCTGGCTCGCCCCCAGCCGCGACGAGGACGCCACCGGGACCGTGCTGCGAGAGGAGGAAGTCGCGCTCTGGACGGGGGCGGCCGACGACGAGCTGCCCGAGCTCGAAGCCGCCGCCCTCGTGCAGGGCGGCCGCGAGCGCGGGCTTATCCTGCATAAACTGATGGAAGAGGTGCTGACCGGCGAAACCCCGGAAGCGGAAGTTGCCCTGGCCGAACGGGCTGGCCACCTCATCCGCGCCCTCGGCCAATCCCCGGTCGCCGATCCGGCAACGGGACTGTCGGCGCAGGAGCTGGCGACCTGTGTGGCCCGGACCCTGGCGCTGCCCGAGATCGCAGCTCTACGGCCCGATCTTCTGGCCGAATTTCCTGTCTATTCCGCACATGCAGCCGACGGCGTGGAAACCGCAACTGTAGGAATCGCCGATGCCCTGACCCTGACGGCCGAGGGTCGACCCGCCGTCGTCGTGGACTGGAAGAGCGATGTGACGCCGATGCCGGAAACGCTCGATCATTATCGCGCTCAGGTGCGGGCTTATCTAGACATGACTGGAGCCGAGCGCGGACTGATCGTGCTCATGACATCTGGCGCTGTCGTTCCCGTTCTGCGTGTGTAAAAGAGTCACAGAGGCCGTGAGGCTAATACTCCAAGTAATGATCAACACCAGATAGTCTGATCGCCAATTATTTGAATAGAAGGATGGGCCAATTGCATACCGTACATAATCCGGATCGCTTCATGGCCGATCTCCGTCAGATCCTGTCGCAGGGACGCAAGCGCATTGGCATTTTGATCGGCGCAGGTGGCCCTCTTTCTGTGCGCGTCGACGCTAGTGGTAAGCTTGATCCGAATGGTCAGGCGCTGATCCCCGGCGTAAACGATTTGACTAACCAGGCATTGCAAAAGTTAAGCGGTACGGCAGCGACCGCGGCCGCCGAAATTCGAAAATCCCTGCCGGACGGTGGCAATATTGAGACCATATTGTCCAAAGTTCGTCTGCTCCAGACCGCGCTTGGAGACACAGCTGTGCATGGCCTTGACGGTGCAGGCTATGCTGCACTTGGAAAGACGATCTGTGAAGCGATCGGCGGAATCGTCGGAGCAAAGCTGCCCGAAGGAAGAACGCCGTATCACGAACTCGTCTCTTGGGTCAGTGGGACGCAGCGAACACACTCGGTCGAGATATTCACCACCAACTATGACCTGTTGATTGAAACCGCGTTCGAGCAAGCAAAAGCACCGTATTTCGATGGCTTCACCGGCGGGCACGCACCTTTCTTTGACCCGGTCACGGTGGCGGGGAATGACTTGCCACCGCGCTGGTCCCGCGTTTGGAAGCTGCATGGATCTCTGGGTTGGAAAAGCGACAACGGCGCGGTCGTACGCTGCGGCGGTGCGGACTCGACCGAACTCGTCTACCCAGACCATCTCAAATACGACCTGACGCAGAAGCAACCCTATGCTGCGCTGTTCGAGCGATTGAAACGGTTTCTGTTGACGCCCGACACAGTGCTTCTGACGATAGGCTTTTCATTCCGTGACGCACACATCTGCGCAGTTCTAGGCGAGGCACTCGCAATGAATGCCAATGCTGCGGTGATCGCATTGCAATTCCAGGCGCTCAACGAAGAGGAACCGGCACGTAAGCTCGCCTTCGAACACCCAAACCTCTCGGTCTACGCGAGCGACGCAGCTGTGATCGGCGGCATTTCAGGTCGGTGGCGTTTGGGCGACTTGCCCAAAAATTGGGGCGAAATTCGTTCAAGCTTCTGGGGTAAACGCGGCGGGAACGACGCCTTCCTTTTAGGTGACTTTGCGAGCTTTTGCCGCTTTTGCGCGCTTTCCTACTCGCCCGACCTTGCTCGCCCGACCGAGGCGGCCATTCCGGCTGATGGTTCCAACCCCGCTACGGTGTCAGCATGACTGCGACAGATCCAACCTATCTCGGCCACGTAAGCGCCGTTTCGGGCTCGACAATAACGGTAAGGCTGGCCGAGTCCCTTTCCTCTGGTCTAGCCATGATCGATGGCCATACCTACCGCGTCGGTCAGGTAGGCAGCTTCGTCCGCATCCCTCTGGGCTATCAGGACCTGTATGGCGTAGTCGCGGAGATCGGTGCTGCGGCTGCACCACAGCCTGTCGTTGTTGCAGATGTGGACGGCCAGGACACCGGCCGCTGGATGCGTGTGGAGTTGGCAGGCGAAGCGACAGGCGATTACTTTGAGCGCGGTCTCAGTCAGCACCCCAACGTCGATGACGCGGTGCATTTGGTCACCCAGAAGGATCTTCGGCGCATCTACGGTGGCGCAGAGGAAGATCAGATTGAAATAGGCACGCTTTCAAGCGCCGAGAATATCGTCGTGCGCTTGTCACTCGACGCCCTAGTCACGCGGCACAGCGCCATCGTCGGTTCAACAGGCTCAGGCAAGTCAACCACAGTCGCGAGCTTGCTTCGTTCCGTAGTGCGAACTGCCGAAAATGTAAGCGCCAGTGGCGCACGCATCCTTCTCTTGGACGTGCATGGGGAATATTCCGCTGCACTCGGAGATCTCGCCAAAACATTCAGCGCTTCGCCACTGCCCGGCGAAGAGCCTCTATTCGTTCCTTACTGGGCGTTGGAAGCTGGAGAGTTGCTTGACTTCGTCGCTGGTGGGCTCAGCGATAATCATTTGATCGCGTTTACCGACAAGATTCAGGAGTTGAAAGAAAGCCGACTTGGCGCTGGCCCGCTTCCGGGGCTCGACCCCCGGTCACTCACTGTCGACAGCCCGGTGCCTTTTTCGCTGAAGAAGCTTTGGTATGACCTGATTGACTTCGAGACAGCTACATTCACAGGTCAGCAACGTGACCAACCTGCGCTTGAGGCTGCTGGTGACCCCGCGACCCTGACTCCTCCCCGCTACACACCGCACGCGATGGGAGCTGCTGGGCCGTTCCTCAATCAGGCTGCGAAGGGTATCCGCCGACAACTTAATTTGCTGCGCTCTCGTCTTCTTGATCGGCGCTACGACTTCATCTTGCACCCTGGGCCTTGGGAGCCGGACCTAGGAGGGCAGACGGCACAGGACCTTGATACGCTGTTGGGCGGCTGGCTCGGCCATGACCGTCCAATCACCATCCTCGACCTCTCAGGCGTGCCTAGCAGTGTCTTGGTCCGGCTTATCGGCTCGATACTGCGCATTGTTTACGAAGCCCTCTACTGGAGTCGGGAGAAAACAGAAGGCGGCATCCTGCGCCCCCTACTGGTCGTGATGGAGGAAGCGCACCGTTATGTTGGTCCCGATAGCGGCAATGTCGCTGCGGACGTTGTGAAACGCATCGCAAAGGAAGGCCGCAAATACGGGGTTGGTGCCATGCTGGTCTCTCAACGCCCGTCGGAGATCGATGAGACTATACTCTCCCAGTGCGGAACCCTAATAGCGTTACGGCTATCCAATCCAGCCGACCGCGGACGGGTGAAAGGAGCGCTCCCTGATAATCTATCGGGCCTGATGGACCTTCTGCCGGTACTGCGGACTGGCGAGACCATCATTTCTGGTGAAGCCGCGAGACTACCCGTGCGCTGCCGTGTGTCGCTACCGCCTGCGGATCGCTTGCCCCGCAGTTCAGACCCCGAAGTCAGCAGGGCCTGGCGGACTCGCCGCGTAGCAGAAGGCTATGACCGCATGGTGGCGTCATGGCGCGCACAACGAACCACTGCGGTCGTACGAGATGTTGCGATTGAACGGACACCCATCAACGAAGATGAACAGTAGGAAATCCCATGATTCGAGACCCTGTCGCCTCTAGCAACATTGCTTCGATCGGCTACGATCCGGACAGTGAAACGCTTGAAATCGAGTTTACAAACGGCTCGATCTATCAATATTTCAACATGCCATCTGGATTGTACGAGCAACTCATGGCTGCTCCGTCCAAGGGGCAGTTTCTTAACGTCTACATTCGTAATGCTTACCCTTATTCCCGTGTTGGGTAACCCAATGCTCTCGTGGCAGAGTTTCCGCTGACATCCTTTGGAACTGGCGTGTGAAAAAGATCGGACCGTCGTTCGCAAACAATAGTAAGGCGCCACTCGGCAGAGTCGATGAGCTTGAGGCGTGGAACGACAGGTCGTGTGCAGCGCGGCGGCCGAAGGTGAATGCCATCGCGCGCTTTCCGCATTTTGTCCGAAAAGCACGCCAGAGCGCGACGTCGTTCTACGCCGATCAATTCGGGCTTCCATTCGGCGCTGTCTATCGCCTTCTATCCATCTGGGCAGATTGATAGGAGGATTTTTTAGATGAAGTCGCGATCACAAACCGAAGTGACACGGACCATTCGGCGGCATGAACTCAAAGAAATAGTCCCGCTCTCTGACACAACTATCTATGATATGGAACAGCGCGGTGAATTTCCGCAGCGCTTCTACCTCACCTCCCGCTGCGTGGTCTGGGATCTTTCCGAGGTCGAAGCCTGGTTGGAGGAGCGGCGCCGCGCCTCACGCGCCAAGGCCGTGAAGCGCGCGCCCATTCCCGATGTCCAGCTTCGCAAGACCCGCCCCATCAAACATCCGACTCGGGCGTGAGCAGATCCATCGTCGGCGGATAGAGGGTCGGCGTATATTTCTGGCCGGCAACCCAGGCGTCCACCAAGTTCGACCATTCCTGCATCATGTGCCGCCGTTGATACTCATATTCGGCCTTGTTGTAGATGCCCCGCGAGGATCGCCCGTCCTCGTGCGCCAGGCACTTCTCGATCCAGTCGCTGTTGAAGCCCAACTCGTTCAGCAGGGTCGAGCCGGTTCGCCGAAGATCGTGAACCGTGAAGGATTCGAGCGGCAGCCCTTCCTTCTTGGCCCGCTCCACCACCGCCGTCGTGATCCGGTTGAACGTCGCCCGCGACATGGGCGCGTCGGCGTCGTAACGCGATGGAAGGACGTATTTCGAGTTACCGGCGCAAGTCTTGAGAGCGATGAAGATGTCGAGCATCTGCTGCGACAGATAGACGTTGTGCGCCTTCGAGCGTTTCATCCGCTCCTTGGGGATTGACCAGACAGCGTTTTCGAAATCGACCTCATCCCAGACCGCATCCTGCAATTCGCTCTTTCGCACCATCGACAGCAGGATCAACTTGAGCCCGAGCCGGATCGTCGGCAGCGTTGCCACATGCTCGATCTGGCCGAGCATGATGCGAATCTCCGCCGGAGACAGGGATCGGTCCTTCGGCACGAAAGTCGCGATCGACGCCGGGCCAACTTCATCAGCCGGGTTGGCGACCTTTTCGCCATGCAGGATGGCGAAGGCGAAGACCAGCTTGACGATGTCCCGCACATGCACCGCCGTTGCCGGCGCCCCGCGCTCCTTCACCTTCGCGCACAGCCCGCGCAAATCCTCTGGTAGGATTTCGGGCAGCAGCCGATTGCGGAACGCGGGAAGAATGTCGCGCTCGAAGATGGAACGGCGCATGGCCCGCGTGCTGTCGGCCATCTTCGCTTCCAGGAGCCAGCGCTCGCCGAATTCGCCGAAGCTTTTGGCTTCCTTGATACGCCGCTTGTCGCGCCTTTTTTCATGCGCGGGTGAAAGGCCCTCCTGAATCATCAGTTTGGCTTCGATCAGCTTCTCCCTCGCTCGGGCGAGCGAAACACCTGTGGGGCCATACCGGCCAATAACCAAGGTTTCCCGCCGCCCGTTGAGACGGTAGTCAAAACGAAAGCTGATGGCTCCCGTTGGAGAGACCAGGACGTACATACCGTCCCGGTCCGTCACTTTATACATTTTATCTCGCGGTTTCAGTGCCTTAATCGCAGCATCAGTGAGCATCGCACCCTCCAGAATGAACTAAAAGAGGTGGAATCCGCCCAAAAAGTACGTCAGCCGTCTTTTGCCCATCTCGTGGAAATTTTATCAAATATTTCCAATATCTTATGGTCAAAAAAAGTACGTCAGCGGCTCCAATTCCACTGACGGTACTTTCAAAAGATCAATTGAGCAAGAGAGGCCGAACCGTCTGAAAGTCCGTCAGTCTTGAGGCTCGCCCGGCGATAGATGACGAAACACACGGAACAATTTATTTATATATTTCAGTGTTTTATGTCGCATCATGGCGTGTTCTCGGATACGCCCGGAGGGGCAAGAATCATTCCCACTCGATGGTGCCGGGGGGTTTCGACGTATAGTCATAGACCACACGGTTGATACCTTGCACCTCATTGATGATGCGGGTGGCAACGCGCGCCAGAAACGCCCCATCGAAGGGATAAATATCGGCCGTCATCCCGTCGGTCGATGTAACTGCCCGCAGCGCACACACACTGTCGTACGTGCGGGCGTCGCCCATCACCCCCACCGTTTTTACCGGCAGAAGCACGGCAAAGGCCTGCCAGATGGCGTCATAGAGGCCGGCTGCGCGGATTTCCTCAAGGTAGATGGCATCGGCCTTGCGCAGAATATCGCAGCGCGCTTTCGTCACCTCGCCGGGAATGCGGATGGCAAGACCCGGGCCCGGAAACGGATGGCGGCCAACAAAGGCGTCGGGCAGACCAAGTTCGCGGCCCAGCGACCGCACTTCATCCTTGAACAGTTCGCGCAAGGGTTCCACCAACGCCATGTTCATGCGTTCCGGCAGGCCGCCAACATTATGATGGCTCTTGATGGTGACCGATGGCCCGCCAGTAAAGCTCACGCTTTCAATGACATCCGGGTAAAGAGTGCCCTGCGCCAGGAAGCCTGCGCCACCAATGCGTTTGGCCTCCTCCTCGAACACGTCGATGAACGTCTTGCCGATGAACTTGCGCTTGGCCTCAGGGTCGGTCACGCCGGCAAGGCCCCCCAGGAAGCGATCGGCGGCATCCACCACCACCAGCCGAATATGGTAATGGTGGCGGAATAGCTGCTCGACCTGCTCGCGTTCTCCGGCGCGCAGCAGGCCATGATCGACGAACACGCAAGTCAGCTGGTCGCCGATTGCTTCGTGGATCAGCACGGCAGCCACCGTTGAATCCACCCCGCCCGACAATCCGCAGATCACCTTGCCATCGCCCACCTGGGCCCGGATATCGGCGATCTTGCTCTGCCGGTAACTGGCCATCGTCCAGTCTCCGGCCAGGCCGCAGACATGGTGAACGAAATTGGCAATCAGCCGGGCGCCATCAGGGGTGTGCATCACCTCGGGGTGGAACTGGGTACCATAATAACGCCGCTCATCATCAGCAATCACGGCAAAAGGTGCGCCATCCGAAACTGCCACAATCCGGAACCCCGGGGCAAAATTGCTCACCCGGTCGCCGTGGCTCATCCACACCTGATGGCGCTCGCCCACCTGCCACAGGCCGTCGAACAGGGCGCAAGGCTCGGTGACTGTCAGGTAGGCACGGCCGAATTCGCCGCCATCCCCCTGCTGGTGGCCCGCCTCCACCGTTCCTCCCAGCTGCGCCGTCATCACCTGCTGACCGTAACAGATGCCAAGAATGGGCAGGCCGCTGTCGAACAGGGCCTGCGGCACCCGCGGGCTGTCGGCCGTGGTCACACTGGCTGGTGACCCGGAAAGAATGATGCCACCGGGGGCAAGTCGCCGGAAGCCGGCCTCGGCCTGGCTGAACGGCACGATTTCACAATAGACTCCGGCTTCGCGCACGCGGCGGGCGATCAGCTGGGTGACCTGAGAGCCGAAATCGACGATCAGGATGGACGAACTGGTGGATTGGCCACGATCTTGCATCTGCCGCCCATAGGCGGTTGCAGGTCAGCCGACAACCGGTTCGCGCATGATGGTGGCCAGAACCTGACGCCAACTGTCGGGAAGGGCCGTGGGCCGGCGGGATACGCGATCGCAATAGACATGAACGAAAAAACCCTGGGCAGCCGGATGCTTTTCGCCGCCAACAAACAGACCGACTTCATATCGCACCGAGCTGTTACCGATGTGGGCAACGGCGATGCCGGCCTGCAACTCCTGGGGGAAGGCCACGGGTTGCAGATAGGTGCAGGCCGTTTCCGCAACGAGCCCGATCACCGCCCCCTTCTCGACATCGAGCAAACCTTTTTCCACCAGCCAGGCATTCACGGCAGTATCGAAAAAGCTGTAGTAGACGACGTTGTTGACGTGTCCATAGACGTCGTTATCCATCCAGCGGGTAGCGATGGGACGCCAGGCGCGATAGGCCCTGCGGTCGCGGATGTTGCGGTCTTTGGCCATCGGGCCCGTGGCTCCTGTGTAATTTTGCCTGAGGCAAAGGGCTATCGCAGCCTCAGATACGCTCGGCAATCATGGATTTGGGCAGCAACAGAAATCGCTCGAAATAAAGCCGTGCATCGGGAAACAGCCAGCGAAACCGGCGCAGGTCAAGCAACTCAGTCCCATCAACGTGCCGCATGGCATGAGCGATATCTTTCACAGGATTGGCCCAACCAAGCTTAAGATGGCGTTGTGCCTCCAGTTGAAGGCTTTTCGGCAACCAATGATAGAATGGCAGCCGCGGGAAGTGTGGATCGATCGGAAAGCCCACATATGGCGTCTGAACATAATAACAGGGAGCAAGTCTACGAACTTCATTGGCAAAAGCCTGCATTCGTGAAAAATTACCAACATGTTCAATAACAGAATTACTGTGGACGAAATCAAAGCTGTTGTTGCCATACGACACCATATTGCAGGCATCTCCAACTTCTGCTTTTATTATATCGTTATTAAATTGATAATATTTCAGCTCTGATTCTATATAGTTTATACAGGTAACTTCCATATCCGATTCCTGGAGGAAATCGATGCCAATAGCCTGCCAATAGGCAAAGCTACCGCCAAGGTCGACAATACGAAAACGCCCGCTCTTGTGGGAGCGGGCGTCAAGAAGCAATTTCTTCAAATGTTGATTGCGGGATTTTCGAAAATATTCGGAAAATCTCTCAAGCCAGCGACCATGGCCCTTCGCGACTGTCATAACACCCCCGGCAAAAATCACTCTAAAAGAGTCAGCCTATGATTCCGCCAACCCAGTCAGAGAAAAATTTGGCTTAAAACCAGAGGGTGTCAAGTCCGGTCAGGCTTCATCGGAAACGCGCGGTTCCACCGGGCCGGAATCCTTGCCCTTGGCCGCCACATCGCGTTCCACGAATTCGATCACCGCCATCGCCGCCTGGTCGGACGCGCGAAAACCAGCCTTCAGCACCCGCACATAGCCGCCCTGACGGCCAGCGTAACGCGGCGCCAGCACATCGAACAGCTTCTTCAGCTGGGTGTCGTCCTGCAGCCGGGCGTGTGCCAGGCGGCGGTTGGACAGGCCACCCTTCTTGGCGAGAGTCACCAGCTTTTCCACATAGGGGCGAAGCTCCTTGGCCTTGGGCAAGGTGGTGACGATCTGCTCGTGCTTGATCAGAGATGCCGACATGTTCTTAAGCATCGCCAGACGATGCTCGGTGGTACGGCCGAGCTTGCGGTGGGCAACCTTGTGACGCATTCTACTTCCTTCGTTCGTCGGGGAGCCGTGTCAGGTACTCCGAGCCTGGCCCCTTTGCCCCCGGGGCCCCTGGGGGTTTCACAAATGACTATCCGGCCGTTGAGGATCCGGATGACATGCCGGCCTGCCGGCCGGCCGCTGTCTTAATATTCCTGTTCCAGCTTCTTGGCCAGATCCTCGATGTTCTCGGGCGGCCAACCGGGAATGTCCATCCCGAGACGCAGGCCCATCGTGCCCAGCACTTCCTTGATTTCGTTCAACGATTTGCGACCGAAATTGGGGGTGCGCAGCATCTCGGGCTCGGACTTCTGCACCAGATCGCCAATATAGATGATATTGTCGTTCTTCAGGCAGTTGGCTGAGCGCACCGACAGTTCCAGCTCGTCAACCTTCTTCAGCAGGTTGCGGTTCATGCTGGCGTCACTCGGCTCTTCCGCCGGAACGCCGCCAGCCACTGCCGCCGCCACCGCCGGACGAGCGACGGCTTCCTCGAAGTTGATGAACAGCTGCAACTGGTCCTGCAGAATACGGGCCGCATAGGCAACGGCATCTTCGGGCGACACCGATCCGTCGGTCTCGACCGTCATAGCCAGCTTGTCATAGTCGAGGTCCTGGCCAACGCGGGTAGGCTCGACCTTGTAGGCTACCTGCCGCACCGGCGAGAACAGCGAATCGACGGGGATCAGCCCGATCGGCGCGTCGGCCGGACGGTTCTGTGCTGCCGGAACATAGCCCTTGCCGGCCTGCACCGTCAGCTCCATGTTGAAGGTGGCGTCCTGGTCGAGCGTGCAGATCACCAGATCGGGGTTGGCAATCTCGATGTCACCGGTGACGGCGATCTGGCCGGCGGTAACCTCTCCCGGCCCGGTGGCCGACAGCGACAGCCGCTTGGGCTGGTCGCCACGCATCTTCACAACGATCTGCTTCACGTTGAGGACGATGTCGGTCACGTCTTCACGCACACCCGCCAGCGATGAGAACTCATGCAGCGCGCCATCAATGCGGATCGCCGTGACCGCCGCGCCCTGCAGGCTGGAAAGCAGCACCCGGCGCAGGGCGTTGCCCAGGGTCAGGCCAAAGCCACGCTCAAGCGGCTCGGCGATGAAGGACTTGCGCACCGCAGTGCCGCCCTCCTTCACTTCCAGCGCGTTGGGCTTCTTCAGTTCCTGCCAGTTTTTTGCATAGGCTGCCGACACGTGTTTCACCTTTGCCTTGGCGATCCCGCTCTCATTCACCCGGGGGAATGGTGAACGAACGGGGGATCGCTCGATTTCGTGCCCCGATCACTTGTTTGCCGCACCTGCGCGAGCGCAAACGCGGCGACCAGCCGGCAGAGACCCGTCGGCTGGCAGTCGCCAGGTCAGACCCGGCGGCGCTTCGGCGGACGAACGCCGTTATGCGGTATCGACGTGACGTCGCGGATCGATGTGATCTGGAAGCCGACCGCCTGCAGCGCCCGCAGTGCCGATTCCCGGCCCGAACCCGGACCCTTCACCTCGACCTCAAGGGTACGGACGCCATGCTCCGCCGCCTTCTTGCCGGCATCTTCCGCAGCCACCTGTGCCGCATACGGAGTCGACTTACGGCTGCCCTTGAAACCCATGGTGCCTGCCGACGACCAGGCAATGGCATTGCCCTGGGCATCGGTGATGGTGATCATGGTGTTGTTGAAACTGGCGTTCACATGGGCGACGCCAGCCGTGATGTTCTTGCGCTCACGGCGCTTCAGCCTTTCGGGTGCGCGGGCCATTACTTCTTCTTCCCTGCAATCGGCTTCGCCTTGCCCTTGCGGGTACGGGCGTTGGTATGGGTGCGCTGGCCACGAACCGGCAGACCCTTGCGGTGACGCAGGCCGCGATAGCAGGCCAGATCCATCAGGCGCTTGATCGCCATGGCGTTGTCACGCCGCAGATCGCCCTCGACCGTATAATCGCGATCGATGGTCTCGCGGATGGCAAGCACTTCAGCGTCGGTCAGATCCTGAACGCGACGCTCGGGCGGGAAGCCAAGCCTGGTGGTGATCTCTTTGGCACGGGTACGACCAATGCCGTGAATATAGGTGAGCGCGATTTCGACACGCTTGTTGGTGGGGATATTGACCCCGGCGATACGAGCCACAAACTACTCCTGCTCCACAAGCGGCCTTGGGCGGGACCGCTCATCTCCTGGCGTTAGCCGCTGTCCATTCCGGCGAGGACGACAAACCGGAACGTGCCGGAGCCGGGCCGATCGCCTCTGAGATGGAAACGGAAATGATGCTGCTAAGGCGCGAATCGCCACGTGTCAAGCACTGACGAACCCTGAACCACAGCTCAGTGCCACTGCCCTTCCCGAAGGGCGACCGCTGGCGGACATTCTGAGGCAAGCCCGCCTTCCGGTCAAGCCATTGCCTCAGCCCTGTTGCAATATAGAGGCAATGGCCGCCGCCACCGCCGGCATATCGGCCATGCCGTCAACCGCACGCAGCAACCCGCGTTCGGCGTAAATTGGCAGGATGGGCGCCGTCTTGGCCCGGTATTCGGCCATGCGGGTACGTACCGTCTCCTCGGTATCGTCGGGGCGGCGCTTGAAGGTGGTGCCGCCGCAGACATCGCATACGCCCTCCCTGGCCGGCAGCTTGTAGCGATCATGATAGCCCGCCCCGCAGGTCGCGCAGGAAAAGCGCCCGGTTATGCGGTCGACCAGAGCATCCTCGTTCACCTCCAGCTCGATGACGTGATCGAGGTGACGGTTACGGGTAGCCAGCAGCGCATCAAGCAATTCCGCCTGACGGGCGGTGCGCGGATATCCATCAAAGATCAGCCCGGTCTTCAGAGGGATACGATCCATCGCCTCACCGAGGATATCAGACATCAGCTCATCCGGGAACAGCTTGCCCGCCTTCATGATCTCGTCGGCCATGCGCCCGATTTCCGTGCCGGCCTTGACGGCGGCGCGCAGCATGTCGCCCGTCGACAACTGCACCATGCCGAACCGCTCGACCAGCAAGGCCGCCTGCGTGCCCTTGCCGGCACCCGGTGGCCCCAGCAGAATGATGTTCTGCCCCCGTTCGTCGGTCATCGCCGCCCTCCCCTCAGCTTGGCTTTCTTGATCAGCCCTTCATATTGATGCGCCAACAAATGGCCCTGCATCTGCGCCACGGTATCCATGGTGACGTTGACGACGATCAGCAGGCTGGTGCCGCCCAGATAGAAAGGAAGCCCCATGCGGGCGATCAGGAATTCCGGCAACAGACAGACCAGCGTCAGATAGGCGGCCCCCACAACGGTGATGCGGGTCAGCACATAATCGAGATAGCTCGCGGTCTTTTCGCCGGGTCGGATGCCGGGAACGTTGCCGCCGTTCTTCTTCAGATTCTCGGCCGTTTCCTCGGGGTTGAAGACCACTGCCGTATAGAAGAAGGTGAAGAAAATGATCCCGGCGGCATAGAGCAGCATATAGAGCGGCGCCCCGTGCTGCAGAGCGGTGGTGACAGTGATCAGCCAGTCCGGTCCGCCTTCCTGGCCCATGAACTGCGCCACCGTCAGCGGCAGCAGCAGCAGCGACGAGGCGAAGATCGGCGGAATGACGTTGGCGGTATTCAGCTTCAGCGGCAGGTGCGAGCTGTCGCCCTGGAACATGCGGTTCCCAACCTGCCGTTTGGGGTAGAGAATGGGGATTCGCCGCTGCGCCCGCTCCATCAGGCAGATGAAGGTCACCACGGCCA
Organism: Sphingomonadaceae bacterium; assembly: GCA_039808025.1. Classification (GTDB taxonomy): domain Bacteria; phylum Pseudomonadota; class Alphaproteobacteria; order Sphingomonadales; family Sphingomonadaceae; genus Sandaracinobacteroides. The sequence goes on along the minus strand of JBDHSK010000003.1, from coordinate 176,719 downwards.
GCGCCAGCAGAATGATCAGGACGATAGAGCCGGCCGAGATGGCGCCCGTGCGCCCCTGCTCGAACAGGCCGCCGACGGCAGTTGGCACCTGCGCGACGATACCGGCCATGATGATGAGGGAAATACCGTTGCCAATGCCACGGCTGGTGATCTGCTCGCCCAGCCACATCAGGAACATGCTGCCACCCAGCAGGGTGATCATCGCCGAAATACGGAAGAACCAGCCGGGATCGATGACAGCCGAGGCCCCGGTGCCGGCGCCCCAGCTTTCCAGGCCCACGGCAATCCCGTAGCCCTGGAAGATGGTAAGCACGACGGTGCCGAAGCGCGTATACTGGTTCAGCTTCTTGCGGCCGCTTTCGCCTTCCTTCTTCAGCGCCTTCCAGGGTTCATAGATCGACCCCATGAGCTGCACGACGATCGACGCGGTGATGTAGGGCATGATGCCGAGCGCAATGATCGACATCCGCTCAAGCGCGCCGCCCGAGAACATGTTGACGAAATCCATCATCCCGCCCTGCGTCTGCTGGAACAGGCTCTTCAGGGCGTTGGGGTCGATTCCAGGCAGTGGCACGAAGGTGCACAAGCGGAATATGATCAGGGCGCCAATGGTGAACCACAAGCGCTTCTTGAGATCGGTTGCCTTGGAGAAATTGGCAAAGCTGAAGTTCTGGGCAAGTGAGTCGGCGGCAGTCGCCATCATCCGTTCCTAACTGGCCGTTGCATTGGCTGGCATGACCTTCCCCCGAAGGCCCGACGCCCATGTAGGGTCCAGGCCTTCGGAATGGAAGTGATCAGGCCTTGGCGGCAACCTTCTTTTCAGGCACGGTGACACTGCCACCGGCAGCTTCGACGGCAGCACGGGCCGACTTGCTGACGCCGGCAACGGCGATGGCCAGCTTTGCCTTCAGCTCCCCCTTGCCCAGCAGACGAACACCATCGCGGGGCTGGTTGACAAGTCCGGCCGCCTGCAAGGCAGCGACATCTACGGTGGCTGCCACATCGATCAGGCCGGCATCGACGGCACGCTGCAGCGCCCCGATATTCACTTCGGCATAATCCAGACGGTTCGGCTTGTTGAAGCCGCGCTTGGGAAGCCGCATGTGCAGCGGCATCTGGCCACCCTCGAAACCCTTGATGGCTACGCCTGAACGGCTTTTCTGACCCTTCTGGCCGCGCCCGGCGGTCTTGCCAAGGCCGGAGCCAATGCCGCGGCCGACCCGCACCCGATCCACCCGGGCACCCTGGTTGTCGCGGATATCATTCAGTTTCATCGTCGCACTCGCTTTCGCTATGGTCGCGCTGACCGGTTTAAAGGAACGGCGGCCTTAGCAGCCCGTCTACCGCTTGTCACGACCCTTTTCCTCAGCGAGGCCATAAGTATCCACGTGACCGATCGGCAATACGTGCTCCATAATTGCCATAGTGACAAATTTACATGGCTTGACAGGCCGAAGATCGGTGAAACAATCCTCGTCTCAGTTAAGCCTGATGCCAGGGGGGGCAGGATGAGAAATTTCCTTAGGCAGGTTCGACGAAATTTTCTGAACCGCATCTATGCCAATGATTACCCAAAGTTGATCGCCAGTCGGGCGGTTGAACGTCCAAATTATGGTTATATCACCTATTGGGCCGCCGATCTTGCCCGACGGCTGGGTAAGCAACGAATCAGTATCCTCGAATTTGGGGTTGCCGGCGGCAACGGCCTGCTCAACCTCGAACAGCATGCCGAGCGGGTAGAACGACTGACCGGAGTGGCCATCGAAGTTTACGGCTTCGATAGCGGTGTCGGTCTGCCACCTCCCGAAGACTACCGCGATCTGCCCTATGTCTGGCAGGCCGCCCATTTTCGCATGGATCAGGATCAGCTGAAAGCCCGGTTGAAGCGCGCGAAGCTGGTGCTTGGCCCGGTCAGCAAGACTGTCCATAGCTTTGCGCCGACCTTCAAACCGGCACCCATTGCGGCCATTTCCTTCGATCTCGACTATTATTCCTCGACCGTCGATGCCTTCCGCATCCTCGATCTTCCTGCCGAACACCGTCTGCCCCGGGTGCTCTGCTACTTTGACGACATCATGAGCAGCGACCTCGGCCATGTCGGCCCGGCCGTCGGGGTGCCACTGGCCATCGCGGAATTCAACAATGCCAATGCCGGAAACAGGCGCATCCTCAGCCCGTTATCTCATCTGGAATATACCTATGGTGCGCCGCGGCGCTGGCATCGCCTGATCTACAGCTATGCGGATTTCCAACACCCCGATGCCGATCGCTACATCATCAAAGGCGATCGCCAGCTATCCATCTGACAGCCATCATCGGGTCGCACGCAGCGCGAAGCGCTCAATATAAAATCCCCGGTCCAGCCGTGGCCGCACCGGGGATTTGATCGTCATTCCGGCAACGGCCCGGGGCCGTATCCGCGCATCCGGTTCAGTCTTCGACTTTCACCAGATGGCGAACGGCGCGGATCATCCCGCGCACTTCCGGGGTGTCCTGAAGCTCGCGGCTGCGATGCATCTTGTTGAGACCAAGGCCGATGAGGGTGGCGCGCTGGTCTTTGGTGCGGCGGATCGGCGAGCCGATCTGCGTCACCTTGAGGGTTTTCTCTGCCATATCCACTCTCCTCAGGCGATCACGGCGTCGGCATCGGCCTGCGCCTGGGCCGGGGTGATGTCACCGCGGCGCGCCAGCAGGTCAGACACCTTCTTGCCGCGACGCTGCGCCACCGTGCGGGGGCTGGTCTGGTCTTCCAGCGCCGCGAAGGTCGCGCGGATCATATTGTAGGGGTTGTTCGAGCCGGTCGACTTGGAGACGACATCGGCCACACCCAGTGATTCGAAGACGGCGCGCATCGGGCCACCAGCGATGATTCCGGTACCGGCCGTCGCCGACCGGACGTGCACCTTGCCGGCTCCGAAGTGGCCATAGCCATCGTGGTGCAGGGTGCGCCCTTCGCGCAGCGGCACCCGCACCATCGCCTTCTTGGCAGCGGCCGTCGCCTTGCTGATGGCTTCCGGCACTTCGCGTGCCTTGCCATGGCCGAAGCCGACCCGGCCCTTGCCATCACCAACCACCACCAGCGCTGCAAAACCAAAGCGCTTGCCGCCCTTCACCGTCTTGGAGACGCGGTTGATATGCACCAGCTTCTCGATCAGTTCCTGGCCGTCATCGCCCTCGGCGCGCGGTTCACGACGGCGGCGGTCTCCGTCACGGCCGCCCCGGCCGCGCTCTCCGCGATCGCCACCCCGGCCGCGACCACGGCCACGGCGTTCTTCCTGACCTTCGGCGCCTGGCGCCTGCGTTGGGATTTCATCGGTCATATCAGAACTCCAGTCCGCCTTCGCGGGCAGCTTCGGCCAGCGCCTTCACGCGGCCATGAAAAAGGAACCCGCCGCGGTCGAACACGACCTTGGCAACGCCAGCCGCCTTTGCGCGCTCGGCGATCAGCTTGCCAACCGCCTGGGCGGCCGCAACCGTGGCGCCAGTGCCCGAAAAACCCTTCTCGAGCGTCGAGGCAGCCGCCAGGGTACGGCCGGCGGCGTCGTCGATCACCTGCACATAGATGTGCTGCTGCGAGCGATGCACCGACAGGCGCGGACGGCCACCGGCCCGCGCCAGCAGCTGGGTGCGCACCCGCCGGCGGCGGGCGGCAAAGGGGGTAAGATGCTTGGGCATTACTTCTTCTTCCCTTCCTTGCGGAAGATGAACTCACCGCGATACTTGATACCCTTGCCCTTATAGGGTTCGGGCTTGCGCCAGCGGCGGATTTCCGCTGCCACCTGGCCAACCTGCTGACGGTTGGACCCGGCGATCTCGACGGTGGTGGCATCCGGCGTCTTGATGGTGATCCCTTCCGGAATCTCGAAGTTGACATCGTGGCTGAAGCCCAGTTGCAGCTTCAGGACCTTGCCCTGCACGGCCGCCCGATAGCCAACGCCAGAGATTTCCAGAACCTCGGTGAAACCATCCGAGACTCCGACCACCAGGTTCGACACCAGGGTGCGCTGCATGCCCCAGAAGGCGCGGGCGCGCTTGCTGTCGTTGGCGGGGTTGACGCGGATCTCCGTGCCCTCGATCTCGTAGCGGATCTCGTCGGCCAGCGGCATGGCGAGCTGGCCCTTGGGCCCTTTCACCGTCAGCGTGTTGTCATTGATCGCCGCCGTAACGCCGGCGGGGATGGTGACGGGTTTCTTACCGATGCGCGACATGATCAGAACACCTGGCAGAGAATTTCGCCGCCGACGTTCTCGGTGCGGGCTTCCGCATCCGAAAGAACGCCCTTGGGCGTCGAAACGATGGTGATGCCGAGGCCGTTCTTGACGCGCGGCAGCGACTGGGCACCCGCATAGACGCGGCGTCCGGGCTTCGACACCCGCGACAGGTGCTGAATGGCCGGCAGGCCCTCGAAATACTTCAGCTCGATACGGATCGACGGCACCGAACCGACGGCTTCACGGGTGTAGCCACGGATATAGCCTTCGCGCTGCAGCACATCGAGAACACTGGCACGCAGACGCGAGGCCGGCGTCAGAACGCTGTCCTTCTTCGCCGACTGGCCGTTGCGGATGCGGGTGAGCATATCACCCAGAGGATCGGTCATGTTCATGTGGCGTGACCCTTACCAGCTCGACTTCGTAACGCCGGGAATGAGGCCCTTGTTGGCCAGTTCCCGCAGCATCACGCGCGACAGCTTGAACTTGCGATAATAGGCGCGGCTGCGGCCGGTCAGCTCGCAGCGGTTGCGCACCCGGGTCGGGTTGGCGTTCCGGGGCAGCTCGGCCAGCTTCAGCCGGGCCACCAGGCGCTCACCGTCATCGCGGCTTTCATCGTTGGCAATCGCCTTCAGCTTCTCGAACTTCGCGGCATATTGCTTGACCAGCGCCTTGCGACGCTCGTTCTTGTTAACGGAACTCAGTTTCGCCATGGACTTAAGCTCTCTTCTGCTCTCAGGCCGCAGCCTGCTGGCGCGCTTCGGCGTCGCCAAGGAAGGGCAGGCCGAACAGACGCAGAAGCGCGCGCGCTTCGTCGTCGGTTTGGGCCGTGGTGGTGATGATGATATCCATCCCGCGGATCTTCTCGATCTTGTCGTACGACACTTCCGGGAAGACAATCTGTTCCTTCAGGCCCATCGCATAGTTGCCACGACCGTCGAACGACTTGGGGTTGAGGCCCCGGAAGTCCTTCACGCGTGGCAGCGCGATCGTCACCAGGCGGTCCAGGAACTCGTACATGCGGTCGGCGCGCAGGGTGACCTTGCAGCCAATGGGCATGCCTTCGCGCAGCTTGAACTGGGCGATCGATTTCTTGGCGCGGGTGACCACCGGCTTCTGCCCGGCAATCGCCATCATCTCGCCCAGCGCCACATCGACCTTCTTCTTGTCCTGGGTCGCTTCACCAACACCCATGTTGATGACGATCTTCTCGATCTTCGGCACCTGCATCGGGTTCTTGTACCCGAATTTCTCGGTCATCGCGGCACGCACCTGCTCGTCATAGAGCGCCTGCATCCGCGGCTTCACACGTTGCTCAGCCATTCAACACCTCGCCCGAGCCCTTGAGGACCCGCACCTTCTTGCCGTCGCGCACCTCGAAGCCGACCCGGGCAGCCTTGCCGGTCTTGGGGTCGAGAATGGCGACGTTCGACACATGGATGGGCGCTTCGCGGCGCTTGATCCCACCCTCGGGGTCAGCCTGCGACGGCTTGGTATGACGGGCGATGCGGTTGACACCGGCCACCACCACCTTGCCATCCTGGGGCAGCGACCGCAGGACTTCGCCCTCGACGCCCTTGTCCTTGCCGGCAAGAACGACGACGCGATCACCCTTTCTGATCTTGGCCATCGACATCACAACACCTCCGGAGCAAGCGAAATGATCTTCATGTGACCGGTCGTGCGCAGTTCACGAACCACCGGGCCGAAGATCCGGGTGCCGATCGGCTCCTCGTTCTTGTTGATCAGAACAGCGGCATTGCCATCGAAGCGGATCACCGATCCGTCGGGCCGGCGAATGTCCTTGGCGGTGCGCACGACGACGGCACGGTGCACGTCGCCCTTCTTCACCCGCCCCTTGGGTGTCGCTTCCTTCACCGATACGACGATGACGTCGCCCACTCCGGCAAAGCGCCGCTTGGAGCCGCCGAGCACCTTGATGCACATGACGCGCTTGGCACCCGAATTGTCGGCGACGTCCAGATTGGTTTGCATCTGGATCATGGCTTATCCCACCTTTTCCGCTGTGCCCGCCGGGGCAACCTTCGCGACCACGCGCCAGTTCTTCAGCTTCGAGAGCGGGGCGCATTCCTCGATCCGCACGACATCGCCGGTCTTGATGACATTGGCTTCATCATGGGCATGATATTTCTTGGAACGACGGATGATCTTGCCATAGAGCGGGTGGGCGACCTTGCGCTCCACCAGCACCACCACCGTCTTGTCCGTCTTGTCGGAGACCACCGTCCCCTGAAGCACGCGCTTGGGCATGGGATACTCCTCAGGCTGCCGACCCGGCCTTGGCGGCGCGGGCGGTCTGTTCGGTCTGGATGCGGGCGATGGCGCGACGAACGGCCTTCACCCGGCTCGGCTTTTCCAGCTGGTGCGTTGCCGCCTGAAAGCGCAGGTTCAGTTGCTCGCGCTTCAGTTGCTGCAGCTCGTCGGCCAGATCGGCGTCACTCTTTGCGGGATAATCGATCTTTGCCATGGGTCAGCCTTCCTTCGATTCACCAAGGCGCGTCACCATCTTCACCTTGATGGGAAGCTTGGCGGCAGCGCGTTCAAAGGCGCCGGCAGCCACTTCGTGGCTCACGCCGTCGATCTCGAACATGATGCGGCCGGGCTTGACACGCGCCACCCAGAATTCCGGCGAGCCCTTGCCCGAGCCCATGCGGACTTCGGCCGGCTTCGACGACACCGGCACATCGGGGAAGATGCGGATCCACAAGCGGCCCTGACGGCGCATGTGGCGGGTGATGGCGCGGCGGGCGCTTTCGATCTGGCGGGCGGTGATCCGCTCGGGCGCCAGCGCCTTCAGGCCGAACGCTCCGAAGTTCAGCGCCGTACCGCCTTTGGCATCACCATGGATGCGGCCCTTGAAGGCCTTGCGGAACTTGGTCCGTTTGGGTTGCAACATAGTATTTCGCCTTCAGACAGGGATGCACCCCCGATAAGGCGACGCTTGCCAGCGTCGCTTACCGGGCGGGGCGAACCCCTTGCGTTTGAGATTCCATCATCAGCCGGTCCTGCGCCATCGGGTCATGGCCCAGGATCTCGCCCTTGAAGATCCAGCACTTCACACCGCAGACCCCGTAGGCCGTATGGGCCTGGCCTTCAGCGTAATCGATATTGGCACGCAGGGTGTGCAGCGGCACACGGCCTTCCCGATACCATTCGATACGGGCGATTTCGGCGCCGCCCAACCGTCCCGAACAGGTGATCTTGATACCTTCGGCACCCAGCCGCAGCGCCGATTGCACGGCACGCTTCATGGCGCGACGGAAAGCCACCCGCCGTTCGAGCTGATCGGCAACACCTTGCGCCACCAGCCGCGCATCGACTTCAGGCTTGCGGATCTCGACGATGTTGAGCGACACCTCGCTCTTGGTCATCGTCTGGATCTGCTTCTTCAGCTTCTCGATATCGGCGCCCTTCTTGCCGATGATGACGCCGGGGCGGGCCGCATAGATCGATACCCGGCACAGCTTGGCCGGACGTTCGATCACCACCTTCGAGATGGCAGCCTGCGTGTGGTTCTTGAGGATGAACTGACGGATCCGCAGATCCTCGAGCAGCAGCCGCCCGTACTCATCGCCACTGGCATACCAGCGCGAATCCCAGGTGCGATTGATCTGGAGCCGAAGGCCGATGGGAGAGGTTTTATGACCCATGTTACGCGCCTGCCTCCTGATTGCTGTCACGCTCCTGCACCACGATGCGCAGCCGGCTGAACGGCTTGACGATGCGCGCCGAACGGCCACGGGCCCGGGTGGAAAACCGCTTCATGCTGATCGACTTGCCAACCGAAGCTTCCTTCACCCACAGCCGGTCGATATCGAGGTTGTGGTTGTTTTCGGCGTTGGCAATTGCCGACTGCAGGCACTTCCTGACATCGACAGCCATCGCCTTGGGCGAGAAGGTCAGAGCACTGACGGCATCCTCAGCCTTCTTGCCGCGGATCAGTCCGGCAACCAGGTTCAGCTTGTAGGGCGAACCGCGCACGACGGTCGCAACGGCCAACGCCTCGCGTTCGCCAACCTTGCGCCCTGCTTGGGGTTTCGACATCTCGCCTTACCTCTTCGACTTCTTGTCGGCGGCATGGCCGGGGAAAGTGCGCGTCGGCGCGAACTCACCCAGCTTCATTCCAACCATTTCCTCGGAAACCGACACCGGCACGAACTTGCGGCCGTTGTAGACATTGAACGTATGCCCGACGAACTGCGGAAGAATGGTGGAGCGACGCGACCAGGTCTTGATCGGACCCTTGGCACCGGATTCCACCTTCTTCAGCAGGCTCAGTTCGACGAACGGACCCTTCCAGACGGAACGTGCCATCGCTTACCTCTTCTTCTTCGCGTGACGCGAACGGATGATCATGTGATCGGTCGCCTTGTTCGAGCGCGTCTTGGCGCCCTTGGTCGGCTTGCCCCATGGCGTGACCGGATGGCGGCCGCCCGAGGTGCGGCCTTCACCGCCGCCGTGCGGGTGGTCAACCGGGTTCTTGGCGACACCGCGGGTCAGCGGCACCCGGCCCAGCCAGCGGCTGCGTCCGGCCTTGGCCAGATTCTGGTTCGAGTTGTCGGGGTTCGATACCGCGCCAACCGTCGCCATGCAGTCGCTGCGCACATAGCGCTGCTCGCCCGAGTTCAGGCGGATGATGACCATGCCACGATCACGCCCCACCACCTGGATGAAGGTGCCGGCGGCCCGCGCCAGTTGCCCGCCCTTGCCGGGCTTCAGTTCGACGTTGTGAACGATGGTGCCGGCCGGAACCTGGCCAATCTCCATGGCGTTGCCGGGCTTCACATCGACCTTCTTGCCGGCCACGACCTTGTCGCCGGGTGCCAGCCGTTGCGGAGCGAGGATATAGGCCCGCTTGCCGTCGGGATAGGTGACGAGCGCGATGAACGCCGACCGGTTGGGGTCGTATTCCAGACGCTCGACCGTTCCTTCGACATCCCACAGACGCCGCTTGAAGTCGATGATGCGGTACCGCTGCTTGTGCCCGCCACCGATACCGCGCGCCGTCGCATGGCCCATGTTGTTGCGGCCACCGGTCTTGGTCTTGCCTTCGGTCAGCGCCTTGACGGGCTTGCCCTTCCACAGGCTTGACCGATCGACGAGGATCAGGCCGCGCCGCGCCGGGCTGGTCGGGTTATAATGCTTCAGTGCCATCGCCTCAGACTCCCGCCGTCACGTCGATCGACTGGCCGTCGGCCAGTGTGACGATGGCCTTCTTGCTGTCGCTGCGACGATAGGGCTGACCGCGCCAGCGCTTGGTCTTGCCCTTGGCGACCAGCGTATTCACCGCCGTCACCTTGACTCCGAACAGCGCTTCGACCGCTGCCTTGATTTGCGGCTTCGAGGCGGTTTTCGCCACCTCGAACACCATCTGGTTATATTCGCCGACCATGGTCGCCTTTTCCGTGATGATGGGCTTCACCACCACGTCGAAGTGACGAAGGTCGACCGGTTGCGCCGCCTTAGCCATTGAAACGCGCCTCCAGACTTTCGACCGCGGCGCGCGTCAGCACCAGATGGTCATGGTTCAGAATATCATAGACGTTGGCGCCGACAGCTGGCAGCACATCCACCTTGTAGAGGTTGCGGCTGGCGAGCGCGAAGTTCACATCGACCGCCGCCCCGTCGATGAACAGGCCGCTCTGCACGCCAAGCTTGCCCAGCGCCTCCTTCAGGGCCGCGGTCTTGGCCGCATCGAGGGCCAGGTTGTCGACGATCAGCAGCTTGCCCTCGCCGGCCTTGACCGACAGCGCGTGTCGCAGCCCCAGCGCCCGAACCTTCTTGTTGAGGCCGGGGTTGAAGTCACGAACGCGCGGACCATGCGCCTTGCCGCCACCAATGAACTGCGGCGCCGCACGGTTGCCGTGACGGGCCGTGCCGCCACCCTTTTGGCGGCCGAACTTCTTGCCGGTGCGGGCTACATCCGAGCGCTCGCGGGCGGCGCGGGCCGTGCCGCGGCGCTTTTCCAGCTGCCAGGTCACGACGCGGTGGAGAATGTCGGCGCGCGGCTCAAGGCCGAACACGTCGGGGTTCAGCGTGATCTCGCCGGCATCCTTGGCCGCAAGGGTCTTGACTTGCACCTTCATCACGCTTGCTCCTCAGCCGCAGTGGCGACAACCGGAGCCTCGACCGCCGCGCCCTTGGTGGCGGCCGGATAGGGCGCACCTTCGGGGCGGGCAACCTTGACGGCATCCTTCACCAGCAGCCAGCCGCCCTTCGAGCCGGGCACCGAGCCCTTGATGAAGAGCAGATCACGCGCCGGATCGGTCATGACGATCTCGAGGTTCTGCTGTGTGCGGTTGCGGTCACCCATGTGACCGGCCATCTTCTTGTTCTTGAAAACCTTGCCCGGATCCTGACGCTGGCCGGTCGAGCCGTGCGAGCGGTGCGAAACCGAGACACCGTGGGTGGCGCGCAGGCCTCCGAACCCCCAGCGCTTCATGGCGCCGGCAAAACCCTTGCCCTGGGTCGCCCCGGTAACGTCAACCAGCTGGCCGACGATGAAATGATCGGCCGCCAGCGTCGAACCGATGTCGACAAAGGCGTCGTCGCTGACAACGAATTCGGCCAGCACCGCCTTGGGCGCCACTTCCGCTTTGGCGAAATGGCCGCGCTCGGGCTTTGAAACGTTCTTGGCCTTGGCGGTTCCCGCACCCACCTGCATGGCGACGTAGCCGTCGCGCTCGGCGGTCCGGTGGGCAACCACCTGGTTATTCTCAAGTGCCAGCACGGTAACCGGGATATGTACCCCGTCTTCCCGGAACAGACGGGTCATGCCCATCTTCCTGGCGATAACGCCGGTTCGCATTCTTCATCCTTCCTCAGAGGCCCTTCGCTGCGCGCAGACCAGGGCTTGAAACGTCAGAGGCCCCATACCCCCAAGAAGGGGAACGGGGCTTGGGCCGGAGACCGGCCCGGGGGCATTACCCCTGGAGCTTGATCTCCACGTCCACACCTGCCGCCAGGTCGAGCTTCATCAGGGCATCGACCGTTTGCGGCGTCGGCTTCACGATGTCGAGAAGCCGCTTGTAGGTGCGCACCTCGAACTGCTCGCGCGACTTCTTGTCGATGTGCGGCGAGCGGTTCACCGTGAACTTCTCGATACGGGTGGGCAGGGGAATGGGGCCGCGAACATCCGCGCCGGTGCGCTTGGCGGTATCGGCAATCTCACCCGTGGCGGCATCCAGCACCCGGTGGTCGAAGGCCTTGAGGCGGATGCGGATATTCTGCGTTTCCATCAGTCCAATTCCATTCTGCCGGCGGGGTATCCCGCCGAATTCAACCGTATCGACAGTTCAAACAGCGCTACACGACAGCCCGTTACCGGGTATCGGAAGCTTCAGCCAAAACAGGCCCGCCCGGCTGATGACGAATCACCGCCCGGGCGGGAGCGAGGCCTATATTACTTTTGGATCGACGCGACAACCCCTGCGCCGACCGTCCGCCCACCTTCGCGAATGGCGAAGCGCAGACCCTGGTCCATGGCGATCGGAGCGATCAGCTTGACGCCCAGCGTCACGTTGTCGCCCGGCATCACCATTTCCACACCTTCCGGCAGCTCGACGGTTCCGGTCACGTCGGTGGTGCGGAAGTAGAACTGCGGACGATAGTTGGCGAAGAACGGCGTGTGACGACCACCTTCATCCTTCGACAGCACATAGACCTCGGCCTTGAACTCGGTGTGCGGGGTGATCGAACCCGGCTTGGCGAGAACCTGGCCGCGCTCGACTTCCTCGCGCTTCACGCCACGCAGCAGCGCGCCGATGTTGTCGCCCGCCTGACCCTGATCGAGCAGCTTGCGGAACATTTCAACGCCGGTGACGACGGTCTTGGTGGTGTCCTTGATCCCGACGATTTCGACTTCCTCGCCAACCTTGACGATTCCGGTTTCGACACGGCCGGTCACCACGGTGCCGCGCCCGGAGATCGAGAACACGTCTTCGATCGGCATCAGGAACGGCTTGTCAAGCGGACGCTCAGGCTGGGGAATGAAGCTGTCGACGGCAGCCATCAGCTCGAGCACGCGATCGCGGCCGATTTCCGGGCTCTTGTCTTCGAGCGCCATCAGCGCCGAACCCTTGATGATCGGAATATCGTCGCCGGGGAAATCATACTTCGACAGCAGCTCGCGGATTTCCAGCTCGACCAGTTCGAGGATTTCCGGATCGTCGACCTGGTCGACCTTGTTCATGAACACGACCATCGCCGGCACGCCGACTTGCTTGGCAAGCAGGATGTGCTCGCGGGTCTGCGGCATCGGGCCGTCGGTCGCCGAGACAACGAGGATGGCCCCGTCCATCTGCGCGGCGCCGGTGATCATGTTCTTCACATAGTCGGCGTGGCCCGGGCAGTCGACGTGCGCATAGTGACGCTCGGCCGTTTCATATTCGACGTGGCTCGTCGAGATGGTGATGCCGCGCTCGCGCTCTTCCGGGGCCTTGTCGATGTTGGCATAGTCGACATAGGTGGCGCCGCCGGTTTCAGCGAGCACCTTGGTGATCGCTGCCGTCAGCGAGGTCTTGCCGTGGTCGACGTGACCGATGGTGCCGATATTGACGTGCGGCTTATTCCGCTCAAACTTCGCCTTCGCCATGTTGCTTCCTCTTCGTGGTAATCAGTTGGGTAAGAGTGTTTTCCGTGTCGGCCGATCAGGCGAGCTTCGCCTTCACTTCTTCCGCCACATTCGCCGGCACTTCCTCGTAATGCGAGAACTGCATGGTGTATTGCGCCCGACCCTGCGTCATCGACCGCAACTGGTTCACATAGCCGAACATGTTGGCCAGAGGCACCATGGCCTCGATCACCTGCGCGTTGCCACGTGTGTCGGTGCCTTGGATCTGGCCGCGCCGGCTGTTCAGGTCGCCGATGCAGTCGCCCATATAGTCTTCCGGCGTCACGACCTCAACGCTCATGATCGGCTCCAGAAGCTTGATCCCCGCCTTTGTGGCGGCTTCGCGCATGGCGCCACGGCCGGTGATTTCAAAGGCCAGAGCCGACGAGTCGACATCGTGATAGGCGCCGTCCGTCAGGGTGACCTTGAAGTCGATGATCGGGAAGCCGATGAGCGAACCGGATTCGGCCACTTCGCGGATGCCCTTTTCCACCGACGGGATATATTCCCGCGGCACGTTGCCGCCCTTCACTTCGTCGACGAACACCACGCCCGAACCGCGCTCACCCGGCTCGACCGTGATCTTCACGCGGCCGAACTGGCCCGAGCCACCCGACTGCTTCTTGTGGGTGTAATCGACATCAACCTTGCGGGCGAGCGATTCACGATAGGCGACCTGTGGGGCGCCGACATTGGCTTCCACCTTGAACTCGCGACGCATACGGTCGACGAGGATTTCAAGGTGCAGTTCGCCCATACCCTTGATGATCGTCTGGCCCGATTCAACGTCCGAGGTCACCCGGAAGCTCGGGTCTTCCTGGGCGAGGCGGTTCAGGGCGATGCCCATCTTTTCCTGGTCGGCCTTGGTCTTGGGTTCGACCGCCACTTCGATCACCGGCTCGGGGAATTCCATGCGCTCGAGGATGATTGGCTTCAGCGGCGCGCACAGGGTATCGCCGGTAGTGGTTTCCTTGAGGCCGACCAGTGCCACGATATCGCCGGCAAAGGCTTCCTTGATATCCTCGCGGTTGTTGGCATGCATCAGCAGCATGCGGCCGATCTTCTCGCGCTTGTCCTTCACCGAGTTCAGCACCGAGGTGCCGGCCTCAAGCTTGCCCGAATAGATGCGGGCAAAGGTCAGCGAGCCGACGAACGGGTCGCTCATGATCTTGAAGGCAAGAGCGGAAAACGGCGCGTCGTCGCTGGTTTCCCGGGTGTCGTGCTCATCGGTGCCCGGCTTGACGCCATCAACCGGCGGAATGTCGAGCGGGCTCGGCAGATAATCGATGACGGCATCGAGCAGCGGCTGCACGCCCTTGTTCTTGAACGACGACCCGCAGAGCACCGGCACGAAATCGAAAGCCAGCGTCCCCTTGCGGAGCAGCTTCTTCAAGGTCGCCACGTCCGGCTCGTTGCCCTCGAGATAGGCTTCCATTGCTGCATCGTCCTGCTCGACGGCAAGCTCGACCAGCTCGGCGCGGGCCGCAGCCGCCTTGTCGGCGAGGTCGGCCGGTATGTCGCGATATTCGAACTTGGCGCCAAGCGACTCTTCCAGCCACACGATGGCGCGGTTTTCCACCAGATCGACGAGACCGATGAAATCGCTTTCAAGGCCGATCGGCAGATAAAGCACCGCCGTACGCACGCCCAGACGATCCTGGATCATCTTCACGCAGCGATCGAAATTGGCACCGGTGCGGTCGAGCTTGTTGACGTAGCACATGCGCGGCACGCGATACTTGTCGGCCTGCCGCCACACGGTTTCCGATTGCGGCTCGACACCGGCCACACCGTCGAAGCAGGTGATCGCGCCATCGAGCACGCGCAGGCTGCGTTCCACTTCGATGGTGAAGTCGACGTGGCCCGGCGTATCGATGATGTTGATCCGGTGACCTTGCCAGAAACAGGTGGTGGCAGCCGAGGTGATGGTGATCCCCCGCTCCTGCTCTTGCTCCATCCAGTCCATGGTGGCGGTACCCTCGTGGGTTTCGCCGATCTTGTAGTTCTTGCCGGTGTAAAAAAGAATCCGTTCGGTCGTGGTCGTCTTGCCGGCATCGATGTGCGCCATGATGCCGATATTGCGATACTTCTCGAGCGGGTGAGAGCGGGACATGTTACAGCTTTCGAACTTGGGTTCCGACTACCAGCGGTAGTGCGAGAAGGCGCGGTTGGCTTCCGCCATCTTGTGGGTGTCTTCACGCTTCTTGACGGCGGCGCCACGATTGTTCGACGCTTCCATCAATTCAGCCGACAGACGCGCCGACATGGTCTTTTCCGAGCGGTTGCGGGCCGAGGCGATCAGCCAGCGGATGGCGAGCGCCTGGGCGCGATCGGGACGAACCTCGACCGGCACCTGATAGGTGGCGCCGCCAACCCGGCGCGAGCGCACTTCGACGAGCGGCCGCACATTGGCAAGCGCGTCGTGGAAAACGCCCAGCGGGTCGCGCTTGGCGCGCTGCTCGACGGTGTCGAGCGCGGAATAGACGATCGATTCGGCGACCGACTTCTTGCCCTCGTACATCACGAGGTTCATGAACTTGGTGAGCACCTGATCGCCATAACGGGGATCGGGTAGGATTTCGCGCTTTTCGGGGCGACGACGACGGGACATGGTTCTGGTCTCCCCTTACTTCGGACGCTTGGCGCCGTACTTCGAGCGCGACTGCTTGCGGTTCTTGACGCCCTGGGTATCGAGGACGCCGCGCAGGATGTGATAGCGCACACCCGGCAAGTCCTTCACCCGGCCGCCGCGAATCAGCACAACCGAGTGTTCCTGCAGGTTGTGGCCTTCGCCGGGGATGTAGCCGATCACTTCAAAGCCATTGGTCAGGCGGATCTTCGCCACCTTGCGCAACGCCGAGTTCGGCTTCTTCGGGGTCGTGGTGTAAACACGGGTGCACACGCCGCGCTTTTGCGGGCATGCTTCCATCGCCGGGACCTTGTTGCGCGCCTTCTGCGGCTCGCGGCCCTTGCGAATCAACTGGTTGATCGTTGGCATTCGCTCAATTCTTCCTGCTTCGGGCCGCCGGCCCATCCGGCAAACCCTACTCCAGCCCTGCACCGCCCGTACCCGTCACCGGCCATCGGCAATGGCCTTCGTTCACGGCATAAGCGCGTGCCACCCCCTGACGAGGGCCTCACGCGCGCGGCACAGCCTGTCGCTTTTCATTCACTGCCAAACGGCCATGCACGATCTGTTCGTGCTGGCTGTTCCGGCAAGCGAGCGCCGCCCTTATCGCCAGACGCTGCAAAGGTCAACATGGCAGCCACTGATTCAGCAGGCCCGACCGGCTGCGGCAAGGCATCCCCATCAGCGGTGATCGGCCACCAGCACCCCGCCCTTCATCACCACCCGCACCCGTTCCAGTTCGCTGACATCGGCCAGCGGATCTCCCGCCACCGCCACCATGTCGGCAAAGCGCCCGACGGCGATGGCGCCGACATCGCGCTGGCGATCGAGCGCCTCGGCAGCGGTCAGGGTCGCTGAACGGATGGCCTGCAACGGCGTCATGCCATAGCGTACCATCACTGCAAACTGCTTCACCGACTGATCGTGCGGGGCGACCCCGGCGTCCGAGCCGAACAGCATGCGGGCGCCGGCGGCATTGGCCTTGCGGAAATTCTGCCGCTGCACTTCTGCAATGTCGCGGTCCTTGCGGAGATTGTCTTCGGCCACGCCGTTCTTGCGGCCTTCGGCCTGGGTATAATCGGTATTGAAGATATCGAAGGTCAGATAGGTGCCATGCTCTTTGGCAAGGCGAATTCCTTCATCGTCGATCAGGCTGGCATGCTCGATGGTGTCGATGCCGGCGCGAATCGCCGCCTTGATGCCCGATGTACCATGCGCATGGGCTGCAACCCGGATTCCCGCCATGTGCGCCTCGTCGGCCACCGCCCGCAGTTCCTCCTCGGTCATCTGCTGCTGGCCCGGCTCGTCGCCCCGGCTGAACACACCGCCGGTCGCGCAGATCTTGATGACTTCGGCGCCATATTTGCGCATTTCCCGCACCTTGTCGCGGAATCCGTCAGCGCCCACCGCTACGCCGGGGCTGGTGACGGCCATTCCCGGCGGCAGGAAGGTTTCATCACAATGGCCGCCCCGCGCCCCCAAAGCATAACCGGCGGGAACGATGCGCGGACCTGTCACATAGCCGCCATCGATCCCCTGCTTCAGCCCGACATCGGCATAATCAGCCGATCCGACATTGCGCACCGTGGTAAACCCGCTGTCGAGCATGCGCCGCGCCTGCGCCACCCCCACCACCGTCCAGAACGTGTCCGTGAATTCCAGCCCGCGATAGCCGCCGATCGTGGCATCGCCCGTCAGGTGCACATGCATGTCGATCAGCCCGGGCAGCAGCGTGAGAGCGCCGAGATCAAGCGTTGCGGCGCCTGCCGGCACCGGTACTTCTCCCTGCCGCCCCACGGCGACGATACGCCCGTCGGTCACGACGATGGCGGGGTTTTCGATCATTCGGCCAGACACGACATCCAGCATCCGCGCCGCCGTCACCACCGAGGTGGCCGCCATTGCCGGCGCTGCCGCCAGCAACCCGGCAACCGCCAGCCCCCGAACCCACCTTGTCATCTGCATTCCCCCATCCTGCCATGGCCGCAACAGACGGCCGGCCGCGCCTGCTCTGCCCGGCTTTTGCGGCGCTGGCAACCGGCTTGGCGCTGCCGCCATGGCGACGCCACCCTTGCGGACAACCGCCCCGTGCCACTAGGCTGCAGCAACCCGAGGAGTGCCGGATGAGAAACCCGCTTTCGTTCAGACGCGATGGGGAAGCCCTCGTCCCGATTGACAGTCTGCGCCCGGAAATCGCCGATCTCATTCTTGCCGAACATCCCGGCAGCTCACCCAAGGGCAGTGTCAGGCTGGCGGTGGTGCGCGCCTGTCATGAACGCTATATCGCCGCCCAATTACGCGACGACCTCGGCAAGCTGTCCGAACTGGACGCCGAAGTGGCGCATGCCGTCGCCCACGGCAAGCCGCTCGCCTCTCCGGTCGATGACACCTACGAGGAAACCCGCAGCTTCGGCGACCGCGCCGCTGATGCCCTTGCGGCCTTCGGCGGCAGCTGGGCGTTCATCTTCACCTTCTCGGTCATCATTGCCGCCTGGATGATCACCTCGAACCTGATGGGCAAGGCCAGCTTCGACCCTTATCCCTATATTCTCCTCAACCTCGTGCTCTCGACACTGGCGGCCATCCAGGCCCCCATCATCATGATGAGCCAGAACCGTCAGGAGGACAAAGACCGGCTGCGGTCGCGCAATGATTATCAGGTGAACCTGAAAGCCGAACTGGAAATCCGCCTGTTGCACGACCGCATCGAGTGGCTGATCGCCCGGTTCAGCCACGATCTGCAATCTGCCGAAGCCGCCCTTGCTACCCCCGCCCCCACCCCAACGGAGACTGAAAAATGACTGCTCTGCCCTTTCTGGCCGCCGGTGTATTGGTCCTCTCCATGCCACTGGCAGCTGCTGCCGCTGCCCCGCAAACCGCCCCGCTGACAGACAGCTCCGGCAAGGCGATAGGGCAGGTCACCCTCACCCCGGCGCCCGCCGGGGTGCTGCTGCGGGTTGAGGCGAAAGGTCTGACTCCCGGCTGGCACGGCTTGCATCTTCATGCCGTTGCCGATTGCGGGGGCGCCGGCTTCAAGCAGGCCGGCGCCCACATCAACCACCCCGGACACGCCATGCCCCACGGCCTCCTGAACCCGCAAGGCCCCGACGCCGGCGATCTGCCCAACCTGTTCGTCCATGCCGATGGCACCGCGCAGGGCGAAACCTTCACGTCGCTGGTGCGGCTCGGCGCCCCCGGAACCGATGCCGCCGAAAGCCCGACGCTTCCCAACCTGCTCGATGGCGATGGCTCGGCGCTGATCATCCATGCCAGCCCCGACGATCATGTCAGCCAGCCGATCGGCGGCGCTGGCGACCGGGTGGCCTGCGCCCTCATCAAGGCCAACTGAAATTCCTGCCTGGCAGGCTGGTGGCGGCTAAGGGTGGGAAAAGACCAGTCGCTGGTTCACCAGCCGTCCGTCGGCGGTCAGTGATGTTTCCACGGCAACGCCGCCGGCCTGCAGGCGTTTCTCCATCTGTGGCGCGCGCGATTCCGAAACGAAGATGCGGCTGAAGAACTGCGGCTGACGGCCAAAGCCGCGCTGCACGACGATGTCTGAAGCCGCCGTATCGACGCGGTGGCGGCACGAGTGATCGGCCGCCACGATGGTCGCTACCACCAGCGGCGGCGCGCCATTTTGTGCCTCTGGGCTTTGCGTGAGACACAGATAACAGGCCCCCGTGCGGCAGAGCCGCGCATCGCCGCGCACCGCCCAGGCATAGCGGAAGCGGATGTTGTGGCCGCGCAGCAGATCGCGCGGGTCATAGCCTTCCACTGGTATCACCCAGCCGCTTCCGGCGCCGATCGCCCGCTGCTGCACAACCCAACTGCCGGCAAACCACATCAGCGGCAGCAGCAGCGCCGCCACCAGCGTCTTTGGCACGAGGTTCGGCATGGACGACATCACCCATCTGCTCCGGCATGGTGCTGACGCCAGTGCAGAATGCGGTGCCATCCAAGGCCCAGCCCCACCAACAGCACCCCGCCGACGATCAGCCCGGTGCCGGTAGCGGCCAGAGATCCGAACAGCTCAAGGTATACGATGAAGATGCGGATGGCGATCGCCGCCGTCGCCACGGCAAACAGGGCGCTCCAGCCGCAAAGCGCCGCGCCGCGCGCCACCCACGCCCACATGCCGATGAAGATGGCAAGCCCGACCAGCCGGCTGGCCACCCCCTCAGGGTGCGGCACCCCGAGGGCGGCAATGCCGGCCAGCAGTGGCCCCACCGTCAGGGGCAGCACCAGCGGCTGTGGCAGTTCGTGGCTGGTGCGGGCAGCCAGCACCGTCAGCGCGGTCAGCGCCGCCACCGGCCCGAAGCGCACCAGATTTTCAAGGGCATCGGCACGGCCAAGGCTTTCCGCCCAGGCGAAATGTACCACAGATGCCGCCGCCAGCACAAAGATGATTCCTGCCTCGCGCAGACCGGCGCGAAACCCCGGTGGCGCCAGCTGCACCAGCAGCGACAGCCCCAGCAGCAGCATCGGCATCGCCATCGCCAACCCCTGCCACAACGGCCACCAACCCCCCAGCCCATAGGTGTCGATCGCCATCAGCGCCGGGCCCGCGAGGGCAAGTCCGGCGAGAAACCAGGCGCTTACCCGGGTGGCGCCACCCAGCAACAGCGCCGGGCCGGCCAGAAGCAGCCACAGCAACAATGCCTGCCAGCCGGGGCCAACCAGCTGAAACACCTGTGCATGGAGGGCTATTCCGGCCATCACCATACCGGCAAAGCCGCACAGTGCCGCCTCGGCCCAGCCGTTACGGCGCGTGCGGCGGCACTGGACGATGGCGACGGCCAGCCCGGCCAGCGCCAGCAAGTGCGCCGCCAGCTTCAACCCATGGGGGATGCGGTCCCAGTTGGCGGAAATCACCAGCAGAACACCCAGCAGCAGTGCCAGCAGACCCAGTCCGACGATCGCCCACATCAGCGTTGGCCGCTGATGCCCGGCCTCGTAGGCGCGCAGCCGATCGGCGGTGGCGGAATCGATCAGCCCGGCCGCCATCCATTCCTCAAACTTGCGGTCGAGCGCCATTTCCAGACCCTGCCAACTCTGGCATCAGCGCGCAAGCTTCCTACATCGGGGCAGCCTGCCGGGCAGCCCGCCCGGCCTCCGACCACGGAACCAGACCAGAAAATGAGCAACATGGAAAACTGGCACGGCACCACGATCGTCTCGGTGCGCAAGGATGGAAAAGTCGTCATCGCCGGTGACGGGCAGGTATCGATGGGCCAGACCATCATGAAACCCAATGCCCGCAAGGTGCGACGCATCGGCAACGGCGAGGTGATCGGCGGGTTTGCCGGCTCGACCGCCGACGCCTTCACCCTGTTCGAGCGCCTGGAGGCCAAGCTCGAACGCTTTCCCGGGCAATTGACCCGTGCCTGTGTCGAACTGGCGAAAGACTGGCGCCAGGATCGCTACCTGCGCCGGCTCGAGGCCATGATGATCGTCGCCGACAAGGAGGCGACGCTGGTGCTAACCGGCACGGGCGACGTGCTGGAACCCAATGACGGCATCACCGCCATCGGCTCGGGCGGCAATTATGCGCTGGCCGCCGCCCGGGCGCTGGCTGACCAGCCGCTCGATGCCGAAACCATCGCCCGCAAGGCCATGCGGATCGCCGCCGACATTTGCGTATACACCAACGACCAGATCACTGTGGAAACCATCTGAATGACCATCGCTCCCGACGCATCCGCCACGCCAGCCATCCACCACCTGACACCCAAGGCCATCGTTGCCGCCCTAGACCGCCACATCGTCGGGCAGATCGAGGCCAAGAAAGCGGTGGCGGTCGCCATGCGCAACCGCTGGCGCCGCCAGCAGCTGGCGCCGGAACTGCGCGACGAAGTGACCCCCAAGAACATCCTGATGATCGGGCCGACAGGCTGCGGCAAAACCGAAATCAGTCGCCGGTTGGCGAAACTCGCCGACGCGCCCTTCCTCAAGATCGAGGCCACCAAGTTCACCGAAGTGGGCTATGTGGGGCGTGATGTCGATTCGATCATCCGCGACCTCGTCGAGGAATCGATCCGCCTCACCCGCGACAGCCGCCGCGCCAGCGTCCGCGAGGCAGCCGAGGGCGCTGCACTCGAACGGCTGCTCGATGCGCTGGTGGGAAAAGACGCCTCGGAGGCCACGCGCCTTGCCTTTCGCGACCGCATCTTCGCCGGCGACCTGAAGGGCAAGGAAGTCGATATCGAGGTGGAAGACAGCGGCCCCGCCATGCCGTTCGACATTCCCGGCATGCCGCCGGGATCGATGGGCATGATCAACCTTGGCGACATGCTGAAAGGAGCGATGGGCAAACGCACCAAGCGGCGCAAGCTGCCAGTGGAAGCCGCTTGGGAACAGCTGGTCAACGAGGAATCCGACAAGCGGCTCGACAACGACGAGCTGACCCGCGAAGCCATGAAGAACGCCGAAGCCAACGGAATCGTCTTTCTCGATGAAGTCGACAAGATCGCCGTGTCCGATGTGCGCGGCGGCTCGGTCTCGCGTGAGGGGGTGCAGCGCGATCTGCTGCCACTGATCGAGGGCACCACCATCGCCACCAAATATGGCCCGGTGAAAACCGACCATATCCTGTTCATCGCTTCCGGCGCCTTCCATGTGGCCAAGCCCTCTGATCTGTTGCCTGAACTGCAGGGAAGGCTTCCGATCCGTGTCGAACTCAAGGGGCTGACGAAGGACGACTTCATCCGCATCCTTTCGGATACCGAGGCATCGCTGGTGCGCCAGTACAAGGGGCTGCTCGCCACCGAGAATGTCACGCTTGATTTCACCACCGACGGGATCGAGGCCATCGCCGAAATCGCCGCCCAGGTGAATTCCCGTGTCGAGAATATCGGCGCGCGGCGCTTGCAGACGGTGATGGAAAAACTGCTGGAGGATCTGAGCTTTGAGGCCGCCGATACCGAAGCCCGCAGCGTCACCATCGACGCCGCCTATGTCGAGCGGCAACTGGCCTCAATCGCCAGCGACAACGACCTGTCGAAATTCATTCTCTAGCCTGTTCCGCTGACCTCAGGGCAGCGGCGCTACTGTTAGCCGGGCCGGTCGTGGTGTGCGGCCGGAACCGGCCTCCGGCAACCACTTAACAGCCCTTGAAGAACGCGGGCGGCAGACCGATAAAGATGGTATGAGGGAAATCGTTTTCGATACGGAAACCACCGGTCTCAACCCCCACGACGGGCACCGGCTGGTGGAATTTGCGGGCATCGAACTCATCAGCCGCATGCCGACCGGCCGCACACTGCATTTTCACCTGAACCCGGAACGCCCCATGCCCAGCGAAGCCGAGATGGTGCATGGACTTAACGACGCCTTCCTTGCCGACAAACCGCTGTTTGCCGAACAGGCGCCGGCCATGCTCGCCTTCATGGGGGATGCCATGCTGGTCGCCCACAATGCCCGGTTCGACTTCGGGTTCCTGAATGCCGAGCTTGCCCGCGCCGGACTGCCGCCTCTCGACGATGCCCGCATGATCGACACCCTCGATCTGGCCCGCAAACGCTTTCCCGGTGCCAAGCACAGCCTCGATGCCCTGTGCACCCGGTTCGGGATCGATCGATCGGCCCGGGTTGTCCACGGGGCACTGATTGACGCGCAATTGCTGGCCGAAGTCTATGTCGAGCTGACCGGCGGGCGCCAGATCGGATTTGATCTGGCCGTTACCCCCGAAGACGACCGACCGGCTGCGGTTTCGGGTGAATGGCCGGTTCGTACCTTCAGCCCGACGCCGGAAGAACAGTCCGCCCATCTGGCGTTCATCAAATCCATGCAAAATGCCGTGTGGGAGCGCCTCACCAACTCCGGCTGACAGCCGGAACCCCAATGAACACCAATGTACACCAACAACCAGAAGGAAGGAGAAGCGCAATGGAAATCAGGATTGCGGGCCACCAGGTGGATACGGGCCAGGCCTTCCGCACCCATGTCGAGGATCGGCTGAACGCCATCGCCACCACCTACTTCAAACGGGTGATCGGCGCCTCCATCACGCTTTCCAACGCCCCACAGGGCGCCTTCCAGTGCGATATCGTCATGCATGTCATGCAGGGGCTGGTGCTGAAAGGGTCCAACCGCGCCCAGCTGGCCAATGCCGCCTTCGATGGCGCCGCCGACCGCATCGAGAAGCAGCTTCGCCGGTACATGCGCCGGCTGAAAGACAAGTCAGGAGGAGCAAGCCTTGCCGAAATGCCGGTGAGCGAGTTCATCTATAACGCCGAATACCATATCCTCGAGAGCGCCGACGAGGAGACCGACGCCCCTGATTCCCCGCTTACCATTGCCGAAACGCGCGTCGATATCCCCGACGCCACCGTTTCCGATGCCGTGATGATGCTCGACCTCAGGAACACCACAGCCCTCTTGTTCCGCAATCTCGGCACCGGCGCGCTCAACATGGTCTATCGGCGCGAGGACGGCAACATCGGCTGGGTCGAACCCCGCGCCTGAGGGCGGCGGCACAGCACCATGGTTGAAGTGCAGCATCTCATCCCGGCGGCAGCCACCGCCGTTCATGGGGGCGTAGTCTCCAAACGCCTTGTCCTCGGCTTCCTCGCCGAACGGCTGGCAGGCTGCCATGGTCTCGACACCGCCACTGTGTTGAACAGCCTGCTCCAGCGCGAAGCCGAGGGCAGCACCGCTTTCGGCGGTGGAGTCGCCATACCTCACGGCCGTATCACTACGCTGTCCGATGTTCATGGCGCATTCGTGCGTCTCATCCATCCGATCGACTGGGAGGCACCCGATGGCCAGCCCGTTGATCTGGTGGTGGCCCTGGTCGGGCCTGACGGCACCGCCCTCCTGAAATCGCTGGCGCTCGCCAGCCGCATCCTGCGCAACCGGCATCTGCGGGCCAAGCTGCGCGGCGCCGGCGATGGCGACAGCCTGTGGGCACTGCTGGCAAGCGAGGAGGTGGCGTGAGCCAACAGCCCGCTGACGCAGACGCCGGCCGGTTGCATCACCGCCGGCTGGAAGCGCTGTATGCCACAGCGCCCATCAACACCCTGTTTCCCTCGCAACTGCATATCCCGGCCGAGGGCCAAAGCTCGATCCGCTTCGATGTCACCGAGGCGATGTTCCATGGCGCCGGCGCCGGACACGGCACCATCTATTTCAAGATGCTCGATGATGCGGCCTTTTATGCCGCCAATTCGATGGTTAACGATGTCTTTCTGCTGACTACCCAGTTCAACCTGTTCCTCACCCGCCCGGTGCATGCCGGGCCATTGTGGGCACACGGGCGATGGGTGTCCGGGCACCGCCGCGTCCTGATCGCGGAAAGCACCATCGTCGATGCCGACGGCGAGGAAGTCGCTCGCGGACAGGGAAGCTTCATGCGCTCGCGGATCCCGCTTGCCAGTCTGCCCGGCTATCAGGCAGGCGCACAGGTTTGACCTCGGCGCCGCTCCCCGCCAGCATCATGGCGCCGGCGCTGGTGCGCCAGGTCAATGGCAATGGCGGCTTTGCCACCGTGCTGGTTCGGGGCAGCCCCTGGGGTGCGGCAATGCTGGTGGTGCACCGGCATGGACCGATGGTGCGTATTCTCGAACGCATGCCGAGCCTCTCGGGAACGCCCGTCTGGCATGTGGCCGCCAAGGGTGACGAACCGATCGCCACCTTCATCGAGCGACAGCGGCGCTTCGACCCGGATCTGTGGGTGATCGAACTGGATATCGCTGATCCGGAACGCTTCATCCCGGCTTTTCCTCCCGTCGATTGACCGTTGATCCCGCCTGCCGCAAAGGCCCGCCGTGCTTGTTTTCCGGACCTTTTCGTGCAGTGTCTGCACCCGGATTGCACCGGACCGCCCGGGCAGGCGTTCTGGATTTGAAGGCGCGTTCCGCGCGTGATGCCCGCCGGCACTCCGGTCATTCGGCAGTGCCAGCCTGGTTCCACGCAGCCCCATGGACCGCGAACGATGAGTTTCCTGATGTTCAAACCCGTACGGGTCGCGGCGATTGCCGGATCCGCCCTCGTTCTGCTTGCGGCCGGCAACGCGCCCGACAGCGACCTGGCCTTTCTTTCCCATATTCCCGCTGCCGGCCTTACCGACAGTGCTGACAGCGCCGATATGGCCCCAGCCGTCATTGAAGAGACTCCGGAGCTGGCCGACCCGGCCATCGGCCCGATTCTTCCCGAAGCCCGCAGCCTGCGCACCCTCGTCAACGAAATCGTCGCCGATGGTCAGCTGGCAGATGGCGATTTCAGCCGCGGCGCCGAGCTGTTCTGCCTCGCCACCGCCATTTATTTCGAATCAAAGGGTGAACCGCTCGACGGGCAGCTCGCAGTTGCCCAGGTCATCCTCAACCGGGTCGACTCCGGACGCTTCGGCCCCGATAGCTGCAGCGTCGTCAAGGCCCGCGGCCAGTTCGGGTTCGTCCGCAACGGCACATTGCCCAATGCCCGCGTCGGCCATCAGTGGGATACCGCCCGCGCCATCGCCTGGATCGCCCTCTCGGATGGCTGGAAGGATATCGTCCCCAACGCCACCCATTTCCACGCGACCCGGGTGAACCCCGGCTGGAACAACCTGCGCCGCCTGGCGACCATCGGGAACCACGTTTTCTACCGCTAGGGTTCTCCCAGCGTCATCAGTCCCGCCCGAAGCCGTCGTCTGCCAGGCCTTCCGACGACGGCTTTTCAGGCCGTTCATTAGCCGCTAGCGGGCTTGCATGACCATCGAAGCCGATATCCTGCTTGCCCGCCGGCTGGCCGAGGCCGCCGCAGAAGCGGCCATGCCGCACTTTCGCAGCCGGCTCGCTATCGAAACCAAGGATGACTGTTCGCCGGTGACGATTGCCGATCGCGCCGCCGAGGCGGCCATGCGGCAGATCCTGCAATCGGATCGTCCGCACGACGGCATCTACGGAGAAGAATTTGGCGTGTCGGCAGGAACCTCCGGGCGGATCTGGATCCTCGACCCCGTCGATGGCACCCGCGCGTTCATTACCGGACGACCCCTGTGGGGAACCCTGATCGCGCTGGTGGAAGATGGTCAGCCGATTCTCGGGCTCATTCATGCCGGTGCCGCACGCGATCAATGGATCGGCTGCCTTGTCCCCACACCGCGCACCTGGCTGAACGGTCAGGAAGTGCAGGTGCGGCCATGTGCCGCGCTGTCGGCAGCCCGGGCCGCCACCACCCACCCGCTGGCTTTCTCTGCCGCCGGGCACGGGGCGTTCCAGCGTGTGGGCCGCGGCGTGGCCGACCTGCTGTTCGGGGGTGACTGCTTCAATTACGGCATGCTGGCGGCCGGACACCTCGATCTGGTAATGGAGGAAGGTCTGAAACCCTATGACTGGGCGGCACTGGTACCGGTGGTGCAGGGGGCTGGCGGCCTGATCACCGACTGGCGCGGCCAACCCCTTACTCTGTCGGGCACAGGGCAGGTTCTCGCCTGCGGTGACAAGCGCGTCCATCAGCAGGCTCTGGAACGGATCTGAACGCCGCCATTTCCTTCCATAATCTTGTCAGACTGTGACATAATCGTTACATGCATGATATGGAACGCGTCCGAGTAGGGCTTACCGGGTTGGCAGCGGTGTTTCTGATCACCATGGGCGCTGCGCTGGCCTTCCGGCCCCCCGAAGGGAAACCCGCCATCAGCGAGACCAAATCCGGAGAGCCGCTGGCGCAGCTGGGTGTCGCGCCCGGGGCCGACAAGGAACCGGCAGCCACCGTCGCCACTGCCGACCCCTCGACCACAGACTCACCCGAGCAGATGGATTCTTCCGGGGCCGTGATCGTGCCGGCGCCGTTCAATGCACCGGCAGCCACCTCACCGGCCTTTGGCTCTGCCAGCACCGCCGCGCACGGCGCCAGCCGCATTTGAACCAACAGCCCGCCGCCGATGACCAGCCGCCACGCGCGGCCAACGCCAAGGATTCGGCGGTTGCCGATGGCCGACAGAAGTGGATGCTGCTGGTTCTGGCGGTACTGGCGGCTCCGGCACTTGCCATTCCCGGCGTCCTTGGCTGGCAGGCCCTCAGCACACAGCCGCTGTTCGATCATCTCGATCCCGACACGGTCGCGCGCATCACCATCAGCAAGCAGGCTGAAGGCCACCATTCGCGCCCGCTGGTGCTGGAAAAGGGGCCAGACGGCTGGATCATCCGCTCGGCAGCCAATGCCCCGGCCGACAGCCGCAAGATCGCTGCCGTGCTGGGGCAACTGGCCGACCTGCGCGGCCCGGCAGCCGACAGCAGCGACGCAGACATCCAGACCTCTCGCCTCGAAGTGCATCTGGCCGACCGCAACGGCCGGGAGCTCGCCGCCGCTGCCTTTCGCGACACGCTGGCAAGCCGCCTTCCGTCCGGTCCGGCCATCATCGCCCCAACCCTGCCGGCCCTTCCCGACTGGCCATCGGGATGGACCACCCTCGAGCCCCCCAAAATCGCCGTCGGCCGGATAGTGGCCGTCGAGGCGATCGGCGAACGGCAACCGCCGGTCAGGCTACCCCCCGAAGCCGTGGCGCAGACCGTTGCCATCCTGCTGTCGCTCAGCCCCCAGGGATTCACCGGCAGCAATCAGGTCGACTGGTCCGGAGCGACCAGCCTGCGCGTGCTGCTGGACGACGGTGCCACCATCCGGCTCGATCAGGTACCCGATGGCGGCGGTCGCTATCTGCTGCGGCTGTCAGGCGATCGAGGAACCCGGCACGATCTCGGCTCGGCCTATGCCTTCCGGGTCGAACGGCCACTTCCGCAACCGCATTCAGCGGCGAGCTGACCGCCGCCGGCACCCGCTGGCAAGCGGCCCGGCCCCCGCGATGGGAAATCATGGGAACAAGGTTATCCACCGGGACTCATCCGCTTGCCCCATGCGTCTGCCACAGTTTCCCCCCGAGTTATCCACAGGGTGGTGACAAATTACCCACATTTTAATGATGTTTGCTTTATCGTTTTAATTCAATCACTTACCATGATACTACCAAAGCTGACCATAAAAGCCCATTGAAACTCCATCAAAGCCCATGATACTCCTTATCCACAGGGTCAGGCAGGTAACGCCACCACGGTGCAAAGGTTCTCCCCTCCTTGCGCCGCCAACGCGATACAGGTCTTGCCCCAACGATAAGGGGATGGAACATTCGCGCGCACTTTTCAGGGACTTACGTGAACGGGATCGATGCCAAGCATCGATTGTCGGTTCCGTCGCCCCTGCGCGACACCATCGAATCCCGCAGCGGCGCCAAGGCGGTGGTGCTAGCACCATCGGAATATGCCGACTGCCTGGTCGGCTATGACGTCACCCATTACGACCGGATTCGCGCCCGCCTCGAAGAACAGTTCGCCGGAGATTTCGGGCCCGGCCGCAGCCGCAAGGCGCGCTCGCTGTTCGCTCTCGCCGTCGAGCTGAAATACGACGATACCGGCCGCATCATCCTCACCCAGTCGCTGATCGACAACGCCGGGCTGGAAAAGCACGCCGTATTCCTTGGCGCCGGTGATTATTTCGAAATCTGGCACCCGGAAACCCTGTTCGCCGAGGCCGACGAAGACCCGCGGCTGCTGCGCACGGTGCGCGCCCTGATCGG
This sequence comes from Sphingomonadaceae bacterium, assembly GCA_039808025.1. Taxonomy (GTDB): domain Bacteria; phylum Pseudomonadota; class Alphaproteobacteria; order Sphingomonadales; family Sphingomonadaceae; genus Sandaracinobacteroides. Next base: position 147,698 of record JBDHSK010000003.1, on the reverse strand, counting down.
CGGCCGGCCATGACCGCGCCTGCCCATATTCCCGTCCTGCTCGCCGAAGTGCTCGATGGCCTGCAGGTCGGCCCCGGCCAGTGCATCGTCGATGGCACGCTGGGCGGCGGCGGCTATGCCGTCGCCATGCTGGAGCGTGGCGCCCGCGTCGAGGCGTTCGACCGCGATCCGCGCGCCATCGCCGGCGCCGAGGCCATCGCCCGCCGCTTCCCGGGCCTGTCGCTGCACCACGACACCTTCGCCCACATGGCCGACTATCTGGAGGAAGGCGTTGCCGATGGCGTGGCTCTCGATCTCGGCTATTCCTCCATCCAGATGGACGACCCGGCCTATGGCCTGTCGTTCCAGACCGACGGGCCGCTCGACATGCGGCTGTCGGGCACCGGGCCATCCGCCGCCGATTTCATCAACCATGCCGATGAAGCCGTGATTGCCGACGTGCTGTTCCGCTATGGCGAGGAACCGGCGGCCCGGCGGATCGCCCGCGCCATCGTCGCTGATCGCCCCTTCCACACCACCGGCGCGCTTGCCGCCCTCATCCGCCGGGTGGCCCGCGGCCGGCCCGACCACAAGCGCGACCCGGCAACCCGCAGCTTTCAGGCCCTGCGCATTCAGGTGAACGACGAATTCACGGAACTGGAACGGGGTCTGGCAGCGGCCGAGCGGGTTCTGAAACCAGGCGGGCGGCTGGCCGTCGTCAGCTTTCACAGCCTCGAAGACCGCATCGTCAAGCACTTCATGGCCGAACGCTCGGGCAGCCTGGGCAGCGGATCGCGGCACCGGCCGGCCGCCGTCAGCCGCCTTCCAAGTTTTGAACGGCCCGAGCGGGCCAGGCGCCCGGCTGAGCGCGAGGTGATGGCCAACCCGCGCGCGCGTTCGGCGATTCTGCGGGTGGCTCGGCGCAGCCGGGCGCCCGGCTGGGACACCGAGAAGCGTGGTGCCGGGCCTGCGACAAACCGCAGCGCCGGAACAGTGAACAACAGCACGGAGTCGCGATCATGGCATGGCTGAACATCGCATCGGCGGGAGGGGGAAGCTGGTCTGCCCCCTTGCAGATGGCAACAGACGTGCGCAGCACCGGTCGCCGCGGCTGGGTAATCAGTGCCTGGCTGGTGATGATCACCATCGCGCTCGCCATTGCCAGCTACAGCATCTCGGTGCGGGTGGCGGCGGAAAAGCGTCAGGTCGCACGTCTGACAGCCGCCAACCATGGGCTTGAATCGGATATCAAGGCCCTGAACGCCGAATTGCGGGTGCGCATGCGCATGCCACAGCTGCAACGCTGGAACGACGAGACCTTCGGCCTCACCCCGATTTCGGCTCACCAGTATCTGGAATCCCCCGACTCGCTTGGCGCCTATGGCAATGAACTGCCTGCAGCAGCACCACCCCGGGTCACCTATGCTGTCCGGGATATCAGCCCGGCCAGCCGCCAGCCTGCCCCGCGGGTGATGATGGCTTCCACTCCGCCTGAGGTCACGCCCCGGTCGGGGGTGTCTGAAACAGGGACGCAAGCCCGCGCCGGCGCGCCGCGCCCGGCGCTCATCACGGCTTCGGCCAACAAGGCGACATCTCCCTCGGCGACACGGTTGGTGGCCGTCAGTAACCGCCCGGCAGCCGAAGCTTCCAGAAGCAGGCCCGCAGCCGAGGCTGCCGGAAACCGGCCTGCAGCAACGGCCGTCGGCCAGCCACGGGTGGTGCTGGCAGCCGCCACTCCCCGTCAGCCCGCTGCCGCCATCGATCGTCCCGCCGAAGCCCCCGCCGACCTGCTGCGGCAGGTGGCCATGCTGGGTGACGACGCCGCGACAGCCGAACACTGAGCCATGGCCACTGCCACCCCCCGTCAGCCAATCCGCCTTCCGGGCCACCGGCAGATGGCGTTGGGGGTGGCGCGTCAGCGGCTGGCGATCGGCATCCTCGCCGTCTCTGCCTTCACGCTCATCCTGGGGGGAAGGCTGGTCGAACTCGCCGTGTTCGATGGCGCCCCGCGCCACAATGGTGCTGCTGTTGCGTCCCCCTTCCGGCGCGCCGAGCTGCAGGACCGCAATGGCGTTACCCTTGCCTCGTCGTTCGAAGCCTATGCGCTCGCCGCCCGCCCGCGCGACATCATGGGCAACCGCGAGGAGATCGTCCGCAAACTGTCGGCCATCCTGCCCGAACGCGATCCGGCGCTGATCCGCCAGGCCGTTTTTCACAAGGGCCGGTTCCGCTATATCGCGCGGCGCATCCTGCCTGAGCAGGCCGAAGCCATCCGCCGCATGGGCGAGCCGGGGATCACCATCGAGCGCGAGCCCGAGCGTCTGTATCCGCACACCGGCCTTGGTGCCCACTATATCGGCTACACCGGGATAGATGGTCGCGGCGAGGCCGGGATCGAGCGCGCCTTTGAAGACCGGCTGACCGACCCGGCGCAGCGCGACAAGCCGCTGGTGCTGTCGATGGACGCCCGCGTGCAGCAGGCTCTGGAAAGCGAACTCGACAAGCGCATGGTGGAAACCGAGGCGCTGGGGGCTGCCGGAGTGGTGATGGATGTCCACACCGGCGAGGTGCTGGCACTTGCCTCGCTGCCCGCTTTCGACCCCAACCGCCCGGGCGGGGTGGTGGGCATGCCCAGCCACATGAACCGGGCGACCCTCGGTGTCTATGAACTCGGCTCGACGTTCAAGGCTTTCACTATCGCCATGGCGCTCGATACCGGCGTGGTCACCGATCTCGGCGAGCGCTTCTCGATGGCGCCCATTCGCGTCGGCAATCACACCATCCGCGATCTTCACCCCCGCGCCAGCCCGATCACCGTGCCGGAAGTGCTGATCTATTCCTCCAACACCGGGACCGCCAAGATGGCGGAACGGCTGGGGCGCGAACGACAGGAATTCTTCCTGCGCCAGCTGGGCATGATGGACAAGGCACCCGGCGAGATCCTCGAAAAAGGCCGCACCCTCACGCCGCCCCCCCACAACTGGGGACTGGCCTCGGTGATGACGGTCGGGTTCGGCCACGGCATTGCCGTCACACCGCTGCATCTCGCCACCGCCTATGCCGCGCTGGTGAATGGCGGCATCTATCGCCCGGCCACCTTCCTGAAAGTGACGGGAGAACGCCCGGGCCGACGGGTCTTCACGGAAAAAACCTCCCATATCCTCAACGGAATGCTGCGGCTCGCCGTCCTCGATGGCACCGGGCGGCGTGCCGATGCCTTTGGCTACCGGGTGGGCGGCAAGACCGGCACGGCCGAGAAGAAGCTGATTGGTGCCCGCGGGTATGACCACCGCCGCAACATCACCACCTTTGCCGGCGCCTTCCCCATGGACGACCCGCGCTATGTCATCGTCACCATGATCGACGAGCCGCACGGCGCCAATCGCCAGGCCGGCTATGTGGTTGGCCCGGTCACCAAGAATGTGGTGAACCGCATCGCCCCGGTGCTGGGGGTCGCCCCCAGCGAAACCAAAGACATTGACGTTTCCGAGTTCGAGGGCCTGTGGAAACCGCGGGCCGTGCGTGGAGAGGCCAGCGTGCGATGATTCTGCCCGACGACATCCGCCACCGCATCACCGGCTTCGCAATCGACCATCGCAAGGTGGCGCCCGGCAATGTCTTCGGGGCGTTTCAGGGCGCCAGCTTCGATGGCGAGACGGTGATCGCCGATGCCGTGAAGGCCGGCGCCATTGCCGTGGTGGCCCGCCCCGAAGCCCAGGTAGAGGGGGCCTACCACTACAAGGCCGACAAGCCGCGCCGGGTGTTCGCCAGCCTTGCCGCTGATTTCTTCGCGCCCTTTCCGGCCACCACCGTGGCGATCACCGGCACCAATGGCAAGACATCCACGGCCGAGCTGACCCGCCAACTGTGGCACCACGCCGGCTATCGCGCCGCCTCGATCGGCACCCTTGGTGTTACCACAGCCAGCGAACAGGCCAGGGCCGGGGCCAGCGGCCTCACCACCCCCGACATCGTCACCTTCCTGTCGACCATCGCCGGACTGGCGCGCGAGGGCTACAGCCATGTCGCCTTCGAGGCCTCGTCGCACGGGCTTGATCAGTATCGCACCGAAGGGCTGCCGGTGCGTGTCGCCGCCTTCACCAACCTGACCCGCGACCATCTCGACTATCACCAGACGATGGACGCCTATTTCGCCGCCAAGTTGCGGCTCTTCACCGAAGTCGTCGATGCCGATGGCCATGCCGTCGTCTGGCTCGACCGCGAGGCCCCGGGCGCCGACTATAACCGGAAGGTGATCGTTGCTGCCAAGGCCCGCGGGCTTAAGCTGCTGACGGTGGGGCCAGATGGCGACACCCTGAAACTGGTGCGCCGCATCCCGACGTTATTGGGGCAGACGCTGACCATCGGCCACAGCGGCACCACGCAGGAAGTGAAACTGCCGCTGATCGGCGGCTATCAGGCCGCCAATGCGCTGGTCGCTGCCGCCATCGTCATGGCGACCGGCGGCACCGCCAGAACAACGCTCTCAGAACTGGCGCGCATCACCGGGGTGCGTGGCCGCCTCGAACGGGCGGTACTGACGGGCGGTGGCGTTCCGGTCTATGTCGATTACGCCCATACGCCCGATGCGCTGGAGGCGGCTATGGCCGCCTTGCGCCCCCACACCGCCAACCGGTTGATCCTGGTGTTCGGCTGCGGTGGCGACCGCGACAAGGGCAAGCGCCCGGAAATGGGGGCGATCGCCGTGCGCGACGCCGACCTGGTGATCGTCACCGACGACAACCCGCGCTCGGAAGATCCGGCCGTCATCCGCGCCGATATCCTGCGCGCCGCCCCCGGCGCCCGCGAGATCGCCGGCCGCGCCGAAGCCATCCGCACCGCCATGCAGGCAGCACGTGAAGGCGACATCGTTCTGATTGCCGGCAAGGGCCACGAACAGGGCCAGATCATCGGCACCCAGACCCTGCCGTTCGACGACGCCGAAGTCGCCCGCGCCGTCGCCCGGACCGGCCGGCCATGACGGCAGCCCAGCCTCTGTGGAGCGGGGCCGACATCGCCCGCGCTGCCGGCGGGTCATTGTCTGTGCCCTTTGTCGTATCGGGCGTCACCTTCGACAGCCGCGAGGTAACCCCCGGCGACCTGTTCATCGCCTTGCGCGGCGCCAGCAGCGACGGCCATGATTTCGTTTCCGGCGCCCATGAAGCCGGGGCCTCCGGATTTGTCGTCGAACGGCCGGTGCCCTTCCCGCATGTGCTGGTCAGCGACACGCCTGCCGCTTTGAACGCGCTTGGCGGGGCTGCCCGCCGCCGCACCAGCGCCACCATCATCGGCGTGACCGGAAGTGTCGGCAAAACCGGCACCAAGGAAGCGCTGCGGCTGGCCCTAGACCGGATAGCGCCGGGACGAACCCATGCCTCGGTGAAAAGCTACAACAACCACACCGGGGTGCCGCTGAGCCTTGCCCGCATGCCTGCCGAAAGCCGGTTCGGAATCTTCGAGATGGGCATGAACCATGCTGGCGAACTGGCGGCGCTCACCCGGCTGGTCCGCCCGCATATCGGAGTCGTCACCTGGGTGGCGCCCGCCCATATCGAACATTTCAACTCGGTCGACGACATCGCCCGCGCCAAATCGGAAATCTTCGAAGGCATCGAGCCGGGGGGAACCGCTATCTGGCCGCACGACAACCCCCACGCCGCCATCCTCTCGGCCGCGGTGGCCGAGCGGGGGCTGCTATCGCTCAGTTTCGGGCTGGAAGACGGCGCCGATGTCCGCGCCTTCAACGTGGTGACTGACTGGCAGGGCAGCAGCATGGACGTCGACGTCGCCGGAGAGCGCCTGCATTGCCGCATCGGCATGGCCGGAAGCCACTGGGTGAGCAACGCACTTGCGGTGCTGGCCGCCGTCAAGGCCACCGGAGCCGACATCGGGGAAGCGGCCGCCGCCCTCGAAGGCATGACCGGCATCGCCGGACGCGGCGCCCGCTTCACCATCCCCGCAAGCGGCGGCGAGGCCTTGCTGATCGATGAGAGCTACAACGCCAACCCGGCTTCCATGGCAGCGGCCCTGGCGGTACTTGCCGATATTCCCGGCCGCCGCCGCATCGCCGTGCTGGGCGCCATGCGCGAACTGGGCCGCGAAAGTGCCGGCCAGCATGCCGCCCTTGCCGCCCCGATCAACGCTGCCTCTGTTGCCGAGCTGGCGCTGGTCGGCCCGGAGATGACCGTTCTCGCTATCGACGGCGCCTCTCACCTGCCCGACTGGCAGGCGGCGGGCGCCTGGGTGAAGGCCACCTTGCAGGCCGGCGACGTGCTGCTCGTCAAGGGCTCAAACTCGGTCGGGCTCGGCCGGCTGGTCGATCTGCTGAAAGGGCCGCGATGATCTACCACCTCGCCGAGTGGCTGGGGTTCCCCGGCGTCCTCAACATCATCCGCTACCTCACCTTCCGCTCGGGCGCAGCCCTCATAACCGCGCTCATTATCGGCCTCGTCATCGGGCCGCGCTTCATCAACTGGCTGCGGCTCAACCAGGGCAAGGGCCAGCCGATCCGCGCCGATGGCCCGGCCTCGCACCTCATCACCAAGAAGGGCACCCCCACCATGGGCGGGCTGATGATCCTCATCTCGCTCACCCTTGCCACCCTGCTGTGGATGGAATGGAACAAGCCGTTCGCCTGGGTGGCGCTGTTCGTCACTCTGGGGTTTGGAATCATCGGCTTCATCGATGATTACAACAAGGTGATGAAACGCTCGTCGGCGGGCATTTCCGGGCGGATGCGGCTGGTGCTGGAGTTCGCCATCGCCGCCATCGCCGTCTATTTCGTATCGCGCTTCATCGGCACCACCATCCACTACCCTTTCCTCAAGGATGCCGGAACCGATCTCGGCTGGTGGTATGTCGCCTTCGGAGCGTTCGTGATCGTCGCTGCCGGCAATGCCGTCAACCTGACCGACGGGCTCGACGGGCTGGCGACCATGCCGGTGATCATCGCTGCCTCGGCCTTCGGAATCATCGCCTATCTGGTCGGCAACGCGGTGTTCGCTGAATATCTTGGCGTTCACTTCGTGCGCGGCTCGGGCGAACTGATCGTGTTCGTGGGGGCGCTGGTGGGCGCCTGCCTCGGTTTCCTCTGGTATAACGCCCCACCTGCCGCCGTGTTCATGGGCGATACCGGCAGTCTCGCTCTGGGTGGTGCCATCGGCGCCATCGCCGTCATCACCAACCATGAACTGGTGCTGGTGATCGTTGGCGGGCTGTTCGTGCTGGAAGCGGTCTCGGTGATCGTGCAGGTGGCAAGCTTCAAGATGACCGGCAAGCGTGTGTTCAAGATGGCCCCCATCCACCACCATTTCGAGCAACTGGGCTGGGCGGAATCCACCGTCGTCATCCGCTTCTGGATCATCTCCATCGTGCTGGCGCTCGCCGGCCTTGCCACGCTGAAGTTGCGCTGATGCTGGCCGCCCCCTCCCTTCGCGATCAGGCGTTCCTGGTCTATGGTCTGGCACGCACCGGGCTTTCGGTGATCGGCTTCCTCAATCGTTCGGGCGCACGGGTCACGGCCTGGGACGAATCCGCCGCCGCCCGCCAGCACGCCGCCGAGGCCCACCCCGGCCTGCACCTTGCCGACCCGGCCGGGCTCGACCTCCGGTCGTTTGCCGGCATCGCCGTCTCGCCGGGCGTGCCACTGAACCGTCACCCGCTGGCGGCGCGAGCGCGCGCCGAGGGCGTGCCGCTGCTGGGCGACATCGAGCTGTTCCAGCGCACCCGCCCCACCCTGCCGCCGCACCGGCTGGCCGCCATTACCGGCACCAACGGCAAATCAACCACCACGGCGCTGCTGCACCACCTTCTGGAAACCGCCGGAATCCCGGCGCGCCTTGGCGGCAATATCGGCCTGCCGGTGCTCAGCCAGCAGCCGCTGGAAGGTGGCGGCGTTTATGTGTTCGAACTGTCAAGCTTCCAGATCGACCTGTGCCAGACGCTGGCCGTCGATGTCGCCCTTTATTCCAACCTCACCCCTGACCATCTCGACCGCTACGACGGCATGGCCGGCTATGCCGCCGCTAAGGAACGTCTGTTCGCCATGCAGCCGCCTGGCAGCCATGCCGTGATCGCCACCGAAGACGACTGGACCCGGGCCGCTGCCCGGCGGCTGCCCGCCGGCATACATCTGCACGCCGTGACAGGCGCCGCCATCGCCCCGGAACGTCAGGCCCGCTGGCCGGCGTTGCAAGGCCCGCACAACGCCCAGAATGCGGCGCTCGCCATCGAGGCCGCAAGGCTGCTGGGCGCCGATGCAAACGCCATCGAACAGGGGTTGCAGAGCTTCCCCGGCCTTGCCCACCGGATGGAAATCGTCGCCATGGTGGACGGCGTGCGCTATGTGAACGACAGCAAGGCCACCAACCCCACCAGTGTCGCACCGGCCCTCCAGGCCTTCGCTGGCATTCACTGGATTCTGGGGGGCCAGGCCAAGACCGACGAACTCGACGCCTGCCTGCCGCACCTTACACATGTGAAGGCCGCCTATGTGATCGGTGAGGCCGCCCCGCTGTTCGCCCGGCTGCTCGGCCCGCACGTTCCGGTTGTCGAGGCGGGGACGCTGGACGCCGCCGTCGCAGCGGCAGCGCAGGCGGCTGTTCCCGGCGATACCATATTGTTGTCGCCGGCCTGCGCCAGCTTTGACCAGTTCCGCGATTTCGAGGCACGCGGCGACGCCTTCCGGGCGCTGGCAACCACCATTGCAAAGGGGGCAAGGCCATGAAACTGTCGCTGGGGCGGGGGCATGACACGGCCGCGTCGCGCTGGTTCTGGACCATCGACCGCCCGCTGCTGCTGATGCTTCTGGCGCTGGTCGGGCTTGGGATCATCGCCGTGGCGGCAGCCTCGCCCGCGGCCGCCTTCCGCATGTCGGGAACCGGGTTCACTCTGCCACCGCTGCACTTCCTCTATCGGCAGCTGCTGTGGGTGGCAGCCGGCCTGCCCTTGCTGATCGGCATCTCGATGCTGTCCAGAAGCCATGCCCGCCGCCTGGCGATGGCCGGGTTCGTGCTGTTCATGGTGCTGCTGATGCTGGTGCCGCTGATCGGCGCTGAAAACAACGGCGCCCAACGCTGGATCCAGGTTCCCGGCTTCCAGTTGCAGCCGATCGAGTTCCTGAAGCCGTTCTTCATCGTCACGACCGCCTGGTTGCTGGCCCTGCGCTTCGAAGACCGCTCGCTGCCCGTCTTGTGGGTGGGCGGTACGGTGCTGCTGGTCATCCTCGCCCTGCTCGCCAACCAGCCCGACTTCGGGCAGGCGGCGCTGGTGGCGGCGGTGTGGCTGGTGCAGGCAACGCTTGCCGGCCTGCCGCTGCTGTTTCTCGGGCTCTCGGTGGCGGGGCTGTTCGGACTGCTGGCGGTTGCCTACCAGTTCGAACCGCACGTCCAGAAACGCATCGATGGCTATCTGCACGGCGAGGGCGATACCTACCAGGTCGACCGTGCGCTCGACTGCTTCCGTTCCGGTGGTTTGTTCGGCACCGGGCCCGGCGAGGGAACCGCCAAGTTCCGCCTGCCCGAAGCCCATACCGACTATATCTTCTCGGTGATCGGCGAAGAGTTCGGAGTGATCATCTGCTTCGCTTTGGCACTACTATATCTTGCGATCATGCTTCGGGTGCTGCTACAACTGCTGGATGAAGACGACCCGTTCACGCTTCTGGCGGCGACGGGTCTGGTGGTCGGATTCGGGGGGCAGGCCCTCATCAACATGAGCGTGAATGTGGCGCTGGCGCCATCGAAAGGAATGACACTGCCTTTGATCAGCCACGGCGGATCGAGCTTTCTGGCCACCTGCATTGGCATGGGGCTGCTGCTGGCGCTTACCCGCCGCAACCGCTACCTGAAATCTTCGCCCTATCTGCGCAGCTATCACGACAGCGCGGCGGTTCCCGCATGAGCCTCAGCGTCCTCATCGTAGCCGACGGCCCTGATGCTGGTCTTGTGCCGTCGGAGACCCGGCCATGAGCCTCAGCATCCTCATCGCTGCCGGCGGCCCTGATGCTGGTCTTGTGCCGCCGGAGACCCGGCCATGAGCCTCAGCATCCTCATCGCTGCCGGCGGCACGGGTGGGCACATGGTGCCCGCCCACGCCCTTTCCGAAGAACTGCGGCGGCGCGGGCACCGCGTCACCTTGCTGACCGACTCCCGTGGCCTGCGCTTTCCCGGCCTGTTCGAATCGGTGGATAGGCACGTTCTGGAATCAGCCACCGCCACCGGTTTCAACCCGGTGGCCTGGTCAAAGGCAGCCGTATCCATCTGGAAAGGCCGCGAAGCCGGCCGCCGCATCGCCCGTGCCGTCTCTGCGCAGGCCGTCATCGGCTTTGGTGGCTACCCATCGCTTCCCGGGGTGCTGGCTGGCATTTCGCTGGGGCTGCCCAGCCTCATCCACGAACAGAATGCGGTGCTGGGGCGGGTGAACCGCCGCCTGCAGCACCGGGTCTCGGCCATTGCCCTCACCTATCCTGAAACCCGCAATCTCAGCCCTGCCGGCGAATCGCGGGTCACCGTCACTGGCAACCCGGTGCGCGAGTCCGTTCTGGCCGCCCGCGACATTCCCTATATGGCACCAGCTGCCGGCCAGCCGCTCAACCTGCTGGTGATCGGCGGCAGTCAGGGGGCGCGTATCCTGTCGCAACGGGTGCCCGAAGCCGTGGCGCTGCTGTCAGATGCCGATCGCCAGCGCCTGCGGGTGGTGCAGCAATGCCGCAACGAAGACCTGTCAGCCGTGGTCACCGCCTATCAGGCGGCCGGAGTCGCCCACGAATGCCACAGCTACATGGAAGACCTGCCGGTACGTCTGGCGATGGCGCACCTGGTCATTTCACGCGCCGGTGCCTCCACCATGGCGGAACTGATGGCGATCGGCCGGCCCGCCATCCTCATCCCCTTTGCCGCCGCCACCGATGACCACCAGACCGCCAACTCCGCCGGCTTCGTCAATGCCAATGCCGGGCTTATGGTTGCGGAAAGCGCCCTCACCGCCAGCGGCCTTTCCGGCATGATCCGTGGCTTCGTCAACGCACCCGAGGCACTGGCTGCGGCGGCGGCTGCCGCCCGCAATCTCGGCGTGCCCGATGCCGCCGGCCGCCTTGCCGATCTTATCGAACAACAGACCCGCGACCTGGCGACTGCCAGCCGATCAGGAGCAGACTCATGAAGGCGGCGTTCGGCAAGGATGCAGGGCCAATCCATTTCATCGGCATTGGCGGCATCGGCATGTCAGGGATCGCCGAGGTGATGGCCAACCTCGGCTTCACCGTGCAGGGCAGCGACATCGCCGAATCCTATGTGGTGGAAGGGCTGCGCAAGCGCGGAATCAAGGTGATGATCGGCCACCGCCCCGAAAACCTCGGGGAGGCTGCCGTCGTCGTCACCTCTACCGCCATCCGGTCAGGCAACCCGGAAGTCGATCTGGCGCTCGAACGGCGTATCCCGGTGGTGCGGCGTGCGGAAATGCTTGCCGAGCTGATGCGCCTGAAATCGACGGTGTGCGTGGCCGGCACCCACGGCAAGACCACCACGACGTCACTGGTCGCCGCCCTGCTCGACGCTGGCGGGCTGGATCCCACCGTCATCAACGGCGGAATCATCAACAGCTACGGCTCGAACGCGCGGCTGGGGGCGGGCGAATGGATGGTGGTGGAGGCCGACGAATCCGACGGCAGCTTCCTGCGGCTGCCACCTACGCTCGCCATCGTCACCAACATCGACCCCGAGCATCTCGACCATTACGGCACGTTCGATGCGGCGCGCGCCGCCTTCCGCCAGTTCATCCACAAGGTGCCCTTTTACGGCGCCGCCATCCTCTGCCTCGACCATCCGGAAGTGCAGGCGATGCTTCCCGATGTTGCCGACCGCCGCATCGTCACCTACGGATTTGCCGGGCAGGCCGATATCCGCGGCGACAACGTCGAGCCGGTACCCGGTGGCAACCGCTTTGACGTCACTTTGCGCACCCCGGGGCAGGAGGAGCGCCGCCTGAACGGGCTGGTGCTGCCGATGCCCGGCCGCCACAACGTTCTGAATGCCCTTGCGGCCATCGGCATTGCTGACCAGCTTGGACTGAGCGAAGCGCAGATCCGCGATGGATTTGCCCGTTTCGGCGGTGTGAAGCGCCGCTTCACCAGGGTTGGCGAAGTGGCGATGGCCGACGGCGCCCCCGTCACCATCATCGACGATTACGGCCACCACCCCACCGAGGTGAAAGCGGTGCTGGCAGCAGCGCGCGAAGGGGCGCCCGCCCATGTGATCGCCGTGGTCCAGCCGCACCGCTACACCCGCCTGCACGACCTGATGGAGGAATGGCGCTCGGCCTTCAATGATGCCGATACCGTGATCATCGCCCCCGTCTATGCTGCCGGCGAAGCGCCTATCGAAGGTGTCAGCCACCTCGCCCTGGCAGATGCGCTGAAACGCTCGGGCCACCGTCAGGTGTTCACCATCAGCAGGCCCGACGAGCTGGCGCCGATACTGAAGCCGCTGCTGAGGCCGGGAGACATGGTGATCTGTCTGGGCGCCGGCGACATCACCCGTTGGGCGGCAGGGCTTGCCGCCAGGCTGGGGCCAGACACATGACGGCGCCTCTCCCTCCGGCGCCCCTCCCCCCGGCGTCTCTCCCCCCGGCGCGCGGCCCTGTCGAAGCCAATGCGGCGTTCGCCGATTTCATCTGGTTCCGCTGCGGCGGCCATGCCGAACATCTGTTCCGGCCTGCCGACGCTGATGATCTCGCCACCTTCGTCGCGGCCCTGCCGGCCGACACCCCCCTGTTCCCGGTGGGCGTCGGCTCGAACCTGATCGTGCGCGACGGCGGCGTGCCAGGCGTCACCGTCCGCCTTCCCAAATCCTTCGCTTCCATCACCATCGAGGCGGACAACCGGGTGCGCGCCGGTGCCGCCGCAATGGGAATCACCGTTGCAAGCGCCGCCCGTGATTCCGCAATAGCCGGGATGGAGTTTTTGCGCGGTATCCCCGGCACCATTGGCGGCGCGGTGCGCATGAATGCCGGGGCCTATGGGCGCGACCTCTCCGACCTGCTGGTGGAAGCGCGCATTGTCACCCGCGACGGCAGGATCGAGACCTGGCCGGCCGAACGCCTGCACTACCGCTACCGCCATTCCGCCCTTCCCGAAGGCTTCGTGGTGATCGAAGCGCTTCTGCAGGGCACGGCCGGAGACCGCGCTGCCATCAGCGCCGAGATGGACCGCATCGCCGCCGAACGTGAGGCCTCGCAACCGTTGCGGTCGCGCACCGGCGGCTCGACGTTCCGCAACCCCGAAGGCGACAAGGCGTGGCGGCTGATCGACGCCGCCGGTTGCCGGGGGTTGATGGTAGGCGGCGCCCAGGTCTCGGAAAAGCACACCAATTTCCTCATCAACACCGGAGACGCCAGCGCCGCCGACATCGAGGCGCTGGGCGAAGAGGTACGGCGGCGCGTCAAGGCTCACTCCGGAATCGAATTGCAGTGGGAGATCGAGCGAGTCGGCGAGCCGGCGCCCGCCGACACGGCAGGAGCCGGGCCATGCGGGTGACCGTCCTGATGGGTGGCTGGTCGGCCGAGCGTGCCGTCAGCCTGGTCTCCGGCGAGGGTGTCGCCGATGCCGCCCGCAGCCTTGGCCACCAGGTCACCACGCTCGACATGGGCGAGACTCCGGCCGCTGGCGCGACCCTTGCCGACCGGCTGCTGGCCACCACCCCCGACGTGGTGTTCAACGCCCTCCATGGCACCCCCGGCGAAGACGGGTCGGTGCAGGGCCTGATGGATCTGCTGGGCCTTTGCTACACCCATTCCGGGGTCACCACCTCGGCCATCGCCATCGACAAGGAACTCACAAAGCGGCTGCTGGTTCCTGCCGGGATCCGCATGCCGGCGGGCTGTCTGGTGCGCTCGGCCACCCTCCACGAACACGACCCGCTGCCGCGCCCCTATGTTCTGAAACCCGCCAACGAAGGCTCGTCGGTGGGGGTGGCTATCATCACCGATACCAGCAACCACGGCAACCCCATTGCCGCCAGCAGCGAAGGCCCGTGGCAGCAGTTCGAGTGGCTGATGGCCGAACCGTTCATTGCCGGCCTCGAACTCACGGTTGCTGTTCTCGATACCGCTTCCGGGCCGCAGCCGCTGGCCGTCACCGAACTGAAGCCCGTGACGGGATTCTACGATTACGCCGCCAAATATACCGATGGCCTCACCACCCATGTCTGCCCCGCCGATATCCCTGCCGACATCGCCCGGCAGGCAATGGAACAGGCGGCGCTGGCCCATGATCTGCTGGGCTGCCGGGGGGTGTCGCGCGCGGATTTCCGCTATGACCCGGGCCTCGGTGACGCCGGCCTGTTCATGCTCGAAGTGAACACCCAGCCGGGGATGACCCCCTTGAGCCTGGTGCCCGAACAGGCCCGCCACTGCGGCATTTCCTACCAGCAACTGGTGGGGCGCATCATCGAAAGCGCGCGGACATGAAGCTGTCCGCCCCCCGCAACCCGGCCGGCCGCCAGCCGGGGGCCACGGTTCTGGTGCCGATGTCGCCCCAGCGGCTGTGGCGGCTGATTGCCGCCGGTTTCGCCACCCTGCTGCTGGTGGCAGCCGGTCTCTGGGCCTATGCGGCCGGTCTGCCCCGCCATGCCGCCATGGCGGCCGCCACTGCCGGGGCCAAGGCCGGGTTCACGGTGCGCCAGGTCGATGTCGAAGGGGCGAGCAACCAGTCGCGTCTCTCCATCTACCGCGAGCTGCTGACCGGAGGCAGTGATTCGATGTTCCTCGTCGACCTGCCGGCGGCGCGTCAGCGGCTGCTGGCCCTTCCCTGGATAGAAGATGCCAGTGTCGCCAGGCGCTGGCCCGACCGGCTGGAAGTGCGCCTGCGCGAACGCCGGCCAGCCGCCCTGTGGCAGGTTCATGGCCGTATCCGCCTGATCGACCGCACCGGTGAGATTTTGCCGGTCGATGATCTCGCGGCCTGGCATAATCTGCCTCTGCTGGTCGGAGCCGAAGCCCGCCACGAAGCCGGCAACCTCGTGCGCCTGATCAACGCCCACCCCGAAATCGCCCGGCAGCTGAAGGGTGCCCAGTGGCTGGGGCAGGGCCGCTGGGATCTGCGGATGCTGAGCGGCGAGACCATCTCGTTGCCGCGCGGCGACCAGGCGGCCGCAGCCCTTGCCGCCTTTGCCCGCGAAAACCAGCACCAGCAGCTGCTGGGCCGCGGGTTTGTGCGCTTCGACCTGCGCATTCCCGACAAGATGGTCGTGCAGGTGCGCACCGATGGCGCCCTGCCCAAACCACGCAAACCCGCTGCCGTCCCCGTCACCCCGGCGCCACAGTCCGGCACTGCCATGTCGCCGCCGCCACCTGCCGCCAGAGAGGTCATTGCCTGATGGCCGTCGCACATGTCCTCAACCCCGGCCAGTTGCTGAAACCCCGTGGCGGGAGGGTCACGGCGGCCATCGATGTCGGCACCTCGAAAGTGGCGGCCCTGATCGCCGCCACCGATGGCGATGGCCCACCGCGCATTCTGGGGGCGGGCCTGCGCGCCTGCAACGGCCTGAAACGCGGGCTGGTGGCCGACATGCAGAAAACCGAGGAATCGATCCGCGCTGCCGTCATGCAGGCGGAAAAGGCCGCCGGAATCGAAATCGAATCGGTGCTTGTCAACCTGTCGTCGGGGGAGATTGCCAGTTCGGTTACCACCGTCGAGATCGACATCGCCGGCCAGCGCATCTCTGAGGAAGACATGACGGTGCTGCTGGCGCAGGGGCGCGGCCGCATCGATGAAACCATTGCCCGGGCCGGGCGCTCGATCCTCCACGCCGAGCCGACGCTCTATATGGTCGACGGCGTAGATGGGGTCACCAACCCGCGCGGGTTTCACGCCAACCGCCTGTCGGTCGATATCCACGTCATCACCGCTTCCACGCCGCCGTGCCGCAACCTCGACCTCGCCATCCGCAATGCCCACCTCGATGTCGAAGCCATCATTGCCTCAGGTGTCGCCGCTTCGGCCGCCGTTCTCAATGCCGAAGAACGCGAACTGGGGGTCGCCGTCGTCGAGATCGGCGCTGGCGTCACCACGGTTGCCGTCCATGGCGGCGGCATGCTGGTTGCTCTCATCTCCATTCCCATGGGATCAGGCGACATCACCGCCGACATCGCCACGTCGTTCGCGACCCGCCGCACCGCTGCCGAGCGGCTGAAAGTGCTGAACGGTGCGGCCGTTGCCTCGCCGCGCGACAATCACGACATGGTGGAAATCCCCGCACTCGACCCCGACGACAGCCAGGACAGCCGCCGCGTTCCCCGTGCCGATCTGATCCAGGTCATCCGCGACCGGCTCGACTCCATTTTCACCGAAGTCGACCGGGCCCTGAAAGAGATCGGCTTCACCGGATCGGCCGGTCGCCAGGTGGTCCTGACCGGCGGAGGCGCCGAACTGCGCGGTATCGCCGATTTCGCCCAGGGGCTGCTGGCGCGCAATATCCGCATCGGCCGGCCACGCGGCATTTCCGCCCTGCCCGATCCGCATTCCACCGCCGCATTTTCGACGCTCGCCGGGTTGATCCTCCACGGCGCCACGCCGCGGCTCGACCTCGCCCGCATGCCGTCGCGCAGCACCGGCGACGGCCAGCCAGCTTCACGTTCCACCATCGCCCGCCTGTTCGACCAACTGAAGCGTAAAATCTGAAAGGGAGCCACGGCCATGCCATTCGATTTCATCCAACCATCCCTCGTCGAGTTGAAACCGCGCATCAGCGTGATCGGAGTAGGTGGTGCCGGCGGCAATGCCGTCGCCAACATGATCGCCGACGGCCTTGAAGGCGTCGACTTCGTGGTCGCCAACACCGATGCCCAGGCGCTCGCCTCGTCGCCGGCTGCCAACCGCATTCAGCTGGGGCTCAAGATCACCCAGGGGCTGGGCGCCGGCGCCCGACCGGAAATCGGCGCTGCCGCTGCCGAGGAAGCCCTGGCCGAGATCGATGCCGCGCTCGAGGGCGTGCACATGTGCTTCATCACCGCCGGCATGGGGGGCGGAACCGGCACCGGCGCGGCGCCGGTGGTGGCGCGCGCCGCCCGTGAACGCGGTGTGCTCACGGTGGGCGTCGTCACCAAGCCCTTCGCCTTCGAGGGCCAGAAACGCATGCGTTCAGCCGAAGAAGGCATCGCCGAACTGCAACGCCATGTCGACACGCTCATCATCATTCCCAACCAGAACCTGTTCCTGATCGCCAACCAGCAGACCACCTTCAAACAGGCCTTCGCCATGGCCGACCAGGTTCTGAACCAGGGTGTGCGCGGCATCACCGACCTGATGATCCTGCCCGGACTCATCAACCTCGACTTTGCCGACGTGCGCACGGTGATGAGCGAAATGGGCAAGGCGATGATGGGCACCGGCGAGGCCGAAGGGGAACGCCGCGCCATCGAGGCCGCCGAAAAGGCCATCTCCAACCCGCTGCTCGACGAAGTGAGCCTGCGCGGTGCCAAGGCCGTCATCATCAACATCACCGGTGGCGATGACCTCGGCCTGATGGAAGTGGAGGAAGCCGCCCAGCACATCCGCGAAATGGTCGATGCCGATGCCAACATCATCGTCGGCTCGGCCTTCAGCGACACCCTGAACGGCCGCATGCGGGTGTCGGTGGTCGCCACCGGAATCGAAGCCCGCCAGAACGCCCTCCCTGGCCTTCAGCCTCCGGCCGCCGCTGGTCGCGCCCCGATTTCAGCCGGCGCCGGATCGTCGATCTTCGGCAACCGCATGCCCGCCGCCCAACCCGGAGTTGGCGAACTGCCCCCCGAACCCACCCCGCCCAATGGCGGTGGCGGTGGCGGTGGTGGTGGCCAGCGCATCAGCCCGGCAATGGCGCCAGCCTTTGCCTCCGAAGCCGTCCATGCCCCGCTCCCCGACAATGCCCTCGCTGCCACGGCCGGCGACAATGGCCCGACCGCCGTGCTCGGCGATGGCAACCACGGCGACAGCAGCGACGACACCTCTCTGCACGACGACGATATCCTCGAACTCGACATGCCGCTTGCAACACCAAAACCTGCGGAAACGACACCGGTCATTGCCGAACTGCCGCTGGCGGCCCCCGCCCCCACCGTGGTTCCGGCCATGCATGCCGAACCTGCCACTACCGAGCAGCCGCCGCGCTCCCTGTTCACGCGGATGATGGAACTGGCGCGGCGCCCCCGCGACCCCGAACCTCAGCCTACCACTCTGGCGCCCGAACCGGAGGATAACGACCGCGACGAAGCCACCACCATACCGCAATTCATGAAAGTGCAGCGGAACTGATGACAGCCGGGCGGGGTGTTCCCCCACCCCGCCCGGCCGTCGCGCCCCGCGACGACACCTGCCATGCCTGATCCGCTGCCCCATCGCCGGCTCTATGGTCGCTCCAAGGGCCACCCGTTAAGGGCCAACGCCCTGCGGCTGGTCGACGACCTGCTTCCGGCCGTGCGGGTTCCTGCCGACGGCCCGCTGACGGCGGAACGCCTGTTTGGCGACTCACGGCCGCTGGTTCTGGAAATCGGCTTCGGCAAAGGCGAGCATCTGGCATTTCAGGCTGAACGCCGCCCCGATACCGGCTTCATTGGCGCCGAACCCTACCTGAACGGTGTCGCCGGCCTGCTCGCTGAAATCGACGCACGCGGCCTTGCCAATGTCCGCATTCATCAGGGCGACGCCCTCGCCATTCTTGAACGGCTGCCCGACGCCAGCCTCGATCAGGTGTGGCTGCTGCACCCCGATCCGTGGCCGAAAACCCGCCATGCCAAGCGGCGTTTCGTCAACCCCGGGCCTATCGCACTGGTGGCAGCCAAACTGAAGCCGGGCGGCGAACTGCGCATCGCCACCGACGAAGTGAACTACCTGCGCCACGCCCTCGTCACCATGCAGCATATGCAAGGCTTCGAATGGACGGCCGAATCGCCCGACGACTGGGAACATATCCCCGCCGACTGGCCCGACACCCGCTTTGCCATCAAGGCGCGCGCTCTGGGGCATGCGGTTTGGCGCTTGATTTATCGTCGCCGCTGACCAAGTGAAGGCGACATGTCTGAAACGCTAGATTTTGAAAAACCGGTCGCAGCCATCGATGCCGAGATCGCTGCCCTCAGCGCCGGCCCACAGGGGCCCGATATCAGCCGCGCCATCAAGGCGGCTCAAACACGGCGCGACAAGCTGCTGAAGCAGATCTACGCCGGGCTTACCCCATGGCAGAAAACCAAGGTGGCGCGGCACCCGGCGCGCCCTCGCCTGCTGGCGATTGCCGCCGGACTGTTCACCGAGTGGGAGCAACTGGCAGGCGACCGCAAGTTCGGGGATGACCCGGCCATTCTCGGCGGTCCCGCCCGCTTCAACGGCCGGCCGGTGATGCTGATCGGCCAGGAAAAGGGCAGCGATACCCAAAGCCGGGTGGCGCGCAATTTCGGCATGGCCAAACCGGAAGGCTACCGCAAGGCCGCCCGGCTGATGGACATGGCCGACCGCTTCGGTCTGCCCATCATCACACTGGTCGATACCTCGGGCGCCTTTCCCGGCATCGATGCCGAAGAGCGTGGCCAGGCGGAAGCCATCGCCCGTTCGACGGAAATGTGCCTGAACGTCCGGGTGCCGCTGGTGTCGATCATTATCGGCGAGGGTGGTTCGGGAGGGGCGGTGGCACTGGCGGTCGCCAACCATCTGATGATGCTCGAACACAGCATCTATGGGGTTATCTCGCCCGAAGGCTGCGCCTCGATCCTGTGGCGCGATCCGGCCAAAGCCGCCGACGCCGCCAGCGCCATGCGGGTTTCAGCCCAGGATCTGCTGGCACTTGGCGTTATCGATGAAATCATCCCTGAACCGTCGGGCGGCGCCCACCGCAACCCGCAGGCCACCATTGCCGCCATTGGCGACCATATCGGCTCTGCGCTGGCAAAGCTTGCCGGTCGTGATCCCATCCAGCTGCGCGACGAACGCCGGGCCCGTTATCTGGGCTTTGCCCGCACCGGGGCGACGGCGGCATGAAACGGCGCTGGCCCGGCGCGCTCACCACCGCCCTTGTGGCGGTCGGCCTGCTGGGGAGCACGGTGCCGGCCACCACCCCGGCATTGGCGCAAGCGCCACTGGCAGGGCTGTCGGCCAAAGACCGGCAGATCGGCCAGCAGGGTTACAAGGAAATCCTCGCGCAGTTCGGCGGCCGTGTCGATGGATCGATCGCCACTTATGTCCACGATGTCGCACTGAAGGTGGCGCTCGCCGCCATCCCCGGATCGCGTCCGTCCGACTGGACGATCACGGTGCTGAACTCTCCGGTGCCCAATGCCCTCGCAACGCCGGGCGGATATCTTTATATCACCCGTGGCCTGCTTGCCATGATCAATTCCGAAGCGGAGCTGGCGTCGGTGATGGGGCACGAGGCCGGCCATGTCGCCGCCCGCCATTCCGACAAACGCAACAGCCGCGCGGCGATCGGCGGGCTCGCCACCATTGCCGCTGCCATTCTCGGCGGGTCGCAGATCGGCCAGATCGCCAACCTTGGCGCCAATGCCTGGGTCTCGGGCTATTCCCGCGGCCAGGAGAACGAGGCCGACTCGCTTGGCATGCGCTATATCCTGCAGTCCGGCTACGATCCGCACGCCGCTGCCGCCATGCTGGCAGCGCTCGACCGGGTGGCAACCGTCGAAGGCAAGGCTGAACGTGCCGGGACGCCGTCGATATTCTCGTCGCACCCGGTCACCGCCGAGCGGGTGCAGCGGGTGACGGCAGCCGCCAACCGCACCGGCAGGAGCGGGCTTTGGAACCGTGACCGCTATCTCGCCGCCATCGATGGCCTCACCTATGGCGACTCTCCTGATCAGGGGATCATCTCGGGCACCAGTTTCCGCCATGCCGGGCTGGGTATCGGCTTCCAGGCCCCGGCCGGCTTCACCCTGCAGAACAGCCCGCAGGCGGTCATCGGCCGCGCCGCCGATGGTTCCAATTTCGTGATGATGGGCGGCCAGCTGCAACCGGGCCAGACCCTTGAACAGCTGGTGGCCGATCTCTGGCGACAGCTGGGGAATGGCCGTTCCCCCAGCTATCAGTATGGCGAACAGCGCATCAACGGCCTGGCAAGCGCCCAGTCGACGGCCCGGCTGTCGGGCCAGCGCAGCGTCGTCGATGTCGGGATCACTGCCTATCGTCTCGATGACGGGCGCGTCTATCTGTTCCGCACCGTGGCGCCCGCCGGCCGCGGCGCCCTGTTCGGCCCGCTGCTCAACAGCTTCCGCACCCTGTCTCCGCGGGAAACCGCCGAAGCATCTCGCGGCCGTCATATCGATGTCGTGCGCGTGCGCCCCGGTGACACCATCGCCAGCCTCAGCGCCCGCATGTCGGCGCCCTACAACCGCCCGGAAAGCCTGATGGCGCTGAATGGTCTGGGCCGGGGGGCTTTGCAACCGGGACAGGAAGTGAAGCTGATCGTTGACTGATCCCGTCTGCCCCGGAGGTGTGCCGGCGCGCCACTTGCCGCTGCTTCCCGTCGCCTGTGCCGTCATGGTCGATGCTGATGGCCGAGTGCTGGTGACCGAGCGCCCCGCCGGGAGCTCGCTGGCAGGCCTGTGGGAGTTTCCCGGTGGCAAGATCGAGCCTCTGGAAAGCCCCGAAGCGGCGCTGGTGCGCGAACTGCACGAAGAGCTGGGGGTCGAAACCGCCACCTCGTGCCTTGCGCCTTGCGGCTTTTCGGCGTGGCAGGCCGATCAGCACCATTTGCTGCTGCTGGCGTTTGCACTGCGCAAATGGCGGGGAACCCCGGTGGGGCGCGAAGGCCAGAAGCTGCAATGGCTGCCGGTGAACCAGTTGTTCACACTGGCGATGCCACCCGCTGACCGGCCGCTTCTGGGGCAGATCGCCGCCATTTTGTAGGCAAAGGCGCGCCAGCGCCTTTTTTTCAGCCGGTGGCGAACAGGGGCTGCAGGCCCAGCGATTGCGCCAGCGTCCGGTGCCGGCGGGCAATCGCCTCGACATAAAGCGGCGCCAGTCGCTCTGGCAGGCGCAACGTCAGCGACGCGGAATCGCGGTTAAGGCTGGCATCGGCCAGCAGACCGGCCGTGCCGCCCGCCAGCCGCTGGCCAAGCCGCAGGGACAGCCCCCAGCAATGGGCGCGAGCCAGCGCCGCCGGTGGGGCCAGCCGATCGAGAATGGCGGTTGCCGGCGTATCGGTGGTTCCACCATTTACCGACCACAGCGCCGCAGCAAGCATGGCACGGCCTGTCGCATCGATGCCGGCCCAGCGGCCATGCAAGGCAAGGTTCAGCCCGTCTTCGGCGCGCAGATCGGGGTGGGCGCGCCAGCTGCTGTCGCTGAGGAGGGCAGCGGCATGGCGGATGCGCCGGTCAGCCGCAGGCTCGTTGGCAAACACCGGGTCGGTGAACGCCAGCAGGGCCTCACCAGCCGATGGTTCGCCGGTAGCCCCGGCGCGCCCCACACGCCGGGCCAGATCCCCGGCAGCCGACAGCAGCGGATCCTGCCGGCGCAAGTCGTCTGGCAGGGCCTGATAGAAGATGCCTTCCCTGAGACCATAGGCGGAAACGATCACTTCCGAGGACTGAAAGCGTCGCGCCACGGCCCGCAGCAGTACCGCGGCACCTGCCAGCTGCGGCGCCCGCGCCGACGAGACGTTGGGGACTGCCTTCAGGGCCTTCGGCGACATGTGCGCCAGCGAATGGACGAGCCGATCGGTCGAATCCACCGTCATCCGGTATTGGTGCGCCACCGGTAACGGCCAGTCCAGCAGGTGCATGTGCATGTGGGCAAGGGCGCGCCAGCTGCCGCCAACGGCATAAAACGGCAGACCGCGGCCCACCGTGTTCCAGCCAACCGTTTCCAGACAGTCCGCGATCCGCCCGGCGAGCGCTGCTCGGCTGCGCCGTCGCAGGGCATCGAGACGCAGCGAACCCAGTGGCAGCGATGTGCGGTCAAGCACCCGGCCATCGGCAACATGCGCCAGTTCCAGAGAGCCGCCACCAAGGTCGCCGATGATCCCTCGGGCATCGGGGATGCCTGCCAGAACGCCGAGAGCAGCACCCTCCCCTTCGGTCGCGCCATCGATAATCTCGACTGCGATACCGGTGGTCCGGGTGATCCGCTCGGCAAAGGCCCGGCCGTTATCAGCCTCGCGCACTGCCGCCGTTGCAACGGCACGAATGGCCGTCACGCCCATGGCATCACACAGCAGACGGAACCGCGCCAGCGCCCGAAGGGTATCGTCCATTGCTGCCTGGGGAAGGGTGCCGCCATTGGCCATGCCGGCCCCCAGCCCCGCCATCATCTTTTCATTGAACAGCACCGAAGGCGTGCGCGACAGCCCGTTATAGACCACTAGTCGCACCGAGTTCGAGCCGATATCGATGACGGCGAACAAGGCCCTGCCCGCTGGCCCCGCGCTCATGTCAGGCGGCCACGCCCAGCGCCGTCGCCACTGCCTGCCGCACGGCGGCAACCGCTGCCGCCGCCTTGCTGCCATCCGGTCCGCCGGCCTGCGCCATGTCCGGACGGCCGCCACCGCCCTTGCCACCCAGAGCCGCAGCCGCCACCTGCACCAGTTCCACCGCCGATACCGTTCCGGTGAGGTCGGATGTCACCCCCACAACCACGGCGGCACGACCGTCGTTCACAGCAATCAGGGTGGCAACGCCGCTGCCCAGTTCCGCCTTGGCCTCGTCGGCCAGGCCGCGCAGATCGCGGGCCTCCACCCCTTCAAGGATGCGGGCAATGAAGCCGGCATCCCCCAACTGCTCTGAGGCGCTGCCGGCAGGGGCAGGGCCAGAAAGCGCCAGCGCCTTCCGGGTGTCGGCCAGTTCGCGCTCCAGCCGCTTCACGCTGTCTGACAGCACCTGCACACGCTCGGGCAGGTCGTCGGGCCGGGTCTTCAGGGCCGCCGCTGCCGATTTCAGAAGGCTGTCCTGCCCTTCGAGATAGGCCAGAGCTGCCGCTCCGGTCAGCGCCTCGATGCGCCGCACCCCCGACGACACCGCCGAATCGGCGATGATATGAAACAGCGCGATGTCGCCGGTAGCCGACACATGGGTGCCGCCGCACAGTTCCACCGAATAGGGGCGGCCGCTCTCCTGTGCCCGCCCCATCGCCAGCACACGCACTTCGTCTCCGTATTTTTCCCCGAACAGCGCCAGCGCTCCGGCCTCGATGGCGGCGTCCGGTGTCATCAGCCGGGTGGATACCGGGACATTGGCGCGAATCTCGGCGTTGACGGCGCTGGTGATTGCAGCCAGTTCCGCTGCCGTCAGCGCCTTGGGGTGCGAAAAATCAAAACGCAGCCGGTCAGCCGCCACCAGCGAGCCTTTCTGGGCCACATGATCGCCCAGCACCTGGCGCAACGCTGCATGCAACAGGTGGGTGGCCGAGTGGTTGGCACGGATGGCGGTGCGGCGTTCGCCATCGACCGTCAGTGTCACGACATCGCCGACCTTCAGACTGCCCTGTACCAACCGCCCGACATGGGCATGCAGCCGCCCCAGCGGCTTTCGGGTATCAACCACCTCGAAACGCGCGCCATCCGGCCCTTCGATGATGCCGGTATCGCCGATCTGGCCGCCCGATTCACCATAGAAGGGTGTCTGGTTGGCAAGAAGAATCAGCTCTTCATCGCCTGGCAGGGCGCTGGCCAGTTCCGCACCATCCTTGATGATGGCGCAGATCTCGCCCTGCGCCTGAGTGGTGGAATAGCCAATGAAATCCGTGGACCCCAGCCTGTCGGCAAGATCGAACCACAGACCCTCGGCAGCGCTCGACCCGCTGCCGGCCCAGGCGGCACGGGCGCGCTGCTTCTGCTCGGCCATTGCGGCGTCAAACCCGGCACGATCGACCCCCAGCCCCTGGGCTTTCAGCGCATCTTCCGTCAGGTCGTAGGGGAAGCCATAGGTATCATACAGGCGGAAGGCGACATCCCCGGGTAAGGTCTGCCCGGCCTTCAGTCCGGCCGTTGCCTCGTCCAGCAGCTTCAAACCCTTGTCGAGCGTCTGGCGGAACCGGGTTTCCTCAAGTTTCAGGGTCTCGGCGATCAGCGGCTGGGCCCGCCCCAGTTCCGGGTAGGCAGCCCCCATCGTCGAGACCAGCGCCGGAACCAACCGGTGCATCAGCGGCTCACTGGCACCCAGCAGGTGGGCATGGCGCATGGCGCGGCGCATGATCCGCCGCAGCACATAGCCGCGCCCTTCGTTGGCCGGAAGCACGCCATCGGCCACCAGGAACCCGGCGGCGCGCAGATGGTCGGCAATCACCCGGTGCGAGGCGCGGGTGGCCGGGGTATCGGTTGGCGTTCCGGTCAGTGCCCCTGATTCCGCGATCAGGGCCCGGAAGGTATCGGTTTCGAAATTATCGTGGGTGCCCTGCAACACGGCGGCGATCCGCTCGATACCCATGCCGGTATCGATCGATGGCCGTGGCAGCGGAGTCATCGTGCCATCGGCAGCGCGATCGAACTGCATGAACACCAGGTTCCAGATCTCGACGAAGCGGTCGCCGTCTTCGTTGGGGCTGCCCGGCGGGCCACCGGCGATCTGGTCACCATGGTCGTAGAAGATTTCCGAGCAGGGCCCGCAGGGGCCGGTATCACCCATCGACCAGAAATTGTCGGACGTGGCGATGCGGATGATCCGTTCATCGGGCAGGCCCGAGATCCGTTTCCACAGCGCATGGGCTTCATCATCGGTGTGATAGACGGTCACCGTCAGCCGGTCTTTGGGCAGGCCCCAGGTACGCGTCAGCAGATCATGGGCAAGGACGATCGCCTGTTCCTTGAAATAATCACCGAACGAGAAATTGCCCAGCATTTCAAAGAAGGTGTGGTGGCGGGCGGTATAGCCGACATTATCAAGGTCGTTGTGCTTGCCACCGGCACGGACGCACTTCTGTGACGAGGCAGCGGTGGTATAGGGCCGTTGTTCCATGCCGGTGAACACGTTCTTGAACGGCACCATGCCGGCATTCACGAACATCAGCGTCGGGTCGTTCTGCGGCACCAGCGGCGCCGAGGGAACGATCCGGTGGCCGGCGTTCCCGAAGTGATCGAGGAACGATTGGCGGATTTCGGCGGTTGATTTCATCGCGCCTCAATACGGGCAGCACCCCATAGTCGGCAAGTGGCGAGTCGGCCACCGGCCATCCCTTGAAAACCAGGCTGTCAAACCCACATGGATGCTGCAGGCAACGCCGTTCGGGTTGCCGGCACAAGGCCCGGCCACTGCGGCGGGCACCAACAGCCATTGCTTTGAAAGGATGGACGAATATGCGTCGTGATTTTGATTTTGCCCCCCTGCTGCGTTCCTCGATCGGCTTCGAAAACCTCAATCGCCTGATCGACTCGGTGACGCGGGCGGCCGAAGGCGGCGAAAACGGTTACCCCCCCTACAACATCGAAAAGCTGGGCGAATCCGGCTATCGCATCACCATGGCCGTTGCCGGCTTCTCCCGCGACGAGCTTGACCTGACGGTTCAGGAAAACACCCTGGTGGTCACCGGCAAGGGCGCCGAGGAAACCGCCACCGAAGAGCGGAGCTTCCTGCATCGTGGCATTGCCAAGCGGGCGTTCGAGCGCCGCTTCCAGCTGGCCGATGTCATCAAGGTGACCGGTGCCAGCTATGAAAACGGCCTTCTGAACATCGAGCTGATGCGCGAGATCCCCGAGCACAAGAAGCCGCGCAAGGTGGAAATTGCCGCTGAAACGCCGGTTTCGACCGTGATCGAAGGCCAGCACGCCGCCTGACCGGCGACTGGTTGCCGTAACATCGGGCCGCTCGACCAGTGTCGGGCGGCCCGTTCGTCAGAACCCCAGCGTCGCCGTAAAGACGACGCCATCGCGCGCCAGTCGGTTGGCGCGTTCGCCGCCAGGCAGGCGTGTGCGCGGCAGGTCATTACCCACATAGGAAACGCCCACCGTCAGCGCCGTGAAGGTGGCGCTTACCCCCACTTCCCAGTCGAGCTTCTGGGTGGTGGTGCCCAGTTCGTCGCTTACCATGCCGCCGCGCTCGTGCCCAAGTGCGGCCCTGACGGTAAACGGAGTGAGCGGAATGCCGGCCTCCAACGACCCGAAAATATAGCGACTCGACGAATCGAGGTTCGACTGCCCCGGCGCCCAGTTGACCCCGACGGTTCCGGCCAGCGGGCCAATCTGCATTCCCAGCGACCCGAACAGCTCATAGGTGAATGTGCCTGAGCTTCCCGGATAGAAATAGGTGATCACCCCGGCCGTGGCGGTTGTCGGCCCGATCGCCCCGCTCCAGCCAGCCGACAGGTCGACCTCGACGTTTGATCCTTCATAATCGGCAATGGTCGATGCCCAGGCCGAGGCAAACAGACCGCTGCGCGTCTCCAGAGTCACATCGGCCTGTACCGCCGGGTCGAGATCGGAATAGCTGACGCCGCGAAAGCGGTAATCGCTTACCACCGTGGCGCTGGCTGACAGATCAACCCCACTGACACCGATTTCCGCCCGCGCCGGAACCGCTGCCAGGTACGCCGCAGCCAAGGTAACGGGAAAAAGGATGGTCCGATTCAAGATCATGGCATTCTCCCTGCGTTTCGCCCGATGGTCGGGCGCCTGTTCCTGTTGAAAGAACGACTGCCCTTTCGCTGGCATGTGACAACAGAAATGCTGCGCCGCACAATAGAGAATCATGATCACGTTCGATTGGGCCGGTACCTGTTGCCCTGATGCCACAATGAGTGCACTTCGCGGTTGCTGTGGCCGGGGTTGGCGGATGGCCACCCGGGCGGTAGGAAGGCGCCATGACCGACCTGTTCACTGCCTCTGCCCCTACGGAATCCTACGACGCAAGCACGATCGAGGTGCTCGAGGGACTGGAGCCGGTGCGCCGCCGTCCCGGCATGTATATCGGCGGCACCGATTCTGCGGCGCTGCACCATCTGGCGGCCGAAGTGATCGACAATTCCATGGACGAAGCCGTCGCCGGCCATGCCACCCGCATCGAGATCACCCTCGCCGCCGGCAACGTCCTTACGGTTTGCGACAATGGCCGTGGCATCCCGGTCGATCCGCACCCGCGCTTTCCCGGCAAGTCGGCGCTGGAAGTGATTCTCACCATGCTGCACTCGGGCGGCAAATTCTCCGACAAGGCCTACAGCACTTCGGGCGGGCTGCATGGTGTCGGAGTCTCGGTGGTGAATGCCCTGTCCGACGACATGGTGGTGGAAGTGGCGCGCAACCGCACGCTCTACCGGCAGCGCTTTTCGCGCGGACACCCGGTGACGCCGCTGGAAACGATCGGCTCTGCCCCCAACCGCCGTGGCACCACCACCAGTTTCCACCCCGACCCCGAAATTTTCGGAGCCGATCTCCACTTCTCGCCGGAACGCCTCTACCGGATGGCCCGGTCGAAAGCCTATCTGTTCGGCGGTGTCGAGATCCGCTGGCGCTGCGATCCGGCGCTCGCAAGTGACTTGGTGCCCGAAAGCCAGACCTTCCTGTTCCCCGGCGGCCTCGCCGACCGTCTGGCCGAAGACGTGGCTGGCGAGGAAACCGTCACCAACCAGCCCTTCACCGGCTGCCATGAAGTGAACAACGGCAGCGTTGGCCGGGTGGAATGGGCCATGCACTGGACCGTGGCCGGCGACCAGGAAAACGCCTGGTATTGCAACACCATCCCCACACCCATGGGGGGCACCCACGAGGCAGGGTTCCGCTCGGCCATCCTGAAGGGGCTGAAGGGCTTTGCCCAGCTGGCGGGGGTGAGGAAGGGCAGCGATCTCAGCAGCGACGACGTTCTGGCGGGAACCCGGGTGCTGCTGTCGGTGTTCATTCCTCAGCCGCAGTTCCAGTCACAGACCAAAGACCGGCTGACATCGCCTGGTGCCCAGAAGCTGGTGGAAACGGCTGTGAAAGACCTGTTCGACCATTGGCTGACTGCCGATCAGGAGCGGGCGCGCGCCCTGCTTGCCTTCGTGATCGACCGCATGGACGAGCGCCTCGCCCGCCGCGCCGCCCAGCAGGAAAAGCGCAAGACCGCAACCAACGCCCGCAAGCTGCGGCTGCCCGGCAAGCTGACCGATTGCGCGCAGGACAGCCGCGACGGTACCGAACTGTTCATCGTCGAGGGCGATTCGGCGGGCGGCTCGGCCAAGCAGGCGCGCGACCGCAAGACCCAGGCGATCCTGCCCATACGCGGCAAGATCCTGAACGTCGCCTCGGCCACCGCCGCCAAGATCAACGCCAATCAGGAAGTCGCCGATCTGGCGCTGGCGCTGGGCTGCGGCACCCGCGACCGTTACCGCGACGATCAGCTGCGCTATGAACGGGTCATCATCATGACCGACGCCGATGTCGATGGCGCCCATATCGCCACCCTGCTGATGACCTATTTCTTCCAGGAAATGCCGGGTCTGGTGGCGGCTGGCCGCCTCTATCTGGCGCAACCGCCGCTCTATCGGCTGTCAGCGGGCGCCGACAGCGTCTATGCCCGCGACGATTCCGAACGGGATCGGCTGATCGCCACCCGTTTCAAGGGCAGGAAGGTGGAAGTGGGCCGCTTCAAGGGGCTGGGGGAAATGGCCCCCGGACAGCTGCGCGAAACCACCATGGACAAGGACAAGCGCACCCTGATCCGGGTAACGCTGCCGGAAACCCATCAGGATCGCCACCAGGTGCGCGATCTGGTCGAGCGGCTGATGGGTCGGGTTCCCGAACACCGCTTCAACTTCATTCAGGCCCATGCCGCCGCCGTCGAGGCCGACGCCATCGACGCCTGACAAGGCATTGGATCAGAACTGTGCTTCGGCCATCAGCCAGCCCTTGGTGGTATCGGCGCCATATCGGGCGGCCTCGTAACGGGCGACCTTGGCCGACAACGAAACATTGCGCGCCACCGGATAGCTGACCAGCGCATTCCATTCACGGCCATAGTCGATGCCGCCATGGGTTGAACGGTAGTCATGCCACACCGTCCGCAGCAGCACCCCTTTCAGCGGCCCGGTGCCGCCCACCTTGTAGCTGGCGTCGGCATAGATGTCGCGCAGCCCGTTGGCCGGGGTGGACAGGAACTTGTCGGCCCAGCCATTGAAGGCATGAAGGGTGGCAAGCGGCGTCTGCACGGCGGCCGAGCCGTTGCCGGCCAGACGTTCAAAGCCAAGCCTGAAGGTGAACGGCCCGCTGCGTATACCCGGTTCAAGCAGCAGATAACCCAGCGAGAAATCACGGGGGTTGGCGCCCAGATCCTGCTGGTTGGCATATTCGACGGCATAGAGCAGGGCGTTGCCTTTGCCGAGCGCCTGCTCACCGGCCACACGCACCCCGATGGTGCGCGAACTATTGACGGGGCTGGCGGGAATATCCAGCCAGTAGCCATAGACGGAAACCGTGCCGAGCCCCTTCAGCGTATAGGCGCCACGCGCGGCATTGATTGCCGTATCGCGCCAGATCCCCTGCGGCGAATCCGTACCGAACACCCGGTTGACCCGCCAGGCATGGAAATACTCCACCGCCAGCCCCGGCAGCGGCTTCACACTGAGCCGGGCAGCGTCGAACGTCTGGTCGTTCTGCCGCCAGTTCACCGAACCGATCCACCGCTGGTTGTCGAGGTTGATGGTCTGCCGGCCGGCCACTGCATCCACCTCCTCCACCGGACGCCAGCGCACAAGCGCCTGATTGAGCAGCGCCCCCGGCGGATCGCCGATGACGGGATACTGGGTCTGGCCGTTGGCGGTATCGTTATAGCGATGGCTGCCCAGCGTCATGATCGCTTCGCCTTCCACCAGGCCGCTGAAGCCATGCCACTCGGCTGACTTCACACCGGCGCGCACCCGCAACGTCGAGGCGACGGCGGTGCGGGCGATGTCGTGCTGATCGACGATTTCCAGCCGGTAGCGCAAATCGGCATAGCCGCTGAGAGGCGCGGCCTCTCCCGCGGCGGCAAGAGCAGGGGTGGCGGGAATGGCAGCACCGGTAGCACATGCGGCGGCAAGCAGCCTGGTGAGGATGGGGGGACTTTGTGTCATGGATCTTCTCTGCCCGCCCTAAAGACCAGATTGTCTCGCAGGGATTTGACCAAGGTCAATTTCAGGAAAACCACTAAAAAATTGATGTAAACCCGGCTGGCCGGCTCTGGATTAAAACAAATCAGGAACAATCTTGACCGCTGCCGCGTTCAGCCGCAATGTGCGGCGATGGCAACCGGCTATGGCACGCTGAAAGATGGCGCCCCCTGGTCAAGGTGGGGGAGAAAGCGCGCGCAAACGCCGCGCGGCCCCACTATGGCGCAACGCCTGACCGCGCTTTGGCGGTTGCTGCGGCGCATGGCTCTGGCACTGCTGCTGATTGCCGCCGGCGCTGGCCTGGCGCTGGTGCTGCTCGGTTACAACCCGGCCGACCCCTCGTTCAACAACGCCACCGGCACCACCCCCACCAACCCCGGCGGCCGTGTCGGTGCTCATCTCGCCGATCTGCTGCTGCAGGGCCTGGGGTTTGCCGCGGCACTTCTGGTGCTGCCACTGCTGGTGTGGGGGGCGCGTCTCGCCCTCGACCAGCCCCTGCGGCTGCGCCGCAGTGCCCTCTGCTGTCTGGGGGCGCTGCCCTTGGCTGCCACCGGGCTTGGCCTGCTGTGGCCGCAGCCTGTCGGCACCCTCGACGCCGGGGCGGGCGGTGCCGTGGGGCTGGCAGCAGCTCAGGCCCTGGGGGCCATCGCCTGGCCAGAGGGGTTCGACCCGGCGCTTGCCAACGTCGCCGCTGCCCTGGTGTTGCTGGCGGCCACGCTGGGGCTGCTGATGTTCGGTTTCGGCTGGACGGGCAGGGATACCGTACGCCGGGCGCTGGCCCTGTTCCGCCGAAACCCCGATGACGCAGATGCATTACGCTATCCTGATCGCTCCGCTGGTTTGGCGCTGGCTGACGATCGTGACTCCGGCGCTGAGGCGCCACCCGCCGCCCGCGCCCGCACACCACGTCCCAATCCGCCAGCCCCGACCGAAGCCGATGGCCCCAACCGGCGGATTGCCGGGCCGGCGCCTTCGCCCGAGCAGGGGCGCAACCGCCCGGATCGCCAGCCGGGCCTGCAACTGGGCGATCGCGCCGATCTGCCGCCACTCTCGCTTCTGAAGCCGGCGGCACCCGGCAGCCGCCAGCCGATCGACGAAGACGCGCTCGAACAGAATGCCCGGGTTCTCGAGGGTGTGCTCGATGATTATGGCGTGAAAGGGCGGATCGTCGGGCTGGCACAGGGCCCGGTCGTCACCCTTTATGAACTGGAACCGGCGCCGGGCATCAAGGCCAGCCGGGTGATCGGCCTCGCCGACGATATCGCCCGCTCGATGAGTGCGGTTTCCGCGCGTGTCGCGGTGATTCCCGGACGCAATGTCATCGGCATCGAACTTCCCAACCGCAAGCGCGAGATGGTGTCGCTGTCGGAAATGCTCGGCGCGACCGCCTTTCAGAACAACAGCGGCACCCTGCCGATGGTGCTGGGCAAGGACATTGCCGGTTCGCCGGTTATTGCCGACCTGGCGCCGATGCCGCATCTTCTGATCGCCGGCACCACCGGATCAGGAAAATCGGTCGGCCTCAACGCCATGATCCTGTCGCTGCTCTATCGGCTGCGGCCCGACCAGTGCCGCATGATCATGATCGACCCAAAGATGCTGGAACTGTCGGTCTACGACGACATCCCCCACCTGCTGGCGCCGGTTGTCACCGAACCGGCTAAGGCGATCCGGGCGCTCAAATGGGCGGTGGAACAGATGGAGGAACGCTACCGCAACATGGCGCACATCAACGTGCGCTCGTTGTCGGGCTATAACGACAAGGTGCGCGAGGCCCTGAAGGGCGGCAAATCCTTCACCCGCCGCATCCAGACCGGCTGGGACGACGAAGGCAATCCGCAGTTCGAAGAGGTAACGCTGCCCCTTGAACCGCTGCCGCTGATCGTCGTTGTCGTCGACGAACTGGCCGACCTGATGATGACGGCCGGCAAGGAGGTGGAATTCCTCATCCAGCGGCTGGCGCAGAAGGCCCGCGCCGCCGGCATCCACCTGATCATGGCAACCCAGCGGCCCTCGGTCGATGTGATCACCGGGGTCATCAAGGCCAATCTGCCCACCCGCATCAGCTTCCAGGTGACCTCGAAAATCGACAGCCGAACCATTCTTGGCGAAATGGGTGCCGAACAGCTGCTGGGCAAAGGCGACATGCTGTACATGCCCGGCGGCAAACAGCCGGTGCGGGTGCATGGCCCCTTCGTCTCCGACGAGGAAGTCGAGGCCGTGGCCCGCCACTGGAAGGCCCAGGGCTCCCCCGATTATGTGTCGGGTGTCACCGAGGAACCGGAAGGCGGCGAGACCGGCGACAGCGGGTTTGCAGCAGGCGGTGGTCGCGCCGGTGCAGGAAGCTCGGCAGACGGCGATCAGTTGCAACAGGCAATCCGGGTAGTGGCAACGTCGCGCAAGGCAACCATCTCGTATTTGCAGCGCTCGCTTCGGGTCGGGTACAATTCGGCAGCGCGGCTGATCGAACAGATGGAGGAGATGGGGCTGGTCTCCTCGCCCGATCATGTCGGCCGCCGCGAAGTGCTGATGGACGAGACCGGCAACCGTCGATCCTGATGCCCCCTTCCCAAACTCGCTTGCCTGCCCGCTGAAGCCCGCCCGCATCAGGCCCGCAATGGTTGCATCTGCACTATCACCCCTTGCCCGCCAACGGGTTGCAGGTGTAAATCTGACAACATAATTCTAGCAAGAACCGCGCCAACTGTGCTCATTTGCTGCAAACTGAGGCAACAGGCGTGGGGGTTGCGCGATGATTCGGCCCGGCAATCCGGTCTGAACCATCATCAGGCCCGGCGTCTGGGGACGGCAACCGCCACGGTCGCAGGCGAGCGGCCCGGTGCAGGCGCCCGTCCACCGGGCATCAGCCGGCCACATGGGAGAAAGGCAGAAAACTGGCTACCATCCTAGCCGACCAGGAAACCGCACCCGCCCCTGAAGATACGTCGCGCGGCGGGCTGGCGGTCGTCGCCATCGGCAAATCCTACGACAAGCGCGTGGTGCTTCGCGATGTCTCTTTGTCGGTCCACCGTGGCGAGGTCGTCGGCCTGCTTGGCCCCAACGGCGCCGGCAAGACCACCTGCTTCTACTCGATCATGGGGCTCGCAGCCCCCGATCAGGGGCGCATCCTGCTCGATGGCGTCGACATCACCCGCCTGCCCATGTATCGCCGCGCCGCCCTCGGGCTTGGCTATTTGCCGCAGGAGACTTCGATCTTTCGCGGCCTGACGGTTGAGGACAATATCTCGGCCGTGCTGGAAGTGGCCGAACCTGACGCCGCCACCCGGGCCGACCGGCTGGAACAGCTGCTGGGAGAATTCAACATTACCCGCCTGCGCAACGCCCCGGCCATGGCGCTGTCGGGTGGTGAACGTCGCCGCTGCGAAATCGCCCGGGCGCTGGCGGCATCTCCGTCCATCATGCTGCTCGACGAACCGTTCGCCGGCATCGACCCGATCTCGATCGCGGATATCCGCACGCTGGTCGGCCACCTAAAAGACCGCGACATCGGAGTCCTCATCACCGATCACAACGTCCGCGAAACCCTAGATATCGTCGATCGCGCCTGCATCATCTACGACGGGCGGGTGCTGTTCGAGGGGACGCCGGATGCGCTGGTCCGTGATGAAACGGTGCGCCGCGTCTATCTCGGAGAGGATTTCGCACTCTGAGCCTCGGTCCGCGCCTCGATCTCAAGGCCACCACCAGCCTTGTCCTGACACCGCAACTGCAGGCGGCGATCCGGTTGCTCACGCTGTCGAACCTTGAACTACAGGGAGAGATCGCCAGCGAACTCGACAGCAACCCGCTGCTGGAAATGGCCGACGGCGAGAGTGCGTTCGCTGACGAGGGCGGGGCACAGGCAGACACCGCCGATTCCGAGGCGGCCGCTACCCTTGACCCTGACTCCGGCACGCCGCCGGATGCCGAAGCAGCGCCCACCCCTGCTGCCGGAGAGGAGGGTCTCGATACCCGGATCGGCGACGATCAGGGCAGCACCGGCGAGGATCTCGATGTCGATTTCGTCGAGGAACGCTTCCATCACGACAGTGTCGCCGATGCCGGCACTCCGGCAGAGCCGCTGGAAGCCTTCGATTTCGACCAGTTGGCCGAAGAGTCGCTCACTCTCGTCAGCCATCTCGAACGGCAGGCTGCCCTGCTCGACGAAGCGGATTTCCTCATCGTCTCCCACCTCGTATCCCTGCTCGATGAGGCCGGTTATCTGGCGGAACCGCTTGAAGATATCGCCGGGCGCCTCGGCCTGCCCCTTGCCGAGATCGAACGATGCCTGGCCATACTTCAGGGGTTCGAACCAACCGGTGTCGGGGCGCGCACGCTTGCGGAATGCATCGCCCTGCAGGCGCGCGAGGCCAACCGCTACGACCCGTGCATGGCCGCCCTCATCGACAATCTGGAGATGGTGGCGCGCGGTGATCTCGCACAGTTACGCCGCCTGTGCAAAGTCGATCAGGACGATCTTACCGACATGCTGCGCGAGCTGCGCAGCTACAACCCCAAACCCGGCCTGCTGTTCGGCGGCGGACGAACCATCGGTGTGGTTCCCGACCTGTTCGTCCGTCACAGCCGCAAAGATGACGACAGCTTCGTCGTTGAGCTGAACAACACCACTTTGCCACGCCTCATCGTCAACCGCAGCTATCAGGCCCGTATCAGCGCCCACGGCATCCGGCACGGCGAGGGCCACCGCCACGACAGCAGCAAAGCCGAACAGCAGTTCCTCGAACAGTGCCTGTCACGCGCGCAATGGCTGATCCGCACCCTCGACCAGCGGGCAACCACCATCCTCAAGGTGGCCTCCGAACTGGTGGCACAACAGGCCGGGTTCTTCCGGCACGGCGTGCGCCACCTGAAACCACTGACTCTGCGGCAGGTGGCGGAAACCATCGGCATGCACGAATCAACGGTCAGCCGGGTTACCAGCAACAAATATCTGCTGTGCGACCGCGGCCTGTTCGAGCTGAAGTATTTCTTCACCTCGGCCATCCAGAGCGCCAGCGGACAGGACGACACCTCAAGCGAAGCGGTGCGCCAGCGGATCAAGGCATTCATCGACTCCGAACCGCCCTTGAAGCCCCTGTCCGACGACAAGCTGGTGAAACTGCTGCAGGATGAGGGGATCGAGGTGGCACGCCGCACCGTCACCAAATACCGCGAGGCCCTGAACATCCCCACCAGCTTTGACCGCCGGCGCCGCGCCCTGTCGCAGGTCTGATACTGCACCCACAGGGCCCACGCCCTCAGGGCTGCAACCGGCCGGCCTCCTTCATGATGGCAAGCACGCGGGCGACCGGAAGCGCCGGAATGGTGGCCCGATGGCCCTCGACGGTGGTTGCGGCAAACAGCGAATTGATGATCGCCTCCTCGGTCGCCTCTACCACGGCTGCGAACAGCCCTGACATCTGGTCGTTGCCGACATCGGGGGTGCTGGCCGTCTGTCGGCGCCGTTCGGCAGTGCGGCGGACATCGGGATGCACGGAAAAGGCCAGCGCATAATCCCCCGAACCGTTGGAGATGACCGAACCGGTGCGCCCCACCCCCAGGAAGGTGCGGCTGGCGAGCCGCCTGAGGTTGCGATCCGACAAAGGCGCATCGGTTGCCACCACGATGACGATCGAGCCATCGCCGGGCGCCTGCTGCATCCCCGGCTGATCATCACGCTGGCTGGCCGTTGCTGACGGTGCACCCAGCCGCTGCCCCACTGGCACGCCGGCGATGGTCAGGTCGCCGCCGAAATTGCTCTGCACCAATACCCCCACGGTATAGCCGCCGGCTGTTTCCGGCAGCCGCCGCGAACTGGTGCCGATGCCCCCTTTCCAGCCGAACGCCACCGTGCCGGCACCGGCCCCCACTGCCCCTTCCGCCACGGCGCCAGAGCGGGCGTCACCAATGGCTGCAAGCGCGGTTTCCATGGTCACCTGCCGGGCGCGAATATCGTTCAGGGTGCCATCGTTGGTTTCACCGACCACGGCGTTCACCGAACGCACCGTTTCGTTGCCGGGCATTGCCAGAGTCCATGCGATCGCTGCGGCCGCCGCTTCCGGGACCGACAGGGTGTTGGTGAGCATCACCGGGGTTTCGATCTCTCCCAGCTCGATGATCTGGGTGCTGCCCACGAACTTGCCGAACCCGTTGGCGACCGCGAACCCGGCTGGCACCTTGTCCTGAAACAGGTTGCCGGAATGGGGCAGGATGGCCGTGACACCGGTGTGTACCCGTGTCCCTTCCACCAGGGTGGCATGGCCAACCAGCACCCCCGCCACATCGGTGATGCTGTTCAAGGGGCCGGTGGGCAGGGTACCAAAGCGGATTCCGGCTTGCCGCGGGCGCACGGGAGCAGCAGTGGCAGCAGTGGCAACCGCCGCCGGGGCGGCAGCAGCGAACGTCGGATCCGGGGTCGTCATGGTGGCAGCCAGCATGATGGCAATAGCCGCGACCGGCAACCGCCTTGCCCAAGGCTCTGTCATCGCTTGCGCTCCACCATCATCGGCTTTCCTTCAGTGGCTGTTCTTCATCGTCTGGCGCCGGCTGGTGTTGTGCCAGCAAAAGCCGCCTTCGCCAAACGGCAAACGCCCGCTGCAACCGAAGCTGCAGCGGGCGACCCTGAAGCGGGCGTGGCCGGTCAGGCGGCCTTGGTGAACTGCGCGGATTCCGTCGAGGCTTTCAGCGCCGTGGTCGAGGATTGTCCGCCGGAAATCGCCTCGGCAACGGCGTCGAAATAACCGGTACCCACTTCGCGCTGGTGACGGGTGGCGGTA
The DNA here is from genome assembly GCA_039808025.1 of Sphingomonadaceae bacterium. Lineage (GTDB taxonomy): Bacteria > Pseudomonadota > Alphaproteobacteria > Sphingomonadales > Sphingomonadaceae > Sandaracinobacteroides. Next base: position 109,925 of record JBDHSK010000003.1, on the reverse strand, counting down.
TAGCCGTTGGCCTCGCTGGCGAACTCCGCCTGCTGCAGCTCGGAATAGGCGGCCATCCCACGGTCGCGGTAGCCGCGCGCCAGTTCATACATGCCGTGGTTGAGGCTGTGGAAGCCGGCCAGAGTCACGAACTGGAACTTGTAGCCCATGGCGCCGATTTCCCGCTGGAATTTGGCGATGGTGTCGCGATCGAGGTTCTTTTCCCAATTGAAGCTTGGCGAGCAGTTGTAGGCCAGCATCTTGTCGGGATACTGGCGCTTGATGGCCTCGGCAAACCGCCGCGCATCATTGAGATCGGGGTGGCTGGTCTCCCACCACAGCAGGTCGGCGTGAGGGGCAAAGGCCAGCCCGCGTTTGATGCAGTGATCAACCCCGGTGCCGGGTTTCAGGCGGAAGAAGCCCTCGGGCGTGCGCTCTCCGGTCATGAATTCATGGTCGCGCGCGTCGATATCGCTGGTCAGAAGCATGGCCGATTCGGCATCTGTTCGGGCACAGATCACCGTCGGCACCCCCATCACGTCGGCGGCCAGCCGCGCCGCATTCAGGTTACGGATATGCGCCTGGGTGGGGATCAGCACCTTGCCGCCCAGGTGGCCGCACTTTTTCTCCGAGGCCAGCTGATCTTCGAAGTGCACACCGGCGGCGCCCGCCTCGATATAGGCCTTCATGATTTCAAAGCAGTTCAGCGGTCCACCGAAGCCGGCTTCGGCATCGGCAACGATGGGGGCGAACCAGTCGCGCTTCACGCCACCTTCGCTGTGCTCGATCTGGTCGGCGCGTTGCAGGGCGCGGTTGATGCGGCGGGCCAGTTCCGGCCCGGCATTGGCGGGGTAGAGCGACTGGTCAGGATACATGGCACCCGCGGTGTTGGCATCGGCCGCCACCTGCCAGCCCGACAGGTAGATGGCTTTCAAGCCGGCGCGCACCTGCTGCATCGCCTGATTGCCGGTGAGTGCTCCCAGCGCATTGATATAGGGCTCGGTCTTCAGAAGCTCCCACAGACGCTCGGCGCCGCGACGTGCCAGGGTCTGCTCAACCACCACCGAGCCACGCAGCCGCTCGACATCGGCTGGTGTATAAGGGCGTTCGATCCCATCGAAGCGGCCGGGCGCTGCCGGAACCAGTTGCTCGAATTGTGTCATCAGATGCTCCTTGGTGTTTACAAACAATTTACAACGTCCGCCGACAGCATGCTGTCTCTTGGCGTGAAAGGTCAATTCAATTGTATGTATCTTCGCAAGGAATCGCGTTGAGCAGTAGGATATTGACAAGATTTTTTGTCAAACAGTAAATAATTTACCATGACAACCCCGGCACCATCACCGGTTGGCAAGCTGTTCGCTGGCGGACGGGTGCGACGGCTGCGCACCAGTCTCGGACTCACCCAGAGCCGCATGGCCGATGATCTGGGCGTCTCATTGTCGTACCTGAACCTGATCGAGCGCAATCAGCGGCCGATCACGGCAGCGGTGCTGCTGCGCATGGCCGATGTCTATGATGTCGATATCCGCCAGTTCACCACCGCCGACAGTGACCGTCGCACCGATGATGTCAGCAAGGCACTGGCGGCAGCGGGAATGACAGTCGGACGCAGCGAACTGCATGAATTCACGGAAAATCATCCGGACATCGCCGTCGCGCTGCTGCGCCTAGCCGAATCGTCGCGGTCTGCGGGTGCAGACGCTGCTCCACCCTCGCCGCTTGATCTGGTGCGCGACCATATGCTGGAACGCGGCAATCACTTCGACTCCCTCGATCGCCATGCCGAAATCCTGGCGGACAGCCTGCGCCTTGGCGGACAACCCCTCGATGCCGCCGTGCGCGACCGGCTGCGCCAGCGCCACAACCTGCATGTGCGGGTGCTTCCGTTCGATGTCATGCCCGGCCTGCTGCGCCGGCACGACATGCACAACCGCCAGCTGCACCTGTCGGAAGTCCTCGATGGCGCCTCCCGCACATTCCATTTGTGCGCGGAACTGGCGCGTCTGGAAGCCGGTGCCGAGATTGCCGCCGAGGTGGCAACGGCGGCAGCACGCCTGGCGCCGGCTGACCCGTTCGCCAGCAACCTTTTGGCCGCCAACCTGGCCAACTACTGGGCGGCGGCGCTGATGATGCCCTATGGGCGCTTTCATCTGGCCGCTGAACAGCTTGGCTATGACATGGAGATCCTGCAGGCACGCTTTGCCGCCGGGTTCGAGCAGGTGGCGCACCGGCTGACCACCCTGCAACGCCCCGGCGCCCGAGGCATTCCGTTCCTGATGCTGCGTGCCGATCGCGCCGGGCAGATTTCCAAACGCTATGCCGCCGGGCATCTGCCCTTTGCCAGCAGTGGCGGCCATTGCCCGCTGTTCATTCTGCATGCCGCCTTCGAGCAGCCCACCCGCATCCTCACCCAGCTGGCCGAGACCGAGGGCGGCGAACGCATTTTCGCCATCGCCCGCACCGTACGCCCGCAAATCGCCCCTCATGGCGGCGAAGCAGCGCGCTTTGCCATCGTGCTTGCCTGCAGTGTCGAGCATGCCGGCGCACTGACCTATGCCGCCCACATCAACCCGGATGGCCCGGCTGAGCGGATCGGCCCGGATTGTGCCGGCTGCCGCCGTACCGACTGTCGCCAGCGCTCCCAGCCACCACGCGGAGTGGCCATGCAGCTTGACCCGGCGTTGCGCCGGGCCATTCCATATCACTGGGAATGAAGGCCAGGCTGCCACCACGATCCCCGGTCATCAGCCTGACGGTACGGGCAGAAAAAAACCGCCGCGCCATGCCAGCGCGGCGGCCAGGGTTCAGGGAGGTGACGCCAGCACCATCGTCAGACAGCGGTGACGTCAAGCGAGTCGGCAAAAGGGGGATAAGGCCAACCCGCAAATGGTAAATGGACCTTCTGCGAACAGATTTCAAGGACAGTCGAGAAAAATATTTACCTGTCCGGTGCAATATCGGGCAGGCGGCACCCGCGGGCGTCGCCTGCCCGCCGTTTCAGCAGCTGAAATACATGTCGAATTCCGCCGGCGTTGGCGTCGTCTCCCAGCGCATCACCTCGTCCATCTTCAGGCTGATGTAGCTGTCGATCTGGTCGTCGGTGAACACGCCACCCTTGGTGAGGAAGGCGCGGCCCTTGTCGAGCGCCGCCAGCGCCTCGCGCAGCGACCCGCACACCGTCGGCACCTTCTTCAGTTCCCTGGGCGGCAGGTCATAGAGGTTCTTGTCCATCGCCGGGCCGGGGTGAATGCGGTTCTCGATACCGTCGAGCCCGGCCATCATCAGCGCCGCATAGGCAAGATAGGGGTTGGCGGCCGGGTCAGGGAAGCGCACTTCCACGCGCTTGGCCTTGGCGCCCGTGCCATAGGGAATGCGGCACGAAGCCGAGCGGTTGCGCCCCGAATAGGCCAGCAGCACCGGTGCTTCATAGCCCGGAACCAATCGCTTGTAGCTGTTGGTGCTGGGGTTGGTGAAGGCATTGCAGGCCTTGGCGTGCTTGATGATGCCGCCAATGAAATAGAGCGCGGTTTCCGACAGGCCGGCATAGCCTTCACCGGCAAAGAGCGGCTTGCCCTTCGACCAGATCGACATATGGGTGTGCATGCCTGAGCCATTGTCTTCCTTCACCGGCTTGGGCATGAAGGTCGCCGTCTTGCCATAGGCCTGCGCCACCATATGCACGACATATTTGTACACCTGCATGCGGTCGGCGGTTTCCACCAGCGTTCCGAATTCCAGCCCCAGCTCGTGCTGAGCCGCCGCCACCTCATGATGGTGCTTGTCGCACGGCAGGCCCATCTTCAGCATGGTGTCGACCATCTCGGCACGGATATCGGTGGCCGAATCGACTGGCGCCACCGGGAAATAGCCGCCCTTGGCACGCGGCCGGTGGCCCAGATTACCCTCTTCATAGTTGCGCCCGGTGTTGGTGGGCAGTTCGACATCGTCGAAGCTGTAATAGCTGGTGTTGTAGGCATGGCCGAACTTCACGTCATCGAACATGAAGAACTCGGCCTCGGGGCCGACATAGACGGTGTCACCGATTCCCGTCGATTTCAGATAGGCCTCGGCGCGCTTGGCGGTCGAGCGCGGGTCGCGGCCATACAGTTCACCGGTTGCCGGTTCCACCACATCACACACCAGCACCAGCATCGGCGTGGCGCTGAACGGGTCGGCATAAACGGCGTCGAGATCGGGCTTCAGAACCATGTCGGATTCGTTGATGACCTTCCAGCCACCAATCGACGATCCGTCGAACATGAAGCCTTCCACGAGATTGTCTTCGTTGATCACCCGTGCCGCCATGGTCAGGTGCTGCCATTTGCCACGCGGGTCGGTGAAGCGCAGGTCGACCCATTCGATCTCCTGCTCGTGCATCATCATCAGAATATCGGAAGCGGTATTGGCCATATGATCCTCTTCTGGGCAGGCGGGCCGCACCTGGTGGCAGCCGCACCAATTGAGCTGAAATAACCGGTTATTCTGGTAAGCCTCTGGTATGGTGGGCCTGCGGCGACAGGCCGGGCGAACCTGCTGAAAGCAGCGGGCCACCCGCAACCGGCAGAGGCGGGGGCACGCCGCTGGGAACCCGGATCCGCACCGGGGCGTCAGATGGCGTCAAGGTCGGTCTCGCCCGTGCGGATGCGGATCGCCCGCTCGATGTTCGACACGAAGATCTTGCCATCACCGATTCGCCCGGTGCGCGCCGCCGTCGAGATCGCCTCGACGATGCGATCGACCTGACCATCATCGACGACCACCTCAAGACGGACCTTGGGCAGAAAATCTACGACATATTCCGCACCGCGATAAAGCTCGGTATGGCCCTTCTGACGACCGAACCCCTTGGCTTCCGTAACGGTAATTCCGGAAACGCCCACTTCATGCAGCGCTTCCTTCACTTCATCCAGCTTGAACGGTTTGATGACGGCTTCAACCTTTTTCATGGCCTGGTCCCCGGTCTGGAAGCGACAACCCCCGCCGGCCCGACGCCCGCAACGGTTGCCTGATCGACACCAGTGTTGCCACATCATTCTGGTAATTTCTACGCCATTTTGCTGCACTGCATATAATTTTCGTCACCTGCCAGTCGCCATCCGGTTCAGGCCTGGCAACCCGTCGGCGGAGCAGGCTGGAAACCGGTCATTGCCGCCGCTAGACTGTGGGCATGGCAACCCCTTCCTTTTCTCCCGACGCAATCATCGTTGGCGGCGGCCTTGCCGGGCTTACGCTGGCACTGGCGCTCGCTGCCCACGATCTGCCGACCATATTGGTCGAGCGTGCCGACCCTGATTCCCACCTCGCCCCCGGGTTCGACGGGCGGGTTTCGGCCATTGCCTCGTCGGTTGCACGGATGTTGCGCGCTCTGGGGCTTGGCGACCTGCTTGACCGCGAGGGTTGCCCGATCCGCCGTATCCATGTGGCCGATGGCCTGTCGACCCGCCATCTCGACTTCGACTCTGCCGAAGCCGAACCCGCCGAACCACTGGGAATCATGCTGGAAAACCGCACCCTGCGCGGCGGGCTGCTGGCAGCGGTGCGGGCCGAGCCGCGCATCCGCCTGGTGGCGCCCGCCAGGATTGCCCGGGTGAACCGCGGGCCTTACGCCGCCGAGGTCGTGCTGGCGTCGGGTGAAACCCTGCGCGCCCCCGTCATCCTTGCTGCCGATGGCCGCAACTCGTTCCTGCGCACTTCCGCCGGGATCAGGACGGCGCGCTGGCACTACAAGGCGACCGGGCTGGTCTCGGTGTTCACCCATGAACACCCGCACGACCAGATCGCATCAGAGCTGTTCTACCCCGATGGCCCCTTTGCCCAGTTGCCGATGAACGATCTTCCCGATGGCCGTCACCGTTCGGCCATGGTGTGGACGGTGCGCCCCGAAGATGCGCCCGGCGTTTTGGCATTGTCGCAGCGAGCGATCGCCCACGAGGTGGCCAAACGCATGGGCGGAGCGCTGGGCGACATAGAACTGCTGGTCAAACCGATGTCGTATCCGCTGGGGTTCCACCATGCCGAACGCTATTGGGCAGAGCGACTGATTCTGGTGGGCGACTCCGCCCACGGCGTTCACCCGATTGCCGGGCAAGGGCTGAACATGGGGCTGCGCGATGTCGCCGCACTTGCCGAAGTGCTGTCGTCGTCGGTGCGTTCCGGGCTCGACCCCGGCCACCCCGACGTGGCACGCCGCTATGAAACCTGGCGGCGCAGTGACAATTCCGCTACCGGCTTCGCCACCGACAGCCTCACGCGGTTGTTCGCGATACGCGGGCGCACCGCAAAAGCCGTCCGGTCGCTTGGGTTGGCCGGTGTCAACCGCATCGGCCCGTTGCGCCGCGGGTTCATGGCAGTCGCCCGCGGTGAATCGGGCGACAAACCGCCATTGCTGCGTGGTGAAATCGGCTGATCGGCAAGCGTTCAGGCAGCGCCTGACAACAGCCATCGTTGCGCCACGTCGCCAGTATCGCCGCCCGGCCGGCTTTCCAGCCCCTGCTGGTTCCCGCAACTGGTCAGCCACCGCTTTCCAGTGAGACGGGCTACACCACCGCCTTCCCGCCCCTGCCCGCCCACACCTCTGCCATCACGATCCGGTGGGCCAGGCACCAGATTGCAACAGGCTCGTCAGGCCGGAGCAGCGGTTGATCCTCGCAGTTTCGACACGCCTGAACGTGCACCGGTGTGTCGGTGCCCCGGTGTCGGCCCCCGTGTCGGCCCCTGTGTCGGCCCCTGTGTCGGCCTCTGTGTCGGCCTCTGTGTCGGCCTCTGTGTCGGCCTCTGTGTCGCCCCCTGTGTTAGCGCCGGTGTGTCGGCCCCTGTCTTGGCGCCCCTGTGTCGGGCCACTGTCTTGGCGCCCCTGTGTCGGGCCACTATGTCGGTTCATCACTCACAGCATCTCTGCCAGGCTGCGCTCGCATCAAGGCCCCTGAATTCGGTGACCCGGATCAGAGTGGAGAATCCACTGGACGCAGCCAATATCCACTGGCCGCAGCCAATACGCAGGACCGGCCGCTGCCCTTCCCCGGGAGCACGCCGGCAGACCTCAGGCCAGCCTCAGGCGACCGTCAGACCAGCGTAAGGCAACCTTCAGGCAGCCTCGTTGGCCGGTGGGCGCAGCCCCATGCGCCGCATCTTCTCGATCAGAGTGGTGCGTTTCAGTCCCAGCAGGCGGGCCGACGGAGCCACAGCACCCCCCGATACCGCAAGCGCCTGCTGGATGAAGGCCATCTCGGCCTCCTGCAACAGGGCCTTCAAAGCGACCGGCTCCATAGGCTCGGCGTTCAGGGCGGGCTGGGACTGCTGGTGGGACTGCTGGTGGGCCTGGTGGTGGGTCAAGTAGTGCTGGTCGGCAATGCCGCTTGACTGCAACCAGTCGTCCACCGGTCGTCGCCGCCGGCCCAGCAGGCGCTCGATCACGGCGACATCGAGGTGACGCTCTCCCCAGGCCAGGGCGCGGTCGACCAGATTGCGCAACTCGCGCAGGTTTCCCGGCCAGTCATGGGCGGCCAGCCGCGCGACCCCGTCGTCGGAAAGCGACAGAGTCTGACGGTGCAGGGCGGCAAAATGCGCAATCAGCCCGGGAATATCGGCTGTGCGTTCCCGCAGCGGCGGAATATCGAGCCAGACGACGGCCAGCCGCCAGTAGAGATCGGCGCGAAAGCGCCCGGCGGCAACGGCCGACTCGAGATCGACATTGGTGGCGGCCACCAGCCGGAAATCGACGGGAAGCGGCCGCCCGCCCCCCAGCCGTTCCACCTGTCGGGTCTCCAGCACCCGCAGCAGCTTTACCTGCAGGGCGGGCGGCAGATCGCCAATTTCGTCGAGAAACAGGGTGCCGCCGTGGGCCGCTTCTAGCCGTCCGGGGCGGCTGCGGGTGGCACCGGTAAAGGCGCCGCTTTCCACGCCAAACAGTTCGGCTTCGGCAAGCTCGGCGGGAATGGCGCCGCAGTTCACCGCCTCGAAACAGCCCGAGGCACGGCCGGAGCGGGCATGGATGGCGCGAGCGGCATTTTCCTTGCCGCTTCCCGACGGACCCTGGATGAGGACAGTGGCATCGGTTGGCGCCAGCCGGGCGATCGCCGCCCGCAGGTCACGCATGGATGCTGAACTGCCGACCAGTTCCGCCGATACCCGGGCACCGGCGACCCTGAGACCATTTGCAACGGTTGGCTCTCCCACCCCTTCAGCCCTCTTGTTCGGAGACGTGGCGATCGCATGACAGATCCGACCCTGCATGCTTCCCGCCAATCGCCATGTTGACCTTTCCTCCAGGAACACCCTAGGTTTCCGCCCAGGGTCGGTGGAACTGTAGGCTGAGGCGCTCGGCGCTGCACAGCGCAATCAGGTCCAAACCGGAGGGAACGCTTCCTCCGGAAGGATAGTGACGGCCTGCTTCGCGGGAAACAGTGCCAGTACAAAGGGGTGAACACTCTGATGCATGACTATGCGCTTCCCGACCCTGACACGATCACTGCCATCCCTGTGCGTCTGCTGATGATCGGCACCGGATTTATCCATCCGGGGCGGAAGTATCAGGTTGAACAGCCGGCAGATGCGCTGGCGGCCCTGGCGGCCGCCGGGCCCCATCGCTGGGACGCCATCCTCATTGACGGCGCCGCCATCACGCCTGCCATCGCCAGCGCCTTGCGCGCTGCCGCACCAACGACACCGTTGATCATCGCGGCCGGCGATCATGACGCCGACCAGGTGGGGCTGGTGCTCGATCTTCCGGTCACCGTGACCGAACGGCCAGTCAACCCGGCGCGGCTGGAAAACCTGCTGGCCGAAGTCGCGCTCAGCAGCGGGGTTGCCGATGGCGGAAGCTTTGCCGCCGACGAGCGCATCATGGCCCTGCAACGCGATGCCGAGCGCATGACCGCGGCCATCAGCGAGCTTGCAAGGCAGCACCCGACCATCGAGAACCGCCCGGTGACCGCAGCCCGCATCCGCGCGCACCTGCGCGCCCGCCGCCTGCGCGAGCGTTTCTTCAACCCTGAACTGTTCGCCGACCCCGCGTGGGACATGCTTCTCGATCTCGGGGCCTCACGTCTGGAAGGCCGCAAGGTGAGCGTCTCCAGCCTGTGCATCGCGGCGGCCGTTCCCACCACCACCGCGTTGCGCTGGGTGAAAGCGCTTGTCGACCGTGGGATCTTCGAGCGCGAGAGCGACCCCGACGATGCCAGGCGCGCCTTCATCCACCTGTCGCCCACTGCGTCGCAGGCGCTCGATAGCTGTCTCGATCTGGTGCTGAACCAGCCCGGCCAATAGGCTTGCCAGCCTGTCCGGTGTCCGCCAATCTCCAACGCGGAGAGAGGAGCACCATGCGCACACTTGCGATCATCGGGTCGGGTCCGGCCGGCTTTTACACTGCCGAAGCTGCCTTGAAGGCGTTCGGAGAGGATATCCGCATTGATATCCTCGACCGCCTGCCCACCCCCTACGGGCTGATTCGCGCCGGAGTCGCCCCCGACCATCAGTCGATCAAGGCAGTGTCCCGCCGCTACGACGATGTCGCCACCGATAAACGGGTGCGCTTTCTGGGCAATATCATGGTCGGGCAGGATGTGGACATCGCCGAACTGGTGCAATTCTATGATGATGTGGTGCTGGCGGTTGGCGCCCCGGGTGACCGCCGGCTCGACATTCCCGGAGACGATCTGCCCGGGGTGCTGGGCTCGGGCGCGTTCGTCGGCTGGTACAATGGCCACCCCGATTTCGTGAACGTCGAACCGCCGCTGATGGCAAGGTCGGCGGTGATCGTCGGCAACGGCAATGTCGCCGTCGACTGCGCACGCATCCTTGCCAAGACGGTGCAGGAGCTGCAGGACAGCGACATCGTCAACCACGCGCTTGATCCGCTGTCGCAATCGCGCATCGCCGCCATCCATATCGTTGGCCGCCGCGGGCCGCATCAGGCCAGCTTCACGCTCAAGGAAGTGCAGGAACTGGGCAAGCTCGACCGGGCCTCGCCGCTGGTGCGCGCCCGCGATTTCCCCCCAGCTGAACTGGATGCCGGGCTGGAGGTCGGGCAGCGGCGGATGGTCGAGGTGTTGCGGCGGTTTGCCGAAACCGGCCCCGACGCCAGCAAGCCGGTGCTGCTGTCGTTCGATTTCTTCCGCCGGCCGCTGCGCCTGCTCGGCACCGACCATGTCGAGGGCATCGAACTGATGCAGACGCGGGTGGAACCCGATGGCCGGGTTGTCGATACCGGCGTTATCGAGCGAATCGCCTGCGGCCTGGTGGTGGCCGCCATCGGCTATCGCAGCTCACCCATTCCCGGCGTGCCGTTCGATGAAGTGACAGGCCGTTTCGTCAACGACAATTTCCGCATTTCGGAAGGGTTATGGGCGGTGGGATGGGCGCGACGCGGCCCCACTGGCACCATCGGCATGAACCGCGCCGACGGCTTCGTGCTGATGGACCAGCTGCGCGAAAGGCAGCCCGACCCCGGCAAAGCAGGGCGCGCCGGGCTTGACGCCGTGCTTGCGGCCCGTGGCATCTCACCAGCCCACTTCAGCGACTGGCAGCGGATCGACGCCGTCGAGATGGCGCGCGCGCGTGCTGGCGCCCCGCGGGAAAAGATCGTGTCGATGAATGAAATGCGGTCGCTGATCGAGTGAATTGCCGCTTGACGGCTGGCCGCCCCCCGCCTATGCGACCGCCTCGGTCCGGGGAATAGCTCAGCCTGGTAGAGCACTGTCTTCGGGAGGCAGGGGCCGGAGGTTCGAATCCTCTTTCCCCGACCATCAGACGCGCCACGGTTCAGCCCGAACAGCAGAACCGGCGCGTCGCATGGCCGGCCAGTGAATCTGGCAAGGCAACCATCCCCGGCGCAACCATCCCCGGCGCAAACATCCCCGGCGCAAACATCCCCGGCGCAAACATCCCCGGCGCAACCATCCCCGGCGCAAACATCCCCGGCGCAACCATCCCCGGCATCCCGGGAAGCAAACCGGCCTCTGCCCGATCATCGGCCATCGACGTCGTTACCCGCTTTTCAGAAATGATTGCCGATTTCAGAATTCGGCCCAATAGCATCCCTTCTGCCGATCGCTCTATTGTGGTTTGATCTTGGGTCACATACGAATAGTGCCCTCACCCGCCAATACCTGGATCAGCGGGTCAGTAACGCGATTGCACCGGAAGGACCTGATCATGCGAACCCTTCTTCGCAAAGCACCCGTGGTCGCCCTGCTGCTGGTTCTGTCAGCCTGCGCCACCAATGGTTATGACGGCTGCCATGGCATCGGCTGTCAGGTCGATAATCCTGACCGGCCTTCCAGCTGATCTGCAGCGGCAAAGCTGGCGCACACGCTCAACCGATGATGTCGCTGATGTCGTTTGCGCGCCAGTCTTCAGGCATTGCCGATTGCGCGCAATAGCGGGCATCGCGCTTCCAGCCACTGGCTGATTCCGACGTAAACCGGTCGTCAGCGCCAATGGTGTAGGTAACGCTCTGGATGTCAGGCGGGCCGCTGTCCTGCAGATCGCCGCACGCCTCGGTCACCTGATAGGTGGCCGGCCCTGTCTGTTCGATCTTGCGGAATGCGCAGAAATCGCGCGATCCGCCAATGCCATCACGGCGCAGCAGCATGGTGGTGGCGTTCGATGCCTTGCCGCACGGGGTATCGCTGGCCACGTAATAGCCGCGCTTCAGCGGCAGTGCCATCACCCCGGCGCCTGATTTCGCTGCAACCGGAACCGGGGCGGCCTTGGCCGCTGGCGCCATGGCCGCTGTGGCAGCATCGGCTGGCAAGGCGTCTGCCGTTCCGGCGGAAGCGTCGGCAGAGGCTGCGTTAGCGGGTGCTGTTTCGGCCGGCCCGGCATCAGCGGGTGGCGTTTCTGCAGCCTCCGCATCTGGTGTCGTCGGCGTCGCGTTCTCGGCTGGCTTATCGGCTGGATTACCGGCTGGATTACCGGCTGGATTGCACGCCCCAAGCGCCGCCAGCCCGGCCAGAACCACCATCGGCCCTGCCATCATGAACCTGCCTGCCATATCTGCCCCTCCCGTTGTTGAACAATGGGCGGGGAACGTAACCGGCTATCGGCAATCCGGCAATCCGGCAATCCTTGGCAAAGATTACTCCGAAGGTGGCGGCAACCGCTCAGAAGGCGGCAATCCCGGTGATGGCGCGGCCCAGAATCAGGGCATGAACATCATGTGCCCCTTCATAGGTATTCACGGTTTCCAGGTTCATCAGGTGGCGCATCACCTGATAATCGGCCGAAATGCCATTGCCGCCGTGCATGTCGCGGGCCATGCGGGCGATTTCCAGCGCCTTGCCAACATTGTTGCGCTTGACGATCGAGATCATCTCGGGCGCGAACCGGCCGGAGTCCATCAGGCGGCCAACCCTGAGGCTCGCCTGCAGGCCCAGGGAAATCTCCGTCATCATATCGGCCAGTTTTTTCTGGTAAAGCTGGGTGGCGGCCAGCGGACGGCCGAACTGATGGCGGTCAAGGCCATAGCTGCGGGCAGCGGCAAAGCAGCATTCCGCCGCCCCCATCGATCCCCAGGAGATACCGTAGCGCGCCCGGTTCAGGCAGCCGAACGGCCCTTTAAGGCCCTGCACTTCGGGCAGAAGTGCAGATTCCGGCACCTCGACATCGTCAAGCATCACCATGCCGGTAATCGACGTTCGCAGCGACAGCTTGCCTTCGATCTTGAGGGCTGACAGCCCCTTCATGCCCTTTTCGAGCACGAACCCGCGAATGGCGTCGCCATGGGCGGCCGATTTCGCCCAGATCACGAACACATCGGCGATCGGCGCATTGGAAATCCATGTCTTGGTGCCGCGCAGCACATAGCCGCCCGCTGTCTTTTCCGCACGGGTGCGCATGCCGCCGGGGTCTGAGCCGGCATCGGGTTCGGTGAGCCCGAAGCAGCCAATGGTGCGTCCGGCGATCAGGTCGGGCAGATAGCGGCGCTTCTGCTCGTCCGAACCATAGGCCAGGATCGGGTGGATGACGAGCGACGACTGCACGCTCATCATCGAGCGATAGCCCGAATCGACGCGCTCGACCTCGCGGGCCACCAGCCCGTACGACACATAAGAGGCAGCAGCACCGCCATAGGCTTCCGGCGCCGTTACTCCCAGCAGACCAAGGGCTCCCATCTCGGCGATCACCTCCGGGTCGGTGGTTTCATCGAGAAAGGCGCGGGTCACCCTGGGCTGCAGCTTTTCCTGGGCATAGCTGCGAGCGGTGTCGCGGATCATCCGCTCGTTCTCGTCGAGCTGATCTTCCAGAAGAAACGGGTCGTCCCAGTGAAATGCGCCAGCCATGCCTCTTGTCCCCTGCTGGTTGATCCGGTGTTCCGCCCTCTCATAGCCGCGCCGCGGAAGCGTCACCAGTTGCCGCGCCATGAAAATTTCCTGTCGGATCGGGTAACATTGCGCCATAACCCTGCCATCATGCCTGACAGCCCGCGCATCCTGCTCATCATCGGCGGCGGCATCGCCGCCTACAAATCGCTGGAACTGATCCGCGAACTGCGCCGCGCCGGTGCCGCCGTCACCCCGGTGCTTACGGCTGGCGGCCGGCAATTCATCACCGCGCTATCGGCCGCCGCCTTGGCCGAAAACCGCGCCTATACCGATCTGTTCGATCTGACCGCCGAGTCCGAGATGGGCCATATCCAGCTGTCGCGCGCCGCCGACCTGCTGCTGGTGTGCCCTGCCACCGCCGACCTGCTGGCGAAAATGGCGGCCGGCATCGCTGACGATCTTGCCACCACCTTGCTGCTGGCAACCGACAAGCCGGTGATGGTGGCACCGGCCATGAACGTGCGGATGTGGGAGCATGCCGCCACCCGCGCCAATATCGCGACCCTGCGTGGGCGTGGAGTCTCCGTGATCGAGCCGGATGTCGGGCCGATGGCCTGCGGCGAATACGGGCCGGGCCGCCTGCCGGAGATTGCCGTCATTCTGGCCGCAGCGCTGGCGGCTGCCACCACGCACCCGCAGTTGCTGCAGGGGCGGCGCGCCATCGTCACCGCCGGCCCCACGCACGAGCCGATCGACCCGGTGCGCTATATCGCCAATCGTTCGTCGGGCAGGCAGGGCTTTGCCATTGCCGCCGCCTTGCAGGCGCTGGGCGCCGAAGTGACTCTGGTGGCGGGGCCGGTCGCGCTGCCGACGCCGCCCGGCGTACGCCGCATCGACGTGGAAACGGCCCGGCAGATGGCAGCAGCCGTTGAACAGGCGCTTCCGGCCGATCTCGCCGTCATGGTGGCAGCCGTCGCCGACTGGGGGGTGGAACCCGCCACCACCAAGATCAAGAAAGGCGCAAACGGCCCGCCGGCCCTCAGCCTCAGGGAAAACCCCGACATTCTGGCCAGCCTGTCGCGCGCCGCCAGGCGCCCGCCCCTGGTTGTGGGGTTTGCTGCCGAAACCGACCATGTGATCGACCACGCCCGCGCCAAGCTGGCGAAAAAAGGCTGTGACCTGATCGTCGCCAACGATGTTTCCGGCGATGTAATGGGCGGCGCCAACAACCGCGTGCACCTGATCAGCGCCAACGGGGTCGAAACCCTGCCCGAAGGCCCCAAGGAACAGGTCGCCCGCCAACTGGCGGAACGGTTCGCCGCCTTGCTGGCGGAGACGCCGTTGAAAGGGCTGCAATCATGAAAAGCCCCGGCCTGACGGTAGAGGTTGTGTGCCTGCCCCATGCGGTGGCACTGCCGGCCTATGCCACCGATGGCGCCGCCGGAATGGATGTGCTGGCAGCCGAAGCGCTGACGCTGGCGCCGGGCGCCCGCGCCGCCATTGCCACCGGGCTGAAGATGGCGGTGCCAGAGGGGCATGAAATGCAGGTGCGCGCCCGTTCCGGGCTGGCGCTGCGCGATGGCATCGCCGTGCTGAATGCGCCGGGCACCATCGACAGCGATTACCGCGGCGAGGTGAAGATCATCATTGCCAACCTCGGGTCTGAACCCTTTGCTGTCACCCGGGGCATGCGCATCGCCCAACTGGTGCTGGCCCCCTATGTGCGCGCCCGCTGGGCCGAAGTCGACAGCCTCGATTCCACCGCGCGTGGCGACGGCGGCTTCGGCTCCACCGGGCGGCACTGAGGCATCCGGCCATGCTGTCTGACAGCGAACTGGAACGCTATCAGCGCCAGATCGTGCTGCACCCGGTAGGCGGACGCGGGCAGGTGGCCTTGAAACAGGCTTCGGTGGTGGTGGTGGGCGCCGGTGGCCTTGGTGCGCCGTCACTGCCACCGCTGGCGGCCGGTGGTGTCGGGCGCATCACCATCATCGACGATGATGTGGTCGAGCTGTCGAACCTGCAGCGCCAGACCCTGTTCACCACCGCCGACATTGGCCGCCAGAAAGCGGTGGTGGCCGCGGAACGGCTGCGTGCCCTCAACCCCGAGATCAGCGTTTCAGCACTGACCGCCCGCCTTAGTGCCGCCAATGCCGCCGCCTTGCTGGCCGGGCATGATGTGATTGCCGATGGCTGCGACAATTTCGCCACCCGCACCATCGTCAACCGCACCGCCGTCACCCTCGCCAAGCCGCTGGTGTCCGCCGCCATCGGCCCGGTCTCGGGTCAGCTGGGGGTGTTCGCCGGCCATCGGCCCGATCAGCCGTGCTGGGCCTGCTTTGCCGGAACGCCGACCGATCAGCCCGGCAACAGCTGTGCCGATACCGGAGTGCTGGGGGCGATGGCCGCCGTGGTGGGGGCAGCACAGGCCCTCGAGATCATGCGGCTGATCATCGGCTTCGGACCCACGCGCCTGGGGCAGTTGTGGCTGTTCGACGCCATCACCTTCACGGCCCGCAACGTGCGAGTCGCCAAGGATCCGGAATGCCCGGTCTGCGCCTCGTCCTGACCGGCTGCACCGGCGAACGCGCCGAGGCTGCCATCGAGCTGGCCGCCACCGCGGCGGCGCTGGGCCGGCCGGTCAGGGTGCTGTTGCGCGGCACGGCGCTGCTGCTGCCGGCGTCAACGATTACCATGCTGATCGATCTCGGGGTAACAATCAGCGCCTGCCAGACGGCGATGGCCGCCGCCGGGCTGAACGCCAGCCAGTTGCCGGCTGGTGTGCAGCCGGGGGGCATGGTGGGGTTTCTGGCTGATGCCGACGATACCCAGCTGCTGTTAGCCTGACGTCAGCTTCATCAGCACCAGCCCGCCAACGATCATCGCAGCGGCGACGATGCGCAGCGGCGTGGCCGGCTCGCCCATGGCGATGATTCCGATCACAAAGGCACCCACAGCGCCAATCCCCGTCCATACCGTATAGGCGGTTCCCAGGGGCAGCGACCGCATGGCCAGCGACAGCAGCCAGAAGCTGATCAGCATGGCAACAATGGTGACCAGCGATTCCAGTGGCCGGGTAAACCCCTCGGAATGTTTCATCGCCGTGGCCCACACCACCTCGAACAGTCCGGCAATCACCAGTAGAACCCACGCCAAAGGCAATGCTCCTATCCGTTGGCGGTCGCCACCCGCCCCGCTTCCAGAAGCGTGCGGCTGCGCCATGCATAGATGGTCAGCGCCACCAGTCCTGCGGCCCCCAGCCAGTATGGCAAGGTGGGCGAGAATTCAAACAGGCCGATACCGACCGCCGGCGCCGCAATGAAACAGGCGCCGTTCACTGCCGTCACTGCCCCGGCCACTGCCCCCTGTTCAGCGCGCGACACCGCAAGCGACGATCCGGCAGTGAAGCCCGGGCGACAGAAGCCAAAGCCCGCCGATGTGACGGCAAACGACAGCACCAGTGCATAAAAGCTTCCTGAAAGGGCAATTCCCGCTGCCCCGATCGCCGCCACCAGCGCCCCCCAGCGCATCAGTTGCGCGGGCGTCATGCCCAGCATGCGGATCACCCCCCATTGCACCAGCAGCGTGGCGCCGGCCCCGCCCATAAGGGTGATGCCGATCATCTGCGGAGCGGAAACGCCAACGGCAGGGATGCGGTCGATGATGTAGAAGCCCACAGCCTGTCCAAGGGCTGCCTGCGCTGAACCGGCGGCAAACCCGTAGATCATGAACGGACGGATGCGCACATCCTTCCAGGAAAGCCGCTCGCGGCGGCCGGTTGTCTGCACTTCCTCGGCGGCCAGCACCGTGGCCCCCGTCGAAGACCCGCCGACGTTTGGCATCGAGGCGATGGCGCCGCCGGCGCTGTTCTGGCGCGGGTCATCGTCGGGGAGGCCGCGGTTCACTGCCACCATGGTGACTGCGGCAATCAGTGTGAACACCAGCATGGGGCCGGCGAGACCCACCACCGGCAGGATGAAGAAGGGGGCTACCGCCGGACCGATGATGGTGCCAAGCCCGAACGCCGAGGCCAGCGTCGCCAGGGAATTGGTACGCTCGGCCGGGGCGGTATGTGCGGCAACGAAGGCCTGGGCGGCGGGGTTGCCGGCCGACCCGAAGATGCCGAACAGGCTGCGCGCCAGTGTAAACAGCACGAAAGTGACGAGCGGTGCGATCACGCCCTTCACGCCTGCCAGCACCACCAGCCCGCACAGCAGCATCGACAGCAGGAAACCGAAGAGGCCAAGCTGCATCAGCCGCCGTCGGCCCCTGATGTCGGACTGGCGCGCCCAATAGGGGGCGCTGAACGTCCAGAACAGCGCCGACAATGAAAAGATCACGGCCACCGCCATATCTGGGATGTGCACTTCCCGGCCGATCACCGGAAGCACCGATTGCATGGCAGTGTTGCCGGCAGCCGTTACCAGCAACACCAGAAACACCAGTGCGAACTGGGTTTTGCGTGCGGAGTCGCTCATGCCGGGAAGCGGTCGATCATGCAGGCGCCAATCGTGCGGGCCAACCTTGCGGCCAGCGGCCGGAGATCAGCGGGTGTGTTGTCAACACCATGCGGCACATCAGCGCTGTTGCGCAATGGGCACATGACAACAGATTCGGCCAATCCGGTCCATTCCCGAGGTTGAAGCCCAAACCCAGCCGATTTAGCACTATCCATATGGGGATGATGCGGTAAAGTTCACCACACTTGGGGGAGATAACATATGCAATCGACGCTTCTTGGATCGGCCGGCGCAGCCATTGCTCTGGCAGCATTTGCCGCCCCGGCTCTGGGGCAAGGCAACACCATCTACTATGACGATATCATTGTCACTGCCACCAAGCGGGCGCAGGCGCTTTCCGATGTGCCGATCGCGGTTTCAGCCGTCAGCGGCGACGCCCTCGCCAATACCGGGGCCGCCGATATCCGCCAGCTCGACCAGCTGTCGCCCTCACTGCTGGTGTCGTCAACCGCCTCCGAGGCCAACAGCACCGGGGTGCGCGTGCGGGGCATCGGCACCGTCGGCGACAATGCCGGACTCGAATCCTCGGTGGCGGTGTTCATCGACGGGGTCTATCGCAACCGCTCGGGCACGGCCCTCACCGAACTGGGGCCGGTGGAACGGATCGAGGTGCTGCGCGGCCCGCAGGGCACCCTGTTCGGCCGCAACGCCTCGGCGGGACTCATCAACGTCATCACCAAAAAGCCCGAGTTCGAGCTGGGTGGCAACGCCGAGCTGAGCTATGGCAACTACAACTACTGGCGGGTGGCAGGCGGCATCACCGGGGCACTGGCGGGTGACACTCTGGCCGGACGCCTCGATGGCGTGTTCGTGAAGCGCGATGGCTTCATCAAGGATGTCATCTCGGGCATCGACCATAACGACCGCAACCGCTGGCTGCTTCGCGGACAGTTGCTGTTCACCCCCAACGATGCCCTGTCGATCCGGGTGATCGGCGACTACGGCAAACGCGATGAAAGCTGCTGCGCCTCGGTGTTCATGCCGTTCCAGTATGCAACGGTGCAAAATGGCGCACTGAACATCAGCCGCAACAGCCCGATCGTCGGTATCGTCCGCGGGCTTGGCGGCACCATCTCCGATGACTGGACCGCGCGCAAGACGTCGGTCACCCCCGGCCTCACCTTCGACCAGGACGTCAAGGACTGGGGGCTTTCGGCCGAGGCGGAATGGAACATGGGGGACATCACCCTCACCTCGATCACTGCCTATCGCGACTGGCATTCCGTACGCGAGCAGGACCTCGACTATACCAACCTCGACATCCTGCGCGCCCAGGGCATCGACACCCGCTTCCGCACCTTCAGCCAGGAACTGCGGCTGCATGGCGAAGCGTTCGACAACCGGCTCGACTGGCTGGTCGGCGGGTATTTTGCCCACGAGAAGCTCGATTACACCTCGACGAACCGCTTCGGAGCCGATGCCAACCGCTTTGGTGACTGCCTGGTGGCTGCCAACCTTGCAGGGTCTGCTGCCGCCATCGGCATCAACGGCCTGCTCTCGGTAGGCGCCCCGGGGTGCATCAACCCGGCAGTGGCCGCTGCCATCCCCAACATCCCGCAGCTGGCGGCGCTGCGCGCCCCGGCCCGCCTGTGGGCAGGTCTGACCATCCCCGGCCTTTATGGCTATGATGCCGTGGCGGCCGCTGCCGGACGGCCCGGTGCGAAGATTTCGAACACCGGCATCGTCGCCGACGTCTACAACCAGACCAGTCGCAACTTCGCCTTCTTCACCCACAATGTGATCGACCTGATCCCCGATGCCCTCAGCCTGACCCTGGGCCTGCGCTATACCAACGAGCGCAAGGAACTCGACGTCAGCTTTGCCGGCGACAACTCCCTGTGTGCCGCCATTGCCTCCAATCCGGCGCTGGCGGCGCTGGCTGCCTATCCGTGCGCCGTCAACTATGTGCCGAACTACACGGGTCACAGCGTCAAGAACGAAGACGAATGGACAGGAACCGTGGTGCTCTCGCACAAGCCAAGCGCACGCACCATGGTCTACGCAAGCTATGCGCGCGGCTACAAGGCAGGTGGCTTCAACCTCGACCGCTCGTCCTTCTCGACCGGGGCCATCGATCTGGAAAAGCTGAAATTCGCACCGGAACTGGTGAACAGCTTTGAAATCGGCGCCAAGCTTGATTTCAACAACGCGCGTATCAACATCGCCGCCTTCCACGCCATGTTCGACCAGTTCCAGCTGAACACCTTCAACGGTGTCGCCTATGTGGTGGAAAACATCCAGTCGTGCAAAAACAGCCTGGGCGGTGGCGACCGCGATTTCGCCGGCCTGCCGCGCGGCGCCGACCCGGTGATCACCCCGGGGTCGACCGCCGGACGCACCCTTGCCGAAGCTGCGGCAACCGGCGCCTGTGACAGCAAGAGCGTGCAGCCCGGCGTGCTGTCGACCGGTCTCGAACTGGAAGCGGCGCTGTTCCCGGTCAACCATGTGGCGATCAACCTTGGCCTCACCTGGTCCAACACCCGCTATCGCAAGGAACTGGTGGGCCATGGTGGCAAGCCGCTCACGCCGGCGCTGTTCAATCTTGCCGGCAACCGCATGTCGAATGCGCCGGAATTCGTGCAGACGGGCAGCCTCACCTGGACACCGCCCATCAACGACCGGCTGACCGGTCTTTTCTACCTCGATTACCGCTACCAGTCGCGGATGCGCAACGGCTCCGACCTGTTCCCCGAGAAGGAAACCGGCGATGTCGTCGTCGTCAATGGCCGCATCGGCCTGACCGGACCAGACAGCCGCTGGGCCATCGAGGGCTGGGTGCAGAACCTGTTCAACGTCACCTACACCCAGATCGGCTTCAACTCGCCGCTGATGGGTTCGGGAACCACGGCACAGACGGTACGAGGTGGCCCGGCCGCCACCACCTTGTTCGGTTCGTTTCTGGCCGAACCCCGCACCTTCGGGGTGACGGTGCGCACCAAATTCTGATCGATCAACCGGCGCTGCGGCCCTGGCCAAGGCTGCAGCGTCGCTGGTCACCATCATACGTTGCCATCAACGGGCGGCACCCGTAGAACACCGCCATGCCCCAATCCCCCCCTGCCGCACCGGCCGGCAAACAGCGACGGTTGCTTCCGACACGACGCGGTTTCCTGATCGGCACCGGTGCCGCCACCGGGCTGGTGGTCGCCTATGCCTTGTGGCCACGCCGCTGGCCGGGGGGAATGACTGCTGGCGCCGACGAACAGCTGCTGGGCCCCTGGATCCGCATCGCCTACGATGGCCGGGTGACCGTGGCGGTGCCTCAGGCGGAAATGGGCCAGGGGATATTTTCCGGCTTTGCCCAGGTGGTTGCCGATGAGCTTGGTGCCGACTGGGACATGATGGGCGTCGAACCAGCGCCCTTTCACCCCGCCTATGCCCAGGTGGCGGTAACCCGCACTCTGGCATCGGCGCTTCCGGGCCCATTGCGCGACGTGGCCGCCCACCTTGGCGAAGACAGCATCCGCCGGCTCAACATCCAGTTCACGGGCTTCAGCACCTCGATGAGAGCCTATCACGACACCCTGCGCGCCGCTGCCGCCGAAGCCCGGGCGCGGCTGGTGGCCGCCGCCGCACGCGAATGGGGGGTGACGCCGGGCGCCCTCGATACCCGCGATGGTTTCGTCGTCTACAAGGCCAACCGCATGGCGCTTGGCGATGCCGCCCGCCGGGTTGATGCCAACGTCGAACCAGCCGAGGCGCCGTTGCGCCCCGTTGCTGCCAGGCGGCTGGAAGGCAAGGCGCTGCCGCGCATCGACATCCCCGCCAAGGTCGACGGATCGGCCCGCTTTGGCGCCGATGTGCGCCTGCCGGGCATGGTCTATGCCGCCATTCGCCACGGGCCGGTCGGCGGCCGGCTGGTCACGGCAAGCGCCCCGGAAGGGGTAGTACTGGTGAAAGGGGCGAACTGGGTGGCCGCCACCGGCCCCACCAACTGGGAGGCCCGCCGGGCAGCAGACAAGATCGCGGCCAGCTTTGCCACTGCCAGCAGCGCCCGCCCGGCCGGATCATGGATCACGGAGGAACTGGCGAGGGCAGCATCGGGCAGTGGTGGCAGCGTCGTGCTCCAGCAGGGCGATGTCGACTCCGGGCTGGGCAGCCAGCCGCTGACGGCCGATTACGCGCTGCCGTTCCTTGCCCATGCCAACTGCGAACCAATGACGGCGACGGCGCGCATCACCCAGGGGCAGGTGGAATTGTGGGGGCCGACGCAATCGGTCACCCTGGTGCACCGGCTGGTGGCCGCTGCACTTGCTGTCGGTCCCGACACCATCCGTGTCTATCCATCCCTGGTTGGCGGTGGCTTTGGCCGCATGCTGGAACCCGACGCCTTCATCGAGGCAGCGCTGATCGCCCGCGCTGTCGGCAAACCGGTGCAACTGCTGTGGAGCCGCAGTGACGACCTCTCGGCCGGAAGCTTCCGCCCGGCCGTTCACGCCCGGCTGCGTGGCCGGACAGACCCCGATACCCATGGCACCGTCATCGAGGCGCGTGTCGCCGTGCCCGACACTTTCAACAGCTTTGCCCGGCGCACCCTGCCCCGGCTTGCCGATGACGAGGAAAAACCCACGGCCCGCGCGGTTGGCGGCCTCGGCCAGTCGCCCTACGCGCTCGCTGGCCTGCGCATCATTCATGTGCCGGTTGCCCAGCCGGTGCCGCTGGGGTTCTGGCGTGGCACCAGCCACAGCTTCAGCGCCTTCCTCATCGAAAGCTTCCTCGATGAGCTGGCCGCTGCCAGCAACAGCGATCCTCTGGCACTGCGCCTGCAACTGCTGCACGACCAGCCCCGCCACGCGGCGGTCTTGCGGGCCGTCGCCGATGCCGGCGACTGGCCGGGGGCCGCACAATCCGGCATGGCCAAGGGAATCGCCCTGTGGGAAAGCTTCGGCTCGATTGCTGCCATGCTGGTGGAAGCCGGTGTGCGAGATGGCCAGATCCGTATCGGCACCGTGGCAACCGCCCTTGATTGCGGGCGTGCCATTGCCCCCGACAGTGTGCGCGCCCAGCTGGAAGGGGCAGCGATCATGGGGCTTTCGGCAGCCATCAACGAGGAACAGACCTTCCGCGACGGGCTTGCCGAGGCGCGCAGCTTCCAGAATTATCCGCTGTTGCGGCTGGCCGGGGCGCCGGCGCGCATCGTTTCGGTGCTGGTGAACAGCCACGCCGAGCTGGGCGGCGTTGGCGATGCCGGACTGCCACCGGCAGCCCCGGCCCTTGCCAACGCCCTGTTCCGCGCCACCGGCCGTCGCGCCCGCCAGTTGCCGCTTGGCCGCCTGTTCAGGGCCTGACCGGTGACTGCTGAAACCGGCCTGTTGCTCGTCAACCTCGGGTCGCCCGACGCCCCCGAGCCGGCCGCACTGCGCCGGTATCTGCGCCAGTTCCTGTCCGACCGCCGGGTTGTGGACCTGCCGCCGCTCCTGTGGCAGCCGATCCTCAACCTCGCCATCCTGCCAACGCGCCCCTCACGCAGCGCCGCTGCCTACCGCCGCATCTGGACCACCGACAGCCCGTTACGGCTGATTACCGCTGCGCAGACGCAGGCAATGGCACAGGCCTTCCCCGACATCCGCGTGGATTTCGCCATGCGCTACGGCAACCCGTCGATCGCGGACGCTGTCGACAGGATGTGCGCGGCCGGGGTTTCCCGGCTGGTGTTCGCACCGCTCTATCCACAATATTCGGCGGCTACCACCGGCAGTGTGATGGCAGAAATCTTCAAAGTGGTGGCCCGGCGCCGCCATATGCCGGCCATCAACATCGTCCCGCCCTACTGGCGGCACCCCGCCTATATCGCCGCGCTGGCCACCAGCCTGCAACAGTCGCTGGCCAAGCTGCCGTTCCAGCCTGACCGCATCCTGCTCAGCTTTCACGGCATGCCCGAACGCACCGCTGAGCTTGGCGACCCCTATGCCGGGCACTGCCGGGAAACGGCGCAACTGCTGCGCTCAGCCACCGGTCACGACGAAACCACCATGCCGCTTACCTTTCAGTCACGCTTCGGGCCGGCGCGCTGGCTGCAACCCTATACCGCCACCACCCTCGTCGCGCTGGCCCGCAGCGGTATCGGCCGCGTGGCGGTGATGATGCCGGGGTTCGCCGCAGATTGCCTTGAAACCCTCGACGAGATCGCCAATGAAGGGCGCCACCAGTTCCTGGCGGCCGGTGGCCTAGACTTTGCCGCCATCCCCTGCCTCAATGATAGCAGGTGCGGCATCGAATTGTTGCAAAGCATCATCGCCCCGGCGCTTGAAGGAACCAGACGCCCGGTCTAGCCTGCAAGGGGAATCAGCAAGGGAGGCTTCTGATGGGACGGGTTGCAATCGTAACGGGCGGCACACGTGGCATCGGCGAGGCGATATCGCTCGCCCTCAAGGCGCAGGGCGCCACGGTCGCTGCCAACTTTGTCGGCAGCGATGATCGCGCCAAGGCATTCACCGATCGCACCGGCATTCCGGCCTATAAATGGAATGTCGCTGACCATCAGGCCACACTCGATGCCGTCGCCAAAATCAGCGCTGATCTCGGCCCCGTCGATATTGTCGTCAACAATGCCGGGATCACCCGCGATGGGGTGCTTCTGAAAATGTCGTTCGAGGCCTGGAAGGAAGTGATCGACGTCAACCTCGGCGGTTGCTTCAATATGGCCAAGGCGACCTTTGCCGGAATGCGCGAACGTGGCTGGGGGCGCATCGTCAGCATCGGCTCGATCAACGGGCAGGCCGGCCAGTACGGGCAGGTGAACTATGCCGCCGCCAAAAGCGGCATTCACGGCTTCACCAAGGCGCTGGCCCAGGAAGGCGCCAAATTCGGAGTGACAGTGAACGCCGTCGCGCCAGGCTATATCGACACCGACATGGTGGCCGCCGTTCCCCCTGAAGTGCTGGCGAAGATCGTTGCCAAGATCCCGGTGGGCCGGCTGGGCCATGCCGAGGAAATCGCCCGCGCCGTCGCCTTCCTGTGCGCCGAAGACGCCGGGTTCATCACTGGCTCGACGCTGTCGATCAACGGCGGCCAGCACATGTACTGATACGGGGAAAACCGGGCGATGGCACTGGTCAAGCGCAGCTTCACCATCCAGGGCCATCGCACCTCGGTCGCCCTCGAACCTGAATTCTGGGCCGCATTCGATGCCGCTGTGGCGATCGATGGCGTGACACCAACGGCTTTTGTCGTGCGGATCGACGAAGCACGAGACCGGCCGCTGGCCAGCGCCCTGCGGGTGGAACTGCTCAGACGAGCTGGAGGGCCAGCAGCAACCGGGTGTCGATAGCGCACCCACGCGCCCGTGCCGCAGCGACAAAGGCCGGCACCGCAGCCAGCGCCACCTTGTGAACACTGATCGCTTCGCCTGCCACGCCGCCACCTGCCCCCACCTGCCGAAGGCCGGTGGCGCGGTAGAAATGGAATATCTCGCCCATTGCTCCCGGTGATGAAGCAAATTCGCCGACATACTCCCACTGGCTGGCGGCAAAGCCGGTTTCCTCGATCAGCTCGCGGCGCGCCGATTCCAGCGGATCTTCGCCATCCGCCTCATCACCGATGAGCCCGGCGGGAAGCTCGATGCATGGCCGCCCCAGAGGCGGGCGATATTGTTCAACCAGCAGCACCTCGTTGTCGTCGGTTAGCGCCAGAATGACGGCAGCGCCGATCTGTCGGGCGCGACGCGCATATTCCCACTGGCCGCCGTCGCCATAGGGCACCACATGCATTTCCAGATACCGCCCCCGCCACACGACTTCGGCGTTTGCCCGGCCGGGCCCATCAGCTGTCATCAGCCGATGGGCCTGTCGGCGACGCCGGCGTCGCTCAGTCCCGGCAGCTCCGGCACTGGCACAGGTTGTAGGTCAGTGGCCGGTGCTGCCGGCGGCAGGCCCGCCAGCAGCACCTTGTGTCCGATTATCAGTGCGTGTTCACGCACAGCACATCCGCCAGAAAAGTCTGACGGCTCACAGTCTCCATCGCACTGTGTTTCGCCCGGCGCCATCCACGCGAGACGCAGAAACGGTCAGCCGAAGTCGAAGCGCATTCGGCCGAGTTCGCCCCCCGAAGGCACGCCAGCACCCGGCCATTGTTATCGGCCGGGGCCGGGAAGAATTCGGCCCCCATGCCGCGCAGACTCTGCGCTGCCGGCTTGTTTCCACCGCCCGGTGGCGGGAATGGCGGCCGTCCGTCGTTCACGGGGCGCATCGATTGCAGCGGACCGGCCCACCCATAGTTTTGCCGCAGATCAGATGTATTCTGCCCGACAATCAGACAGTTCCCGCGGAAATTCGGCTGCGGGCACAATTCCCATTTCCCCTGCGCCCGAATGGAAAACACCTGGAAATTCAGCTTCATGTCAGGGTTGGCGCGCTCAACACTTACGGCCGGTCCCCGGAAGCCGGGGTCACGATAGATGGTCGCCGCCGATTGCGCCGTTGCCGCACCGGCCCACAATGTGCCAGCGGTTGCTCCGATCAACACTGCGGTCCGCAATCTGCTGAATGCCATAATTCCCTCCGTTGCAATCCGACAGTCAGTCGATTCCTAGCGCGCCGCCGGCACCGGGAAAAGCGCTATTCAGCGCGATCCGGCGTTGTCGGGCATCATTCGTCGCATGAAGCTGTCGAACATCGGCACGGTAAAGGCGGTATCGCCATGGCCCGGTGAATAGATCATGCCCTTGCGGATCAGGTTGTTGCGAACCGGCGCCACCTGCGGCGCCAGCCGGCCCAGCCGGGCGGCAATCTCGTGGCTGCGCTGCGGGCTGCGGCCACCAGCCGCCATCGCCCGCAGATAGCCTTTCTCGGTCGGGGTCAACCGGTCGAAGCGCACCCGGAAAAAACTGGAGTCCAGCTCGGCTATCGCCATCACCCGGGCATTTTCCATATCCTGGCGGCTGATCGGCGAGCAGAACGCCAGATCCCAGGCATATTTGCCGAACTGCTGCAGATAATAGGGGTAGCCCTCGGTCGCCTCGACGATCAGATCGACGGCATCCCGCTCGATCTCCTCGCCCTCGCGCTCAATCGGCAAGGTAATGGCATTGCGTGCCGCTCCGTCATCAAGCCGCCCGATCTCGTGAAACTCGAACAGGCGCTCGGCATAGCTGCGCGCCCGTCCCATCCGCCCCGCCAGAGTCGGCAGCCCCGCCCCCAGCAGCGCCACCGGCAGATTGGCCTGCGCCGTTGCATGCAGGGCGGCAATCAGCGCCGCCATCTCGTGCTCGTGCACATATTGCATTTCGTCCATGCACAATAGCAGAGCGGTGCCACGATCACGCGCCGCCTCCCCGGCTGCACACAGCAGGTCGGCCAGATCGAGTTCGAGATCGCCGCTGTCGGCAAGCCCTGCCTCGGGGGTGATCTCCAGCTCAATGGCATGGCAGACCAGCCGCAGCCGCATGAATCCGGCCAGCGCCTTCAGAGCCCGGCGCACTGTCGCCTTGCCCGCCGCCATACGGTCAAGCCGCAGCAGCGCCGCCCGCAATGGCCCCGAAAGCGTCACTGCCAGCGGCCGGTCTTCAGGCGCTTCGATCCGCACTGTCTCGATGCCGCGGGCCTCGGCGTCGGTGCGGATGCGCCCCAGCAGCACCGTCTTGCCCACCCCGCGCACCCCGTGCAGCACCAGATTGCGGGTATGGCGGCCCGCCGCCACCCGGTCGATGGCAATGGCGGCACGCTCGATCAGTTCGTCGCGTCCCGCCAGTTCCGGTGGCTGGCTGCCGGCGCCGGGGGTGAAAGGGTTACGGATCGGGTCCAACGGCGCCTCCATCGCTGCAAGTCACCGATGCTAGGCAGAAAACCCCCCTGTAGGACAGGCAGCCTACGCTAACTGAACCCCACTGGCCGGGTGCGCCCGCCGCCCCTGCTTGCATTTACGGGGAAAATTGTGCAATGCAGCCGCGCCCGCTCGCTTCGGCAAACGGGAGAGGTGCGCCTTCTGACGACACCTCAGGTTTGTTCATATCTTCAGCAAGGACGATCGCCCTCAACCATGGCCAAGGAAGAACTGCTCGAAATGCGGGGAACGGTGGTCGAGCTGCTTCCGAACGCCATGTTCCGGGTGCGGCTGGAAAACGACCACGAGATTCTCGGCCACACCGCCGGCAAGATGCGCAAGAACCGCATCCGCGTGCTGACCGGTGACGAAGTGCTGGTGGAACTCACGCCCTACGACCTCACCAAGGGGCGGATCACCTACCGCTTCAAGTAAGCGCGGGCAGATAGCCGCCGCCATGGCGCCCCGCCCCCTCATTCTCGCCTCGGCCTCTCCCCGGCGGCTGGAACTGCTGGCGCGCATCGGCATAACTCCGGCACGCATCGACCCGGCCGACATCGACGAAACGCCACGCCTGCGCGAACGCCCGGAACCGCATGTCAGGCGTCTCGCGCATGAAAAGGCGCTGGTGGTGGCAGCACGCCACCCCGGGCAGGTGGTTCTGGCGGCCGATACACTGGTGGCGGTCGGGCAACGCATCCTCCCCAAGGCCGAAGACGCGGCAACCGCCCGGAAGTGCCTCACCCTGTTGGCCGGCCGCCGTCACCGCGTGCACACAGCCGTTACCGTGGTCGCTGCCGACGGCCGGGCGCGCCAGCGCCTCAGCACCTCGATACTGCGCCTGCCGGCGCTGACCCCGGCCGAGATCGACTCCTACCTCGGCTCCGGCGAATGGCAGGGCAAGGCCGGCGGTTATGCCATTCAGGGCCGGTTCGAGGCCCATGTGGCAGCGATCGCCGGAAGCTATTCCGGAATCATGGGTTTGCCGCTGTTCGAGACCTGTGCCCTGTTGCGCCATGCCGGTGTGCTTGGCTGATCGGCAAACCTGCACGCGCCGGCTGATTGGCGAGACCCGCACCGCGACAATTGCCGGCGGCCGGCTGATCGGCATGCACATCGCTCGCGAAGGCGATGGCCTGGCGGCCGGAAGCCGCACCGAGGCCCGGCTGACCCGCCGTATGGGACGGCGCGGCATCGCCCGAACGGCCGCTGGCGAAGAACTGCTGGTTGATCCATGGCCTTCCGGTCGCAGCGAAGGCGAACGGGTGCCGCTCGATATCGTCCGCAGTGCCTGGCCAGAGCCGGGCCGCGAACGGCTGGCCAAGGCGCGCCCCGCCGCAACCGTCAACGCCCGCCCGGCACAAGGCGACAGCCCGATGCAGCACTCCCCCGGCAGCGACTGGCCGGAATGGCTGGATGACGCCTGGGACGATGCCTTTGAGGCCGCCGAACTGGGGCTGTGGCCGTTTACCGGCGGGCGCCTGCTGCTCTCCCCCACGCCAGCATTCCTGGCCGTCGATGTCGATGGCGCCGCCGACAAGCTTGCCGAGCCAGCCTTGCTTGCACTTGCCGAAGTGATCCGCCTGTGGGGGCTGGGTGGCAGTATCGTCATCGACCTTCCTGATTCCGATCGCGCCACCCGCCAGCAGGCGGCGGCCGCCTTCGACCGGCAGATGGCCGGCCTGCCGTTCGAGCGCACTGCCATCAACGGTTTCGGACTGATGCAGGTGGTGCGGCCGCGCACCGGCCCTTCGGTTCTGGAACGCGCCCGTCTCGACCGGGTGGGAAGCGACGCCGTGCAGGTTCTGAACAGCGCCCTGCGCGATCAGGGTCATGGCCCCCTGCAGCTAAATGTGCGGCCGGCTGTTGCCCGCTGGATCGAGAGCCGTCCGCAACTGCTGGCCGAGTTGCAGCAACGCAGCGGACGGCGTGCCACCCTCAGGGTTGACGCCCTGTGACAGACTCCGGAAGAGACAGTATGGCCGCCCCTCGACAAACCGGTTCGAATCGCTGCCCGATCTGCGGCAAACCCGCAACACCGGCACACGACCCCTTCTGCTCGGCCACCTGCCGCGACCGAGACCTTATCGCCTGGCTCGACGAACGCTATGCTTTTCCCGCCAAAGACCCGTCTGATGCGGAAGACGGTTGACCACCACGCCTGAAGCCCATATAGCCGCCGCCCTGAACGAGCGTTTCCGTGCCTAGGTAGCTCAGTTGGTAGAGCATACGACTGAAAATCGTAGTGTCGGCGGTTCGATCCCGTCCCTGGGCACCACTTTCTCCCTCCAGCCGCTTTATCCCGTCTGCCACTGTCGCCCATCCGGGGGCATCGCCGAACGAACGGCCTGGCTTGCGATTACACACGCGGCACAGCTGCGGGTGCGGTGAAGCCGCCCCTACGACACCTCAGGCCTGAGCCTGGCGCAGCCGGTCGATCACATCGGCGAGCAGCGGGTCGACATGGCCGCGCCGGCGCCGCATCAGCAGCAGTGGCGTCGTCCAGTTGCAGCCCGGCAGCGTGCGCGCCATCAGCCCCGGAGTGGCTGCCACCAGATTGCGCGGCAGAATCGCCAGATCATCGCTTTCCCGCAGCGCCATTCCGGCAAAGACGAGCGACGTGGTAACGGTGCCGGGTGCCGGCGCAGGCACCCCCGCACCAGCAAAACTGGCGGCGATATCGGAATCGAGCGTGGCGGTATTGCTGCCGATTAGCCAGCGCTGCCCGGCAAGATCGCCCAACCCTTGCGCCTCAGTCAACGCCGGGTGGCCACAGCGGCCAGCCACCACCCACGGCTCCGACCCGATGACGTCGGACAGGATCAGCGGGTCGGGCGGCTCGGTGGCACTGGCGATGGCGAGATCAATGGCCCCCTCGCCAAGGCTGCGGCTGAAGGTGCGGCCGATTCCCGACACCACATCAAGCCGAAGCCGCGGGTAAATGCGCGGCAACTGCGCCAGCACCCGCCCGGCAGGGCTGAGAGCGCCGATCGGGCCAAGGCCGATGATCAGCCGCCCCGGTTCTCTGGCCAGCATATCGTCGACACGGCGGCGCAGCGCCCCCAGTTCTGCAACGATCAGCCGGGCGTGTGGCAGAATCGCCTCGCCCAGCGGTGTGGGGAATACCCCGCGCGGCGTCCGCTCCAGCAGCGGGGCGCCAAAGGTTTCCTCAAGGCGGGCGATGCTTTTCGATACCGCCTGCGCCGTCAGTCCCACCTGATCGGCGGCCCGCGCCATCTGGCCACTGTCGGCGGCCGCCACGAGGATTTCGAACTGGCGTGCTTCCATGGCGCGAATCAACCACAGGTTGATCAGACAGACAAGGATTTTAGCCCGGCCAGCAGCCCAATGAGGTAATGGACACCCATTACCCCCTTTGCACGGAGCAGACGATGGCCAGTCTTCATCATGTCGAAACTGTTATGGGCGGTTGGCACGAGCATGTGGACCTGCTGATCTGCGGCTATGGCGCGGCTGGTGCCAGCGCTGCCATCGAAGCCCGTGATCGCGCACCCGACGCCCGCATCCTCATCGTTGAAAAGGCCCCAGAGGCCGAGGCCGGTGGCAATTGCCGGGTTTCCGGACAGTCGTTGCTGATTGCCAAGAACCCGCAGGCCCTGGCCCGCTATCAGCACCGCATGAGTGAATCGAACCCGCTGCCAGACGGCATGGTAGAAACATGGGCCGAGCGCATGAGCCAGCTGGAACCGTGGATTCAGGACGTGGCCCGCCGCGCCGGCGCCGAATACCTGCGTGGCACCGGCTTTACCGAGCGCGAGGCGGTGCTGGAGTTCCCCGATCTGGGGGCCAGCGAGGCCGTCACCTATACCGCCACCATCCTGCCCATTCCCTCGGGTGTGTGGCTGGCCTTGCGCGCCAATGTCGAGGCGCGCGGCGTGGCCGTGCAGTATGAGAGCCCGGTGGTCGATCTGGTACAGGACCCGGACACGCTGGAAGTGTTCGGCGCCATCGTCGATACGCCTGCCGGGCGCCGGGCCATCAAGGTTGAAAAGGGCGTGATCCTGGCAGTAGGCGGTTTCGAGGCAGATGCGCAGATGCAGCGCGATTATTACGGCCTCGCAGATGCCCGGCCACTGGGAACGCCGCACAACCGTGGCGACGGCATCCGCATTCTGCAGAAGGCCGGTGCCGAGATGTGGCACCTGCGCAACCAGGGGCAATCGTCAGGTATCTGGCCGGGGGTGGCGCGCCCCGGCAAACAGACGGCGCATCTGCGCAATTTCCTGTTGCCGGCCTTTTCCTGGTTCGATGTCGATGCCGTGGGCGCGCGCTTTTATGCCGAGACCAACGAACTGCAGCTGACGCACTACAAGGAAAAAAAGCATGGCCGCTATATCGACGTGCCCCTTCACCTGGCGCAGCCGGTGCACATGATTTTCGACGAAAACACCCGTCAGGCCGGCAAGCTGGTGCTGGAAGTGATGGCCTGGCCCGCCGTTGTCGAACAGGCGCCATGGTCCGACGACAACAGTGCGGAAGTGGCGTCAGGGCTGATCGTGCGCGCCGACAGCATCGCCGAGCTGGCGGCACGCATCGGCAAGGACCCCAACGCCCTGCAGCAGACGTTCGACGCCTATCAGGCGGCCTGCGCACAAGGTATCGACAGCGGCTTTGGCCGCAACCCGCAATCACTGATACCACTGGCCGGACCGCCCTATTATGCCTTGCCCATCGTTCCGGCGATCGTCTGCACCGGGGGAGGCGCCCGCCGCACGCTGGATGGCGAGGTGCTTCGGCCCGATGGCGAACATATCGCGGGGTTGTTCAGCGCCGGAGAGCTGGGGTCGATGTTCTCTGACCTGTATCAGAATGGCAGCTATCTGACGGAAGCGATGCTTACCGGGCGGGCAGCGGCGGCAACGGCGCTGGCGCGCACCGGGGGAGTGCCTGAGCGATGATCGTCAAGACCCCGGCCGTCCGCCTTG
Organism: Sphingomonadaceae bacterium; assembly: GCA_039808025.1. Classification (GTDB taxonomy): domain Bacteria; phylum Pseudomonadota; class Alphaproteobacteria; order Sphingomonadales; family Sphingomonadaceae; genus Sandaracinobacteroides. Next base: position 77,456 of record JBDHSK010000003.1, on the reverse strand, counting down.
CTGTCGAGCTGCGTGACGCGCACCTCGACGGCGAGCGGCTGCGCATCAATGGCGTTGCCAACATGATGCCCTGCTCCGTAGAGCTGCGCCCCGACGAAGCCCGCAGCATGGCCCTGACGGCCATCCGCAGCATCGGGCTGTGGCGCCTGGGGCGCTGGCTGATCTGGAAACCCCCCGCTCAACCTTGATGGCGGCGCCGGTCGCCATCGCGCAAGGGCGACAGCCGCATCATCACCCCGCCCGCAACGATGGAGCGGGCGAAGGGAATCGAACCCTCGTCGTAAGCTTGGGAAGCTTCTGCTCTACCATTGAGCTACGCCCGCTGACTTCCGGCTTGCCCGGACACGTCTGTCGGCCCGGATGCCTGCCCGCCACCGCATATGGGCGAGCGCCCGACATTGCAAGCACCTTCGCAGGTGCCGCCCATTTGCCCGCGCCATACGGCGGTAATGCTTCTTCAGCCGTTGGTGCCCTGCACGTCGGCTGGCGTCACTGGCGACAGGCGGATTTCCACCCGTCGGTTGCGTGCCCGGCCTTCCTCGGTATCGTTTGAGTCCACCGGCACATTATAGCCATAGCCACGGGTGGCTATGCGCGCCGATTGCACCCCATAGGCGGTGAGTGCCGCCGCCACGGATTGCGCCCGCTGTTCCGACAGCCGCTGGTTCACGGTGGCCGAGCCGATATTATCGGTATGCCCCATCACATCGACAAAGGTTGACGGAAACTCGACCAGGGTTTCCGCCACCTGTTGCAGTTCGGGCCGGAATTCGGGCTTCAGAACTGCCGAGTTGAAATCGAAGGTCACGTTCGATGGCATTTTCAGAAGAATGTCATCGCCCTGCCGCTCCACCTCGATCCCGGTGTTGGCGGTCTGCTCCCGCAGCTTCTGTTCCTGACGGTCCATGTAATGGCCGATGCTGGCCCCGGCGATCGCGCCGATACCGGCACCGATGATGGTTTCCGCCCGGTTGTTACGGCCACCGATCAAGGCACCCAGCAACGCACCGGCGCCCGAGCCGATCAGTGCGCCGGTGGCCGGCCTGGTGATGCGCTGCTCGCCGGTATAGGGGTCGGTGGCACAGCTTGCCAGCAGGGCAGCGGCGCCCAGAATCACAGCGGCTTTCGAGATGGCCATCATTTTTGCTCCATATTCATTGGCTGTCAGGGCCAGCAGGGGGGGTTGCCCGATGCAGCATAGCAACTCCAACCGCCGTCAGAAAGGCGCCAGCTTGCGGAAGATGCTGAAAGTGTGGTGCGGACGGCCGGGGTCGAACCGGCATGGGGCCAGGCCCCGACGGATTTTAAGTCCGTTGCGTCTACCAGTTCCGCCACGCCCGCACGTCGCCACGCATAGCCGCCCGGCAGGCCGCCGCCAACGAAAACTTGCCGATCAGGTGGACGTTCAGCCGATTTCCACCAGCTCCAGCAATTCGCCCGCCGGCCCGCGAACGGTGGCACTGCGTCGGCCGCAATAGAAGGGGCCGCCGCGCCGCACCGGCGGTGCCAGAAAGGGCAGGCCAATGGAATCGAGGCTTTTGACCGCCAGAGTCACCAGCGCATTGCCGGGGGGCAGATGGCCACTCTGTGTCGGGCGGGTCGTGGCAGCGGGCGGATAATCATCCACCTCGAGGATCGGCATCCGCCCCACCTGGGCCATGCTGATGGTGGACAGATAATCGCCGGGCAGGCCGAACGCCCGCTGGATCATGGTGTAGGGAATGGTGAAGGTGCTGGTTTCCTCCAGCCGCAGATGGCGAACATACCAGTCCATGGTGGCGGCCCGGTCAGGGGTGGCGAGAATGGCGATAAAGATCCGGTCCACTTGCGAGACAGCACGGGGCAGGTCGGTGTCGGCCATGTCGGAACGCACCTCGTTCAGGTACAGCATCTCGCGGCCGCGCCCCAACACCTGCATGGCGACGAAATACGGCAAACCGGGAATTTCCCTGGGTGGGCCGATCACCTGAAACCCGCTGCCCACCAGCCGATCTGGCCAGCCGAACACATCCTGCACCGTCAGCTCGTAGGCAGCCCAGCCATAGGTGGTGACTGGCCGGAAGCCGTCGGGCACGGGCTGTTCCACCAGCCGGATGCCGCACGACGCGCCACTCGATGGCTGCAAGGTCGCGATCGCCGCCCCGGCCACGGCCGGCGCCCCCCAGGCCGCTGCCAACGAGGCAGACACCTGCCCCCGCTCCCGCAGCTTCAGGCCAAGCCGCCCCTGATAATCGGCCAGCGCCGATTCGAGATCGGGGGTGGTGACCAGCCCCCCGGCAATCGCCCCGTGGGTCAACGCCATCAGAATTTTGCCTTGCGCTTCTGCAGGAAGGCGGCGACGCCCTCGGCGAAATCCGGGAGATCGAAGGCGCCGGCGAACAGGGCGCGGGTTGTCGCGTCGTCGGCTGTCTGGCCATCGAGGATGCGCCGTACCATCGCCTTGGCTTCGCGCGCGGTGTGGGGCGACGCCTCGGCAAGGCTGGCGATCAGCGCATCGGGCGTTTCATCCCGCACATCGACAAGGCCGATACGGTGCGCCTCGGCCACGTCGAGCAGCTGTGCGGTGAACAGGATGCGTTTGGCCTGCGACGGCCCCACCAGGTTCACCAGAAGTCGGGTATCGTGCAACGAGTAGACCAGCCCCAGCTTGGCCGGGGTGATTCCAAAGCGGGCGGCATCGGTCGCTATCCGCAGGTCGCAGGCCAGCGCCAGCCCGCAGCCGCCACCCACGCAATCGCCCGCGATGAAGGCGATGGTCGGCTTGGGGGCCGCCGAAAGCGTTTCCATCGCCCGGGCGATGGCCGCCTGATTGGCGGTGCGCCACTGCGGGTCCTGCACGCCTGAGGCGAACTCGCTGATGTCGGCACCGGCGGAAAAGGCCCCCGGTTCGGCAGCCCGCAACACCAGCACCCGCACGGCCGGGTCCGCCATCGCCTGATCGACAAGCCTGGGCAGCTGCTCCCACATCGCCTGGGTGAAGGCGTTGCGCTTGGCAGCGCGATCGATCTTCAAGGTGGCAACTGCCCCTTCGATGGTCAGCGACAGGCTCATGCCGGGTCAACCTTGCGCAGATGGGCGGCGATGTCGCGGCGGGTTGCCACCCATACACCGTCATGGGCCTGCACATGCCGCAGGAATTCTTCAAACGCCCAGATGCGGCCGGGCCGGCCGATGATGCGTAGGTGCAGCCCCAGCGACATCATCTTGGGGTTGCCCTGTTCCCCCTCGCGATAGAGCTGGTCGAAACAGCGCCGCGCATAATCCAACCAGTTGGCCGGGGTATAGGCGGGGTCGGTCCACATCTTCATGTCGTTGCTGTCAAGCTGGTAGGGCACGATGACGATGGGCTTGCCCGGCACGGTGGTGCGGTCCCAGAAGGGCACATCACCGGAATAGTCATCCATGTGATATTCAAAGCCGGCCTCGATCAGCAGGCGGCGGGTATTGTCGGTATGGAAATAGCGGCTGAGCCAGCCATAGGGCCTTGTGCCGGTGGTCTTCTCGATCGATTCAACTGCCCTGGCGATGAAGGCGCGCTCGGCTGCCTCGTCCATCTTGAACTGGTGCACCCAGCGCCAGCCGTGGCTGACCGCTTCATGCCCCAGATCGCGGATGGCCTGCGCCACCTCGGGGTGGTTTTCAAGGCTGAGCGCCGCCACCGTCCAGCTGGCCGGCATGCCATAGTCGCGCAGCAGCTTCACCACCCGCGGAGCACCTGCCTTCAGGCCATAGAGATAATTGCTCTCGTTGCCGTAGTTGCGGATGGGCGAGCGGATGTGAATGCCCAGCTCGTCCACCGGCTCCATGCCGCGGTCGCCGCGCGCCACCGTCATCTCCGAGCCTTCCTCGACGTTGACAACGATCGACAACGCCATCCGGGCCCGGTCGGGCCAGTCGATCCGTTCTTCGCGCATCAGTGCATCTCCTCTCCGCCCGAGACGTTCAACGCCTCGCCGGTCACATAAAAGGCATCATCGCTCGCCAGCCAGGCACAGGCCGCCGCGGTATCGCTGGCAAGGCCGGGGCGCCCCATCGGGTTGCGCGCCGCCATGTCGGCCAGATACGCCTCGACCGAGGCAAAACCGCGCAGCTTCGAGAAATAGGCGTTCTGTTCGGCCCCGAGCCCGGTCGTCACATGGTTGGGGCAGACGGCGTTCACGGTAATGCCGTGCGCCCCCAGCTCGATGGCGCTGGCGCGCGTCAGACCCACCATGCCATGCTTCGAGCTGACATAGGCGGGCAGATGCGGAAACCCTGATTTCGCCGCCTGGCTGGCGATGTTGATGATCCGTCCGCCGCGGCCACCGGCAATCATCGCCCGCGCCGCCGCCTGGGTGCCGTAAAAGGCGCCCGACAGGTTCACCGCTATCACCTTCGCCCAGTCGGCCGGGTCCACCTCCAGCAGCGGCTTCATCATGAACCCGATCCCGGCGTTGTTCACGAACACATCGAGCCGCCCGAAGGCCGCCACGGCCTGTTCGACCAGCAGGCCGCATTGGGCAGCGTCGGCGACATCGCAGGCGATGGTCGCCACCTTCACCCCATGGCCGCGCAGGCTTTCGGCAATCGCTTCGGCTTCGGCGGTGATTTCCCGGTCAGAAACCACGCAGTTGGCGCCTTCACTGGCAAAGCGGTGGAGGATCGCCTCGCCCAGCCCCCTTGCCCGCCCCGACCCGGTGACGATGATGGTTTTTCCGGCAAAGCGCCCCATCACAGAGCCTCGGTGACGATGAAGTGCGGGTTGTCGGCAAAACGTTGCAGGTCGCTCACCACCTGCTGGAACTGCGGGGTGCTGATGTCGGCAACGAACGGATCCATCTCCGGCACGTCGATCACCTCGATATACTGGTAGGGGGAAGGCGCATCGCTTGCGAACAGGCCGGTGGCGCGATGGACGGTGTAGCCCTCAACCGAGGCAAGGGCATTGACACTCGGAATGTCGGTGCCACGCGCCCAGGCTTCGTATTCGGCCGGGTCAACGCCCGGCTTCAGGTTGAACAGAACGATGATACGCATTGTCTCTCCCTTCGGTCGGTTAGAATAGGCCGCGTGCAAGGCCGATCAGCCGGTCTTCGCTTTCTGGCGGACCGATCAGCTGCATGCCCACTGGCATGCCGTTATCATCGCTGCCCGCAGGCAACGACAAGGCCGGAAGCCCGGCGATATTGGCGATTCCGGTAAAATCCGCCTGATTGGCAGGCGCGCGCCCCCCGAAGGCAAACGCCACCTGCGGCGTGGTCGGCACCAGCAGCACCCCGTCGTCGCCCAGAGCCGTGCGCAGGGTCTGGCGCACCTCGGCCAGCAGCGCCGGGTTGGCCTCGGCGGCGTCGGCATAATCGAGAAGCCAGCGCAGCCCTTCGGAAACGCCCTTGCCCTGCCGCGCCGAACCCAGGTGCCGCCCCAGCTCGCGCGCCGCCTCCACGAAGGCGGCAAAGCGCACCGGCTTCAGTTGCGGCAAAGTCAGTTCGCCGCTGATCGGCAGCCGGGCGCGCAGGCCCTCGTATGCCGCCAGCACCGCCGGCTCGCAGGTTACACCGCCAAGGCCGGCCAGAGTCAGCAGCCGCGCCGGGCGCGCCGGCTGCGCCTTGGCCACCGCTGGCGAGCCGCGCAGCACCTGCCACACCCGTTCCAGCACATCGAGGTCGCGGGCCAGCGGGCCGATCACGTCAAAGCCGCGGTGCATCGGCTCAAGCCCGTCGTCGGGCAGGGCGCCATTGGTGGGTTTCAGGCCGAACACCCCGCAATAACTGGCGGGAATCCGCACCGACCCCAGCGTATCGGTGCCCAGCGCGAAATCGCAAAGCCCGCCCGCCACCGCCGCACCACTGCCGCCTGATGATCCGCCCGCGGTGCGATTGTCGCCATGGGGGTTCAGGGTGCGGCCGAACCACGGATTGTCGGTATCGGCCCCCAGCGCCGCCTCGTTCATGTTCAGGGTGCCGATGATCGCCGCCCCTGCAGAACGCAACCGCGCCACCACCGTGGCGTCGGCCGTTGCAACACGGTCGCCGAACATCGCCAGCCCCGCCGTCCATTTCAGGCCTCTGACAGCGATATTGTCCTTGATGCCCGCCGTCAGACCGGCGAGCGGTCCTGTCCCGCCGGTTGCCGCCGGATCATGGGCGGTAAAGGCGTTGAAGGCGTCGCTCAAAGCTTGCGCTCGTCGATCAGGCGGATGGGCTTCTGGCGCACATCGATCTGGGTGAGCGGCGCCGTCGCCGTCGGCTCGACCAGCTGCACGTCTACCTCGACGCCCAGCCCCTGTCGCAGCAGTTTGGACAGCGCCTCGACATCGGTACCGCCACGGCTTTCCAGAATCACCAGCATGTCGTCGCGCTGGGTTGCCGGGTCGCGCGTCACCTTGCACACATATTCGCCGGTCAGGTCGGGGCGGTTTTCAATGATGGCGCCAATGGCGTGGGGGAACAGGTTGATGCCGCGCAGCTTCACCATGTTGTCGGAACGGCCCTTGAAGCCGGCGATCCGCTTGAAGGCCATGCCGGTGGAATTGGTTCCGGTCAGCTCGTGGGTGATGTCGTGGGTGTTGAAGCGGATACAGGGTGCGATATCGTCCTTGAACAGGCAGGTCACCACCATGTCGCCGGTCTCTCCCGGCGCCACTGCCGCACCGCTGTCAACGTCGAGCAGCTCCAGATACTGGGCATCCTCCCACACATACAGGCCATCACGTTCCGGCCCTTCGCCGGCGATGGTGCCGGTATCGCCCACCCCATACCAGTCGAACGCCTTGGCGCCGCCCCAGGCGGCTTCCGTCGAGGCGCGGTCTTCGGTGCCGAGGTGCCCGAAGATCATGCGGATGTTCAGCTTGTCGAGCAGTCCGGCATCGCGCGCCACCGTGCCCAGTTTACGGATATAATCAACGAACCCCACCAGCACGGTGACACCGAAATCCGCCATCAGCTGCACCTGCTGGGCCGAACGGGTTTCGATGCCGGTGCCCGCCGACAGGAACACCGAGTTGGTGAAATGGGTGACGGCTTCGCGGATATAGTGGCCGCCGTTGATCATGCCGTGGCCATAGACCGATTGCACGATGTCGTCGGGCTTCAGGCCCTGCCAGCGGTACATCCGCCCCACCATCAGGTTGCACACCTCGCGGCCCTTGGGGCCGAACAGCAGCGCCTGCGGCCGCCCGGTGGTTCCCGAGGTGGTGTGGAAGATAACGGGCGAACGATCAGGGCTGGTGCCCATGCCGGCAAAATCGCCAAAGGGCGGGTGGGCGGCGATCGACGCCATCAGGTCGGATTTGTCATAGACCGGCAGCTTGACGATATCATCGAGGCTGCGAATATCGCCCGGCTCGATCCCCTTGGCCCCCCACAGACGCTGATAGAAGGGGATTTCCCAGCCACGTTTCATCAGCTTCAGGAACTGAAGGTTCTGAAGGTTGCGAAGCTCGTCGCGGCTCATGCCGGTATAGCGCTGCACGAAGGCGTCGCCGACGGGATAATCCTCAAGCATCTGGCGGGCGTCGAGGGCTTCGAAATAGGTGGGGAAGGTCATGCTGGCTCCGTGAAACAGGCAAGGGGGGAATCGAACAGGCGCGGGTCAGCCCCGGTAGGCGCCAGTTCGCGGGCGAGGTCACGCTTGGCGGCGGCCTGCAGCGTCGATTGCGGCGCTTCGGGGCTGCCCAGCGTGTGAGGAATGAAGATGTCTTCGCCGTCGATGCGCAGGCGCTGCGGGGACAGGGCGTTCGGGTCGGGGTTGTCGTCAACCGTCACCGTCAGCCGGGCGGCGCGTTCGGCAACGCCGTGGTCTGCAAATGTGGCGGCGGTAAAGCGGCGCGGGTCGATACGGCCATCTTCCAGCATCAGCACCGACAGGAACGGCAGGCACAGCCGCGCATAGGCGGGCGTCATGTCGGGGCGTAGCGGCCTGCTCACCAGCCGGGCGATCAGCGGCGGAACGAACGCCTCGATGCGGCGTACGTCACGGCCGCGGAACGGCGCCAGCGCCGACAGCGTCGCATGGCTGGCCCGCCCCGAGGGGAAAGGCTTGGTGCTGATCTCGCTGATCCGCCACACCTTCCCCACAGTATCGCTATAGCGGCGCAGATCTCCCTGATCGAACAGCCGGAAATAGCCGAACGGCCCTTCCAGCACATCGTGGGGGGCAGTGAACCCGGCGCGCACCAGATCAACGGCGGTAACGGCGGCCCGGGCGGCATTGGCGATCTGCACCGGCAGGGTGATCGAGCCTTCGACATGCGCCTGCATGGTGCCGGCACAGAAACTGTAGGCAAGCCCCAGCACATCGGCCAAAGGCTCCAGCCGTTCGATGCGCGCCACCGCCATTGCCGCCCCCAGCAGCCCGGCGGTGGCCGGGCGGAAGAACGACAGCGGCGAATCAGCCGCCAGCCCCATGCCGCAGGCCACATCCACCCCCACAGCCAGTGCCGTCAGCGCCTCCTCAGGGTCGGCGCCACCCATCCGGTCGATAGCGGCCCCCAGCGCCGCCGTGACGGTGGAAAGCGCATGCACCACGGCCGGCTCATGCACGGCATCCCATTCCAGGCAATGGATGCGAAAGCCATTGACGAACGCCGCGCCTGCCGCTGGCAGCCGGGAATCCTCGCCGATCAGCCGGCTGTCGTTGCCGCTGCCCCACTGGCGGGCGGCGCTGGCCGCCGCTGCCCCACCCGGCGCCGTGGCCCCGGCAGCCCCCACGGCCAGCGTATCAGCCAGCAGCCGCAGGGTATCGGCACGCACGGCGTCCGGAAGCCGGTGCGGCGTCCGCACGAAATCAAGGAGGTCGGTGGTCGCGCTCACAGCCAGCGCTCCAGCACGGCCACAACGGCGCCCGGGTCGTCGCCTTCAAGGCAGGCGGCGATCATGGCGTCAGCGTCAGCCGCCACCCCGCCCCAGGTCATCAGCGTGCGGGCCTTGGCGATCACGCCGTCGCGCGACAGCGGCCGTTCCGGGTCGCCCCGTGTATCGATCAGATCGGCGGTATGCCCTGCCGCTGACACCCGCGCGCCATAATGCTGCGGGAATCGCGCCGAAATGTCGGCGTCTTCCACCACGCGCACCCGCGCCCGCACATCGGCCAGCGCCGAAATGGCGTCGGGCTCGAAATCGGCCAGCTGCGGTTCGCCGCGCGCCATCACCACGGCAACAGCATGCTGTAACGAGAATTTCGCTTCGTGCACGGTTTGCGGGTGCGGCCGATCGCAGAACGTAAGGGCGTCGCGATAGGTGGCAACCGTCACTGGCCCGTCGGTTTCTGCAAACGCGCCCGCCGCCCGCAGTTCGAGGGCTGCGTCGATCGCCGGATGGGCGTGGCGGCACGCCCCCCATGGCTTGAAGCTCACCTGGGCCAGCCGCCAGCCTTCGCCCAATTCCATAGGCCTGGGGGTCTCAGTCATCGCCGGGTACAGGCCCTGCTCTCCCTCCAGAATGAAGCGCGGGCCGGTGATTCCCTGCCGGGCGCTGTCAGCGGCGTGTCGGCCGGTGGCAACGGCATGGGCGATCTGCCACTGCTTGGCGGTCACCGGCTCGTGACGCATCCGCCACAGGCCGCCCGCCACCGATCCGGAAAGGCCCAGCGCCGAAACCATGGTTGCGGCATCCCCGCCTGCCAGCCGCGCGGCCGTGGTGGCTGCCCCGAACACCCCGGCAGTGGCGCTGTTGTACCAGTGGGCATAATGATGCTGGTCGAAGGTGGCGCCGATGCTGATGGTGGCCTCGTAGCCGCAGACGGCCGCTACCAGCAGCGTCGGCATGTCGGTGGCCTCGCCCGCCAGCGCCACCGGCCAGATCACCGGGCCGGGGTGCAGGATCGACGAGCGGTGCACATCGTCCATCTCCAGCACATTGCCCAGCCAGCCGGCGCGCAACGCCGCCGGGCCTTCCATACCGCGCACCGGCGCCGCCACCGGAGACGTCAGCGCCCCGGCCACGCACCCCGCCCAATCGAGGAGGTGGAGGCGGGCTGCGCTGGTTACTTCTGCGACGACGGGTCGCATCAGGTGCTGTGCAAGCCGTTCGGTTAGGCTAAGACCGGTCACGAGAGACCCCTCCGGCATGCACCGGTTTCACAAGGAGAACAGACCTCATGGCCGTCGTGCCTCCCAACCAGACCCCCTCTGCTGTTCGCAAACCGCGTTACATTGCGCTTGCCGACGACCTGCGTGCCCAGATCGTCGACGGGCGGCTGCCACTCGATGGGTTTCCGACGGAAAGCGCGCTGTGCCAGACTTACGGAGTCAGCCGCTTCACGGTGCGCGAGGCGCTGCGGGTGCTGCAGAACGAGGGCCGCATCCAGCGCCGCCGCGGATCGGGCACCGTGGTGCTGCACCAGCCGCTGTCGAACGTCGCCGAGATTCTGCAATATGCCCGCGACAGCCGCTATGTCTTCAAGCTGGAAGGGGCGTTTGCTCTGCCACGCTCGATCACTGACCAGATCGACGTGACCGATGCCCACGGCAAATGGCCGCGCTTTCGCGGGCTGCGCTGCCGGTTGGGCGACAGCCACCCCATTGCGCTGACTGACGCCTACATTCACCCTGATCTTGCCGGAATCGCCGAACGGATCGACGTGCGCGCCGACACCATCTTCAGCCAGATCGAACAGCTCTCGGGCGCGAAAATCATAAGTGTGACGCAAGATATCATGGCAGTGGCCGCCAGTTCCGTAGTCGCGGAACAGCTTGGAATCAGCCGGCGCAACCCGTGCCTGCGCATCCTGCGCTGCTACATCGACGACAGCAATCGCATCGTCGAGATTTCCGATTCCTACCACCCCAGCGACCGGTTCGCCTACCGGATGCATACCGAAGTCGAATCCTGACGCCCCTGGCCGGCGCGCCGCTGCGACCCCCGGCTCAGGCATCGCCAAGGTCCGGCGCCGGTCCGGGCTGCCAGCATTCCCCGGCAAAACGGATGGCCGGGGCAATCTGGTGGCCGCCGCCGCCTTCCACCACCAGACCGCGCGCCTTCACATGGTCTGCCGCAAAGGCCTCGGCGAAATCGAGAACCGGGGAAAAGGCCACGTCCTTGTCGGCAAACCACGCCACCCACTGGTCGCGGGTTTTCCCGGCGAACACCGAGGCCAGAAACGCGATCAGCTCGCTCTGTTCGCCCGGCGGGCGCTCGGACAGCGCAATGAGGTCGGGGCGGCCAAGGGCAGTCAGCAGATTGCGCACGAACTTGGGTTCGCGTCCGCCCAGTGTCACATGGCGGCCATCGGCAGTGCGATAGACCTGATAGAAGGCGGCTCCGCCCAGCGACCGCTGGCTGGCCGACCGTGGCGACTCACCCCCCGCCAGTGCACTGCCGGCGATATGGGCCGACCATGGCAGCAGCGAATCGAACATGGCGATGTCGATATAATCGCCGCGACCACTGTGCTGGCGGCCCAGAAGCGCCATCAGCACCGCCGACAGTGCCGTCAGCCCGGCAGCCATGTCGGCCGCCGGCACCCCCGGCACCACCGGGGTGCCATCGGGCCCGTCGTTCACCGACAGCATGCCTGTCAGCGCCTGCACCGCCAGATCATGGGCGGGATGATGCGCCAGCTCGCCGCTTTGCCCGAACGCACTGATCGAACAATAGACGATCCGCGGGAATCGCTCCGAGACCGCCTGATAGCCAAAGCCCAGCCGCTCGACGACACCGGGGCGAAACCCCTCGACCAGCACATCTGCGCCCTCCAGCAGCTTCCACAGCGCCTCGCGGCCGGAATCGCTCTTCAGGTCGAGCGCAACGCTCAGCTTGCCGCGATTGAGGTTGCGAAACCACACCGACTGCCCGCCCTCGAACGGCTCCATGGCGCGGGCCGGGTCACCGGCCAGAGGCTCCACCTTGATGACCTCGGCCCCCTGATCGGCCATCATCGTCGTCATCATCGGCCCCGGCAGGAACTGCGACAGGTCGACAACGGTAATGCCCGTCAGCTTGCCCATCGCCGCTCTCAGACCGTTCCGTCGGCGCGCAGCGCGGCGATCTCGGTGGTGCTGTAACCGGCCTCGGCCAGCAGTGCGTCGGTATCGGCACCCAGCTTGGGGGCGGCGCGATTGGGCAACCGCATTCCTTCCACCCGGATCGGGTTGGCAAGCACCCGCATCCCCTCGGGAATGTCGGGGTGGGAAACCCGGTCGAGCATCGACGCCACCTTGGGGTTATCGAGCGCCTGCCCCAGCCCATAGACCGGCGCCACCGGCACGACGCCGCCCAGCACATCCAGCCAGTGCTGCGTCGGTTGCTGCATGAAGATGGCGTCAAGCGCCGCCGTCAGCTCGTCACGATGTGAAAGCCGCGACGGCACCGTGGCAAAGCGCGCGTCGTCTTTCAGGTGCGCGGCGCCAATGGCATCGACGAGCAGCGCCCAGAATTTCGGAAGCTGCGCCATCACGAACACCCAGCCATCGGCAGTGCGGAAGGTCTGCGACGGGGTCACATAGGGGTGGGCCGAGCGCGGCGTGCGATCGGTTTCGACGCCACGGTTCAGATAATAGGTGGCGGGGTAGCTGGTCTGGTGCAGCGCCGCATCGAGAAGCGACAGGTCGAAGTCGCGCCCGACGCCACTCGCCCTGGCGTCGATCAGCGCTGCAAGGGTTGCCGTCGCCAGCATCGAGCCGGTCATGAAATCGACCATCGACAGGCCGAAGCGGGTGGGCGGATCGTTCGGCTCGCCGGTCATCGCCATGAAGCCGGCCTCGGCCTGCATCAGATAATCATAGCCCGGCCACGACGCCCGTTCGCCATCGCGGCCATAGGCCGAAGCATGAACGCAGACGATCGCCTTGTTCACCTTGCCAAGCGCTGCATAATCAAGGCCCAGCTTCGCCGGCAGGTCGCCCCGGGCATTGTTGGTGACGGCATGCGCTGTCTTCACCAGGCGGTGCAGCACCTCGCGTCCGGCATCCGCGCGCAGATCGAGCGTGAGCGACCGCTTGTTGAGGTTGAACGTCTGGTAAAACAGGCTGTCGTTGTCGCCGGTGAAGAACGGCCCGGTTGCCCGCGCCGAATCGCCACCCCTGGGCGGCTCGATCTTGATCACTTCGGCGCCAAGCTGGGCAAGGAACATCGAGCCATAGGGCCCGGCGCCATATTGCTCCGACGACAGGATGCGATAGCCGGCGAGCGGCAGGCGAAAGGCGGGTGAATCGGTCATGCCGGGTTCCGCTTCACCCACTGCTTCGAGATGATCATGCGCTGCATCTCGTTGGTGCCTTCACCAATGCACATCAGCATGGCATCCCGATAGAAACGCTCGATCTCATATTCTTTCGAATAGGCATAGCCGCCGAAGATGCGCATCGCCTCGTCGGAGTTCTTCACCGCCGCTTCCGAAGCGAAATACTTGGCCATGCCCGCTTCCATGTCGCAGCGTTCGCCACGATCATAGGCAGCGGCCGCATCGAAGGTGAGGAGCCGTGCGGCCCGCGCCCGTGTCACCATCTCGCCCAGCTTCAGCTGGATCGCCTGATGCTCACAGATCGGTTTGCCCATGGTGTGTCGCAGCTGGGCATATTCCGTTGCCAGCCGCAGCGCCCCCTCGGCCAGGCCGACACCGCGTGCCGCCACGTTGATGCGGCCCAGCTCCAGCCCGCCGGTCGCCTGAAAGAAGCCCTGCCCTTCCACGCCGCCGATCAGGTTCTTCGCCGGCACCCGGTAGTTGTCGAACACCAGCTCGGTCGAATCGATGGCCTTGTAGCCCAGCTTGTCGAACTTCTTGGAAACGGTGAAGCCCGGCCCCTTGGGGGCGATGAGCATGCTCATGCCCTTGTAGCGCGGCTCGGCCCGCGGGTCGGTCTTCACCATCAGGGCAAAGCAGGAACCGTGGATGCCGTTGGTGATCCACGTCTTGGTGCCGTTCACCACATACTCGTCGCCGTCACGCACCGCCACGGTGCGGATCGCCTGAAGATCGGTGCCGGCGTTGGGCTCGGTAAGGCCAAGTCCGCCGCGAATCTCGCCGCTGGCGAACTTCGGCAGCCATTCGCGCTTCTGTTCGTCGGTTCCGAAGCGTTCGACCGCCGCTGCCATGATGAGGTGCGAGTTGAGGATGCCGGTAAGCGCCATCCAGTACGACGACATCAAGGCGATGATCTTGGCATAGGTGGTGGCCGGAAGGCCAAGGCCGCCATATTCCTCGCCAATGGTGGCGCCGAACAGGCCCATTTCCGTCATCTGCGCCACCAGTTCGGCGGGCCAGGTGTCGGCATGGTCGTGCTGCATGACGACCGGGCGCACCTCCTTGTCGACCCATTTCTGGATGGAATCGAGAAGGGCGGCTTCTTCTTCAGGCGTGATCCTTGCCATTATCAGTCACCCGTGTTGCCGAAGCCGCGCTTCCAGATCAGCATGGTGCGCTTGAAGGTGCACACCACATCGCCGTTCTGGTTCTTGCCGGTGGTGCGCACCGTGACGATACCCTGTTCGGGACGCGACGACGATTCGCGCTTTTCCAGCACTTCCGATTCGGCATACAGCGTGTCGCCGGGAAACAGCGGGTGGGTGAGCTTGATTTCATCCCAGCCGAGATTGGCGACCGACTTCTGGCTGAGATCGCTGACGCTCATCCCCACCATGATGGCAACCGTCAGCGGCGAGGCCACCAGCGGCTTGCCGAACTCGGTCTTCTTGGCAAATTCATAATCGAAATGCGCCGGGTGGGTGTTCATGGTCAGCAGCGTGAACCACACATTGTCGGTATCGGTGATGGTCCGTCCCGGGCGGTGCTCATAGATGTGCCCGACGACGAAATCCTCGAAATAGCGGCCAAACGATTCCCGGAAGCGGCCCGGGGCCACTTCTACTGCACCTTCACGCATTGTTTTTCTCCTGTCCCTTATCCGCCATCGCCACGATGGCGGCGTAACGTTTCACAACCGGGGCCTCCAGCATGCGCCCGCGAAAGCGCACCGCACCGCCCGCCGACGCCTGATAGGCGGCCAGCGCCTCGCGCGCTTCCGCCACCTCGGCTTCACCGGGCCGCATGGCGGCATGAATCGCCGCCAGCTGGGCGGGGTGAATGGCCGCCTTGGCCTGAAAGCCAAGCATCCGCGCCTTGCGCGATTCCTCGGCAAGGCCCGCCTCGTCGTCCATGGCGATGAACGGCACGTCGATGGCCGGCACCCCGGCGACGGCCGTCGCCAGAATGAACTGCGCGCGCGCCACCAGCAATGGCTCCCACGCCAGCGCCACCCCGAGACTGGCCGAGAAATCACCGCCGCCGAACATCATCGCCGCAACGCCCGGGGCCGCGGCAATGGCCGCTGCAGCAGCAAGCGCCGCCGGAGTCTCAACAAGCGGAACGAACCGCGCCCCTTCGCCCAGCACTGCGCGCGCTATGCGGATCTCCTCGGGTGATTCGACCATCGGAACGAAGATCAGATCAGGCAGGGCGGGGGCCGCAGCCAGCGCCAGCAGATCGGCAAGGCCGGCGCGCGTCGCCACCCCGTTGATGCGGATGGCGATGCGCGGGGCAATGGCGGCAATGGCCGCCTGCCGCGCTGCATCCTTGCCCTCGGCGGGGACGGCATCCTCGAGATCGATGCACACGATATCGGCATCGCTGGCAAGCGCCTTGCCGATTCGTTCCGGCCGCGATCCGGGCACAAACAACAGGCTGGTCAGTCGCCCGGCGACATCGCTTTCAGGTACTCGGGTCATGCCTCCTGATTTGTCCGGACAAATTTCAATCGTCAAGAGACAATTTTACGCACCCTCACCTGGCACCTGCCCCTTGACACTGACAGAAAAGCCTGAAACTTGTCCGGACAAATCCGACGCAAGTCCGACACAAGGCGGGAGAGGATCAGTCATGCGCACATCTATGCCGGCAGCGCCAGCCCCTGCCACGCGCCGGAATTCCTGCTGATGACAGCCGCCACCGACAAGCCGGTTTCGGAATTCCGTCGCGGCACAAAACCGCTGGTGGCCGCCATGATCGGCGTGGCCTGCGGCGCGTCTCCCATTCCCTTCAACGTCGTTCCGCTGGTGATGGGGCCCATTCATGCCGAACTGGGCTGGGATTTTGCCGAAATCAGCGCCGCGATCACCATTTTCGGAGTGATCGCCGCTCTGCTTGCCCCCACGGTCGGGCGGCTGGCCGACCGCCATGGTGTGCGTCCGGTCGCCCTCATCTCGGTTGCGGCGTTTGCCATCACCTTTGCCGCCGTATGGCTGATCCCGCCCACCCTCAATGCCTGGTGGGCGATCTGGGCGGTCATCGGCGTCATCGGCATCGGCTCCACTCCCGTCACCTGGAGCCGGGCGGTCTCGATGTGGTTCAACCGTCACCGCGGCCTTGCCCTTGCCATCATGCTTCTGGGCACTAGCCTGGCGGCCCTCGTGGTGCCGCAGGTGGTGACGCGGGCGATCGCCGCCTGGGGCTGGCGCTCGGCCTTTCCCGTGGCGGCCCTGTTTCCGTTGCTGATCGCCCTGCCGCTTGGCCTGCTGTGGTTTCGGGAACCGCGCCCCGAGGAACGCCCGGCCGGAGTAGCCGACGCCAGCGGCGCGCTGGTCGGGGTCTCGCTTGCGACAGCACTTCGTGGCCGCCATTTCTGGACTCTGTGGATCGCGATCTTCATCATCGCCACCGCCTATGGCGGCGCCCACATCCACATTGCCCAGATCGTCGGAATGCATGGCTTTGGCCCGGAAGTGGCGGCAAGCGTGCTTGGCGTGGTGGCAATCGGCATCCTGTCGGGGCGGCTGATCGTCGGGGCGGCGTTCGATCGCTTCTGGGCACCCGGTGTCGCCTTCCCCGCCATGCTGCTGCCCGCTGCCGCCTGCCTGATGCTGATGGGTACCAGCCAGTCGCTTGCCATGGTGATGATCGGCGGGCTGCTGCTGGGCTTTGCCGCCGGTGCCGAAAGCGACGTGATCGCCTTCCTCACCGCCAAATATTTCGGAATGGCCAATTACGGGCAGATCTACGGCATGCTCTACCTGCCGTTCGGAATTGGCTCTGCCATCTCGCCCATCCTCTATGGCTTGGCGCGTGACCGCACCGGCAATTACGATCTGGCGCTCACCACGGCGATGATCCTGTTCTTCGCCGGTGGCCTGCTGCTCCTCAGCCTTGGCCGCTACCCGCGACTGGAGGCCCAGCAACCCGCACAACCCGACATTCTCCCGGAACCCGACCATGCCTGACCCTGCACCCACGACTACCGCTGCCAGCCAACTCGCCCTGTTCGGGCAGGACGTATTCAGCCGCGGCCATGCGCCCGCCGTCATCGCCCGGCCGGAAACCGTAGAACAACTGTGCGAGACGGTCGCCCGCGCCCATGCCGCCGGGCAGGCCGTCGTCGCCCGCGGCGGCGGCATGAGCTATACCTCGGGCTATCTGCCCGACGAGGACGGGGCGCTCGCCATCGACATGAGCGGCCTCAACCGTGTGGTGACGATCAACGAAGCCGACATGCTGGTCACGGTGGAGGCCGGCTGCACCTGGGCCGATCTTTATGCGGCGCTGCATCCACGTGGCCTGCGCACCCCGCTCTGGGGCACGCTTTCGGGCATCAAGGCGACCGTTGGCGGCGGAGTCAGCCAGAACGGGCTGTTCTGGGGGGGCAATCGCGGCACCATGTCGCAAAGCGCCGTATCGTTCGACGTGGTGCTGGCCGATGGCACCCTTCTGACCACCGGGCCGAAGGTCGTTCGCCCGTTCGGGCCCGATCTTACCGGCCTGTTCGCCAGCGATTGCGGGGCC
Source organism: Sphingomonadaceae bacterium (assembly GCA_039808025.1). Lineage (GTDB taxonomy): Bacteria > Pseudomonadota > Alphaproteobacteria > Sphingomonadales > Sphingomonadaceae > Sandaracinobacteroides. Next base: position 59,771 of record JBDHSK010000003.1, on the reverse strand, counting down.
TATGGCATCAAGGCGCGCGTCACCCTGCCGCTTGAGTACGAGGCCGCCGCCTTCGCCTATGGCAGCTTCGCCTTCGAAACGCCGGCCGGCTTTGCCGCTTCGGTCAGCGAAATCGCCCGCCGCCGCCTTGCCAGCGAATGCTTCGGCTTCGACCCTTTCCTCCAGGCCCAGCGCATGAAACGCGACAGCCTCACCAGCGACGCCAAGGCACTGGTCGGGATGATGAAGGCGCAGGGCGGCTTCTGGAAGGGCCTGAAGGAAGGCGCCAGGGTGGTGGCGGCCGGGCGCTCGTTCCTCGATGATGCGCGCTTCTCGATCCACACCATCTGCGAAGGCCGCATCCAGGCCGCTGCCGATGCCGATCTTGCCGCCATCCGCGCCATCGTTGCCGCCAATGGCGGGCGCGAGGTGGAAAACACCATCCCCAAGATTCTGCGCGCCAACCCCTTCCCGCCAGTGAACTCGATGCTGGGGCCATCGGGCGAGCGCTGGGTGCCGGTGCATGGCATCGTCAACCATTCGCGGGCGCTGGAAACCATCCAGTCGATCATCGCCCTTTACGCTGCCAACGCCCCCGAGATGGAGCGGCTGAACGTGGGCGCCGGCTATATGTTCGTTGCTGTCGGCAGCACCGGCTTCCTGATCGAACCCGTGTTCTTCTGGCCCGATGCCTATGATCTGCTGCACGAAAACGCGGTCGAACCGGCGCACCTCGCCAAGCTCACCCGCTTCCCGGTGAACCCGCCGGCCCGCGCACTGGTCGAACAGCTGCGCTCCGAGATCATCGCCATCTTCGGACGGATGGGCGGCATGCACATGCAGATCGGCCGCGCCTACCCGCTGCAGCAACGCCTGGGGGCTGATGGCTGGAAGCTGGTGCAGGCGATGAAAACCGCCGTCGACCCGCAGCACCGCATGAACCCCGGCGTATTGGGGCTCTAGGCGATGACGGACACCCCCGCCTCCTACGCGGCGATCGCCCTGCAACTGGCGGCGCGCTCGGTCGAACAGGCCGCCGACCGTGCCGCCGCTTCGGCGCAGATGCTGGCCGCCATCGCCGACATGGGCCGCAAGCTGCGCGCCTCGGCGATCTTCGTCACCCAATATACGGGCTCGAAAGTTCGGCTTGCGGTGCTTCCGGAATATCTGTTCACCAGCTATCCTGGCCGTATCTCGATTGCTGATTTCGCCGAAAAGGCCGCCATCGACATCGACGGCCCCGAATATGAGGCTTTGGGCGCAGTCGCTTCCCAGCAGAACCTCTTTCTGGCCGGCAACGCCTATGAACGCGACCGCCATTTTCCCGGCCTCTATTTCCAGACCAGCTTCGTGGTCGCCCCCTCGGGCGAGGTGGTGCTGCGCTACCGGCGGCTCAACTCGATGTTTGCGCCAACGCCGCATGACGTGTGGTCGAAATATCTGGATATCTATGGGCTGGACGGCGTGTTCCCGGTGGCCCGCACAGAAATCGGCAATCTGGCGGCCATCGCCTCGGAAGAAATCCTCTACCCCGAAATCGCCCGCGCCCACGCCCTGCGCGGCGCCGAAATCTTCGTGCATTCGTCGTCGGAAATCGGCTCGCCGCTTGCCACCCCCAAGGCGATCGCCCGCCGCGCCCGGGCGTTCGAAAACATCGCCTATGTGGTTTCTGCCAACACCGCCGGAATCGCGGGCACCACCATGCCGCTGGCTTCGGCCGACGGCAATTCGCAGGTGGTCGATTTCAAGGGCCGGGTGATTGCCGAATCGAACGCCGGCGAAACCTTCACCGCCTTTGCTGACATCGACCTTGCAGCCCTGCGCGCACAGCGTCGCAAGCCCGGCATGCTGAACCAGCTGGCCCGCCAGCGCCTCGAACTGTTTGCCGCCACCTATGCCGGCCATATCCAACCCGCCGACAGCCTGATCAGCAACGGCGGGATCACCATTCCCGATCGCGACCATTTCCAAAGGGTTCAGGAAGCCACCATCACCCATCTGATCAAGGAGAGGCTGATATGAAGCACAAGGTTCCACCGCCCTATACGGCGGTGCAGGGCCACGGGGTGTTCCCCAAGGCCAGCCACGATGAAGCGGCACGCTATGATTTTCTTGCCAACTTCAACAATTATCTGGCCGTGAGGCTGAGCGCCGGCAACAAGCGCGTCTACGACAAGCGGGTGGTTCCGGCCTTCATCCGTGAACATGGCCGTCCGCCCGAAACCCGCACCGAAGTGCGGCTCGCCATGAACAAGGATCCGTGGCACCGCTTCTGGTCGGCGATGAAGCGCAACTCGATGGAAATGCGCCAGCACAACGGCCGGCAGATTGCGCTCCGCCAGCTCGACGAGCTGGACGCCAGGGCACGTCAGTTCAACGAGGGGCGCGCCACCCTGCAGCTCGACCCCAGCGTCGAGATTCCGCGCTATCAGGCTGTGAACGACATTCACTGCATGCCCGGCAGCTATCATGGCGAGGAACGCCCCGGCGACATTTCCACCGGCGCCAACTACGACAGCGGCTTTTTCGCAACGACGGCCGGCATGGTCGGCGCCCTGTCGGATGGCGGCGGTGTCGCCATTGCCGAATGGGCCAAGCAGCAGAAACCCGGCTGGAAGCCCCGGCGCATCCTCGATCTGGGGTGCACCATCGGCCACAATGTGGTTCCGATCGCGCTGGCCTTCCCTGATGCCGAGGTGATCGCCATCGATACCGCTGGCGCATCGCTGCGGTATGCCCATGCCCGCGCCCAGTCGCTGGGGGCGAAGAACCTCACCTTCATCCAGATGAACGCCGAGGATCTGTCTCGGTTTCCCGAAGGGCATTTCGACTGGGTGCAGACCACCATGTTCCTGCACGAACTGTCAACGAGCGCCCTGCCGAAGATCCTGAAGCAGGCCTATCGGGTGCTGGCGCCGGGCGGGCTGATGCTGCATGTCGAGCAGCCGCAATACACCGAAGACATGCCGCTCTACGAGCAGTTCATCCGCGACTGGGACGCCTATAACAACAACGAGCCGTTCTGGTCGGTGATGCACGACCTCGATATTCCGAAGATCATGGAAGACACCGGCTTCCCGCGCGAATCGCAGTTTGAAACCGGCGTTGTCGCCATCGTCGACGAGAAAATCTTCCCCAAGGCCGAGCAAGGCGCCGCCGGCGAGGATCACGGCCGCGCGCCGGTATGGAACGCCTATGGCGCATGGAGACCGCAATGACCACCGACCAGACCAACGACGGAATCGACTGGATCGCCAGCGCCCCCAAGCGCGCCAAGGGCAAGCGCCCGGAATATTTCGACGATCAGGCGCTCGACCTGCTGACCTCGACCACCATGGCGCTGGCCGCCGAAGTATCGGTGCTGCGTCAGCGGCTCGACACCGTGGAACGGCTTCTCGACGCCCGCCAGCTGGTGCGCCGCGAAGATGTCGAGAATTTCGTTCCTGATGCCGAAGGTGCCTATGAACGCGGCGTCGCCACCAAGGCCTATGTGGCGCGCATCATGCGCGGCATGACCCAGGCGATGGACGAACTGGTCGCCGACGAGCGGCCGGTGGAAGAAGTGATCGAGGAAGTGCGCAACCTCTGACCGGATCGCCCCACCCCCGATGGGGGTGGGGCTCCTCCGCACAGGATCCTGCCCCGTATCCGTCAGGTTCCGGTCAGCGGCCGGAATCCTCGGCATAGGCCGCAAGGGGCAGCGGCGTTCCAGTCTGCCGCAGCAACGCCTGATGGCGGAAAAAGCGCAACAGCCCGCTATCGCCCATACGCGACGGCCCCATGCCGGAAGCGCCGAAACTGTTCTTCTCGGCATCCCACACCAGAGCCGTCAGGGATCCGTCGTTGATGGAAACCGCCCCGGCCTTCAGGTGCACGGCCACCGCTTCCGCTTCGGCAGCCGTTGCCGCCACAACGGCGGCTGAAAGGCCGAACTCGCCGGAATTGGCAAGGGCGATCGCCTCGTCGACGCTATCGAACACCGTCACCGGAATGACGGGGCCGAAGGTTTCCTCGCGCATCACCGCCATTTCCGCAGTCACATCGGTCAACACCGTCGGTTTCAGCCACAGGCCACCGTGGTTCTCCACCCGGCCGCCGGCCAAAAGCTTTGCGCCTTTTTCCAGCGCGTCATCGATCTGCGCCTGCACGATGGCGGCCTGCCGTTCGAAAATGAACGGCCCGATATCGCCACTGCCGACATGTTCGCTGTTCAGTCGCACGGCCCGCGCCTGTTCCACCAGCGCCGCCATGAACGGTTCGGCAATGGCCCGCGCCACATAGACCCGCTCGATCGACTGGCAGGCCTGCCCGGTATTCACCACCGACGCCCGCAGCGCCACCCCGGCGGCCTGCGCCGGATCGGCCGAGGCCAGCACGATCATCGGGTCCTTGCCGCCCAGTTCCAGCGAAGCGGGAATGAAGGCATGGGCGGCTGCCGCCGCCACCTTGCGCCCCGTCGCCACCGAACCGGTGAAGGCGACATAATCGACCACGTCGATAAGTGCGGCACCGGTGGCGCCATCGCCCTCGATCACCGCAAGCGGCACATCGGCCACGCTGGCAACCGCCGCCATCAGCGGCCGGATGAAGCGGGGGGTCACCTCGGAAGGCTTGACCATCACGGCGGCCCCCGCCGCCAGCGCCGGAATGGCGTCGATCAGCGCCAGCACCAGCGGGAAGTTCCACGGGCTGATGACTCCCACCAGTTCATAGGGCACCAGCCGCGCCGTCACTTCGATTCCGGGGGTGGCGCTGGGCCGGGTGGGCGGGCAGGCACGGCTGAGAATGGCTGGGGCCGCTTCCGCCCAGCGGCGGATGAGGCCGAGAATGCTGTCGGTTTCAATAGCCGAAGCCCGGCCGCGGCCGGTATCGTCGGTAAGAGCCACCAGCAAGGCATCGCGCTGCTGGTAGATGGCGTCGGCCAGTGCCAGCAGGCGGCTGGCGCGTTCCTCTGCCGTCAGCGCCGCCCAGGTGTGCTGGCGCTGGCGCAGATCCGTGGCCAGAGCCTGCAATGCTTCCGGGTCCAGCGGTTCGATACGATAATCGGCCTTGCCGGTGCGGGGGTTGCGAACCTGCATGCTGGTCATTGCTGCGCCTCCCAACTGGCGACGATGGCCCCCGGTGTAGTTACCCAGGCATCCTGGCGCGCTGCCAGATCGCCCACCAGGGCCTCGAAGGCGCTCATGCGGTAGGGAAGCCCCATGATGTAGGGGGTGATGTGAATGGGCAGCATCCGCCCGCCGCCCTGTGCGCCGGCTTCACGGTGCAGCCAGTCGAAGGCGTCGCGCAGCTGCTCGCCCCAGCTGTCGGCCGAATGCTGCTGGGTGGCGATGATCTGGCGGTCAGACAGTTCGTGGTTCAGCGGCAGGTTCACGATGCCGTTTGCAAAGCGATAGGGCAACTCGTCGTTCACCCAGTCGCACATATAGGCCAGACCGGCGTCATGCAGCAGCCGCGCGGTGTTGAAGCTCTGCGAGCGGGCGATCGACAGCCAGCCGGACGGGCGAACCCCGCTTGCCTGCTCCAGCGTGTCGAGCGCGCGCGCGATCAGCGCCTGTTCCTCGGCCTCGGGCAGGCCGCAGGCGATGGTGCCGTTCATGTCGGTGGAATGGGCGATGATCTCGTGGCCGCCGGCCACAATGTCGGCCAGCAGCACCGGATAGCGTTCGGCAATGGCGGCGTTGGTTGCGAACCCAGCCTTCACCCCAGCCTTCGCGAAAGCGTCGAGAAAGCGGTACACGCCAACGCGGCTGCCATAATCGCGCGCGGTATAGTGGCGATAATCGGGGTAGGCCGTCTGCATGTGGCCCGGCGCCCGGAACGGCTTGTCGGTGGGGGTGATCGGGAACCATTCGAGGCTGACGACGAAGGTTACCGCCACCGTCCGGCCGTCGGGCCAGCTGACCGGCGGCCGGTCTTTCATGGCCGACCAGGCATAGAGGTCGTGGTCATATCCGTGTCGGCGGTGGGGGTAGTTCAGATAGCCGGGGTCTAATGTCATGGCAGCGCCCTCATTGCTGTGCCCTCCAGGCATCGATGATGTCGCCGGCGCGGGTGATCCACGCCCGCTTGTCGGCGGCGATATGTTCGAGCACCCCCTCGAAGGCGCCGATGCGGTGGGGCTGGCCGATCAGGTAGGCGTGCAGCGGAATGCACATCACCGTGCCCGACCGTTCGCCCTCGGCCGCCAGCCGCTCGAACTGGCGGATCAGCGTATCGGCATAGTCGCGCGGGCTCATGTTATAGATGAAGAAGCCGTAATGGTCGTTCACCTCGAGGCTGTAGGGGATCGACGCCAGCCGCCCGCTCTTCACCTTCACCTCGCCGACCTGATCATCGTGATAGAGGTCGCAGGTGTAATCCAGCCCGTATTCGGCAATCAGGTCGAGGGTGCGCGGCGTGTGGGTCAGCGCAGGGGCCAGCCAGCCGCGGATGGTCTGCCCGGTGGCATCGCGCACCGTACGGATCGAATCCTCGATGATGGCGCGTTCCTGCTCTTCCGACATGCCATAGGCGTAACGGGTGTTGTAGATGCCGTGGCTGAAGAATTCCCAGCCGCGGGCATTGGCGTCGGCAACCACTTCCGGGTGGTGCTGGCACAGGGCCACCGACAGCGAGACCGAACCCTTGAAGCCGTGGCGTTCCATGGCGTCGGCCATCCGCCAGTGCGACACCCGGTTGGAATGGTCGCGGTGGCCATAGCCCACCACATCGGGGTGCGGCCGCGTCCACGCCTTGCGCTGCGGGTGGGCCGGCGGGTCAATCTCGTAAAATTCGAGGTTGGGGGCCACCCACACCGCCACTGTCCGGCCCTCGGGCCAGACGATCTTCGGGCGATGGCGATAGGGGGCGTAATCGTAGAGCCCGGGGTCGGCGGCGTTGTCTTCCATCACTGCGCCTCCAGCCAGTCGATCACCGTCTGCACCGGTTCGACATCGGCATATTTCAACTGCAGATCGGTAAGGTTGGCGAAATGGTAGCTGGCGTTCTTGTCGGCGCAGGTCTCGATCGGAACGATGGTGCGATAGCCGTGGCTCAGCGCATCGACGGCAGTGGCGCGCACACAGCCTGATGTCGAACCGCCCGTCACCACCACGGTATCCACCTGGTGCCACACCAGATAGCTCGCAAGCGGCGTTTCGAAAAAGGCCGATGGCATGCGCTTGGTGTACTGCAGATCGTCGGCAGCGATCTGCACGCGCGGATCGAAGGCGTGGCGCTCGCTTTCATACTTGATGTTCTGCAGCGAATCAGGGGTATTGGTGCGGGTGCCCCACACCCCGGCGTCTCCGGCATCGGCCTTGTAGCCCACCCGGCTCCAGATCACCGGCATGCCCTTGGCGCGCGCCAGCGCCGAGATGGTGTTTACATAGTCGATCTGGCGCGGATCGGTTTCATAGGCGGTGATGAAATGTTCGATGTCGGTATAGGCGCGCTGGAAATCGACGTTGACGATGGCAAGCTTGCGGCCGAACCCGAATTTCCTGCGGGCCGGGTTGGCCATCACCGCATCGAAAATCTCGCGCGCTGTCCGGCCATCGTCGACCATGCGCGTTCCCTTGATATCGCTCATCACATCCTCCGCAATCAGACTGCCCTTGCTACGATCGCGCCGCCGCTGATGCAATGATTATGTGCTAGGAGTAATACAATTCAGGCCCCGGGATGGGGCCGCAGCCGTTACCCCAGGTGCATGTCGACCGAGGATTTGTGCAGGTCGAGGCGGATCTGGTAGCGATCGGGCCGATACTGGGCGAGGATATGCTGCACGGGGCGACCGCTCGAATCGGTGACGGTGCGGCTGATGCGCAGCACCGGCGAGCCGATCTCGATTGCCAGAGACGCTGCCAGCACGGCGTCGGCAAGCGTTGCCGAAATCGTCTGGCTGGCGCTTCCGATCTTCACGCCGGCCTGCTCGATCAGCGACAGGATCGGTGATCGGGCAAAGGCAGAGCGGGGGATCTGTCTTGCGATGTCGAGCGGCAGATAATTGACGATATGCCCAAGCGGCACGCCCTCCAGCCAGCGCACGCGCACGATTTTCAGAACCTTGTCACCCGTTTCCAGCCCCAGTGCGTCGCTGATCGGGGGAAGGGCCGGCACCTCGATACATTCCAGCAACCGCGCATCGGTCGAACGGCCAAAGCTGATCAGCGACTCGATCGCCTGATCGATGCTTCCCTCGATTGGCCGGGCCGGCGGCGCGAAGGTCACGGTGGTGCCAACCCGGCGCTTGCGCGCCACAAGGTTGGTATCGGCCAGTTCGCCAAGCGCCCGGCGTGCAGTGATCCGCGATACGCCGTAGATCGACGCCAGTTCCGCTTCGGTAGGCATGCGTGACCCATGGGCGCGCTCACCACTCAGGATCTCTTCGCGCAAGCGCAGGAAGATCTGGTGATAGAGCGGCACCGCATGCGCTCGATTTACGGCCGACATTTCAGTTACGCGTGGCATGGACCATCAAATATCATCCCTTCCGGGCTGGCAGACAGGGCCGCGATGCCACGGCTTCCGACAGAATGCCAGCCACCAAACACCGGCCAGCAGCGACAAATTGCCCGCATGGCGCCTGCCCGTCGCCCGCCCCAATCGCGCGCATGCCACTTGCATTTGTGTCTAGAATAGAACAAATCACCAGCTAACAGTCGAATCAGGGCTGAAGGCGGGAGGCCAGGTGGAGCATAACGGAACGGACAGTCCGGCGACGGGGGGTGGGCACCGGCCGCGCTCCCTCTTCGACCGCCTGTGGGACGCGCATGTCGTCACCACGCTGGGTGGCGGCGAGGATCTGGTGGCGATCGACCGCATCTTCCTTCATGAACGCACGGGCTCGGCCGCCCTGCGGCTGCTGGCCAACAAGGGCTGCGGCGTTGCCGACCCTTCGCGCATCTTTGCCGTTACCGACCATATCGTCGATACCCATGTGGGCCGCACCGGCACCATCGTTCCCGGCGGCGACATCTTCCTCAGTGCCACCCGCGAGGAAACCCGCGCCGCCGGAATCCGCCTGTTCGATGTCGACGACCCTGATCAGGGCATCGTCCATGTCATCTCTCCGGAACTGGCGATCGTGCTGCCCGGGGCCACTCTCGTCTGCCCTGACAGCCATACCTCGAGCCAGGGGGCACTGGGGGCGCTGGCCTGGGGAATCGGTTCGACCGAGGCCGCCCATGCCATGGCGACCGGAACCTTGCGCAAGAAGCGGCCGCTCAGCATGCGTGTCACCTTTAGCGGCCGGCGCGCCCCCGGCGTCACCGCCAAGGACATGGCGCTTGCCCTGATCGCCCGCCACGGCGCCGGTGGCGGCAGCGGCTATGCCGTCGAATTTGCCGGAGACGCCGTTTCGGCGCTTGATCTCGAGGGACGGCTGACCCTGTGCAACATGGCGGCCGAGTTTTCGGCGGTCACCGCCTTCATCGCGCCTGACGACCTGGTGTTCGATTATCTGAAGGGCCGCCGCTTTGCCCCTTCCGGTGGCGACTGGAGCCGGGCGGTGGCAGCATGGCGCCAGTTGCAAAGCGACGATGGCGCCACATTCGACCAGGAAATCCACATCGATGCCGCATCGATCGAGCCGATGGTGAGCTGGGGCACCAGCCCGCAAAGCAGCACCGGCATCGGCGGCGCCGTTCCCGATCAGGCCCACAGCGGCCTCGATGACGCCGGCTATGCCCGGGCACTTTCCTATATGGGGCTGGAACCCGGCCAGCCACTGGCCGGCCTGAAGATCGATGCCGCCTTCATCGGCAGCTGCACCAACAGCCGCCTTGCCGACCTGCGCCGCGCCGCCGCCATCGTCGCCGGGCGGCGAATCGCCCCCGGACTCAAGGCGCTGGTGGTGCCGGGTTCGTCGGCGGTGCGCCGCGCCGCCGAGGCCGAAGGGCTAGACCGCATTTTCACCGACGCCGGGTTCGAATGGCGGATGAGCGGCTGCTCGCTGTGTTTCTATGCCGGGGGTGAGGGCTTTGCACCCGGCTCGCGGGTGATCTCGTCAACCAACCGCAACTTCGAGGGGCGGCAGGGGCCGGGGATAAGAACCCATATCGCCAGCCCCGAAGTGGTGGCTGCAAGTGCCCTTGCCGGGGCCATTGCCGACCCGCGCACCATCAACACAGGTGAAGCATGAGCACCGCCTTCCCGCCGGTTCCGCAGGTGACAGGGATTGCAGCACCGCTGCTGCTCGACAATGTCGATACCGACGCCATCATCCCCTCGCGCGAGATCAGGGGAGTCACCAAGACCGGGCTTGCCGATGGGCTGTTTGCCGGCTGGCGCTATGTGGCGCCGGGCAGCCGCGACCCTGACCCGGCATTCATCCTCAACGACCCGGCCTATGCCCACGCCACCATCCTGCTGGGCGGCAGCAATTTCGGCTGCGGATCAAGCCGCGAACACGCCGTGTGGGCGCTCCATGAATATGGCTTTCGTGCCGTCATCGCCCCATCCTTTGCCCCGATCTTTCGCGGCAACTGCATAGTGAACGGCATCATCCCGGTGGCACTTGCCCCTGAGACCATCGCGGCGCTGGCGTCGGCCCCCCAGCCCGTCACCGTCGATCTGGCAACGCTTTCCGTCACATCCGGCAGCCTCGAAGCCAGCTTCACGCTCGACAACGAGGAACGGCTGATGCTGAGCGAGGGGCTCGACCCCATCGACCTGACCTTGCGCAAAGGTGCCGACATCCGGGCATTCCAGCAGGCCGATGCCGTGGCGCGGCCGTGGATCTATCTGAAAGGAGCCGCATGACCGCCATATTGATCAGCGAGGTCGGCCCGCGCGACGGGCTGCAATCCATCAGCAGGGTGATGCCGCTGGCCGCCAAGAAGGCGTGGATTGCCGCGGAAGCCGCCGCCGGCGTGCGCGAGATCGAGGTGGGAAGCTTCGTGCCGCCGGCGCTGCTGCCGCAGATGGCCGACACCGCCGAGCTGGTGGCCTTTGCCCGCACCATCCCCGGTTTCAACGTGGTGGCGCTGGTGCCCAACGCCAAGGGCGCCGAACGCGCCGCCGCCGCTGGCGTTCATGGCATGTCGATCCCCTTTTCGATGTCGGAAACCCACAGCCTGAAAAATGTGCGCAAATCGCACGCCGACATGCTGGTGGAAATCGCCCGGGTGGCCGAAATCGCAGCCGCATCCGGCATCCACTTCGCCGTGGGGCTTGCCACCGCCTTTGGCTGCACCATCGAAGGCCATATCCCCGAAGATCAGGTGGTGCGGCTGGCGGAAGCCGCAGTCGCCGCCGGAGCCCAGGAACTCAGCCTTTCCGACACCACCGGCTATGGCGACCCGGCGCAGGTGAAGCGGCTGGTGAAGAAGGTGCGCGCCGCCGTCGGTGCCGAAAAGCTGACGACGCTGCACCTCCATAACACCCGCGGGCTTGGCCTTGCCAATGCCCTGGCCGGCCTTGAGGAAGGCATCACCACGCTCGACGCCTCGCTGGGCGGGCTGGGCGGCTGCCCGTTCGCGCCCGGCGCCTCGGGCAATATCGTCACCGAAGATCTCGCCTTCATGCTGGCGGCCATGGGCTGTGACACCGGCATCGATCTCGCGGCGCTGATCAAGGTGCGCACCATTCTTGCCGATGCTCTGCCCGGCGAACCGCTCTACGGCTTCACGCCCGAAGCCGGACTCCCCCTCGACATGGAGAGCCGCATGGAAAGACACGCCGCGTGACCAACAGCCCCAACGCGCAACCGCTGGCCGGTCTCAAGGTGGTGGAATTCACCCACATGGTGATGGGGCCGGCCGCCGGCGCCATCCTGGCGTCGCTTGGCGCCGAGGTGGTGCGGGTGGAACCAAAGGGCGGCGACCAGACTCGCACCCTGATCGGATCGGGCGCCGGCTATTTCCCGATGTACAACCGCCACAAGCAAAGCCTGTGCCTCGATCTGAAATCGGCCGATGGGCTGGAAGCGGCGCGGCGGCTGGCAGCGCAGGCCGACATCGTGATCGAGAATTTCCGTCCCGGCGCGCTCGACCGGCTGGGGCTTGGCTATGACGTCCTCAGCGCCCGCAACCCCGGGCTGGTGTACTGCTCGCTGAAAGGCTTTCTGCCCGGCCCCTATGACGGGCGAACCGCCCTTGACGAAGTAGCGCAGATGATGGGCGGGCTTGCCTACATGACCGGGCCGCCGGGCCGGCCGCTGCGCGCCGGTTCCAGCGTCATCGACGTGACCGGCGGCATGTTCGGGGTGATTGCCATTCTCGCCGCCATCGAGGAGCGTCACCGCACCGGCAAAGGCCGCAAGGTGACGGCGTCGCTCTTTGAAACCACCGCCTATATGGTGGGCCAGCACATGGCGCAGAAGGCGGTGACCGGCAAGGCCGCGGCGCCGATGCCGGCACGCATTTCGGCCTGGGCGATCTATGACGTGTTCGAAACCACCGACGATCCGGTGTTCATCGGCGTGGTCAGCGATTCGCTGTGGCAGAAGTTCTGCACCCTGTTCGACCTGCACGACCTGTGGGCCGACGAGGGCCTGCGCCGCAACAACGACCGGGTGCGGGCCAGAGACCGCCTGTTGCCGCAGATCCGCCAGCTGATCGGCAGCCTGAGCCGCGCTGACGTGCTGGCGAAACTGGAAGGCACCGGCATTCCCTTCGCGCCGATCGCCCGCCCCGAAGACCTGTTCGACGATCCGCACCTCACAAGTTCGGGCGGGCTTGAGGAAACCCGCCTGCCCGATGGCACGCGCACCCGGCTGCCGGCGCTGCCGGTCGCCTTCGATGACAGCCGCCCGGGCAGCCCCAACGCCCTGCCCGAACCCGGAGCCGACAGCCGCGCTATTCTTGCTGGGCTGGGCTACAGCGCCACCGAGATCGACGGGCTGCTGGCATGACCGCCATGCCCGTCACCCGCCACTTCGTCGATGTGGGTGACCGGCGGGTGCATTACCGGCGCTGCGGCCGCGGCCCGGCGCTGCTGATGATCCACCAGAGCCCGCGGTCGAGCAACGAACTGGTGCCGCTGATGCAGCATTGGGGCCAGTGGTTCAGCTGCATTGCCCCCGACACCCCGGGGTTCGGCCAGTCAACGCCACTCGCCAGCGCCGAAGCCGACATCACGGCGTTCGCCGATGCGCTCAACGATCTGGTGGTGGCGCTGGGGCTTGAACATGTGGCGGCCTACGGCTTCCATTCGGGGGCAGCAATCCTCGAACTGGCGATGCGCCGGCGCCCTGCCCTCTATACCGTTGTGGCGCTGGGCGGCTACCCGGTCTGGACCGATGCCGAACGCTCCGCTTTTGCCGGCGCCTATCTGCCGCCGTTCCAGCCCTCGGCCTATGGCGAGCATCTGACCTGGCTGTGGAACCGGCTGATGGAGCAAAGCTGGTTCTTCCCCTGGTATAATGTCCGCCCCGAGGCGCGCATGTCGGTTGCCCACGCCGATGTGGCGCGTGTCGATGCGCTGGCGCGCGAACTGCTCGATGCCGGCGATTCCTACCGGGTGGGCTATGGGGCGGTGTTGCAGGCCCGTGCCATCGGTGCCGAAGCGGCCACGCTCGCTGGCCCGCCCCTGCTGATCTCGGCCTATGATGGCGACCCGTTGCAGGCCCACATCGACCGCATCGAACAGTTGCCCCGCCAGTGGCAGACCCGCAAGGTGGCAACACCCGCCGAGCATCAGGCGGCAAGCCTTGCATTCCTGCAACAACATGCCACCGGGCCGGATGCCCCTGACCAGCTTGCCGAATCGGCGAACGAGGGGTTCGTCACCATCGACGGAGTTGACATCCACTGGCAGGGCGCCGGCGGAAGCGATCTGTGGCTGCACCTGCCCGGCAGCGAAGCGCAGGTGCCGCCTTCGGGCCTCGCCATCGATCTGCCCGGCCATGGCCTGTCGGGCGATGGCGAAAACTTCGATGCCGTCATTGCCGGAATCGGCGCACATTTCGGCTGCTGGAATGTCCATCGGCCAACCGCACCTGTTGGCGACATTGCCTTGCTCTACCCCGATCTGTCGCCTGACCGGTTCGGCGCTCACCTAACGCGCGCCTGGGCGATCGTGCGCGCCAGCCGGTTCTTTGCGCCCTGGTATCAGGCCGGCTCCGCCCATGCCCGCGAATTCAGCACCGGCGACATCGCGCCAGACCGGCTGGCGATGGCCCATCGGGCCTTGCTGCGGGCGCGCTCGGCCCCCGCCCTGCATCGCTATCTGGAAGCTTCGGCATGACGGCTGTCACCCCGGTTTGCGGCATGTTCGCCACACCCAAAGGGAATAACACATCAGCTCCGTCAAACTTGTCTGGACAAATTCACATGCAGATGAAACCACGTGCGCCTGAGGGACGAAAATTCAGGGAGGATACGGCGACCATGCAGGCTGTCACGGTCAATGGCCCCCAGCTGGCGGCACATAGCCATCGCCGCACAACAGAGCGTGCGCTTGCCGGCGCGTTGATGGCCGGGGTGATGCTGGCCGGCTTTCTGCCACTGCAACCGGCGGCCGCCAAAGCCGCAGCCGCTGCCACCATCATCACCGAAGGCGGAGAGGTCAGCGGCGTTCGCGAAGGTGGTGCCAATGTCTGGCGCAACATCCCCTTTGCCAGCGCTGCCCGCTGGGAGGCACCGCAGCCGGCGCAGCCGTGGCAAGGGGTACGCGACGGCAGCAAGCCCGGACCAATCTGCCCGCAGGTGGCCGAAGCCGAAGCCCTGAAGGCGCTGCCGCAAAGCGAGGATTGTCTCAACCTCAACGTCTGGGCGCCGGCCGGCCACACAAAGGGGCGGTTGCCGGTGATGCTGTGGATTCATGGCGGCAGCTTCCGGATCGGAAGCGGGTCGCAACCCACCTACGATGGCGAGGCGTTGACGGCGCGCGGGGTGGTGCTGGTCACCATCAACTACCGTCTGGGCATTCTGGGCCGCTTTGCCCACCCGGACCTCTCGCGTGAGCAGGCAGGCAAGCCGCGCGCCAATTACGGCCTGATGGACCAGGTGGCGGCCCTGCAATGGGTGAAGCGCAACATCGCCAACTTCGGCGGCGACCCCGACAATGTCACCATCTTCGGCTATTCTGCGGGCGGCGTCTCGGTGAATTACCTGATGGCGGCGCCTTCGGCTTTCCCCTTCTTCAACAAGGCCATCGCCCAGAGCGGCGGCATCCAGATCGAAACCACCCGCCACATCAGCGACAGGCGCCCCGGGCCGATGGGTGCGCCGCTGGAAGCTGAAGGGCTGGCGCTTGCCAAACAGTTCGGAAGTGGCGACACCCCGGCTCCGCTGGCGGCGCTGCGCAAGCTGCCGGTCGCCGACCTGCTCGCCTTTCAGGAAAAACATGCGCTGGGGTCACTGAACCCGGTGGTCGACGGCGTGCTCATCCCCGACGACATCGGCCGCACCTTCAAGGAAGGCCAGCAGGCGCGCGTACCCTACATGGCCGGCTCGACCAGCTGGGAGGCCAGCCTGATCGAAAACCTGCCGCGGCCCCTGCCGCCAAAGGTGCTGCTGATGGGGATCGCCGATGTCGACGGCGCGCGCAAGGCGTTCGGCGGGCTCGATGACGCGGCGCTCGGCAAGGCCTGGTTTGCCGATTCGGTGTTCCTCGGCACGGCCCACTACCTGACCCGCGCCAGCGCCAGCATCGGCCAGCCGGCGTGGCTCTATCTCTTCGATTATGTGCCAACCGCCCTGCGCGGCACGGTTCCGGGGGTGGCCCATGGCGACGAAGTGCCGTTCATCTTCGGAACCCTGCCCGGCAAGATCCGCAATTTTTCCGCCAGCCAGATCAGCCGCGAAGACCGCAAGGTGTCGCAGCTGATGACCGCCTACTGGGCCAATTTCGCCCGCAGCGGCAACCCCAACGGCAAGGGGCTGCCGATGATGGTCGATCGCGCCTCTCAGGAAGACGCCATCAACATCCTCGATGCCACGCCGCACATCGAACGCGGCTTCAAGGCGTCCGAGATGCAATATCTCGACAGCTACTACCAGCAGCACATGTCTTCCTCGAAATAGGGATCATCGCCTATGCCAACCTACGATAGCAGCCCCGGCAACACCCCCTTTTCCCGGCGTAACCTGTTGCTGGCGGCTGGCGCCGGGCTGATGGCGGCATCGATCAGCCAACCGGCGGCCGCGGCCCGCAGACGCAAGGGAACAACCGATGCCGATGTCATCATCATCGGCGCCGGGCTTGCCGGGCTGATGGCGGCGTCGCTGCTGGAAGCCAAGGGCGTCAACACCCTGGTTCTTGAGGGCGACAATCGCATCGGCGGCCGCACCTTCACACTCGATGATCTGCCCGGCAAGCCCGAGGCTGGCGGTGTGCAGGTCGGCTCCAACTACAGCCGGCTGATCGCCCTTGCCCAACGCCTCGGGGTGGGCCTGGTACCGGGCGGAGAATTCGATCGCACCGCCCTCTACCATGTCCGGGGCACCACCCTCACGGCCGCCCAGTGGCCGACGTCGCCCGCCAACAGGCTGGTCGGGCCCGAGCGTGCCATTCCCCCATCGGCGCTTGGCCCGGTGTTCGGAAGCCGCATGCCGAAACTGTCGGGGCCCGAAGCCTGGCTCACCGATGCCGGCCGCGCCATCGACATCCCCTATGATGCCGCCCTGCGGCAGGCGGGCGCCAGCGACGAAGCCATCCGGCTGATCGCCGCCAATTCCGATCGCGACCAGCTTGGCCAGCTTTCGGCACTCAACCCGGCGCGCTCGGCGGCCTTTTTCGCCAGCGCCGGGCCGCAGGCCAGGCTGTTCGTCATCGCCGGCGGCTCGCAGCGGTTGGCCGAAGCCATGGCCCACGCTCTGAAAACCCCGCCACGGCTGCAGCAGCGGGTCATCGGCATCGGCGAAGATGCCGGCGGTGTGTCGGTGGCGCTCGCCGATGGCAAGGCGCTGCGGGCCCGCCAGGTGATCTGCACCATCCCCTTTGCCGCCCTGCATGGCGTCCGTCTCGATGGTCCGTCAGCCGCTGCCATGCAGCCGGCAATCGCCGCCCTTCCCTATTCGCAGGCCAGCTTTGCCTACCTGCAGGCCAGCGACCCCTTCTGGAAGAACGACGGTCTGCCACGCATGCTGTGGAGCGACGATCCGCTGATCGGACGGGTGTTCGTGCTGGGCGACGATCCGGCGATGCTGAAGGTGTGGCTGAGCGGCCCCGACGCTACCGCCATCGATCGTCTGCCGGCCGCCGAGGCCGGAGCCGCCATCATCGCCAAACTCGAGTCCGCCCGCCCCTCGGCCCGCGGCAAGCTGCAACTGGTGCGCATGTTCAGCTGGCAGCAGAACCCGCTGGCACGCGGCACCTACCACGAGATCGGCGCTGGCCAGTGGGGTCTGCTGACCGAGGCCATCGCCCGCACCGGCCAGCGTCTGCACTTCGCCGGCGAGCATCTCGCCCGCCTCACCTCCGGAATGGAAGGCGCGCTCGAATCCGGAGAGCGCACCGCCCAGACCGTATTGTCGACTCTCTAGGCCACCATGCCCGGAACCCAACCAACCACTCCGCCAAACCACAAGGATCAACCCATGAAACATCGCTCATTCCTGAAACTTTCCGTTGCCGTTCTTGCCACCCTCCCTGCTGCCGCCTGGGCGCAGGCCGGAGCCCAGACTGCCGAAAGCCGCGGTTTTTACGACCCCAATGAAATCGTCGTCACCTCGCGCAAACAGTCAGAAAGCCTTGCCGATGTGCCGCTCGCCATCACCGCCTTCGATTCGCGCAGCATCGAAAACTCCGGGATCCGCGACCTGAACGATGTGGCGCGGCTGACTCCGGGCCTCAACTTCACCTCGGTGATCGGCGAATTCATGCCCACCCCCATCATCCGCGGTGTCGCCCAGACCGACCTGTTCGGCTCTGACCCCAACGTCGCCATCTTCATCGACGGTGTGTATACCGGCGCCCGCGAAGCCCTGAACTTCGCCCAGGCCGATATCGAGCGCATCGAAGTGGTGAAGGGTCCGCAAAGCGCTCTCTACGGCCGCAACGCCTTCGCCGGTGCCATCAACATCATCTCGCGGCGGCCAACCAATGAATTGTCGGCGCGTGCCGAGGCAACCTATGGCACCCACGGGCGCTTTGCGCTGATGGGCTCGGTGTCGATCCCGCTGGCCCCCGACATCTGGGCGCTGAAGATCACGGCCTCGCACAGTGAATATGATGGCAGCCACAAAAATCTGTCGGGCGGCCCGCGCCTTGGCGGCTACAATTACGATACCTTCCAGGCAACCACCCGGCTGACCCCGGCCCCCGGTCTCGAAATCGTCGGCGGCATCTATTATTCCAAGGACGACATCAGCCCGCCGGCTGCCTCGGTGCTCGCCCCCAACTGTGAAAAAGCAGGCGTCGTCTACCTCGCCTATTGCGGCACCCTGCCCACCCTTCCTGAGCCCGAACTCTACTCCGCCAAGGAAGCCTACGGCCAGAAGCGCGAGACCTTCCGCTCGTTCCTCGACGCCAAAATCGACATCAACGGCTGGCAGGTCAGCTCGCTGACCGGGTACAACAGCGTCAACCTCGCGGCCCTCACCGATGCCACCCGTGGCGTTCCCGCCACCATGCGCTACCTCAGCAAGACCGGCCAGATCAAAACCTTCGAGTATCTGCTGCTGCGCGAGGAAGGCGAGCCGCAGTTCCGCGAGCTAAGCCAGGAACTGCGCCTCAGTTCGCCGCAGGAAGCGCCCATCCGCGGCGGGATCGGCGGCTATTATTTCCACGGCAAACAGTCCCGTCCCAACTTCGACGGCGTCAGCACCGTGCCGCTCCCCGCCGATTTCCTGATGTCGTTCCCCATTCCCGGCCCCTGGAACAGCTTCTTCGACGGCGTGAACTTCAACAAGACCGTCACCCGCGACATCGAGAACTTCGCCGGGTTCGGCTATCTCGAAGGCAGCGTGACCGAGCAGCTCACCCTGCGCGGCGAGCTCCGCTACAACCACGAACGCCAGCACACCACCCAGCCAGCGTCGCCCGGTGTCGCCGCCATCGACCGGGTGCTGACCTTCAACACCTGGTCACCGCGCTTCAGCCTGCAATACAAGCCCGTCAGCAATGTCATGGTCTATGCCTCGGCGGCGCGCGGGGTGAAATCCGGCGGCTTCGATCTCAACTCGGCTGATGAACAATATGATCCGGAATACAACTGGACCTATGAAATCGGCGTCAAGGGCAGCGCCCTCGACAATCTGATCAGCTTCGACGTCAGTGCCTTCTACATCGACTGGAGCGCCATCCAGATCCCGGTGCTCGACGAAACCAAGGCGCCGCCAGTGGCCATCACCCGCAACCTTGGCGACGCCAAGTCGAAGGGCTTTGAAGCGCAGCTGAACTTCTACCCAACCCGCGAGCTCTCTGCCGGGATCGGCGTCTCGTTCACCGACGCCTATTACACCGATGCCAGAAACGCCGGCTTTGCCAAATACCCGTCGTTCGCACCCGATGGCGATGTCAGCGGCAACCGCCTGCAGGCTGCTCCGAAGTGGCAGCTGACGGGGTCGATCGATTACCGGGTGCCGGTGGGCGGCAGCTTCGACGGCTTCATCCGGGTCGATGGGTCGTTCCGCGACAAGAGCTTCATGGACGCCACAAACCTCACCACCATCCCCAGCCAGACTCTGGTCAACCTGCGGACCGGTGTGGACAGCGACCATCTGCGCATCGAGCTGTTCGCGGAAAACCTGTTCAACAACCGGCGTCCCACCTTCGCCTTCCGTGACGTGTATTTCGACAACTACCTGAACAACATGTCGGTGATCTTCCCGGCGCGCGTCAGTGTCACCCACCCGCGCGGCCGCGAACTGGGCATCCGCACCTCGGTGCGCTTCTGATGTCTGGCCCCGGCAGCAAGCCCGACGGGCAGGCTGCCGGGGCCGGCAACGGCCGCTGGTAAAACCGCAGGTTATAGCTGCGGCTACAGTTTTTCCTTGGAGCCCCCCGGCGAAGCGCCCATGCTTGGCCTTTCCACGTCAGGCGCATGAGGGGCTGATGATTTCCGGGCCATATCTACTCTATCTGGGCAATGCCACCGATGCTCTCACCGTCAAGACGGCGCGCGGCATTGCCGTCTGGCGGCCGGGTGCGGCCGTCGGCGAATATGGCGATGCGGGCTGCACCGTCAGTGTCGGCCTGCCGAGGCTCAGCATCGCCGAAGCCGTCCGGGCCGGTGCAAAAACCGCCGTTCTGGGCTTTGCCAATGCCGGTGGCACCATGGATGCCGCCACCATCGCCTTTGTTGTGAACGCCATCGATGGCGGCCTCGATATCGCCTCGGGGCTACATGCCCGGCTGGAGGCTACGCCCGAAATTGCGGCTGCCGCCGCCCGCAAGGGGGTGCGGCTCATCGACGTGCGCCAGCCGCCGGCCCTTCCAGTTGGCACCGGCAAACCCCGCGCCGGCCACCGGCTGCTCACCGTCGGCACCGATTGCGCCGTTGGCAAGATGTATACGACCCTGGCCCTCGAACGTGAAATGCGCGCGCGCGGGCTGGCCGCTGATTTCCGCGCTACCGGACAGACCGGCATCATGATCGCCGGAAGCGGCGTGCCGATCGACGCTGTCGTTGCCGATTTTCTCTCGGGCGCGGCCGAATGGCTGACGCCGGCGCGCCACGATGGCGGCTGGGACCTGATCGAGGGCCAGGGGTCGCTGTTCCATCCGGCGTTTGCCGGCGTGTCGCTGGGCCTGCTGCACGGGGCCCAGGCCGACGCGCTGGTGCTGTGCCACGATGCCACCCGCACCATCATCCGCCATACCAGCGACTATCCCCTGCCCGACCTCGCCACGTGCCTGCACCGCAACCTCGAAGCCGCCCGGCTCACCAGCCCCGGCGTTACGGCGGTGGGTGTGGCCGTCAATACCTCGCAGCTTGAGCCTGAGGCCGCCCGCGCCTATTGTGCCGGCGTCGAAGACCAGCTGGGCCTGCCGTGCCAGGATCCGGTGACGATGGGGACCGACCGGATCGTGGACAGGCTGCTTCAATGCTACGAACCCTCAGCTTCCGCCTAGAGACCCACCCGCTGCGGGCACCGTTCCGCATCGCCCGCGGCGTGCGCGAACAGGTCGATGTGGTGGTGGCGGAAATTCACTGCAACGGCCACACCGGGCGGGGTGAGGGCACCCCCACGGCCCGCTATGGCGAAACAGCGGAATCGGTGCTCGCTGCGCTCAGGCAGGTTGAGCGGGCGGTTGGTGCCGGCGCCGGACGCCAGCAGTTGCGCCGCCGCCTGCCGCCGGGTTCGGCCCGCAACGCCCTTGATTGTGCGCTCTGGGATCTCGAGGCCCGCATGTCCGGCGAACTGCCGCTGCCGGGGATCGAGGGCGTGGTAAGCGCCCGCACCATCTCGATCGATTCGGCCGAGGCCATGGGCCGGGCCGCCAGCGCCATCGCCGGCAGCCGCCTCATCAAGGTAAAGCTCGACGCCACGGATGCGGCGGCGCGGCTGCAGGCCGTAAGGGCCAATGCGCCGGCTGCCACCCTGATCGTCGACGCCAATGAAAGCTGGACCATCGAGCTGCTGGCTGCCCTTCAGGATGTGCTGGTGGCGTGCGACGTCAAGCTGGTGGAGCAGCCGCTGCCCGCCGGCGCCGACGGGGCCCTCGCCGGTTTTGCCGCGAAAGTGCCGCTGTGCGCTGATGAATCCTGCCATGTCGCCGCCGATGTCGAGCGGCTGAAACCCCTTTATGGCTTCGTCAACATCAAGCTCGACAAGACCGGCGGCCTTACCGAAGCACTCGACCTGCTGCGCACCGCCCGCGCCCACGGCATGGGGGTGATGGTTGGCTGCATGATCGGTACCTCGCTTGCCATGGCCCCGGCGCTGCAGGTGGCGGCTCTCGCCGATTTCGCCGATCTCGACGGCCCGTGGTGGTTGCGCGAAGACCGCGCCGGCGGGCTGGTCTTCGCCGACGACGGCAGCATACAGCCCCCCTCACCCGAACTGTGGATGTGCGGGCCGATCGGCTGAACGGGCCTCCGGGCTTGCCGGGCACCATGAATTGCCGCAAACGCTGACAACGTGATCAGCCTTCGTCACATCGAGGTTTTCCACGCCGTCTACCAGACCGGCTCGCTCAGCGGCGGCGCCCGGCTTCTGGGGGTTTCGCAACCCTCGGTCAGCAAGGTGCTGCGCCACGCCGAATCGCAACTGGGGCTGCCGCTGTTCAAGGTGGTGAAGGGGCGGCTGATCGCCACCGACGAAGCCCATCTGTTGTTCAAGGAGGCGGCCGCCGTGCAGGAACGCATGGCTACCCTGCTGGAAGCGGCCGCCAGTCTGCGCCGCGCCGACCATGGCCGCATCCGCATCGCCACCATCCATTCGCTTGGTCTGCGCGTCATTCCCCGGGCGGTGGCGCGCTTTGCCACCCGCTTTCCCCACCTGTCGGTCGAGGTGCGCACCTGCCACACCGAGGAACTGGCCGATACCTTGCACGGCCGCACCGCCGATCTCACCATCGGCTATGACGCCGCCCGCCACCCCCGCCTCTCCAACCTGACGTTAGGCTCGGGAGAGCTGGTCATCCTGTTCCGCCGCTGCGATTTCCCCGACCCGCCCGAGCGCATGGCGATCGAGGCCCTGAACCGCTTCCGCATGATCCAGCTCATCAACGATGGCACCATCGGCGGCCTGCTGGCACGACGGGTGGCGGCCGAACGTGCCGATACCGCGCGCATTGCCGCCAAGACCTATTTCGTGGCAGCAGCGCTGGTGGCCGAAGGCCTGGGTATTGCGGTAATGGATGAATTCACCGCCCGTTCGTGCCTCACCCCCGAGCTCGATCTGCGCCCGCTCGACGAACCCCTGCGCTTCGATGTCGTCGCCTCGCACCTCGAAGACCATCCGCTCTCCACCATCTCCCGCCAGTTCCTCGACGACGTGCGCCGCGCCCTGTCGCCCGCCCATAACCTGACGTTATGACAGGCGCGCGATTTGCACTGACCATCAGACCGACGGCTGGCCTAGGGTAACCACAACTGACAACCAGCAGAGGGCGGAAAGACTCGAACCATGAGAGCAGCAGCTGAGAGGCGCCTCCTCAGATACCCCGCAACGGCGGCACTGCTGCTGGCCGGGCTGGCAGCGGCGGCACCGGCGGCCGTTGGAAGCAGGGCTGCCAGCTATGATCTGGTGATCGACGGCGGGCGGGTGATCGACCCGGAAAGCGGCCTCGATGCGGTGCGCAGCGTCGGAATCAGGGATGGCCGGGTTGCCGCTGTCTCGGACACGCCGCTGTCGGGCCGCCGGCATATCGACGCCCGCGGGCTGGTGGTTGCCCCCGGTTTCATCGACATCCATTCGCACGCCCAGTCGATCCCCGGCGGCTGGATTCAGGCGTTCGATGGCGTCACCACCGCGCTCGAACTGGAAACCGGGGCATGGCCGCTGGCGGCCACCTATCAGGCCGCTGCCGCCGAGGGCCGGCCCATCAACTATGGCTATTCGGTCTCGTGGGGGGGCATCCGCCGCGAACTGTTGAAAGGCCGCGCCCAGGATCTGGCCAGCGAAGCTGAGATCGCCGCCATCGTCAGCAAAGTGGGCCAGGGCCTCGATGAAGGGGGGCTGGGGGTTGGCAACCCGGTCGGCTACTGGACCAGAACCAACCGTACCGAATACTGGGAGGTGGCCGCGCTGGCCGCCCGCCGCCAGGTGCCGGTGTTCACCCATGTGCGCACCAAGAACAGCCGTGACCCGGGAAGCGCCCTTGAAGCCTTCGGCGAGGTGATCGCCACTGCCGCCACCACCGGCGCCCGCATGCACATCTGCCATATCAACAGTTCCGGCCTGCGCGACATCCCCCGGCTGACCACCATGATCGCCAAGGCACAATCCTATGGCATTCCGGTCACCAGCGAGGCCTATCCGTGGGGGGCGGGCTCAACCGCCATCAATGCGCCGTTCCTCCAGCCAGCCAACCTGCCGCTGCTGGGCATCACATCGTCAAACATCGAAGTGGTGGCAACCGGCGAGCGGCCCGCCACCAACGAACGGCTGGCCGAACTGCAACGCCTGAACCCGAACACCCGCATCATCGTCCACTATCTGAACGAGGCAGTGCCCGAAGATCGCCAGCTGATCGAACAGGCAGTGCTTCTGAAAGACGGCATCATCGCAAGCGATGCCGTCAATTACATGGTGAACGGCAAAGACCTTGTAGCCGCGCGCTGGCCGCTGCCAGCCACCGCCGCCGGCCACCCCCGCACCGCCTCCACATTCACCAAGGTGCTGGGCAACTATGTGCGCGAGCGTAAGTTGCTGAGCCTTCCCGAAGCGATCCGCCGCTCGACGCTGCTGCCGGCCCGCCTGCTGGAAACCGTGGCCCCCGCCATGCGCCACAAGGGGCGGATCAGCGTTGGTGCCGATGCCGACATCATCGTCTTCGACCCGGCAACCGTAGGGGCGGCCGCCACCTATGCCCGGCCGGCCACGCCGGCGATCGGAATGCGCCATGTGCTGGTGGGCGGCCAATTGCTGATCGACAATGGCCGCTTGTTGCCCGAAGCCCGCCCCGGCCGGCCCGTTACCGGAAAGGTTGCCCGATGAAACACGCGCTCCTCGCCGCCCTTCTGGCATCGCCATCGCTGCCAGCCGCTGCCCTGACGCCAACGGCGCCATCTGCACCCGCAACCAGCCGCCAGCAGGCCGTTGACCAGTTGTTTGCCCGCTATGCCAGCCGTCAGACCCCGGGGTGTGCCGTTGCTGTCAGCAGCGCTGGCCAAACCATCCTCAGCCGCGCCTACGGCATGGCCGACCTAGACCATGCTGTCCCCGCCACCCCGGCCACCATCTACGAGGCAGGGTCGGTATCGAAGCAGTTCACCGCCGCCGCCATCCTGCTGCTGGCACGCGACGGCAAGCTGTCGCTCAGCGACGATATCCGTCGCCATCTGCCCGAGATGCCCGATTATGGCACCCCGGTAACGGTGGGGCAGATGATCCATCACACCAGCGGCCTGCGCGACTGGGGGGCGGTGTCGGCAATGGCCGGCTGGCCGCGCAACAGCCGGGTGATGACCAACGCCGATGTGCTGGCGCTGGTGGCCGGGCAGAAGGGCCTCAATTATCCGCCGGGCACCCACTACACCTACTCGAACACCAACTTCAATCTGACGGCGATCATCGTGCAGCGGGTATCGGGGCAGTCGCTGGCAGAGTTCACCGCCCATCGTATCTTCAAGCCGCTGGGCATGACGGCGACGCGCTGGCGTGAGCGCTATCAGTGGCTGGTGGCCAACCGCGCCACTGCATACGCCCGCGAAGGCGCCGCCTACATCATCGATCAGCCGATCGAAGACGCCTATGGCAACGGCGGCCTGCTGACCACCACCGCCGATCTGCTGCGCTGGAACCAGGCCCTCGATACCGACGCCCTTGGCCCCGGCTTCACTGCTGCCATGCAGGAAACCGGGGTTCTGACAGGCGGCGGTCCAACGGAATATGCCGCCGGTCTGCGGGTGAGCCGCCACAACGGCCGGCAGGAAATCGCCCACTCGGGCTCGACGGGCGGCTATCGCGCCTGGCTTGGCCGCTATCCTGCTGAACGGCTGTCGGTGGCCCTGCTGTGCAATGCGTCAGATGCCGACCCCGTCAACAGCGGGCGCGCCGTCGCTGCGGTTTTCCTGCCGCCTTCCCCGGTCAGGGCGGCTGCACCCGCCAGCCCGCTGCCCCAACCCGGCCTGTTTCTCAGCAGCCTCACCGGTTTGCCTGTCACCATCACCACTGACGCGGGTAAACTGCTGGCCGATGGCAAGCCGCTGGATCCCCTGGGCAACGGCAGCTGGCAGCGCGGAGACACCCGCTATGTGTTCAGCCCCACCGGCGCCCTCGCCATTGTGAACGCCGGGGAACGGGTTACCTATCAGCGGGTCCCCCCGGCCTCGGCGGTGGCCATTGCCGATTATCCGGGGCGCTATTGCGGCGTTGACAATGATTTTTGCCTCATTGTCTCGCGGGCAGATGGTGATGGCCTGCGCGTCATCCCGTCATCACGGCCGGGCCTGCCACCACAGGCGCTGACGCCCCTGTTCAAGGATGGCTTTGCAGCCGGCAACGGCACGGTGCTGCGCTTTGTCCGCACCCCGGCAGGGACCATCAGTGGGCTGACTTATCACGACGATCGCGCATTCGGAGTGGTGTTCACCCGCCAGGTGCCACCAACAGGCGCCCGCTAGGCCCCCAATGTGCGTGGGCAGAGTCTTTCCCGCGCCCACTAGGCGTGGGCGCCACGGGGGGAAAGGGCGCCCACGCCGGCCCGAAGGCCATCAGAACCGCAGGGATGCCCCAACCGAGAAATAACGCCCCAGCTGGTCGTAATGAACCTGGCCGCTGGTGGTGAGCGGCGGGTCGACATCGAACAGGTTCACGATGCCGGCATGGAAGGTATAGGCCCCCGTCTTCACATGCGCTCCGATATCGACATAGGTCTTGGCGGAAATGGCGTTGTTGGCAATATCGACCTCGGCATTGTAGACCCCGCCAGATACATGCCGCACCCGCAGGTCGAAGCTGCTGCCGCCACTGCTTTCATAGGAAATCAGGCCATTGACCCGCCAGCGCGGCACGCCTGAGGCGCCGTCCCCCACGGTGCCCACGGTTTCAATGGCGGTGAGGCCGTCATCAGACACCCGGGTGCCCGTGTAGGTGCCGATCGCCCGCAGCCGCAGCGACCCGTCGGCGCCGCTGAACAGGCTCGCCAACGGGAACTGGTAGCGGGCTTCGAAATCCACGCCATCGGTCCTCAGCTGCGCATAGTTCACGAAGGTGGCATAGATGGTGGTGATCTGCCCGGCTTCGTTGCGCTCGATCTGCCCGCACATCGTCGTCATGCCCATGAAGCAGCGGGTCACGATGTCCTGAGCGGTGGGCGTGACGATGATACCGTCGATATCGATCTTGTAATAATCAACCGACAGTTGCAGCCCGGTTGCGAACTGTGGCGACCAGGTGGCCCCCACCGTCAGTGTCTGGGCGATCTCCGGATCGAGATTCTCGTTGCCGCCACCATAGCGCACCACCGAGGCGGTGGTTCCGGTCACCGGGTCGGCCACGGTCGAGAAGGTGGTGGTGCGGGTGGTGAACAACTCGGAAAGCGCGGGCGAGCGGATATCACGCGAGCGGGTGACCCGGAGCATCAGCTGGTCGAACAGCCGGGCAGTGCCCCCCAGCTTCCACGACCAGATGCCGCCGGTGTTGCTGTAATCGGAATAGCGCGCCGCGCCGTTCACTGCCACTTCCGCCGCGCCGGCAACATCGAGCAGCGGCAGCGAAACCTCGGCGAAGGCCTCCTTGACATTGAAATGGCCATCAAGCGGTGCAAAGTTCAGCTGCGTGAACCCCTTTTCCCGCGAGATCGGGTCGATCGCCAGCGAGGAAATCCCCTCGCGCCGGGCCTCGGCGCCAATCGCCATGGCCAACGGCCCCGCCCACAAAGAGAAGGGTTCCCCGCGCAGGCTCACCCCGCCACTGTCGAGCGTGGTGTTGGTGCCGCCATAGGCACTGGCAAAAGCATATTTCACTGCCTCGGGCGAGGCCTGCCCCGACCCGAAGATGTTTAGCGGCCGGCACGCCGTCGTCGGGTCGGTCAGCGCCACCCGGCAGACGATGTTGCCATTGGCATCGAACACGGCATCCAGCGCCTTGGCGAGGTTGGCCGTCACCCGCTGGTTGTCATAGGCGCGATTGTCCCGGAACTCGCCATGGCTGAAGAACAGGCCGTATTTCCAGCGGCCATCGGCAAATTCCCCGTCAATCCCCGCCCCGGTTTCCCAGGTCTGGCGCTTGTAGGTGAAAATGCGCTGACCATAATCGGTAAAGAACCGACCCATCTTGAAGCTGGTCTGCCCGGCATCCAGCAGTTGCTGACGGATCTCGGGACGCAGAAAGGCGTTGTCATGCGAAATGGTGATATTGCCGCGCGCCACTTCCGAATAGAAAAGATAGCTGGCGGCGATCCGGCTGTACAACCCGTCAACCCACAGCGTCGCCGAATCGCCCAGCTCGTACGACAGGCGGGCATAGCCGTTATAGCGTTCGTAAGGGGCGCTCATGGTGCGCTCGCCAGCCGTCGACATGCCTTCGCCGCCCACCATCAAGGTGGCGTTGCGCGGGCTGCCATACTGGAATGGCCGCAGGCTGCCATCGGGGTTGAAGGTCTGGCCGGCCAGCACCCCGTTCACAATCAGGCCGCCCTCGCTCGCGTCAGCGAAATTGACATCGCGTTCCAGGATGAACCGCGCCTCGCCATTGCCGGGGGAATAGGCCGGGTTCTGGAACAGCTGCGTGCTTCCGACATTACGGCGGCTGAAGCGATCGCGCGCCCCCTCCTCGCGGGCATAGGATCCGCCGATCATGAAATGGGCGCGGCCATCGGCGAACGTGGTGCCATAGCTGGCATCGATACCATAGCGGGCGGCGTCGCCACGACTGGCGATCCCCGCCTGCCCCTCGACACGAACGCCGCTCAGTTCCCTGTCGAGCAGGATGTTGACCACCCCGGCCACCGCCCCCGAACCATAGGCTGCAGCCGCACCGCCTGTCACCACTTCCACCCGCTTCACCAGCGGCATGGGAATGAAATTCAGGTCGTTGGTGCCGATCGATCGCCGGCCGTTCAGAAGCGTCAGGGTACGGATGGAGCCAAGGCCGCGCAGGTCGGCGGCGGTCGAGCCGGAATTGGTGTTGGCGTTGGTGGTCTGCGGGGTGGTTGTGGCGCGGAACTGCGGCATGTCGTTCAGCGCCTGGGCAATGCCGGGCCGGCTGCCGATTCTCAGGTCGACAGCGTCGACCACCGTGGTGGGCGTAGGCGATTCGAACCCGCCGACATCGATACGCGAACCAGTGACGATGATGTCATCCGCCGCCACATCAGCCGCCGCCATCTGGGCAAAAGCCGGTGCTGCCACCAGTGGAAGGGCCGCCAGCGCCAGTACCTGCGCCATTGACTGGCGGCTGATGCCACCCAGACTGTTCCGATTCCCCGTCATTTCATCCCTCGGAAGCTTCCCTGAACGCTTGCAGGGTCTCACTTCCCGCCACGCCGGCGCCAGCCAAAGGATGAGCAAAGGCTATAACCGCAGGTTAGAGCATGGGGCAGGTCGCCCTTTGCGGCGTGTTCGCGGCCATGCGCCGCCTGCGGCATCAGCGGTTGAACTGGTCCTGCAGGGCCATCAGTGCCAGCGCCGCCGACACCGCCTCTCCGGCCTTGTTCTTGCGCGCCGGGTCAGCGCGTTCCAGCGCCTGCGCCTCGTTTTCAACCGTCAGAATGCCGTTGCCGATCGCCAGCCCGTCGAGGGTCAACGCCATCAGCGCCCGCGCGCTTTCATTGGCGACGATTTCGAAATGATAGGTCTCTCCACGGATCACGCAGCCGATGGCGACGAACGCCTCAAAGCGCCCGGTATCGGCAGCCAGCGAAATGGCGGCGGGAATCTCGAGTGCGCCCGGCACCTCGACCAGCTCATGGCTGTGGCCGGCCGCCTCGATGGCGGCAATGGCGCCCGCCAGCTGCAGCTGGTGGATATGGCGATAGAACCCGGCCCCGACGATCAGTATGCGCGCCATTATTCCCCCTCTCCGGTTTCCACCAGCGGCCGTTCCTCGACCACCCGCAGCCCATAGCCTTCCAGCCCCACATACGACCGGTGCGACCCGGACAGCAGGATCATGTCGGTAACCCCGAGGTCGACGAGAATCTGGGCGCCGATCCCGTAGTCGCGCACATGGTAGGCTGCCCCCTGCCCCCGGGCCTCCATCTGCCGCGTCATGGCGTTCGGCCCAGTGTCGCCAATCAGGATCAGCACGCCGTCACCGGCGGCGGCAATCGTGTCCATGGCGCGCGGCACCAGGTCAGACCGCCCGCCTGCCTCTCGCATCAGATCCGGGAAGATCGACAGCACATGCACGCGCACCATCGTCGGCTTGCCCGGCGTGATGCGGCCCTTCTGCAGCACGATATGCTCGCCGTGGGCTGCGGTATTCACATAGGTCATGGCCCGCCAGCGGCCGCCATGTTCGCTCTCGATCTCGACTTCGGCCGTCTTGCGCACCAGATGATCGTGACGCATCCGGTAAGCGATCAGGTCGCGGATGGTTCCGATCTTGAGCCCGTGACGGCGGGCAAACGGGATGAGATCGTCGAGCCGGGCCATGGTGCCGTCTTCGTTCATCACCTCGCAGATGACCCCCGAGGGGTTCAGCCCGGCCAGCCGCGACACGTCGACGGCGGCCTCGGTATGGCCGGCGCGCACCAGCACCCCGCCATCGCGCGCCACCAGCGGAAACACATGGCCCGGCGTGATGATGGCATCAGCCGACTGCGCGGAATCGATAGCCACCGAAATGGTCCGCGCCCGGTCGCCGGCCGAGATGCCGGTGGTCACACCCTCGCGCGCCTCGATCGAGACGGTGAAGGCGGTTTCGTGGCGGGTGCGGTTGTGACGGCTCATCAGCGGCAGGCCCAGATGCTCCACCCGCTCGCGCGTCAGCGCCAGGCAGATCAGGCCGCGACCATAGCGGGCCATGAAATTGATGGCATCGGGCGTTGCCATCTGGCCGGGAATGATCAGGTCGCCTTCATTCTCGCGGTCTTCGTCATCGACCAGAATGAACATCCGGCCGTTCCTGGCCTCGTTGATGATCTCCTCGGTGCTCACCAGCACGTTGTCGCCTCCGCTCACCAGCCAGGATTCCAGCCGCGACAGGGTATCGGCCGTGGGGTTCCAGTCTTCAGAGTCCATGGCGCGAAGGGAATTGGGGTGCAGGCCGGCGGCCTTTGCCAGCCCCGATTTCGACAACCCCGCCTGTTCCATGCGGTTGCGGATTCGCTCAAGTAGGTGCTGTGCCATGGCGTCGCCATTTCACATCATAATGTGATTTGCAACTGTCAAAATCACACTGGAATGTGAAAGCGCTGCATGCGGGCCAGATAACGGGCCAGAATATCGATCTCGAGGTTCACGCAATCGCCAGCCTTCGCCTGCCCGAGCGTGGTGACGGCAGCGGTGTGGGGAATGATGTTCAGACTGAAATGCGCCGTGGCATCCGGCTGGTCGGTCACGGCATTGACGGTCAGCGACACCCCATCGACGGTGATCGACCCCTTGGCGGCAATCGCTCCGGCAAGGGTGGCCGGGGCTTCGATGGTCACCCCCAGCGACCCGGCCGCCGGGTTGATGGCAATGATCCGTCCCACGCCATCGACATGGCCGGTAACGATATGGCCACCCAGCTCGTCGCCTACCCGCAGCGACCGCTCGAGGTTGAGTGCCGCCCCTTGTGCCCACATGCCCGGCGCCGTGCGGCTGAGGGTTTCCTCCGATACATCGACGGCAAAGCGCCGGTCATCGAGCGCCACCACCGTCAGGCAGACGCCCGAACAGGCGATCGACGCGCCGATCTGCACATCATTGAGCGGTTGCGTGGCCGCGATCCACAGCTGGCGGTCGGCGCCAGCGGCGTGGGTGGACGATACGATATGGCCGATGTCGGTGATGATGCCGGTGAACATGGCGCTGCCTTTAGGCGCAAATCAGCGTCGCTGCCAAGCCGGCGGTCATACCGGCATCTTTCACCCGGCCCGGCAGCACCCACGCTCAGTGGGCGGTGATTTCCTCGGCCTGCTCGGCAAGGATGGTGAGGCCGCGTTCGTTCACCTCGGCAAGCCCGCCTTCTATCCGCACCCGCTCCGGCACGGCCGTTGCTGACGCATAGATGGCGATCTCGCCGGGGCGGATGGTCGACAGCATCGGGGCGTGGCCCGCAAGCACCCCGAAATCCCCTTCGGTTCCGGGGATCACCACCATGTGGACATCGCCCGAGCGGAGCAACCGCTCAGGCGAGACCAGCTCGAAGTGCAGCTCGGCCATCAGGCGGCTTCCGCCAGCTTCTTGGCCTTGGCGACGGCATCCTCGATGGTGCCGACCATGTAGAAGGCCGCTTCCGGCAGATGGTCATACTCGCCGTTGACGATCGCCTTGAAGCCCTTGATGGTGTCTTCCAGCTGCACGAACACGCCGGGCGTGCCGGTGAACACTTCGGCCACGTGGAACGGCTGGCTGAAGAAGCGCTGGATTTTGCGGGCGCGGGCGACCACCAGCTTATCTTCTTCAGAGAGTTCGTCCATCCCCAGAATGGCGATGATGTCCTGCAGCGACTTGTACTTCTGCAGCACCTGCTGCACCGCGCGCGCCGTTTCGTAATGGTCGGCGCCGACGATGCGCGGCTCCAGCACCCGGCTGGTCGAATCGAGCGGATCGACCGCCGGATAGATGCCGAGCTCGGCGATCTGGCGGCTCAGCGTCGTGGTGGCGTCGAGGTGGGCGAACGAGGTGGCCGGCGCCGGGTCGGTCAAGTCGTCGGCCGGCACATAGATCGCCTGCACAGAGGTGATCGAGCCGCGCTTGGTCGATGTGATGCGCTCCTGCAAAGCGCCCATGTCGGTGGCAAGCGTCGGCTGATAGCCGACGGCCGAGGGGATGCGGCCGAGCAGTGCCGACACTTCCGAGCCGGCCTGGGTGAAGCGGAAGATGTTGTCGACGAAGAACAGCACGTCCTGCCCTTCAACATCGCGGAAATATTCGGCGATGGTGAGGCCCGACAGGGCGACGCGGGCACGGGCCCCCGGCGGCTCGTTCATCTGGCCGAACACCAGCGCCACCTTCGACCCTTCAGACACGGCATTGCCGTCGGCATCCTTGGCGATGACTCCGGCATCGAGGAACTCGTGATAGAGGTCGTTGCCTTCGCGGGTGCGTTCGCCCACACCGGCGAACACCGAGGTGCCGCCATGGCCCTTGGCGATGTTGTTGATCAGCTCCTGGATGAGCACCGTCTTGCCGACACCGGCGCCGCCGAACAGGCCGATCTTGCCGCCCTTGGCATAAGGGGCGATCAGGTCGACCACCTTGATGCCGGTAACGAGGATTGCGGTTTCCGTCGACTGATCGACGAACTCGGGGGCTTCGGCGTGGATGGGGGCGGTCTGCGTGGCGCCGACGGGGCCGCGCTCGTCGATCGGCTCTCCGACCACGTTCAGAATGCGGCCAAGCGTGGCGGGGCCGACCGGCACGCGGATCTGCGAGCCGGTGTCGGTCACTTCCTGGCCGCGCACCAGCCCGTCGGTTGAATCCATGGCGATGGTGCGCACGGTGCTTTCGCCAAGGTGCTGCGCCACTTCGAGCACCAGGCGGTTGTTGCCGTTGCGGGTTTCCAGTGCCGAAAGGATCTCCGGGAGGGCGTTGTCGAACGCCACGTCGACGACGGCACCGATCACCTGGGTGATGCGGCCGATGTTGTTGGTCGAAGGCTGGGTTGCCATGGTCTTTTCCTCGTGTGCTCTACAGCGCTTCCGCGCCCGAGATGATCTCGATCAGTTCCTTGGTGATCGCGGCCTGGCGGCTGCGGTTATATTCGATGGTAAGGCGCTTGATGAGGTCGCCGGCATTGCGCGTGGCGTTATCCATTGCTGTCATCGAGGCGCCCTGTTCGCCGGCGACATTCTCCAGCAGCCCCTTGAAGATCTGCACGGTGACGTTGCGCGGCAGCAGCTCGGCCAGGATGGTTTCCTCGTCGGGTTCATATTCGACAACGGCGCTTCCACCGGCAAAACCCTCGGGAATGGCAACGGGGATGATCTGCTGCGATGTCGGCGTCTGCACCAGCGCCGTCCGGAATTTCGAGTAGAACAGCGTCGCCACGTCGAACTGGCCGTCATCGTAAAGGGCCATGATCCGGCCAGCAATCTCTTCGGCCTGGTGGAAGCCAAGGTTGCGCACGACGCTGGTATCGTAATAGTCGATGATCTGCTTGCCGAACTGACGCACCAGACCCGACCGCGCCTTGCGGCCCACCACCAGGAACTTCACGGCGCGTCCCTCGGCCGTCAGCGCCTCGGCATGCTGGCGCGCCGCCTTGACGATATTGGCGTTGAAGGCGCCGCACAGCCCGCGGTCGGCCGCCATCACCACCAGCAGATGCGTCTGGCTTCGGCCGGTGCCGGCCAGCAGCCGTGGTGCGGTATGGATGTCACCGACCCGGCTGCCAAGGCTCGCCACCACTGCCTCGAGACGTTCGGCATAGGGGCGTGCCGCTTCGGCAGCGGCCTGCGCCCGCCGCAGCTTGGCGGCGGCCACCATCTGCTTTGCCTTGGTGATCTTCTGGGTCGACTTGACCGAGGCGATCCGCAGTTTCAGATCCTTGAGCGTTGCCACGCCGTCTGTTCCTTACGCGAAGGTCTTGGCGAACGCCGCCAACGCGTCATTGAGAGCGCCCTTTGTCGTATCCGACAGGTCGCGGCTGTTGCGGATCTCGGCCAAAATCTCGGGCTTCTGACTGCGCAGATAATCAAGCAGCCCTGATTCGAAGCGGCCGACTGCCGATACGGCGATACCGTCGAGATAGCCGTTCACCCCGGCAAAGATCGACACCACCTGTTCTTCGAAGGGCAGCGGATGGAACTGCGGCTGCTTCAGAAGCTCGGTGAGGCGGGCGCCGCGGTTCAGAAGCTTCTGCGTCGCGGCGTCGAGGTCGGATCCGAACTGCGCGAACGCAGCCATTTCCCGGTATTGCGCCAGCTCGAGCTTGATCGAGCCCGCCACCTTCTTCATCGCCTTGGTCTGCGCCGACGAGCCAACCCGGCTGACCGACAGGCCGACGTTGATGGCCGGACGGATGCCCTGATAGAACAGGTTCGATTCGAGGAAGATCTGGCCATCGGTGATCGAGATGACGTTGGTCGGGATATAGGCCGACACGTCGCCACCTTGCGTTTCAATGACCGGAAGAGCCGTCAACGAGCCCGAGCCATTGGCGTCGTTCATCTTGGCGGCGCGCTCCAGCAGGCGGCTGTGCAGGTAGAACACGTCGCCCGGATAGGCTTCGCGGCCCGGCGGACGGCGCAGCAGCAGCGACATCTGGCGATAGGCGACCGCCTGCTTCGACAGGTCGTCGTAAACGATAACGGCGTGCATGCCGTTGTCGCGGAAGAATTCGCCCATGGTGCAACCGGTGTAGGGCGCGATATACTGAAGCGGCGCCGGATCAGAGGCCGTGGCCGCCACCACGATCGAATAGTCCATGGCGCCGCGCTCTTCCAGCGCCCGCACGATCTGGGCGACGGTCGAGCGCTTCTGCCCCACCGCCACGTAGATGCAGTAGAGCTTCTTCGTTTCGTCGTCGCCCGAATTGGCTTCCTTCTGGTTGATGAAGGTATCAAGGGCGATCGCCGTCTTGCCGGTCTGGCGGTCGCCGATGATCAGCTCGCGCTGGCCACGGCCGATCGGCACCAGCGCGTCGAGCGCCTTCAGCCCGGTCTGCACCGGCTCGTGCACCGATTTCCTCGGGATGATTCCGGGCGCCTTCACTTCGACGCGACGGCGGTTTTCCGGACGGTCGGCACCCTCGATCGGGCCCTTGCCGTCGATCGGGTTACCAAGGCCATCGACCACCCGGCCCAGCAGCCCGCGGCCCACCGGCACGTCGACGATGGTGCCGGTACGCTTCACGGTGTCGCCTTCGCGCACGCCGGTATCGGCGCCGAAGATCACCACGCCGACGTTGTCGGCTTCGAGGTTGAGGGCCATGCCCTTCACGCCACCCGGGAACTCGACCATTTCACCGGCCTGCACATTGTCGAGGCCGTGAACACGGGCGATGCCGTCGCCAACCGACAGCACCTGACCGACTTCCGAGACCTCGGCCTCGGTGCCGAAACCGGCGATCTGCTCGCGGATAACGCGGGAGATTTCCGCAGCGCGGATATCCATCTCTATTGGCCTTTCATCTGTTGGCCCAGCCGTTCGAGGCGGGTCCGCACACTAGAATCAATCTGTTCCGAGCCGATCCGGACGACGAGGCCGCCCAGAATCGACGGGTCGACCGTCACGTCGAGTTCCATGGCGCGGCCGGTGCGCGCCTTCAGCTTGGTTTGCAGCGCCTTCGCCTGCGCTGCCGTCAGCGGCTGCGCCGCCGTCACCTGCGCCACGGCACTGCCCTTGTGCGCGGCCAGCAGGGCCTCATAGCGGCTGATGACATCAGGGAGTTCCGACAACCGGCGATTCTGGGCCAGCACCCCGATAAACCGCTGGGCAAGATCGCCAAGCTTCAGCTTGCTGCCCAGCGCCGCCATCGCCTTGCCGGCATCGGCACGCGACACCTGCGGCGCCACCAGCAGGGAAGACAGATCAGGTGATTCGGTCACTGCCTGTTTCAGCCGCCCTAGGTCTGCCGCAACCGTTTCAAGAGCGCCCGCCGGCTCGGCGAGGTCGAACAGGGCGGCTGCATAGCGACCGGGCAGCCCGGCACTGGCAACGGAAACGCGCATGTTCGTCAGGTCCACGACAGCCCCTTGGTGTTGCAGCCGGCACCGCCTGGAAGTCAGCGTCCGGCAATATCGAAACGACCCCGCAGCCCCCTGAACCCCAACCACTGAACAGTTCGGCAACGGGGGGCCTGCAGGTAACACAAGCGGGCGGGATTCGCGAAGGAACCCGCCGCATGGCGACGCGCCCCTAGCATGGGCCGGGGCCTGCCGCAAGCACGCGCCGCCACCGATTGTGCGTTGCAGCGATGACGGCGGCACAAAATGTCGGAAATTCTTACAATCCATGGCAACGGCAAAACGACAAGTAGCTGATAACACTGGACCGCCCCGCTTGGCACGATTCGTGCTGGTTCGGTATTGCAACGCAACCGCTTTTTTCGGAGGCAGGTAATGAAGACTCTGTTGCTCTGTTCAGTCGCCGGCATGCTTGGCATGCTGGGGGCACAGGCCTCGGCCACCACCATCAGCTGGACCGACTGGACCACGGAAGTGGCCGGCACCGTGGTCGGCAACCTTTCAGCGCCCGGCGGCCCGGTCACTGTCACCTATACCGGCCCCTACAACTTTGCCCAGACCAATGGTGGAATCGCCTATTGGTCGGCCGGCACCTACAACGGCAGTTACAACCAGCCATCGCCGGCCAGCGACATCATCGCCCTGAGCGACGGCGGCACCAAGACCATCAGCTTCAGTTCGGCGGTGAACAACCCCTACATCGCGCTGATGAGCTGGAACGGCAACACCGTCGATTTCGGAACCACCATCGAAGTGGTGGCGGAAG
The DNA here is from genome assembly GCA_039808025.1 of Sphingomonadaceae bacterium. Taxonomy (GTDB): domain Bacteria; phylum Pseudomonadota; class Alphaproteobacteria; order Sphingomonadales; family Sphingomonadaceae; genus Sandaracinobacteroides. Next base: position 22,759 of record JBDHSK010000003.1, on the reverse strand, counting down.
GCTGCGGTTATTGGGGCTGTGGAACCATGGTGCTGAACGGTGGCCAGACCGGCTTTTACGGACAGGGCGAAGTGCATGGCATCATCCGCCTGCCCGGCACCTTCACCTCGATCACCTTCATCGACACCAGCGAAGGCTGGCACGGGTTCACGCTGGGGGTGGCCGCCGTTCCCGAACCCGCCAGCTGGGCATTGCTGATCGCCGGATTCGGACTGGTGGGGGCCACATTGCGCAGCAAGCGGCGCCGCCAGACAGCAGCCACCTGAGTCGTCCCGGCAACCGCCTGAGCTTTCCCGGCGTCGACTGATGAACCCCGGCATCAGGGGCCGGGAATCAGGGGCCGGGAATCAGGGGCCGGGAATCAGGGGCCGGGAATCAGGGGCCGGGAATCAGGGGCCGGGAATCAGGGGCCGGGAATCAGGCTGACGTCAAACCGCCTTGCTCCATTGCCCGGATGCCTGGAATGTTTGGGCATCCGGGCTGAGGGTGCCGTGCAGTGGCCCGATCAGATATTCGGCAAATGTCAGCGCCGGGTCAGGTGCGTGCACCATGGCGCTGTCCGGCTGCAGGCTCGAAATGGCAGCGGGGCGCGGCTGCTGCACCGTCAGCTGCCACTGACTGGCGCTTCCAAGCGTCACCGCAACCGCCCCGCGTCCGGCTACTGCCAGCACCGCTGCCGCCAGCGCCTTCTGACAACGCGCCGGAGAATCGCCGGCAATGTCGGCGCTCAGGGTTGCCGGATCGATGACCGCCGCCAGCAACCGCCACAGCCGCTGCGAATCGATGCAATCATCAGCCCCGCCGCCAAAAATCAGCCGGAACAGCGCCAGCCGGTTTTCCAGGCGGCCAACCGCCTGTTGCAGCAATGGGTCGGCATCTTCGGCCAGCAGCCGCATTGCCGCCACCGGGCTTGCCAGATCGTGCACCAGCTTGCGCACCACCTGACCTGTCAGCAGCACCTCGTTCAGCTCGTCCGCCATTAGCGGTGGCGCCTGGCCGGCGGCAACGGCAGCACCCGCTGTGCGGTCATGCGGCCATCGCCCATCTGCAGCAACTCGAACTCCACCCGCACGCCGGCACTGATGGCGGCAAGTCCGGCTTCCTCGAGGGCAGACACATGCATAAACACGTCGCGCGGCCCCATGTCGGGTCGGATAAACCCGAAACCGCGGGCGGGATCGAACCATAATATCTCGCCATGGGCCATTGATGCAGCCTATCGCGGCGCCAGTGGCGGCGCAACAACAGCAAGGTCCATTTCGGCAAGGTCGCGTGGCCGCAAGCCCGATGGCTCGGCCAGGAACGCCCCGATCACCCCGTTCGCTTCGATCAGCCACACCCCGCCCAGGCCTTTTGCCCCTTCAGCGTCGTGGCGGCTGGGCAACGGGTGGCCATCAGGGTGCGAGTGCCAGCACCCCCCCAGCATCAAGCCCGAACCGCGCGCGCCCCGCTGGGCGGCAAACAGGTGCGCAGGGTCGATCTCGAAGCGGCGGCGCGGCGCTCGTGACACATTGCGGGCGATACTGGCGGCCACGATGGCGCCACCAGAGTCGCGGAACAGCAACCCGCAGGCCTCGTGTGGCCGGGCGGCAACGGCGGCCGCACGAATCATCGCCACCACGCCGGCAGCGATCGGCAGTGGGGTTGCACCCGGCGATTGCGCCAATATCTCCATGGCCTATGCATGACGGCTCCCCCGCCCCCCCGCAAGCCGCAGCCGCCGGGTCAGCCACCCGGCAGACTGCCGTTCTGCCGCCGGAGGCCGCTGGCTGGCGGCTCGACCGGGCGCTGGCGGCTGCCCTCCCCACCCTGTCGCGCGAACGTCTGAAGGCACTGGTGGCAGCAGGCGCCGTAACGGTGGCGGGCCAGCAGCAGCGCGACCCGGCCTCCCGCATGAAAGGCGGAGAGGCGGTTGTCGTCATGGTTCCGGCGCCACGCCCCGCCGAGGCGCTCGCCCAGGATATCCCCCTGACGATCTGCTTTGAAGACGACCATCTGCTGGTGGTCGACAAGCCGGCCGGGCTGGTGGTGCATCCGGCGGCCGGCAATCTCGACGGCACGCTGGTCAACGCCCTGCTGCACCATTGTGCCGGGCGCCTGTCAGGGATCGGCGGGGTGGCGCGGCCGGGGATCGTTCACCGCATCGACAAGGATACCTCGGGCCTGCTGGTGGTCGCCAAGACCGATCGCGCCCATGTGGCCCTCGCCACCCAGTTCGCCGACCATTCGATCGAGCGCCGCTATTCTGCCGTGGTGGCCGGGGTGCCGGCGCCACCGGCCGGCAGGATCACCACCCATCTGGCCCGCTCTGATGCCAATCGTCAGAAAGTGGCGGTGGTGGCTGCCCCCAAAGGCCGTCACGCCACCACTCATTACCGGCTCGTCGAAGCCCTGAAAGGGGCGGCGCTGGTGGAATGCCGGCTGGAAACCGGCCGCACGCATCAGGTGCGGGTGCACATGGCCCATATCGGCCATCCGCTGGTGGGTGACCCGGTCTATGGGCAGGGGCGGCTCGCTGACATCCGCCGCGAACTGGGGTTCCACCGGCAGGCCCTGCACGCGGCGGTGCTGGGATTTCGCCATCCGGTCAGCGGTCGCGACTTGCGATTCGAATCGGCGCTGCCCGCCGATATTCAGCAACTGCTAAGCCGTCTGCGTCCATAAGCGCGCCTCGAACAGGAGAGTTATGGCCAACAGCAACCTTCCCGCTTCCATCCCCGCCCTTGGTCCTGATGCCAGCCTCAACCGCTATCTGGCGGAAATCCGCAAGTTTCCGCTGCTGGCGCCCGAAGAAGAATATATGCTTGCCAAGCGCTGGCAGGAACACCACGACCCCCAGGCCGCCACCCGGCTGGTCACCTCGCACCTGCGGCTGGTCGCCAAGATCGCCATGGGGTATCGCGGCTATGGCCTCCCGGTTTCCGAGCTGATCTCGGAGGGCAACATCGGCCTGATGCAGGGGGTGAAGAAGTTCGAGCCGGAACGCGGATTCCGCCTTGCAACCTATGCCATGTGGTGGATCAAGGCGTCGATCCAGGAATATATCCTGCGCAGCTGGAGCCTGGTGAAGATGGGCACCACCGCCGCGCAGAAGAAACTGTTCTTCAACCTGCGGCGCATGAAAGGCCAGCTTGAAGCCATCGACGATGGCGACCTGCACCCCGACGACGTGGAGAAGATCGCCACCACGCTTGGCGTCAGCGAAGACGATGTGGTGCAGATGAACCGGCGCATGTCCAAGGGTGGCGACACCAGCCTCAACGTGCCGCTGCGCGAAGATGGCGACGGCGAATGGCAGGACTGGCTGGCCGACGACACCCCGACCCAGGATGTACAGGTGGCCGAGCAGCAGGAGGCCGATATCCGCCACGACCTGCTGCGCGAGGCCCTTCTCACCCTGAACGAGCGTGAACGCCACATCCTGACACGCCGCCGGCTGATCGATGAACCGCAGACCCTGGAAGACCTCAGCCAGGAATATGGCATCAGCCGCGAGCGGGTGCGCCAGATCGAGGTGCGGGCCTTCGAGAAACTGCAGAAGGAAATGATGCGCCTGTCAACCGAACGCAAGCTGATTGAGGCGTGACACCCTTCATCAGGGCATTTTGCATTTAACCCTGGCTCCCTGACAGGTTATCATCGCCTGTGTCTGACCGGTGCATCCGGGGGAGGCGGGTCATGAAGCTCATCGACGTGCAAAGGAAACTGGCGTGGCTGGGCTTCCGGCCCGGGCCACTCGATGGCATCTGGGGACGACAGACGGCGGCAGCCGTGCGGGCGTTTCAGGCCGCCAACGGGCTGGAAGCCGATGGCATCCTCGGCCGGCTGACGCTTGCAGCGCTGTTTCCAAAGGCGCAACCACCTGGCGGCTTCGATGACCCGACGCTGCTGTGGTTCAAGGAGGGAATCCGCCTTCTTGGTACCCGCGAAACGCCGGGCGCCGGCTCCAACCCCGCCATTCTCGACTGGGCGAGCGACTCCGGCATTCCCTACAAGGGCGACGACATCCCGTGGTGCGGCCTGTTCACGGCCCATTGCATCACCATCACCCTCGATCGCGAGCCAATCCCCGCCAACCCGTTACGGGCGCGGTCGTGGCAGAGTTTCGGGATCCCCACCCGGCCGACGCCGGGGGCCGTCATGGTGTTCTGGCGCAAGTCACCGCAGAGCGGTCTCGGGCATGTCGGCTTCTATGCCGGGGAAGATTCCGGCGGCTACCGCATTCTTGGTGGCAACCAGTCGGATTCGGTGTCGCTGGCGTGGATCATCAAGGATCGCCTGCTGGCGGCGCGCTGGCCAGCCACTATCCCCGCGCCCGAGCCGAAACCCGTCACGGTCGCCCGCTCGGACCAGTTGAGCTGGAACGAAGCCTGAGCGCCCGATACCTGGCAGACAAGCCGGAACTGCCCGGGCGGCCGCCAGATCTTCCAGCGGAAGTATCTGGACTATCAGGGATTCCTTTCAGGAAGTATTGAAGCCCCGAATAATGGAGCCCGCCATCATCGCAACGGCCTGATGTCACTCCCGTTATATTGTCAAATCTGTCACCTATGTTAACATTCATACAGCGAATCATGGTGATTCGCCACAACAGGGGGGCAACAAGGTTGCTTCACGAAGGCGGCAGGCTTGCGGTAGTCTGTCAGGTGTGTGGCAATATCTGTTGTTGCCGACCCCGGTGTCTGAGGGGTTGAGTATGAACTATCATCTCAAGGGAATGGCAGCTCTCTGCCTGGGGGCAAGCTGCCTGCTGGCAGTTCCGGCACAGGCGGCGACGCTTGTGGTCGATGTTTCGGGAATCTACAGCAACGACGAACTCGGCGATCCGATCAATACGGTACTGAATTTCAATATCGGCGCCTTCAGCCATGTCACGGATCTCGCCTGGGACGTCGAGCTCTATGCCGACTGGCCGTCGTGGCTCAGTGAAATGAGTGTCATGTTCAATGATTACCTGATACTGACGCCTGGCATCAACGACACTTTCGATGGATTCGGAAGCTATGCGGGAAGCGGCCATCTGGCGGATTACGGCCTTGACTTCTACACCGACGCCAGCGGCATACTGAAGCTTGAGTTCTACGAGGAATTTGACGACTGGCCAGATGACTGGGATGGCATCTGGGAGAGCGGCACCATCACCGTCACCTACACTACCGTTCCGGAACCCGCCACCTGGGCCATGCTGATTGCCGGCTTTGGTCTGGTAGGGGCAACGGCGCGGCGGCGGCGGATGCAACATGCCCATGCCTGACCGGCAGAACTAACCAGTTCAGAATCACAACTTCACCAAATGCCTGGGGCGGTGCCGGAAAGCCGGCGCCGCCCTTTCCTTCTCCAGACCGGAAACGGACGCACCAATTCAGCAGATTATGCATGTTGGCGGTTGGCTTTTCCGCCGCGAAAGGGCTAACGCAAGAGGGCGCTTTTCACGAAGTGTGTCTTCGCTAGCTGTGTCTTCACGAGGTGTAAGGAGAAACCGTGGCCAACAAAGTCTATTCCGATGCTGCCTCTGCCCTCGCCGGGCTGCTGCACGATGGCATGACCATTGCCGCCGGTGGCTTCGGCCTCTGCGGCATCCCCGAGAACCTCATCAACGCCATCCATGATTCCGGAGTCAAAGGCCTGACCGTGGTGTCGAACAATGCCGGAGTCGATGGCTTCGGGCTTGGCCGCCTGCTGGAAACCCGCCAGATCGCCAAGATGGTTGCCTCCTATGTCGGCGAGAACAAGGAGTTCGAACGTCAGTTCCTGGCGGGGGAGCTGGAACTGGAATTCAACCCCCAGGGCACGCTGGCTGAACGGCTGCGCGCCGGTGGCGCCGGTATTCCCGGTTTCTACACGAAAACCGGGGTCGGAACCCTTGCCGCCGAAGGCAAGGAACACAAGGATTTCGACGGCCAGACCTATGTGCTCGAACGTGGGATCGTTCCCGATCTCGCCATTGTAAAGGCCTGGAAAGCCGACCGTTTCGGCAACCTCGTCTACCGGATGACGGCACGCAACTTCAACCCGGTGGTGGCAACGGCCGGCAAGGTGACGATCGCCGAAGTCGAGGAACTGGTTGAGGATGGCGCCCTGCCTGCCGATGGCATCCACACCCCTTCGGTCTATGTGCAGCGGCTGTTCGTCGGCACCTTCGAAAAGCGCATCGAGCAACGCACCGTCCGCACCCGCGAAACTGCCTGAGAGGAAGAACATCATGGCCTGGAACCGTGACCAGATGGCCGCCAAGGCGGCGCGCGAACTGAAGGACGGCTTTTACGTCAACCTCGGTATCGGTATTCCCACCCTGGTCGCCAATTATGTCGGCGATCTCGACATCACCTTGCAATCGGAAAACGGCATGCTCGGCATGGGGCCGTTTCCCTATGCCGGCGAGGAAGACGCCGATCTCATCAACGCCGGCAAGCAGACGGTGACAACCCTGCCGCGCACCTCGTTCTTTTCCTCGGCCGACAGTTTCGCCATGATTCGCGGCGGCCACATGAACCTGTCGATTCTGGGCGGCATGGAGGTCTCCGAAAACGGTGACCTCGCCAACTGGATGGTGCCGGGCAAGATGGTGAAGGGCATGGGCGGCGCCATGGACCTGGTGGCCGGCACCCCGCGTATCGTCGTCATCATGGAGCACGTCGACAAAAAGGGGAACCCCAAGTTCATCCCCACCTGCACCCTGCCATTGACGGGTGCCAACGTCGTCGACGTGCTGATCACCGACCTTGCCATCTTCGAACGCCCCGATCGCACGGGCAGCCCCTTCAAGCTGGTGGAACTGGCGCCCGACGTGACGCTCGACGAGGTGAAGGCGAAAACCACCGCCCGCTTCGCAAGCTGAACGCGCCCGGCTGTTCAGCTGCCGTGATCAGCTGGTGCGAAAGGCGTTGGTGATCGGGTAGCGGCGGTCGCGGCCGAAGTTCCGCCGCCCGATCTTGACGCCGGGCGCTGCCTGACGGCGCTTGTATTCGGCAATGTACAGCAGCCGCTCGATCCGCGCGACCGTGTCGCGGTCGAAGCCGCGCGCCACGATCTCGGCCGCCGACAATTCCTCCTCCACCAGTCCGTGGAGGATGGGATCGAGGATGTCGTAGGGTGGCAGGCTGTCGTCGTCGCGCTGGTTGTCGCGCAGTTCCGCTGTCGGCGGCTTGGTGATGACCCGCTCGGGCATCACCGGGCCGTCAGCCCCCAGCCCCAGACGCGGGCGGTTGGCGTTGCGCCAGCGCGACAGTTCGAACACTGTAGATTTATACATGTCTTTCAGAACGTTATACCCACCCGCCATATCGCCATAAATGGTGGCGTAGCCAACCGACATCTCGCTCTTGTTGCCGGTGGTCAGCAGCATGTGCCCAAACTTGTTGGAAAGACCCATCAGCGCCACCATGCGCAGCCGTGACTGGGCGTTTTCCTCGGTGGTGTCGCGGCTGCGACCGGCAAAGCTGGGGGCAAGCATCGCCTCCATCGCCGCCACTGCCGGCTCGATGCCGATAGTATCCAGCCGGCACCCCAGCATCCGCGCGCACAAGGTGGCATCTTCAAGGCTTTCAGCGCCGGTAAAGCGCGATGGCAGCATCACGCACCACACCCTGTCGGCCCCCAGGGCATCGACGGCGATCGCTGCAGAAAGGGCGCTGTCGATGCCGCCCGAGAGCCCCAGCACCACGCCGGGAAAGCGGTTGCGGCCGACATAATCGCGCAGCGCCACCAGCGCCGCGTGATAGATTTCCTCCCAGTGGGTATCCGGGGCGTGGCAGGTCGATGCGGCAAATCCGCTTCCGGGCCGCCACTCCAGAGTAACCAGCGCCTCGTCCCAGTCGGGCAGGCGGGCGGCCACCTCGCCATCGGCATTGACGGCAAAGCTGCCGCCATCGAACACCAGCTCGTCCTGGCCGCCGGTGCGGTTCACATACAGCAGGGAAAGCCCGGTTTCGGCCACCCGTTCACGCGCCAGCAGCAGGCGGCGGTCTTCCTTGAACAGCTCGTAGGGCGAGCCATTTGGCGAGATCAGCAGGTCGGCGCCGGCCTGCTTCAGATGGATACAGCTGGTGGGCGTCCAGATATCCTCGCACACCGGCATTCCCAGCCGGAACCCGCGAAAATCGATCGGCCGGGGCAGCGGCCCGGCGTTGAACACCCGTTTTTCATCAAACACCCCGTAATTGGGCAGATCGTGTTTCAGCGCCACGCCAGCAACCTTGCCGTCGGCCAGCAGCGCATAGCCGTTGTGAATGCCGTGCTCGTCGCGGTGAGTGGTGCCGACCAGCAGCGCCGGGCCACCATCGGCGGTCTCTGCAGCCAGTTCGGCAAGGCGGGCGGCGGCAGCGTCGGCCAGTGCCGGCTTCAGCACCAGATCTTCGGGTGGATAGCCGATCAGCGACAGTTCGGGGGTGGCGATGAGATCGGCATCAGGCGCGGCATGGCGGGCCCGGAGCATCGCCCCCATGTTGGCGGCTAGATCGCCCATGGCGGGGTTCATCTGGGCGGCGGCGATACGAAGCGATGTGGCCATGCGTCTTTCTAGAAGATCCGCCGTTGCTGCGAAAGCCCGGCAAAATCTGCCCGACATGGCCGCATCAGGGGGGCGACAAATGGCTTTGGTGCCGTAATAGTGCCGGCCATGAACGACCATTCTGCCCGCCCGGCGCCCCCCAAAGACCCGGCGCTGCTTTCACCGCTTGCCCCGTTTGAAGGCACCCCGCCGCCAGCCCCGGCCTGGTTCACCCGTGCCGTCGATCACCCGCATGAACGCCATCACGCCTTTGTGGAAGACGCCACCATCGAATGGCTTGCCTGGGGAGAGCGCGGCCGCCCCGGTCTGTTGCTGGTGCATGGCGGTGGCGCCCATGCCGACTGGTGGCGCTTCATTGCCCCACTGCTCGCCGATCATTTCCGGGTGGCAGCGCCGTCACTTTCCGGAATGGGGGGCAGCAGCCACCGGCCGCACTACAGCGTCGCCCAGCACGCCCGTGAGCTTCTGGCCGTCGCCGACGCCGCCGGGCTGGGCACCTGCTTCACGGTGGCCGGCCACAGCTATGGCGGGCTGCCAACCGCCATGCTCGCCATTCGCAATCCAGAGCGTATCTGCCAGACGATCATCCTTGACTCGCCCTTTACCGACCGCTTTCGTATTAACGAGGTGGAGCGCCCGCCCCACCGCACCCAGCCGACTTTGAAAGATGCCCTCGCCCGCTTCCGCTGGGCACCGCCGCAGCCAACCCTCAACCCCTTCATTGCCGATTTCATCGCCCGAAGCTCGCTTGCGCCCCACGATAACGGCTGGCGGTGGAAGTTCGATTCCAACCTGTGGCCGCGCTTTGACTTTTCCATCCCCCGCCCGCAGCTTGCCGACGTTCCCGGACAGGTGGATTTCATCGGCGGCCAGTATTCGGCGCTGGCGCCGCTGTTCGGCGATATCCCGGCGCAGCTTCCGGAAGCGGGCCGCTTTGTCGAGCTGCCCGAAGCCTACCACCACCTGATGGCCGACCAGCCGCTGGCACTGGTCGCCACGCTCAGAGCACTGGTCGCCTGAAACGGCTTTTCATCCCGACGCCGCCTTGGCATGGGCAGACAATGCCCGGACCCCTGCTTCGCTGGCTGTGCCTTTCGGCGATGGCGCTGCTGGCCGTGCCCGCCTCCACCCAGCCGGCCAGCACTCCCGTGCCACCGCTGGCCGTCGCCGGGGGCTTGCAACTGCTGCCCACGGTGGTGGGGGCGCGGGTGCGGGTGCCGTTGTCCCGGCCGCTGACGTCGCCACCCGCCACCTTCGTGCTCGCCAACCCGCTCAGGGTGGTGGTCGATCTGGACGGGGCATCCTCGCTGCAACACGAGATCGGCGGCACCGGGCCGATCGCCGGCGCCCGCATGTCGCAGTTCGATGCCGATACCGTGCGGGTGGTCATCGACCTGCACACGCCGATGCGGCTGGTGGAAGCATTGCAGGACAGCAACCAGGTGCTGGAACTGCGCCTTGCCCCGATCACGGCCGACCAGTTCGCAGCCGAAGCCAGGCGCGGACGCACCGCCCTTGGCAGCCTGCCGCAGGAGGCGCCGCTGGCGGCTCCGTCGCAGCCGAAGCCCGCGCCCGACCTGCAGGCCGACAGCAACCGCCGGCTCGACGAGGTGGAGCGCGCCATTGCAGCTGCAGAAGCCAGCATGGCAGCCCCGCCCGCAACCACACCCCCGGCAGCTGCGCCGCCGACAACTGCACCGCCGGCAACTGTGCCGCCGGTGCCGGCTTCCGTGCCTGCCCCCACGCCCTCACCAGCGCCCTCATCCACGGCCGTGCCTGCTCCCGCGCCCGCGCCAGCGCCAGCGCTGGCGCCACCCGCCGAACCAGCACCGGTGGCCGTAGCGCCATCACGCGCCCCCTCGCGCATGAAACGCATGGTGGTGGTGATCGACGCCGGCCACGGCGGCCACGACCCCGGCGCGCCGTCCGTCAACGGTGGCCATGAAAAAGACGTGACGCTGGCGATCGCCCGCGCCATCCGCGACGAGGTGAACCAGCTGGCGCGCGCCCGCAAGCTGCCGATCGAGGCGAAGCTGACGCGCGAGACCGATTATTTCATTCCGCTGGGCGGCCGGGTGCAGCTGGCGCGGAAATGGGGGGCCGACCTGTTTCTGTCAGTCCATGCCGATTCCGCCCCCAATGCCGAGGCGCGCGGCGCGTCTGTCTATACCCTGTCTGATGTCGCCTCCGACAAGGAGGCCGCGCGCCTTGCCGCCAAGGAGAACCGCGCCGACCTGATCGCCGGAGTCGATCTGTCGGGCGAACGGCGCGATGTCGCCAATATCCTCATCGATCTGGGCCTGCGCGATTCGATGAACGCCAGTTCCGATTTCGCCGAACTGCTGCAGAAATCGATGGAGCCGCAGGGGGTGCGGTTCCGCAGCCAGTATCACCGCTTCGCCGGATTCCGGGTGCTGCGCAACCTGGGGGTGCCGGCGGCTTTGCTGGAAACCGGCTTTGTCACCAATGTCGACGATGCCGCCTACCTGTTCTCGAAGGCCGGACAGCAGCAGATCGCCCGAGGGGCGGCGCGCGCCATCGTCGATTATTTGTCAGGGCGCTAGGGCCGAAATGGCCGGCCGCCAGGCTCCGAACGCATGTTGCCGGGCCAGCGAACCGGCCCGGCAACCCCGACACGCGCATGCCGGAGGAAACATGCGCTGTCAGAAGGTGATGGCCAAGGTGCCGATCACCGTGCGTCCCGCCGCCTGATTGACGAAGTGGGTGGTGTAGGTGCGGTCATAATAGCGTTCGTTCAGCAGATTGAGGGCATTCACCCGCAGCTCGATATTGGGGGTGAGCCGCGCCGCGGCGTTTAGATCAACCCGCCACCACGGATCGACCGAGCGGGTGACCCCATCGGTTCCGAAGCTGCCATACTGGCGGCCGGTGTGGATGAGGCCGGCGCCCACCGTGAAGCGGTCGGCAATGGTGAAATCGGTCTGGGCGGTGAAGCTGTGCCTGGGTGTGTTGGGGAAAGGCTTGCCCACCCCGATCAACGCACTGGGCGAAGGGTTGGGGCCAGCGCTCGTCAGCTCTGAATCCATGAATGTGTAACCGGCATAAAGGTTCCAGAACGGCAGTGGGCGCCCGGCTGCTGACAGCTCTACCCCTTGCACGCGACGATGTCCGACATATTCGAGATAGCCCTGGGCATTCGCCATGCGGGCGTTTTTCGTTTCCGTACGAAAGAGAGCAGCAGTCAGGGAAAGCGCACCTTCAGCAAAATCCCATTTGGTACCGATTTCATAGGATTTGATACGTTCAGACTTCAGATCCTTGAGATCGATCCGGGTACCGCGGCCGCCGCCCGGGGAATTCGTTTCAGAGCCCTCGCCGACAAAACTTCCAGGTGGTACGACGGCTGTTCCATGCGATACATAGATGCTGCCGTTGGGTGCTGGCTTGAAGACAACCCCGACCTGATAGCTGAAGAAATCCTCGTCGACTGAAACGTCATCGGTGGTTTCCCCGGTGGTGGCAGTGGCTGCGACCTGGCGCATATGATAATTATCATAGCGTCCGCCAAGGTTAATCAGCAGATTGTCGGTGACGTGAACGGTGTCGAAGGCATAAAGCGACCAGGTGCTGGCTGAATTGATGCCGGTTATCGGGCTGCGGACAATCGCCGAGGGCACGCCGTTCACCAGGTTCACCCACGGATCATTGGGGTTGGGGTTAAAGAGGCTGGTGCAGTTGTAAAGGGCGATGCCGGCCGGGGTGCAGCGCGGCGAGGTATTGATCGCCACATTGCCGGCGGCGCTGACGAAGCTGCCGCGTTCCGAGCGTTCCCACGAATATTCGCCACCCGCCGAGAAATTGTGGGTGATGGCGCCGGTTGCGAAGCTGCCGCTGAAATCCTGCTGGATCACGAAGCTGTCGACATCCGACCAGCGGCTGTTGGCGCGCCGCCACACCAGCCCGTTCTGGACATTGCCCTGGCTGTCGTCGGGCTGGCTGATGACATATTGCTGCTGCGCATTGGCGTAACGGGCGTTGAACAGCGCCGTCACATTGTCTGACAACTCGTGGCTGAAGCGGAACGACAGTTCATCGACGTTGGTTCGGCGGAAATCGCGATTCACCAGGCCATAGAAGGCCTCGCGCGGCACTTCCTTGCCGCCCACCTCGATCGCCGGCCCGATGTCGAGCTGGCCCGAGGCAATGGCCTGATTCTGGGTGCGCTCGAAGGGAATGCCCGGGTCGGGCAGGTCATCGCTTTGCAGGTGATACCAGCCGATCGTCGCCTGCGTCGGGCCGTCGACACCAACTGTCAGCGTCGGCGCCACCCCCCAGCGGCTGTAATTCACGGCATCGCGCCCCGCCACATCCTGATCGTGCCACATGGCGTTCAAACGCACCGCCACGTCATTGCCGATCTGGCGGTTCACGTCGGCGGTGATGCGCTTGTAGTCGGCGCTGCCATAGCTGCCCTCGATGCGGGCGTCATTGCCGGCGTGCGGGCGCTTGGACACCAGGTTGATGGCGCCACCGGCACCGCCGCGCCCGCCGATCGCGCTGTCGGAGCCCTTTGAGACTTCAACGGATTCGATGGCGAAGATCTCGCGCGACTGGCCGCCAACGCTGCGGATACCGTCGACATAGGTTGAGCCCTGGGCATCGAACCCGCGAATGAACGGCCGGTCACCCTGCGGGTTGCCGCCCTCCCCCGCCCCCAGCGTAATGCCGGGCACCAGCCGCAGGGCATCGGCGAGGCTGGCGGTGGCCGTCTGCCGCAGCAGTGCTTCGGGCAGCACCGTGATCGAGCGCGGGGTGTCGAGCAGCGGCTCGGTCAGCTTCGGTGACGAGGCCCGCTCGGCACGATAACTGTCGGCATCGATGGCGGTGTCGGTGACGGTCACGCCGCCCAGCCTGCGTTCGCCCTGCGAAGTGGCCTGAGGGCCAGTCTGGGCGACGGCGGGTGCCGCCGAGGCAAGGAAGCCGACGCAGCCAAGCGCCAGGAAAGCAGGTAGTGCAGATCGTTCTGTAGATGGCATGGAGTTCCCTTTCAGGGCCGGCAGCTATTGCAACCCATTCGCATTGTCAATGCGAATCGTTCGCATAATCTGCTGTTTAGCTACGAAACGGTCGCCACCCACCCGTCAGCGGAAATGACGCTTCGGTGATTCGCTGGCTCTGCCTGCCGCAATCCGCAGGTTCAGGACGTGATTTCCACCCGCACATCGCCATAGCCGGCGGCCGTCAGCGGCAGGAGGAACTGGTCGGCCAGAGCCTCGTCAGCGGAGCGGTTGGCGCTTTCCACCAGTGCGGGGGCCTGGGCCGCCGCCCGGAACGACTGGATCGCCTTCTGGAAATTGCGGCGATCGAGCTCCTGTTCCGAGCCGGTCAGCCACATCACCATTCTCCCGTCCTTCATCGTCGCCATGTCGAGCACCTGCACTTGCGGCTCGGCGATCTTCAGTTGCGGGCGGCGCACTTTCAGGGTGCGGGTGGCAGAATCATAGGAAAGGGACTGCGGACGGATCGCCGCCAGATCGATCACATAGCGCACATTGCCCGACACCATCAGCGTCTTGGTCGTGGCCAGCAGATCAATCGGCAAGAAGGACAGAAGGTTGTGGCGCGACACCTGCTTGGTGGCAAACCGCGTCTCCTGCACCGTCAGTTCGCGCCGCTTTTCCAGCACCTCGAGGCTGGTGGTGGCTATGGCCAGCGGGCTCTGCCGCAGCCCCACCCGTTCCAGCAGCCGGTTATGCTGCGCCACATCCGTAAACTGCCACCACAGGGTGCCCACAGCCAGCACCACCAGGAACAGCCCGCCCACAACGCTCAGAATTCGTTTCAACATCTACAGTCCTTTACCCGGCGCAGGCGTTCCCGCAGCGCGGGCGCACCCTTCGTGACGATTGCCGTTCAGCTCGATACTGCCGCTATAGGGGAAGGTGGCGCCCGACATGCTGTCGGTGCACGGCTGGTTCGAGACTTCGATACGGATGTCGCCGGCCTTGCCGGTGCCGCCCCAGCTGCGTCGCGCCTTGTCGGCGGTGCGGGCGGTGCTGGTGGCTGCAATATCAAAGGTGCTGCCTTCCGGATCGTCGGGCGAGCGCAGCACGATATGGCCCTCGGCCACCTCGGCGGAGAGGAACGGCTCGTTCACGGAAACCACCACATGATCGGGAAGCTGGGCCGCAAGCGTCGCAGACGTTTCAAAGGCGGCATTGCCGCTGTCGATCACTTCGCGGTTGCTGGTGGCGCTGGCTTCAGGTGTCGGGCGGTTGCAGGCCGCCAGCAGCACCAAGGCAATGATCACACGCGTATCCATCGTTCCCCCTTGCGGCGCACTACGCCTCTGCCTTCCAGATCGAACAGATGGGCGAGCACCGATCGCGCGGCCGCAGGCAGCAACCGCGGATCGACCATGGCGTACATGGATTTCACCATGCTGTCGATGTCGCCGACATCGTCGCCCAAAAGGTTCAGCACCTGGCGTTCCCGCTGGCGGCGGTGGGCGATCATGCCGCGCACCAGCCGCTGCGGCTCGGTGACGGGCGGCCCGTGCGTCGGGTAATAGATCTGGTCGTCGCGCTCCAGCAGCAGGGCGAGCGAGCGCATATAGGCCGTCATGTCGCCATCGGGCGGCGAGACCACGCTGGTCGACCAGCCCATCACATGGTCGCCGCTGAACAGCGCCCGTTCTTCGGCAAGCGCATAGCACAGATGGTTCGACGTATGGCCCGGAGTCGCCACCACCTGCACGGTCCAGCCCGGGCCGGTCACCGCCTCGCCATCGGCCAGCACCCGGTCAGGGGCGTAGGCGCGATCAAAGGCGGCATCGACACGCGGCCCGTCGTCTTCCAGCGCCAGTGGCGCGCAACCGGCAATGATGCCCCCCAGCTGCGCCTGCAATGGCCGCGCTGCCGGGCTGTGGTCGTTATGGGTGTGGGTGATCAGGATATGGGTCAGCTTCTCAGCAGCGATGGCGCTGGCGATGGCGGCGATATGGGTGGGGTCGGCGGGGCCGGGGTCGATCACTGCCACCTGCCCGGTGCCGATGATGTAGGTGCCGGTGCCGGTGTAGGTGTAGGGCGAGGGGTTGCGCGCCAGCACCCTCCGCACCAGCGGCGACATCTGCTGCATAGCGCCATAGGGGGCTTCGGTAGAGAAATCACCACTCATCCCTGCCCAATTAGGGCCTGCAATCGCCATTGTTAAGGTGGCGCTTCGGGTCTATCGACCGGGCAGAGAGGGATTTTCCCGAGGAGGACTCCATTGATCATCCATCACCGCACTGCCGTCAGCCTTGTCGCCCTGCTGATGGCGACTCTGGCGCCATCGCCGTTGCTGGCACAGGCTGCCACCAACCCGGCCCCCGCTGCTGCGCCGGCGCCCGCTGCTGCCCCGGCGCAAAACGCCGATTCCGTGGCGCTCGCCAAACTGTTCCACGATTCCGACGAAGACCAGCTGCGGCGCAAGCCGCTGTTTGCGCTGTTCCGCGGCGATACCCGCTATGCCGACCAGTTCGGCGATTTTGTTTCTGAGCAATCGATTGCCGCCGACAAGGCGGCGCTGGAGCGCGATCTTGCTGCCCTGAAGAAAATCGACCGTTCAAAGCTGAGCCCGCAGGAACAGGTCAGCTATGATGTCTTCAAATATACCCAGCAATCCGAACTGGAAGGTTTCCGCCCCGATCTGCTGAAAATCACCACGTCGCTGCCGATCGACCATTTCAACGGTCTGCACGCCCAGATCCCCGACCTGTTCTCAGGGCAGTCGGTGGTGCAGTTCAAGACGCTGAAAGACTATGAGGACAACCTGAAGCGTCTCGATGGTTTTGTGTATAACCTCGACGGCATTCTGGGGTGGATGAAAAAAGGCGTTGCCGCCGGCATCGTCCAGCCGAAGATCGTGTCGGAACGGGTGCTCGACCAGCTCAACCGCTTCATCGAGACCGGGATCGACAATTCAACGCTGATGATGCCGCTGAAGAAATTCCCCGATTCGGTATCAGCTGCCGACCGCGCGCGACTGACCAGCGAGTATACCGCGAAGATGCGCGACAAGGTGATGCCAAGCTATGTGCGGCTGCGCGACTATGTGCGCGACGTCTATCTGCCGGCGTCGCGCGGCAATGAACGGCCCGGTCTGGTATCGGTGCCGGGTGGCCCGGCCTATTATGCCTACCGCGCCCACATCGCCACCACCACCAACATGACTCCGGCCGAAATCCACGAGCTGGGGCTGGCTGAGGTGGCGCGCATCACCGGCGAAATGAACAAGGTGCGCGAACAGGTGGGCTTCAAGGGCGACCTGCGCGAATTCTTCACCTACATGCGCACCGATCCACGCTTCCAGCCGCCATCGAAGGAATGGCTGACCCAGGGCTATTACGATATCGGCAAGCGCGTCGATGTGGCGGTTCCGAAACTGTTTTCAACGATTCCCAAGACGCCGCTGGAAATCCGTCCGGTGCCGGAATATCTCGAAAAGGATCAGGCCGGCGGCTACTACTACCCCGGCTCACCCGATGGCAAACGGCCCGGCATCTTCTATTTCAACACCTATGATCTGAAGTCCCGC
The DNA here is from genome assembly GCA_039808025.1 of Sphingomonadaceae bacterium. GTDB lineage: Bacteria > Pseudomonadota > Alphaproteobacteria > Sphingomonadales > Sphingomonadaceae > Sandaracinobacteroides. Next base: position 5,712 of record JBDHSK010000003.1, on the reverse strand, counting down.
AATATTTCCGGTATGGAGACGCTCTATCTGCACGAGGGTATCCCCGGCCACCACTTCCAGATCGCCCTGGCCTATGAAAACGCCGCCCTGCCCGCCTTCCAGCGCTTTGGCGGCAACACCGCCTTTTCGGAAGGCTGGGCGCTCTATGCCGAAAGCCTGGGCAAGGCGCTCGGCATGTTTACCGACCCGTATCAGCAGTTCGGCCACCTCGACGACGAGATGCTGCGTGCCATGCGGCTGGTGGTCGATACCGGGCTGCACTACAAGGGGTGGAGCCGTCAGCAGGCGATCGACTATATGCTGGCGCACAGTTCGATGGGCAAGACCGACGCCACCAACGAAGTGGACCGCTATATCGCCATGCCCGGGCAGGCGCTGGCCTACAAGGTGGGACAGCTGCGCATCAAGGCGGCGCGCGAACGTGCCGAAAAGGCGCTGGGCAACCGCTTTGATATCCGCAAGTTCCACGAACAGGTGCTGATGAGCGGGGCGCTGCCCATGCAAGTGCTCGACGCCAAGATCAACAACTGGATCAGGGAAGGCGGCAAATAACCTGCCCGTTATTGCTGTCGGGCCGCCATCATCCGGCCGCCTGACAGCCACGATACTCAGCCCCGGGCGTGTCCCCCGGGGCTTTTTTCGGTTTCCGTCAGGTCCGGGGTCAGCCGGGGTGGTGCGACAGATCGCCAACCATGTGGGCGGGGTTTACCACCCGGTCGAACTGCTCGTTGGTGACATACCCCAGCGCCAGCCCCGCTTCGCGCAGGGTGGTGCCTTCGTGATGGGCCTTCTTGGCTATTTCTGATGCCTTGTCATAGCCGATTTCGGGGGCAAGCGCCGTCACCAGCATCAGCGAGCGCGCCAGTAATTCGTCGATTCGCGCCTGATTGGGCTCGATCCCTGCGACACAGCGGCTGCTGAAGCTGCTGGCGGCATCGGCCAGCAGGCGGATCGATTGCAGCACGGCGTCGGCAATCACCGGCTTCATCACGTTCAGCTCAAGCTGTCCCTGGGTGCCGGCAAAGGTGGCCGTCTGGTGGTTGCCGATCACGCGGGCCGCCACCATCGTCACCATCTCGCACTGGGTGGGGTTCACCTTGCCGGGCATGATCGAGCTTCCCGGCTCGTTCTCGGGCAGCATCAGCTCACCAAGGCCGGTGCGCGGCCCCGAGCCCAGGAGCCGGATGTCGCTGGCGATCTTGTAGAGGGAAACCGCCACGCTGTTCAGCGCCCCCGACAATTCGACCATGGTGTCGTGGGTGCCCAGCGCCTCGAACTTGTTGGGGGCGGTTTCAAAGGGCAGGCCAGTCAGAGTGGAAAGTTCGGCAGCAATCGCCGGGCCGAACCCCGCGGGCGCGTTCAACCCGGTGCCTACCGCCGTGCCGCCTTGCGCCAGCCGGGCCAGACGCGGCAGCACCGTTTCCACCCGCGCCATGGCATCTTTCACCATATAGGCCCAGCCGCTGGCCTCCTGCCCCAGTGTCACCGGGGTGGCATCCATCATGTGGGTGCGGCCGGTTTTCACCAGACCGTGCCACGCCACCGCCTTGGTATGCAGCGCCTCGCGCAGATCGCGCAGCGCCGGCAGCAGCCGGTGGTGCACCTCAAGCATTGCCGCCACATGCATGGCAGTCGGGAAACTGTCGTTCGAGCTTTGCCCGCGATTGACATCGTCGTTGGGGTGCACCGGCGCCTTGCCGCCGCGATGGCCGGTCAGCAGTTCGTTGGCGCGCCCGGCGATCACCTCGTTGACGTTCATGTTGGTCTGGGTGCCCGATCCGGTCTGCCACACCACCAGCGGGAACTGGTCGTCGTGGCGGCCGGCGGCCACCTCGGCAGCAGCGGTGATGATCGCCTCGGCCTTTTCGGCAACGATGGCGCCGGAATGGCGATGGATGATGGCGGCCGCCTGCTTCACCAGCGCCAGCGCATGGATGAGGGGCAGCGGCATATGCCCGGTGCCGATGGGAAAATTATGGATGGAACGCTCGGTCTGGGCGCCCCAATAGCACGCGTCGGGAACTTCGATGGGGCCAAAGCTGTCCGACTCGGTACGCATTTACTTTCTCCGCTTGAAATCGAAACTGACGACGTTCGAACCCGGGTCGGTCTCGACCGGAGGCGGCGTCGGCTCTTCCTCGTGCTCGGGCATCACGACCACGAACTGCAGTGCGAAATTGACCGCCGGATCGACAAAGCCCGAGATCGCCCGGTAGGGAATGACAAGCTTTGCCGGAACCTGGTTGAAGGTGAGGCCGATCTCGAAATGATCGTCCTCGACCACCAGATCCCAGTAACGGTGCTGGATGACGATGGTCATCTCGTCCGGGTAGCGTTCCAGCAGGTGCCTGGGGATATCGACTCCGGGATAGGCGGTGCGGAAGGCAATGAAGAAGTGATGGGCCCCCGGCAACCCGCCGCTCGCCGCCACGTCGCCCAGCACCCGGCGCACCACCATGCGCAGGGAGTCCTGCACGATCTCGTCGTAGGGGATCAGGCTGTCGGGCAGTTCGGGCGGCTCGCTGGAGTCGGTCATCGTCGGGCTTTCTTAATGCGCCCTTCAAGTGGCCTTGTGCACCTTGGCCGTCAACCCCCGCACTACCCGGCGCGGATGCGTCGGGCGGGGAAAAGACGGTGCGAAGCACCGCAAGCGCGACTGCGCGCCCGCAGCGAAGCGAGGATGGCCGGGCGCGGATGCGTCGGGCGGGGAAAGACGGTGCGGATGCGGCGGGCGGGGAAAGACGGTGCAAGGCACCGCAAGCGCGACCGCATAACATAAAATGCAGGTGCTTCTGTTGCCCGGCGCACCTGCCTGCCGCTGGAATCCGATTCTGTTACCGGGTTCGGCCCGAACCCTGCTCAAGCATTGTAACCAAGGCCGTTAGGCCAACAGGTTACGCCGCAATCGCAAATGCCTCGTTATCGTTGGCATTTGTGGGTTTTGAACGGTTTTACGGCGCATTCAGGCCGGGCAAAAATACCGTCTTTCAATACACGTCTATCCTGGTTCGGCCCCGTCAACCGCCCTGCCCCCTTGCCGGGTGCACGGCCGATGGTGGAGCCGCCGGGTACTGCCCCCGGGTCCGCTGCATCTATTCCACGGCATCGTTCATTGCCATCTCCGCCCGAAGGCGGCACGGCCACTATAAGGGGTTTCAGCGGGTATTTGAAGGGGGCAGCGCCAGGGCCAGATAACGGTCGATCACGGCATCGTTGATACGGTCCCAGTCGAAATGACGGGCACGCGCGAGCGATTGGGCGCCGTGGACCACCCGCAGTGCCGGGTCGGCAATGTAGGCGGCAATGCGGTCGGCAAAGGCGGCGCTGTCACCCGGTGGGGCCAGAAAGCCCGAAACCCCGTCGTCAACCAGGCTGAGGCTGCCTGTCGCTGCCGCTGCCACCGGTGGCACGGCGCAGGCCATTGCCTCGAGCGTCACATTGCCGAATGTTTCGGTGTGGCTGGGGTTCAGGAAGATGTCGCCACTGGCATAGGCGCGCGCCAGCTCCTCACCAGACTGAAAGCCAAGAAAAATACCACCGTGCAGGCGTTCTTCCAGCCAGCTGCGGGCTGGGCCATCGCCCACCACCAGCATCTGGTGGGGTATCGCCCCTTCGCGCAGCCTGGCGGCCACCTCGGCAACGATATCGAGGCCCTTTTCCAGCACCAGCCGCCCGACGAACACGATTACCGGCCTGTCGTCGGCAATGCCAAGGCTGCGTCGCCACGCCATATCGCGGGCCTTGGGGTGGAACAGGCGACGGTCGACACCACGGCTCCAGATACGGATGTTGGTGGAATAGCGGTCGCGGGTCAGTTGCTCGACCATCGATTCCGACGGTGCATAGATTTCGGCAAGGTCGTAATAGAAGTTGCGCAGCAGCCGCTCGGCACCCGAGCGCATGAACCCCAGACGGTAATAATCGAAATAGGTTTCAAAGCGGGTGTGCACCGACGCCACCACCGGCACATGGTGGCGCCTGGCCCATGCCTTGGCGCCGTGACCCAGCCAGTCGGGCGCCGACAGGTGCAGGATATCGGGGCGGAAGCGGGAAAGATCGCGGCTGGCATCGAGAGGAAGCCCAAGGGCCATGCGATAATCGCTGCGGCCGGGGATCGGCACCGAGGGAACCGGCACCAGCGTGCCGGTGTGACGGAAGGCCGGCCGCTTCCCCACCGGTGAATAGACACGTGCCACCATGCCGCGCGCCTCGATGCGGCCAACCAGCCGGTTGAGCGCCTGATTGGCGCCATCTTTCACATAATTATAGTTGCCGGAAAACAGCGCGATACGCAGCCGCCGCTCCGACGCGCCAGACACCGGTTCAGGCGTGTCGACCATGGGGCTGCCAAGCAGATTGTCCATGGCGTGGTGCCTTAGCGAAGTTTATTAGCGGGGAAAACCCGCTGCGAAGCACCGCAAGCGCGACTGCGCGCCCGCAGCGAAGCGAGGATAGCCCGGCGCGGATGCGTCGGACGAAGAAAAACCGCTGCGAAGCACCGCAAGCGCGACCAACAGAGAAAGGGCCGGCGCGGTGGCACCGACCCTTTGCCCTCCTGCCCTGAACGTCTTCTCAGGCGTGCGCGTGGCGCTGACGCCGGCGGCGGACACTGGCCCCCACCATGCCGAACCCGGCGATCAGCAGCGCCCAGGTGGCCGGTTCGGGAACGCCCGGGTTGCCGGGAACCGATGAACCGAAGGTCAGGTCGTCATAGACCACATAGTTGGCGGTGCCGCCGAACACCACCGATTGCGCCGTGCCTGCGAAATTCAGGCCAGCCGCCACGAACGGGCAATAGGCAGCGCCCATCGAGATCGAGGTGTCGCACGCACCATTGGGCGTCAGGCCCAGGTCGAGATGGCCCAGAAGCGAGCCGGTGGCGTCCAGCCCCGACCATACCTCAACATAGGCGCCCGGCGTGTTGGGGGCGGAATAGACGAACGAGAAGCCGGTATCAAAGCCGGCGGCCACATTCATGATCGGGTTGGCCTGCAGGAAATAGAGCCCTGCCAGCTGCGAGGTCGGGATCCCCTGACCGCCGCGCGAGGTGTTGGAGCAGGCAACACCGGCCGTGTTCATGCACAGCACCAGGGCGCTGTCGGTGAACTCCACCCCCAGATTCGGGCCGACGGCCCCATTGCTGGCGGCGCCGCCCTGATAATATTGCAGAATCTGCACATCATTGCTGTTGGGATAGGCGGCAATCCCCTCGAAATCGAGATAGACAACCGAAGCCGATGCTGGCGCCATGCCCAGGGTGGCAACGGCCGCTGCTGCGAATAAAATGGATTTCATCTGTGACACTCCCTCAAATAATCTATAGTAATTATGTTTATGCATGTATCATGCCAACTGCATGATCCGTCTATCCATCTGAAATACAAAACATAATAAATATTGCCGATTTGAAATGTGTAAAATAATCCGACATATCGCCTCACTGGCAGTCATCCAGACCGTGTCGCATCCGAAAGAGACATGAACATGAAAAGGGCCGGTGCATATGCACCGGCCCTTCACAGGTCCGACCCTGTGGTGACATCAGGCGTGGGCGCGGGCGATATGCCGGCGGCGTGCGGCTGCCCCCACCAGCCCAAAGCCGGCGATCAGCAGCGCCCAGGTGGCCGGCTCGGGGACGCCCGGGTTGCCCGGCGTATCCGAACCGAAGGTGATGTTGTCGAAGGCAACATAGTTGGCCGTTCCGCCGAAGTT
>JBDHSK010000002.1:0-372084 GCA_039808025.1 Sphingomonadaceae bacterium | reverse complement strand
TGCTTCATCATCTCGTCGGTCTCCTGTCGCGAGCTCTAAACGCTCAGGCGACCGGCACAAAACCGTTACAAGTCCAGAGGCGCTGGAGCGTCGCGGCATCCCGGTAGCGACACAGGCCGGCAAGGGGCTGTTCCGCCGCCAGGAGGTCCAGGACCTGATCGCGCTGACCCGCGTTCTCGCCGATCGGCGCGATACGCTGGCGCTCGGCGCCCTGCTGCGCGGCCCGCTGGTCGGCCTCACCGAAGAGGAACTCCTCGACATCGTCTGGGAGCTCCCGCGTTCCGAGGATCAGCCCGACCGGATTCCCCGTCTCGATCTCGGCGTCGATCCCGCCGCCATCGCTCATCCGCTCGCCCGCGAGATCATCGAAAAGCTGCAGACGCTCTACCGCCGCAGCAACAGCACGACGCCGCACGAGCTTCTCTCGCAGGCCGTAGACGTGATGCGGGTTCGTCCCCTCCTTCTCGAGCGTCATCGCGGCCAAGCCGAACGCGCGCTCGCCAATGTCGATCTCTATCTGAGCCTGTCGACGGGCTACGCCGTGCGCGGCCTTCGCGCCTTCGCCGAAGCGATGACCGCAGCCTGGACCGAAGAGGCACGCGCCGTGGAAGGCCGGCCCGATGCGCAGGAAGAAGCCGTCGCGCTCTTCACCATGCACGCGGCCAAGGGCCTTGAATGGCCAATCGTCATCCCCGTCAACACCATGACGGGCGTCATGGCGCCCGACAGCGCGGTGATCGACCGCCAGACCGACACATTCTATTGCCCGGTTCTCGGCGTCGCGCCCGAGGGCTATGAGACCGCGCGCCAGGCGGAAAAGGACGAGCTGGATCGCGAACGCATCCGGCTCTGGTATGTCGCGGCGACGCGCGCCCGCGAGCTCCTCGTTCTGCCCCGGCTCGACACGACGCCCTCAAAATCGGCCTGGATTGGTCTCGTCGATCTGTCGCTCGCCGATCTTCCCAGCCTCGATGTCTCGCATCTGCCGCTCGGCGAGGCGGGCGCTGGCGCCGCCGCGGGCAACGCCCAGACGCGCGACATCTTCGCGGCCGAGGCTGCGGCCATCGCCGCCGGGCAGACGCGCCTCACCTGGCTGGCGCCGAGCCGCGACGAGAGTGCGTCCGGCGCCGTGCTTCGGAAGGAAGAGGCCGAAATCTGGATGGGCTCGGAGGATGATCAGCGGCATGATCTTGAGGCGGCAGTCGCGGTCCAGGGCGGCCGCGAGCGCGGGCTGATTCTCCATAAGCTCATGGAGGAAGTCCTGACCAGAGAAACCGATGCGGTCGCGCCGGCCCTCACCGAACGCGCCAACGTGCTCATCGGGGCGCTCGGCCGTTCGCCGGTTGCCGATCCGGCGACGGGTCTTTCCCCCGAGGAGCTGGCGGGCTGTGTCATGCGGACCCTGGCTCTGCCCGAGATCGCGGCATTGCGCCCGGCGCTGCTGGCCGAGTTCCCGGTTTTCGCCGCCCGCGCGGATGAGAGCGAGGAGACGGCGACCGCTGGCATCGCGGACGCGCTGACCTTAACGGCCGAGGGTCGCCCCGCCGTCGTCGTCGACTGGAAGAGCGATGTGAACCCCGATCCCCAGACGCTCGATCACTATCGATCGCAGGTTCGAGCCTATCTCGACATGACCGGCGCCGGGCGCGGGCTGATCGTGCTGATGACCGCGGGCGCCGTGATCACCGTCGCGCCCTCGGCTCCAACAATGGTCATTGACGCCCGACAGCAGACCTCAGGTGCCTAGTGAGCCTGTTTCCTTCAGCTCCAGCTCGAAAGACCGACAGCCCTTTTGAACAACGTTGGCCGTATATATTTCTACCGAAGGGACCAGCCTAATCTGACAGCAGGCGATCTTTCGATCATGTGACTCGCGAAAGGTGTTGTATGCTCTCCACGGTGAGTTTCCCCGCAAACTGGATCAATGCCTCACGATTTGAAGCGGCGCTGCGGGATTCGTGCGGACCACACAACAACAATACGACAGAGGTCGTTTTCGCGTTTCCTGTCGGTTGCAAGATCATGGTCGATGGCGCGATCCGTCTGCTTTCACTTGCCAACCAGCTCGCCTACACGACACGCCGCGTGCGCCTGAATTTCGAAGAGGGCGAATCCGGAACCATGGGCTACCTGAACCGGATGGGCTTCTTCGATCACCTCTCAACCGATGTCGAAGTCCAGCCTTCAAGGCCGTTCTATTCCGGGGCGCGCCTTCATCGGGGCGGTAACAGCATGTTGGTCGAGATCGCCCGAATCAACAAGGATGAGCGCGACGAGGAGTTACCGACCCGCTTGAGCGACGCCATTGCCTATGCATGCAGCAGCCGTCTAGACGTGGAGGAACTCAAAGGCGCCACCTGGACGATCTTCGCCGAACTCATCGACAACATTTTCTCGCACAGTGCCACGCAACTGGACGGCTATGCGGCTCTTCAAGTTTACTCGGGCGGCAACCGTCTTTCTGTGGCCGTCTCCGACAGCGGCCTTGGCATCATGCAGACGCTGCGACCGTCCTTGCGCACCGAGTTTCCCAAGCTGGCAGAGCTCTCGGATACGGACCTGCTTGTCGAGGTCTTCCGTCAAGGGCTTTCCCGTCATGGGGCCGACCGGGGTTGCGGGTTGAAGGGCTGCGCTGCCAAAGCGATCAAGTTCGATGCGTCGCTGGACGTGCGCCTTCCAAACCAGCGCGTCTGGCTAAAACCAGCCCGTGGCGCCTATGAACCAAACCGTGCCTATTGCTACGAAGGCCTGCCGCTGCTGTGGGGCACACATATTGCCTTTGCCTTTGGGCTGGGTGCTTGACGTCCCACCCGAATCTGATTAAATGAACCGGATGAACGAGGCGACAACGCGAGTGCTTCCCCTGATTTCATACATGGACCGCCCTGAAGGATGGGGGCGCAGCCAAGGACGGGAAGTCTATCAGCGCCTGCTCGGCTTTGTGGAAGACCACGCCGGCACGGTCGTCTTCCGCGTATCGATGAAGGATGTAAAGCGCGTGGACATATCCTTCGCGTCCGAAACCATCATCGAACTGGCCCGGCGGTATCGCCGGACCAAAGGGTTCTGCCTCGTCGATCTGACTGATCCCGACATGATCGAGAATATCGATGCGGCGGGCGAAAAGAAGGAACAGCCAATGCTGGTGTGGCGGGGAAAGACCGCAAAGCTGATTGGCCTTGAACCGAGTGCTGGCACGCGTGAGGCGTTTCAGTTCGCGATGAGCCGTCCGCAGACACGCGCGGCAGATTTTGCGGCGCAAAGGAACCTGTCGATCGCGAATGCCAGCATGAAGTTCAAGCAACTCTGGGAACAGGGCTTTCTTCTCAGGCGCGAAAGCGCCGCCGACACCGGCGGCGTCGAATTTGTCTACTGCCCCGTCGGGTGATTTTTTTGAGAGCCGTTCAACAGATTCATTGAACGAGATCGAAAGGGAGGACGATGCAAATGCCAAACACAACCGAGCCGCACAAGCGCAAGCCCAGGCGGCGCATCACAACGCCCGCAAGGGCAGAGCAGGAAGAAGGACCCCATGACCGCTAAAATCACATTTCATCCGCTCGGCAATGCCGACTGCACGCGCTTCGATCTTGCCGACGGCCGAAAGCTGCTTGTGGACTTTGCCGACATGCGCAACCCCGAAGACCCATGGGATCGGCGCATCGATCTGCCGACCGAATTGAAGTCTGACCTGCGCGCTGCCAAGCGCGACTACTACGATGTCGTGCTCTTTACCCACCTCGACGACGATCATTGCTGCGGGTCCGGGGATTTCTTCTGGCTTGACCATGCCGCCAAGTATCAGGGTGAAGGCCGCATCAGAATCCGCGAATTATGGGTCCCTGCTGCCGCCATCCTCGAAGAAGGCTGCGCGGACAGCGCGCGCATCATCCGGCAGGAGGCCCGCTACCGCCTCAAGAAGGGCTACGGCATCCGCGTGTTCTCCCGACCCGCGAAACTGAAGGAGTGGCTGGAGAAGAACGACCTGACCTTGGAATCGCGCGCGCATCTTATCACCGATGCGGGGCAGCTCGTGCCGGGGTTCTCGACTGCCGGGCCGGAGCGGGTGCAGTTCTTCATCCACAGCCCGTTCGGCTGGCGGCAGGATGATAACGGAATCGTCGACCGCAACCAGGACAGCGTCGTGTTCCAGGCGACCTTCCTTGAAGGTTCGCGTGAAACTCACGCGCTGTTCATGTCCGACATCAACTACGATTCCATCGATCAGATCGTGCAGACCACAAGGCGTCACAAGCGGGAAGATCGGCTGCGCTGGGATATCTTCAAGATCCCGCATCACTGCTCGTATCTGTCAATCGGCCCCGAGAAGGGTGAGGACGAGACCAAGCCCACCCCCGACGTGAAATGGCTGTACGAAGCACAGGGTCAGCCGCGCTGCACGATGATGTCCACCAGCAAGTCGATCCCGGTGAAGGGCAGCGCTGAAGACAAAGACGTGCAGCCGCCGCACCGAGAAGCGGCCAACTATTACAAGCGTGTGGCCAATATGAAGGACGGAGCCTTCAAGGTCACGATGGACCTGCCCTCATCGAGCAAGCCCAAGCCCTCGACCATCGAAATCACCGAGCGGGGCGCGACGCTGCTGTCGGTGTCGGCAACGGTCGGCGCGGCCAGCGTGATCTCGACCCCGGCGCGGGCGGGCTAGCGCATGACCCTGCACGCGTGGTGGACCAGCTTCGGTGCTGAAGTCCCCGAAATCGGTGAACTGACGCCGGTTCTCTCAAGAGAACTGGCGTCCCTCGCCGTGCAGGGATCGCTGCCCGGTATCACCCTTGCCGGCCTGCGACAGTCATCCGAAAGCGGCCACGCCGCAGTAGCCTTGGATGTCAATGTCGAACGTCCACAGGACCTGGCCCACCCGATCAAGGCCGTTGAACCCGTTGCCGTCGTATTCCCCTTCACCGAGGGTCCGTTCAGCGTTGTATCGCTGCGTCCGGACTTCCCCGATACGCTGCATCAGAACTGGTCGCCGCCGGGCGGCCCTTGTGCCCTGTGCATAGACGACCGCCCATGGGCCGAAGCCCGACTGACGGTGTCCGCCCAGGACATCGCGCGTCGTATTCAGCTTTGGCTCGCCAGGGCAGCGCGGGGCGAATTGCACGACCCGGCGCAACCACCCGATCCGTTGTTCTTCAGCTCGCAAATCGGCCTGATACTTCCTGCCGCCGCGCTGGTCGAAGGACAGGAGCCTATCGAACTAGCGGGCATGATACGGCCCGACAACGAGAACCTTATCATCTCGCGCCCCGCCGTGCCGAATGATCCTCATCCCCCAGCCTTCACGGTGCTGGCATTTCAGGCCGAGCCGCAGGCCATGGCCCGGCTTCGTCATGCGCCGGACACGCTCACGGCACTTGCTGCCGAGCTTGAGCCGCACGGCATCCGCCTCATCGACCAACTGAAATCGCGCCTGAAGACATGGAAAGGCCTTGGTCCGGACCATGTGCGCCGCCTTTCAACGCGGCTCGCCATTGTGGTCGCCTTTCCGATCGCTGTCGGAGAGCGGCCCGGCGTCAATGATGTCCGCGCATTCCTGACCTACGACACCGCCGGGGACATCGGCGTCGCGCTCGGCGTGCTCTATGCCAACAATACCGGCGTCGGTGATAAGCGCGGCTACATGCTGGCCTTTCCGGAAGGAGCAGCCAGCTCCGACCCGTCACGCATCGAGCCGGCTCAGGTGCATTTCGCGCTGAACCGTGATCTCGCCGCAGCCGTTGCGGGTCACGCGGGGCCCGACCGCCGTCGCGCGGTCCTGATCGGTGCAGGTTCTCTCGGCTCTCAGCTCTCTGCCGATCTCGCGCGCGAGGGCGCGTTTGAATGGACGATCATCGATGAGGATCATCTCCTGCCGCACAATCTCGCGCGCCACGCCCTATTTGCCACAGATATCGGCGCACCAAAAGCCGACGCGCTCGCACACCGGCTTTCGGGGCTCCTCGACGAACCTGTGGCGGCCATTGCCTGCCACGTGCTGAAGCCGGATGACCAGGCTGCGCCCAAGCTCGCGGCCGCACTGAAGGACGCCGATATTATCATTGACGCTTCCGCGTCCGTTGCGGTCTCCCGGCACTTGTCCGATCTGCCGGATGTGGCGGCGCGCCGCGTCTGCGCTTTCTTCAATCCCGCCGGTACCGCAGTCGTTCTTCTCGCCGAAAGCGCCGACCGCGCGCTCACCCTGCGCGATCTGGAGGCGCAGTATCACCGGTTCATACTGACGGAGCCGTCTCTGGCGAGACATCTCGGCACAGACGGCCCCGGCGTGCGCTACACCGGATCCTGCCGAGCTCTGACCAACCGCATTCCGGCCAGCAATGCTGCCATCCTGAGCGCGCTCGCGGCCAAGGGTATCGCGTCAGCGCTGGCGGACGATGGTGCCGCCATCACCATCTGGACTCTGTCCACCACGGGGGAAGTCCAACGTGTTCAGCGAAAGGGCGCGGCAGTCACCCGTGTCTCTTTCGGTGCATGGACCGTCTCCTATGACGCAGACCTCCTTGATCGTCTTGCCACCATGCGGCACGCGAAGCTGCCGAATGAAACGGGCGGGGTTCTCCTCGGAATCGCGGATATGAGCCGTCAATCGGTCCACATCGCACACGCGCTCCCGGCCCCGGAGGACAGCCGCGCCTCGCAAACCGGATTTGAACGCGGCGTCGCCGATCTAGCCGGACAGGTCAGCGCGGCGGTTACCGCGACCTTGTATCAACTTCGCTACGTCGGGGAATGGCATTCGCACCCCGACCGCGCGTCAGCCATGCCCAGCAGCACCGACATCGTCCAGCTTCTCTGGCTCGGGCAGGAACTGGAGAACGAAGGTCTGCCGGGGCTCATGGCGATTGCGGCGCAGGATGAGCATTTTACGTTTGCCGTCAGCGGTGCAGGTCTCACGGATGCTGGAGGCGCGTCGTGACAGGAGCGGATGCTCCGGCGACACCACAGCGCAGTGATCTTCAGGGCCTTTTCGAGGCCCAGGCCGGACGCAACGATTTTCTGACCGGAGGCAAAGTCGAGGATGTCATCGGTCTGTGCCTGTCCGGCGGCGGCTACCGTGCCATGCTCTATCACGCGGGCGCGTTGGTGCGGCTCAATGAGTTCGGCTTCCTGCCGCGCCTGCGTGAGATCGCGAGTGTCTCGGGCGGCTCCATCACGGCAGGCGTACTCGGCACGGCATGGTCCCGGCTGAATTTTGACGCGAATGGTCGCGCGATGAACCTGGATGAACAGGTCATCGGTCCGATCGCCCGCTTTGCGACCGTCGGCGTCGATGTGAAGGCGATTCTTCTGGGTCTCCTTCCAAGCTTCACCGCAGCAGGCGAAGTGGCCAAAGCCTATGACCGCCACCTGTTCGGTGGAGCGACCCTGCAGGACCTCCCCGATAAGCCGCGCTTCACGTTCATGGCAACCAATCTTCAGACCGGAAGCGGATGGAGGTTTGCCAAGGACTACGCCGCTGATCACCGCGTCGGTCGGATCGACCATCCGCGTCTGGCTCTATCCTGCGTCGTTGCCGCATCGTCCGCGTTTCCGCCGTTCCTATCGCCCGTCCGGCTCAACTTTGAGAGCGGCAGCGTCAAACCGATGGACGGGGCCGATCTACACAAGGCACCTTTCACGCAGCAGGCCGTGCTGACCGACGGCGGCGTGTACGACAATCTCGGTCTGGAACGCATCTGGCGCCGCTGCCGCACCGTTCTGGTCAGCAATGCCGGCGCCACCATGCCTGAACTTGGCTCACCGACGGGCCGTTGGTTCGGCCAAGTCTATCGGGTCCTTAACATCGTCCAGCAGCAGGCGGAAAACTCCCGCAAGCGCCTGCTCTTTGGCGTTCACAATCTCAAACAGCGTCATGTTGCCTTCTGGAGCATCGAGACCCCGATCAGCGCCTATGGCCTCGAGGATGCGGTTTCGCTTCCGGACGACGCCGCATTGCTGGCAGCCCGCCTGCGGACCCGCCTCAATCCCTTTTCTCCTTCCGAAATCGAACTGTTGCTAAAGGTCGGCTACGCCGGGGCCGATGCCAGCCTGCGCACTGCAGGTCTTGTAACGAAAGCGCCCGCCGCAAACATCGATGCAGCGAATCTGGCACAGTATTCCGGACAGAAAGGCGGTCGCAACGTTTCGCGGGCAGGAAACCCATGAGTTTCACAATCAAGGGACTAGGCTCAGGACCTATTAAATTGGTTGCGGAGGTTTCGATCGGCTGATTCAATGGCGACGTGGGGAGGCGTTGTCATGGGTGATCTGTTCTGGTTGTCACGGGCGCAGATGCGTCGGATCGAGCCGTATTTTCCACTGCCGCACGGCATACCGCGCGTTGATGATCGCAGGGTGATCTCGGGCATCATCTTCGTGATACGGAACGGGCTCCGGTGGCGGGATGCGCCGGCAGCCTACGGCCCGCACAAGACCATCTACAATCGCTTCGTCCGCTGGAGCCGCATGGGTGTGTTCAACAGGATCTTTGCAGCCCTGGCAGCACAGGGAGGCGAACCGGATCAGCTGATGATCGATGCCACGCATCTCAAGGCACATCGGACGGCAGCAAGCCTGTTAAAAAAGGGACTCTTCGACGCTGTATTGGACGCACACGAGGTGGTCTGAACTCGAAGCTGCACGCTGTCTGCGATGGCAGGGGCCGACCGCTGATCATGCTACTGACCGAAGGGCAGATGAGCGACTTCAAGGGCGCAGCGCTGATGCTCGACGCCCTGCCCAAGGCCAAAGTTTTGCTGGCGGATCGTGGCTATGATGCCGCCTGGTTCCGCACAGCCCTGGCCGAACGCGGCATCGCTGCCTGTATCCCCTCGAGGAAAAGCCGAAAGGTTCCGATCCCTCACGACAGAAGGCTCTATCATCAGCGCCACAGGATCGAAAATATGTTTGGCAAAATCAAGGACTGGCGACGCATTCATACCCGCTACGACCGCTGTGCCCATACCTTCTTCTCAGCTATATGCATCGCCGTAACCGTCATATTCTGGCTCAATCAATGAGTCCTGACCCTAGACTGCGCCTAGATCACGACTGATAGAGGCCGCTCTAAGCAAAAACGGCCCCGAAGGGCCGTCTTCAAATGCTTGATTTTCCTTTGGAAAACTGGAGCGGGCGAAGGGATTCGAACCCTCGACTTCAACCTTGGCAAGGTTGCGCTCTACCCCTGAGCTACGCCCGCTCAACCTCGGGCACCGGGGTGCCAACGGCTGAGGGCGCGGCTCTAGCCGCTATGGCAGCACCTTGCAAGCCCCTTCCATATGGTTTTTTCCATGCCCATATAGCTGGCGCGATTTCAGCTGATCGAATCAACCTTGCAGGAGCAGCGCGTGGCCAGCCTTTCTTTGTCTCAGGAACAACGAGCCGCAATCGACGCCTTTCGGCGTGATGTGCTTGAGGCGTCGCTGAAGGGGCCGGTGATCGTCCGCTTCACTGCGGAATGGTGCGGCCCATGCAAGCAGCTGGCACCACTGCTCGACAAGGTGGTGCACGAACATGGCAAGGGCCGCATCAGCCATGTCGCCATCGATATCGACAACAACCGACTCATTGCCGAGCAGTTCCGCATTCAGTCGGTGCCTACCGTCTATGCCTTTCTGGGGGGCCAGCCGGTTGACGGGTTCGTAGGGGTGAAATCCGAGCGCGAGCTGAAGGCCTTCATTGACAAGCTGCTGGCACAGGCGCCGCAGACCGAGAAAGAGGCCGGACTTGAGGAACTGGTGGCCGAGGCCGAGGCGGTTCTGGCCGCCGGTGACCCGCAGCAGGCGGCGGCGATGTTTGCAGCGCTGGCGCGCGAAGCGCCCGATCATCCCGAGATTGCCGGCGGTTATGCCCGCGCCTTGCTGGCCGAGGGTAAGCTTGAGGGTGCTGAAGCGGCCTTGCAGCCCTTTGGCGACAGCAAGGACGCCGGCATCGTCAAGGCCAGAGCTGCTGTCGAGCTGGCGAGAGCGGCGGCCCCGGCCAGCGAGACGGCAGCGCTTCGTCAACGGGTGGCGGCTGACCCTGGCGACCACCAGGCCAAGCTTGACCTGGCGACGGCGCTGTTCGCTTCGGGCGACCGCGATGCCGCAGCCGAGGCCCTGCTGGATTCCATTCGGCTGGAGCGGGATTGGAACGAGGGGGCAGCGCGCGCCCAGCTTCTGAAGCTGATCGAGGCGGTAGGCTTTGGTGACCCGTGGTCGGTTGGCGTGCGCCGGCGCCTGTCGGGTCTGCTCTTTTCCTGAGAGCCGCCCCATGCCGCTGCCGCTGGACCTTGCAGACCTGCCATCCACGGTGCGGCTGTTTCCGTTGCCGGGGGCCCTGTTGCTTCCGCATGGGGTCTTGTCGCTGAACATTTTCGAACCGCGCTATCTGCAAATGGTGCGCGACGCCATGGCAACAGACCGTCTGATCGCCATGATCCAGCCCTCGAACCACCACGAGCCATGGGAATTGTACCGGATCGGCTGTGTGGGCCGGATCACCCAATATGCGGAAACCGGCGACGGGCGTTTCCTGATCGAGCTGACGGGAATCGCCCGGTTCCACCTTGGTGACGAAATATCCGCCGGGACTCCGTACCGCCAGGCCGTCGCGGATTTCACGGCTTATGGGGGCGACCTTCTGGCCGCGCAGCCGTTGGCAGCTGCCACCAGGGCCGATCTCGAACATAGCCTGCGGGCCTATCTCGAGAGCAATGACCTGTCGGCCGACTGGACAGCCATTGCCAATGCCGATGACGAGAATCTGGTCAATACGCTGGCGGCGGTCTGTCCCTTTTCCCCGGTCGAGCGCCAGGCGATAGCCGAAGCGCGGACTCTGGAAGACCGCACCATGACTCTGGTTGCACTGATGCGGCTGGATGATGGCCGGGGCAGTGAGAGGTCGATGCAATGACGGTTGCAGGGATGCTTGCCTATCTGGTGTGTCCGGTCAGCCGCGGGCGGCTGGAATGGCGCCCCGACGAGCAGAGGCTGGTTTCGCCGCTGGCCGGGGTTGCGTACCCGGTGCGCGACGGGGTGCCGGTGTTGCTGGTCGAGGCGGCTATTCCGCTTTCCCCCGCCAGCGCCTGAAGCCTGGGCTTTGCTGCAGTTGCGCCATGGCGTGCGTCAGCTGGCGGAAGCGGGTTTCGTGGTCGCGGCTGCCGGCGTTGGTATCGGGGTGGTAGCGTCGCGCCAGCCGGCGGAACGCCGCCTTGGCCTCAGTAAGGGTGGCACCTTCACCTAGGCCCAGCGTGGCAAGTGCCTTACGGTCTTCGCTGCTGAGAGGGGAAGGGCGGCTGGTGCGTCCGGTTTTCCATCGCAACACCCCCAGAGCTTCATCGATGCGATCCGGGCATTGTGAAAAGCGGGTGCGGACAAAGCTGCGCGCGGCCTCTTCCCAGTAAGGGTAGGCAGACTGCGCCCTCCAGATTTCGTCGGAGTCCATGCCGTCGAAGTAATTCCAGCCAGCGTTGAATTCGCGGATGTGCTGGAGGCAGAAAAATTGCCATTGCGGCGGCTGGTCGGCGGCCTGACGGCCGGGACGCTGGCAAGGGGCACGATAATTGCCGGGCTGGTCACACCCGGCGGCAGCACAGTGGTGATCGCCGGGAAAGGCGCCGCCTCGGGGTCTTGTCGATGTGCTGCTGTTCATGATTACCAGTTGGCATATAGGGAATGCACCACGCCCGGAGAAGCAGCAAGGAGCATGGGATGGGACCGATCGAGAAGGAAATCATCGCCCGGCTGACGGCCGGGTTGCAGCCGCAGCGGCTGGTGGTGCGCAACGACAGCGAGCGGCACCGGGGGCACGCCGGATATGATGGCAGCGGTGAAAGCCATTTTTCGCTTGAAGTCTCGTCTGAGCGGTTTTCCGGCCTTGGCCGCGTGGCCCGCCAGCGCGCCGTCAATCACGCTCTTGGCGATCTGGTGCAGCGTATCCATGCGCTGTCGATCAGGGCCCTGTCTCCGGAGGAAGATCAGGGCTAGCAAACTATATATGTTTCAATATATCTGCTGAGATAAAATTTATTATCTTGGCATACTGAACCCGCGCATCATGGCCGGCAATCACAAGGCAGATCGGCAAGCCTCCTGAACTGGAACCAGAGGGGCACCGTCTCAGCGGAGAGCAGTGGTATGATGGGGATTCAGAATCGGCGTCGGGTTTTGCTGGCAACCGTCGCGGCGCTCATGGTGCCGGATATGGCCGGTGCCCAGACCGTGCGGTCGGCGGCCAATACCGAGGTGCTGCCAGACGGCGAAATCATCGTTACGGCACGCAAACGCGAGGAGAGCCTGCAGGACGTGCCGCTTTCGGTGCAGGCGTTCAGTGCCGCCACCCTCGAACGCCAGGGCATCAAGGATTTCTCGGATATTGCCACGCGTGTTCCCGGTCTCAAGCTGAGCAGTGAGCGCGCCGTTGATACTGAGCTGTTCATCCGCGGGATCGGCTCCGACATTCAGGGCGCTGGTGCCGATGCGGCGGTGGGGATTTTCGTTGACGGCGTGTACATGTCGCGAAGCTCTGGGGCATTGCTCGATCTTTACGGGCTGGACCGCATCGAGGTTCTGAAAGGCCCGCAGGCCTTGCGCTTCGGCAAGAGCGTGGTCGGCGGCCTCATCAATTACATCACCCGCAAGCCTGGCGACGTGTTCGAGGGGCGTTTCGAGGCAACTTACGGCAACTATAACCGGGTGGAAGTGGCGGGAACCGTCAGCGGCCCGGTATCGGATACCGTCAGCCTCGGGCTCACCGCCAGTTCCCGCACCCATGATGGCTATGCCAAGATCACCAATGGCGGCGACGAGGAAGACCAGAGCGTTCAGGCGGTGCGGGCGCAACTGCGCTGGCGGCCGAGCGAGACTGTCGATGTGAATATCGCCGCCGATTATACCCGTCACCGTGACGGGGCGCGCTGGGTCGATATTCTGGTGCCGGGCGATAGTCACGAAGTGACCTACAACCAGTGGTTCGCTCCGCCGATCGCCAGCCTGCCGGGCTTTATTCTGCCTGCGCGCAACAAGCCGTTCGTCAGTGCCGAGCGCCGGGCGGGACGCCGGAATTTCGAGGGATACCAGAATTCCGACATGCACGGAGTGAGCGCCACCATCGACGCCGAAGCCAGCGACACCATCAGCATCACTTCGCAGACGGCCTACCGCAAATCGTCGCTGAAGGCGCGCGAGGATGGCTCGGGCATGTATTTCGATTTTCCGTTCGACCCCAAGACCGGAACGCCCGACATCACCTCGGCGATGCTTGCCGGGCTGGATACCTATCTGGCAACGGTGCCCGACAGCTGGTTCGACAGCGGCAAGGCCGAGGACGTAAAGCAGTTCTCGCAGGAATTGCGGCTGCGCTTTGATGACCACGGACCGCTGCGGCTGGAAGCTGGTGTCTATTATCTGCGTGAAGACATCCGCCGCGCCGAAGATGTCGGCTTCCTGTTCGCCGATTATTCGGCAATCACCGAGTTTGCCTTTGCCATGGCTTATGGTGGCACCCCCGCGACGCCGACGCCAGGCGGCAACCATACGGTCACCACCTCGAAAAACGACAATATCGGCATCTTCGGAGAGATCAGCTATAGCGTCAACGACCAGCTGACGGTGGAAGCCGGGCTGCGCTATGCCTACGACCACAAGAACTATACCAACAACCGCTCGGGCACCTCGTTCGAGGGCGAGGAAGTCAACTTCACGGCCCGCGACAGCCACAGCTGGCATGCCTGGCTTCCCAGCCTGACACTGCGGTTCGAGCCCAATGACGAAACCACTTTCTATGCCCGCTATGCCCGGGGCTACAAGCCGGGCGGCTGGACCGGCGAAGACGCCAACACGCCCGAAGAGGCAATGATCTCGTTCGATCCGGAAATCGCCAACAGCTTCGAGCTGGGCGCCAAGCTGGCGCTCGCGGATCGACGCTTCTTTGTGAATGCTGCCGCCTATTACACCTTGTATGACAATCTGCAGACCAACCAGTTCGTCTCGCCGGGGCCGGGGATGCCGCCCGACAACATCGTCTTCAACGCCGTCAACGGCACCCGCGCCTATGGTCTGGAGCTGGATTTCGTCGCCCGGCTTAGCGATGCCTTCAGCCTTTCCGGCAACTACGCCTATTCGCGCTGCAACTTCACCGGCACGCTGATCGTCGACAACAAGGGCACCGATCTTGATGGCAATACCTGCCGGCGCACCCCGCGCCATGCCTTCTCGGTGGCCGCCAACCTCGAGCAGCCGGTTTCGGATAATCTGGTGCTGGTTCTGGGGTCCGACTTCCAGTTCACCGGTGCCAACTTCTACGACAACCCCAATACCGAGATCCTGAAGTTCGGTGACGAAATCCTTCTGAACGCCCGGATCGGCCTGCGCAGCGCCGATGATCGTTGGGAATTCACGGCCTGGGGCAAGAACCTGACCAACGAATATAATTTCACCAGCAAGCTTGAACTGTTCGGCACGATTTACGGCACATACATCGCCCCGCGCACCTACGGAGTGACGGCGCGCGTGCGTTTCTGAAGCCTGACGTTTCTCGGGAAAGGGACTGGAAGTGACAAGACCGGCCGTTCGACACAAGGTTGCCGCTGTTGCAGTGGCGGTGGCGCTGATCTGGGGGGCTGCCGCCACGGCGGCCGAGGAAAAGCCGGTTTCGGAACGTCCGGTCTCTATCACCGACCCGTGGCTGAAGAAATGGAACGACGCGACGCCTGACAATCCGCCAGCCTGGCCTAAGCCGGGAATTGATTATGGCATGGACACCAAGACCGGCAAGTTCCGGCATCCGGTTGCCACGCCGCTTACGGAAAACCCTCCGGCGTTTCCGGGCATGCTCGACCATTGGGACCAGAACAGCTATGCCCTGAACACCGAGGTGATTGCCTTTTACCCCCATGTCACATCGCCATGGCATGCCTGGGCCAACATCGTCGATTTCGATGGCCGCCGTTATCTTTACACACATGATCGCGATTACCTGCGGATTCTTGATGTCACTGACCCGGCCAAGGCGCGGATCGTCTATTCAAAGGGTGCAGTCTGGAGCGGTAGCGGGCCAAGCGAGCAATGGGATGCCGCAGCCGTCACCGATTATTTCGGCGGCGTCACCATTGCCTGGAATGAAAAATTGCAGCGCAACATTCTGGTTGCTTCGTATGAAATCGGTCGCTTCGGCCTGATGGAAGACAAGCGCCGTCAGCCCGACAAGGTGGCGGAACAGCGCCACTACAACTCGCTCAAGGGCTTCAAGGTATATGTGATGAACGGCCCGACGCCCGACCAGTGGGAGTTGATCGCCACCCGCACCACCGATTTCAAGCATCCCGATGCACCGATCGGCCAGCAGGAAGGGTCGGGCGCACTTGACGCCGTGACCTGGTGGGGCGGCAAATACATGCTGCTGTCGTCAGCGCCTGAAGACCGCTATGCGCTGACGGAATACCCCGATTATCTTTACACCCCAGGGTATCAGGTGTGGGACATGTCGGACCCCGCCAACCCGAAATTCCTGTCCCAGATCACGGTGCCCGGTCAGGTCGTCGACGACGCGGCCAGCCTGAAGGCCTATCTTGCCAACCCCCGTGCCGGTAACCGCACCAGCTGGATGGGGTCGCGCACGCCCATCGAACTGGCAAAACCGCTTGAGGCCGGCGGCCGTTATGGGTTTGGCGGCATGGGGGGGCTGGGGTTTTACAGCTTCGATCTGGCTGATCCCGCCAACCCCAAGGTGCTGGGGCACCTCAGTGTTCCGCCAAGCTATGCCGGCACGGAATTCGACAATGTCGACGTTTCCCAGCTCGAGCGCACCGGCCATGTGTTTTCCAATGGCTATCCGATGAATGAGAACTGCTTCGAGCCATTCAAGGATATTTACTCGATCGATGTGCGCGATCCTGCCCATCCGAAGATCGCCGCCCGCTTCCCGCGGCCCACTCCGCCTGCCAGCGCCCCGTTCACGGATTTTTGCCAGCGGCGCGGCAGCTTCGGGCCCAAGCGTTCAGGTGGGATAGGCCAGCCCGGCTATGGCCGTGACGGCCTCGCCATCTATGCTTTCTACACCGCCGGCATCCAGATCTTCGATGTGAAAGACCCGGCCAAACCGCAGATAGCCGGCTATTATGTGCCGCGTTTCCCCACCGATTCCGAGCTTCCCGAATATGCCAAGGGCAACTCGACCTTCGCGGTGTTCACCGAATATGACCGCAACATCATCTGGGCCTTCACGGTGAACGGCGTTTATGCCCTGTCGTCGCCGTTGCTTGGCAAGCCGGTGCTGGGGCCGTCATCCACTATCTGGCCGGAACGGCGGCCACACCAATGAAGGTCCCGGCTCTGAACGGGCGCCAGGCGGTTGCGGCTTTGCAGCTGACTGTGGCAGCGGCGGTTGCTGCCCTGCCACTTTCCGTTCCCGGATATTCAGCCACTGCCCAGAGTACCGCCCAGGCCGATCGCAGCGCGGAGGCAGGCGATAATCTGCTGTTCATCGGGCGCGGTGGTATTGCTGCCCCTGATGGCCACGAAGAAGCCCGCCACTGGTCAACCTACACGATCAATCTCGTAGATGGCAGCCCTGCCTATGGCTGGCTGTCAACCGAGGCGCAGACCCTGCCCCACACTCTCAACTTCGAGCTGGCCGCCACTGCCACCCTCAGGGCAGTAGCCCTGGACAACCGGCTGGCGGGCGAGGTTCGCGAGGATGGCGGGCTGTCGCAATCGGGAGAGGGGGCGCCAGTTCGCCGGTTCGCGCTGCTGGGGTCGACCGTTGGCCCCGATGGTCCGTTCGAGGTTCTGGTGGAAGGCGAAGCCGGGGCTGATGGGCGAACGGTAGTGCCTTTTCCCAGCTCTCGGGTGGCGCGCTGGCTGCGGTTGCGGATAGACAGCAACTGGGCGGGCGCCGGCACCACCCGTCTTTCCGAACTGGAGGTGCTGGGCGAGCTGTCAGGCATGCCGGCAGCGACCGAGGGGGATGCCAGCGGCGTTTACAGCCATGAATATGGGCCGATACTGATCCGCCAGCAGGGGAACGAGATCCGCGGCTGCTATAATGACGGGTTGGGGGCCCTGCGTGGCGCGGTGTTTGGCCGGGTGATGCGGCTTGGCTGGTTTTCGCAACAGGAAGGCAGCATTGGCGCTGCGACGCTGGTTGCCGCCAATCAGCGGTTACATGGTTTCTGGTATCGGCCCGATGATCGCATGGGAAGCCCGTGGAACGCCGTCTGGACGGGGCCGCTGCCAGCCAAAGTGCCGGTGGCCTGTCGGGCGGCCCTCGGCTTCTGAGCCGGCACTCCTGGCCGGTGGCTGGGTATCTATAACGAAATTGCCATATCGTAGCCGGGATTCAGCATTGTTTGTTTATTCCCAACCGCGATAGCCTTGGCCAACCACACTGGAACCAGCTGGTCGGGATTTTTGCCCCGCCCCGCAGCAAAGGATGATCGTTGCATGCCGTTGTCCGCCACCACTGCGCACATGCCGTCATTGCCCGACCGGGCATGGTGCGAGGCCATGGATCAGGCCGATCCGCTGGCGCCGCTGCGCGAGGCGTTCAGCCTGCCCGAGGGTGTGCTCTATCTCGATGGAAATTCGCTGGGGGCTTTGCCGCGCGACGCCCGCCGTCGCGCCCTTGATGTCATCGATCGGGAATGGGGCGCGGACCTGATCACCAGCTGGAACAAGGCCGGCTGGTTCGATCTGCCGGTACGCCTCGGCGACAAGCTGGCGCCGATCATCGGCGCAGCGCCTGGTGAGGTTCTGGTATGTGATTCGACCAGCCAGAACCTGTTCAAGCTGCTGTCGGCGGCAGTGGCCATGCGCCCTGACCGTCGCAAGCTGATCCTTGAAGGCAGCAACTTTCCCACCGACAATTACATTGCCCAGGGGGTGGCGGCGGCAACTGGTGGCCGGGTGGAAGTGGTGCTGGTTGAAAAAGACCAGATTCTCGATGCCATCGACACCGACACCATTGCTGCCTCGATCACCCATGTGCATTTCAAATCAGGGCATGTGCACGATATGGCGGCCATTACCCGGCGCGCCCACGAGATGGGGGCGCTTGCCGTCTGGGATCTGTGCCACAGCGCCGGGGCGCTTCCGGTTGATCTCAATGGGTGTGCCGCAGATTTTGCGGTTGGCTGCACCTACAAGTATCTGAATGGCGGCCCCGGCTCGCCGGCCTTTCTGTTTGTTGCCAGGCGACATCTGGGCGTTGCCCGTCAGCCGGTAACCGGCTGGTGGGGCCATGCCGCCCCCTTTGCCTTCGAGCCGGGGTATCGTGGCCAGGGCGATATCCGCCAGTTCCTTGTTGGCACCCAGCCGATTCTGTCGATGGCACTGGTCGAGGTGGGGCTTGACCTGCACCTGTCGGCCGACATGGGCCGCATCCGCGCGAAATCCGTGGCTCTGACCGAATTGTTCATCCGGCTGGTCGAGCACCACTGCGAGCCTTACGGGTTTACGCTGACATCGCCGCGCGACCCGCAGGCGCGTGGCAGTCAGGTTTCCTTTGCGCATTCCGAAGGCTACCCGATCATGCGGGCCTTGATCGATGCCGGGGTGATCGGTGATTTCCGGGCGCCCGATACCATCCGCTTTGGCTTCACGCCATTATATGTACGCTATGTCGATGTGTTCGACGCGGTAGACAAACTGCGGACGATCATGGCGGACAGGCAGTATCTAAAACCGCAGTTTCAGGAACGCTCGGCCGTCACCTGAGGCCCGGCCGCCCCGAAACCACACAGGGGGCGCCAACAGACGGGGAGGGGGCCGGTTCGGCCCGGGGGAGTAACGATGGACGAGCAGAAATATCTCGATCGCGAGGCCGGGCTGAAGCGGGGGCTGTCGAAGGCCCAGATCACCATGATCGGGCTGGGCGGCGCCATCGGCACTGGCCTCTTCATGGGCTCGGGCATTGCCATCAGCTATGCCGGGCCGGGGGTGCTGCTTAGTTATATCGTGGCGGCGCTGATCGCCGTCATCATGGTGTTCAGCCTCTCGGAAATGGCAGTGGTGCACCCGACGGCCGGGTCGTTCGGCACCTATGCGGAAATCTATCTGGGGCCGATGGCAGGCTTCGTGGTGCGCTATACCTACTGGGTGCAGCAGATCCTGCTGATCAGCAGCGAAGCCGTGGCCGTTGGCATTTACATGCGCTGGTGGTTTCCCGATATTCCGGTGTGGATGTGGGCCATCGGCAGTGCCGCGACTGTCGTACTTGTCAATGCGCGTTCGGTGCACAATTTCGGAACGCTGGAATACTGGCTGACCTCGATCAAGGTCTCGACGATCATTGCCTTCATCATTGTGGGGCTGTCGCGGATCTTCGGTGTGGTTGGTGATCCAATCGGGCTCCACAATGTCACCGGCCTTCCCGGCGGCTTTCTGCCCAATGGCCTGTCGGGCGTGTGGATGGCAGTGCTGATGGCGCTGTTTTCGTTCATGGGGCTGGAGTTCGTGGTGGGAACCGCCAGCGAAGCCAAAGACCCGAAGGCCGCCATACCCGCAGCCCTTCGCACCATGGCGGCCCGCCTGTTCCTGTTCTACCTGCTGTCGCTGTTCATCATCATTGCCTTCCTGCCGTGGACGGAATCGGGCGCCAAGGTGGTGACGGAAAGCCCGTTCGTGAAAATGTTCGCCAGCGCCGGCATTCCCTATGCAGCCGGGATCATGAATTTCGTGGTGGCTTCGGCCGCACTTTCCGCCATGAACACCAGCATCTATCTGGCAGCGCGGATGCTGTTTTCGCTGTCGCGGGGGGGCTATGCACCGCGCGCCTTCGGGGTGCTGAACAGCCATAGCGTGCCGTCGCGCGCCACCTTGCTGACGGGTGCTGGGGCGCTGTTGGCAGCGTCGTTGTCGGCGGTAACGCCGCTTGCCTATAACTACCTGTTCGGTCTTACCCTGTTCGGCGGTCTGCTGGTGTGGGGCGCCATTCTGGCAAGCCACCTGCGCTTTCGCCGCCGCCACCATGGCGCCGATCTGCCGGTACGGATGCCGTTCTTTCCCTATGCGCAGTTTCTTGGGCTGGGGCTTCTGGCGGCTATTGCCGTGACCATGGCCTTCGATACCGACTTCTGGCAGACGGCAGTGCTGGCCGGGGTGCCGTGGCTGATGCTGATTTCGATCGTCTATCTCTTCTGGCGGCGGTCGGCGTCGACATCGGCATCGGCAACCAACGCCTGATCAAGCTCGGCACGAATCCCGGCGGCAACTTCATGGATGATCCCCATGAAATAGCGGGCGGCCGCCGACAGTTCGACGCTGGCATGGGTGGTGGCGCCGATTCGTGACCCGGTGCCTTCGAGGGTGACGGGCAGGATCGCCAGGCCGGCTTGCCCAACCCCCACCTGATAGGGCATCGCTCCCACCATATCGGTGTGCGACAACAACTGGTGGTTGGTGAGGATGGAAACGGATTCGATGACCGCGCGTGGCGGTTCCAGCCCCTGTTGACGAAAGGCCTGATCGATCTGGCGGCGCAAGGTCGTCTGCGGCGGTGGCATCACCCAGTCGTGAGCCAGCAGGTCAGACAGCCCGGGGTTGGGAAGGAATGTCAGCGGGTGGCCCTCGCGCACCATGATCGCCACGGAATCGTGATAGAGGATCTGCTGCTTCAGGTTCTCGCGCTCGCGATATTCCGGAAGCCGCCCCAGCACCACGTCAAGATCGCCGGTCCGCAGGGCCGGCATCAGCCGGTCGATGGTGCCCTCGACAACCGAAACCGCAATGCCCGGCCGCCGTTCGTGCAGCATAATGAGGGCGCGCGGCAGCAGCGACGATGAGGCGGCCAGCAGGGTCCCGACATGGACCCTGCCGGTCAGCCCTTCCTCAAGCGACTGCAGGTCTTCGCCGGCGTGGCGCAACTGGGTAAGGATAAGCTTGGCATGGCCGATCAGCACCCGGCCATATTCGGTTGGCGTCACCCCCCGCGAGGTGCGGTCGAACAGTTGCACGCCCAGGGCATCTTCCAGCTCTTTCACGGTCTTGGTGGCGGCAGGCTGGGCAATGTTCAGGGCCATTGCCCCCTTCAGCACCGTGCCCTCGTCGGCGATGGCGGTCAGCAGTCGCAACTGCCGCAGTTTCAACCGCCCCAGCAGAAAGTTTTCATGAAATTTCGGCACGATACATGTTCCCCGCCAGTGAGTGCCACAGATATATCCTAACAAGCATAGCAGAGGCAAGTTTCGGCATTATTGTTGATAACAGGCAGGGGCTACCCATAGACATGTGCTTCGCCGGCACGAGGATCGGACCGGCGCCAGCGATGGAATCAAGAACCGGGGTGCGGCGCAGAGATGACCAGCAATTCTTCAGGCGATTGGTCGGTGATCGACGTTCACAGCCATTTCTTTCCGGAAATGGATGCCGCCTATGCCGCCATGGCCGAAGCCGAGGGGCTGCCGTGGCTGCACCGTCTGGGCGACGGCAAGGGGATGATCATGTCGGGGGCGAAGCCGTTCCGCCCGGTGGATGATATCTTGTGGGATCCTGAGCGGCGGGTGGAGGCGCTTGATGAGCAGGAGATCGACCTGCAGGTCATCTGCGCCACGCCCATCATGTTCGGCTATACCAGGCCGGCTGACAAGGCGCTGGAATGCGCCAGGCGCTTCAACGATGCCCTGCTTGCGTTCTGTCATCATGCCCCCAGCCGCATGAAGCCGCTGGCGCAGGTGCCATTGCAGGACATCGATCGGTCGTGCGCCGAAGTCAGCCGGGCCGTGGCTGCCGGCCATCTGGGCGTGCAGATCGGCAATCACATGGGGCTGCGCAACCTCGATGACGCGGGGCTTCTGACTTTTCTGGCCCATTGTGCCGATATCGGCGCTGCGGTGCTGGTGCACCCGTGGGACATGATGGCCCGCGAGCGCATGCCCAAGTACATGCTGCCGTGGCTGGTGGCGATGCCTGCTGAAACCCAGCTTTCCATCCTGTCGCTGATCCTTTCAGGAGCGTTCGAGCGATTGCCCCGGAGCCTGCGTATCTGCTTTGGCCATGGCGGCGGCAGCTTTGCCTTTCTGCTGGGGCGGGTGGAAAATGCCTGGAAGCACCGTGATATCGTGCGGCAGGACTGTCCAAACCCGCCATCTTCCTATGTCGATCGTTTCTATGTCGATTCCGCCGTCTTTGACGAGGGAGCGCTCAGCCTGCTGGTTGACGTGATGGGCGATGAACGGGTCATCCTTGGCTCCGACCATCCGTTCCCGTTGGGAGAGCAGGATATCGGCGCACTGGTCAAGGGACATGGCGGCCTTTCCCATGCCCAGAAATCGCGGATTCTGAACGGCAACGCGCGGGCTTTTCTCAACCTCTGAGGAAGGCTCTGGCGCCCTTTGATGAGAGCAGGCGTGGGAACGATGGAACAAGACAAACAGCAGGGCGCCGCCACGGCCTATCCGTTCAAGGCGGACGGCGTGCGGAATTACATCGATGGTGGTTTTGTCGCTGGGGAAAGCTGGTTCGACAACCTGAGCCCGGTTGATGGCACCATCAATGGCCGGGTGGCGGCAGCCAGCCAGGCACAGGTTGATGCGGCAGTGGCGGCGGCGCGACGTGCTCTTGCCGGCCCCTGGGGGAAGCTGTCGCAGGCCGAACGCTGCCGGCTGCTGGTGCGGGTGGCCGAAGGCATCGAGGCGCGGTTCGACGCGTTCGTGGCTGCGGAAGTGGCTGATACCGGAAAATCGCTGGCCCATGCGCGCGCCATCGACATTGCCCGGGGCGCCGCCAATTTCCGCAGCTTTGCCGCACTGGCCGAAACGCGCGCCATGCCAAGCTACCAGACCGACCTCGGCAATGGCCGCCGCGCCCTGAATTACGCCATTGCCCGGCCTCTGGGGGTGGTGGCCATCGTGTCGCCGTGGAACCTGCCGCTGTTGCTATCCACCTGGAAGATCGCACCGGCGCTGGCGTGCGGCAATGCGGTGGTGGTGAAGCCCAGCGAGGAAACGCCCTCCAGCGTCACCCTGCTTGCCGAGGTGATGGACTCCGTTGGCGTGCCGCCCGGCGTTTTCAACGTGGTGCATGGCTTTGGCCCGAATGCAGCCGGCGAATGGCTGACGTCGCACCCCGGCATCGACGCCATCACCTTCACCGGGGAATCGGCAACAGGAAGCACCATCATGCGGGCGGCCGCCAAGGGGGTGAAGCCGGTATCCTTTGAATTGGGCGGCAAGAACGCCGGCATAATTTTTGCCGATTGCGATTTCGAGGCGGCGGTAGCCGGCACCGTGCGATCGGTGTTCTCGAACTGCGGACAGGTGTGCCTGTGCACGGAACGGCTCTATGTCGAGCGGCCGATCTACGAGGCGTTCGTGGCGGCTCTTGCCAAACGCGCCCGGAAACTGACGATCGGCGACCCGTGGTCAGGCGCCGACATGGGGCCGCTGATTTCGCACGGGCACCGCGACAAGGTGCTGGGCTATTACCAGCTGGCGCGCGACGAGGGGGCAACCGTGGTGACCGGCGGTGGGGTGCCCAGGTTTGGCAATGCCCTCGATGGTGGCGCCTTCATCGAACCGACGATCCTTACCGGCCTTGATAACAGCGCGCGGGTAGTGCGCGAGGAGATCTTCGGACCTGTGTGTCACATCGCCCCGTTCGACACCGAAGACGAAGCGGTCACGCTGGCGAACGATACCGACTACGGGCTGGCGGCGGCCATCTGGACTGGCGACGTCACCCGCGCCCACCGGGTGGCGGCACAGATGGAGGTGGGGATCGTGTGGGTAAATGAGTGGTTCCTGCGCGATCTGCGTACGCCGTTCGGCGGCGCCCGCCTGTCGGGGATCGGCCGCGAAGGCGGTGAACATTCGCTGAATTTCTACAGCGAGCCTACCAACATCTGCGTGAAACTCTAGGAAAGGCCACCCGTCATGCCCGATATTGCAGCCTTGGCGCTCCGGCTTGATGACGCCGCCCGACAGGCGCGCGCCATTACCCAGCTCTCCAGCGAGGTGGGAGAGATCAGCGAGGCTGACGCCTATGCCATCCAGAGCGCTTCCATCGAGAGGCGGATCGCCCGCGGCGCCCGGCTGGTCGGGGTGAAAATGGGCTTCACCAGTGTCGCCAAGATGCAGCAGATGGGCCTTTCCGACCAGATCTGGGGACGGCTCACGTCGGACATGACCCTGGCGAACGGCGGCGTGCTCGATCGTCGGCGGTTCATTCATCCGCGTGTCGAGCCGGAAGTGGCGGTGCGGCTGAAAGAACCGCTGTCGGGGGTGGTTACGCGCGAACAGGCGCTTGCCGCAGTCGATGCGGTGGCGGCCGCCCTCGAGATCATCGACAGCCGCTACGAGAATTTCCGCTTCACCCTTGGCGATGTGGTGGCCGACAATGCCTCGTCGTCCGCCTATGTGATCGGGGATTGGCTGGCGGCCGATACCCCCGTCGATGATGTGGCGATGGCAATGCAGGTGGATGGCGCCATCGTCGAGCGCGGGTCGAGCTCCGCCATTCTGGGCGATCCCATTCGCTCGCTGGTGGCGGCGGCGCGGCTTGCCGGCAGTGCCGGGCTGGTGCTGGAACCGGGCTTCGTGGTGCTGCTGGGCGGGGTTACGGCGGCCGCGGCCATCGGCAATGCCCGGACCGTGCAGCTTGATGCCGGCCCGCTGGGGCAGCTGGGCTTTGCCATTGACGCAGGTGCCGCATGACCGGCGCACCGCAAGGGCGGGTCATTCCCGGCAAGGCGCGGCCGCGCGGTCGCTTTCCGCATTACCGTCGGGCGGGAGACCTGGTGTTCGTTTCCGGAACCAGTTCGCGGCGGCCTGACA
The DNA here is from genome assembly GCA_039808025.1 of Sphingomonadaceae bacterium. Lineage (GTDB taxonomy): Bacteria > Pseudomonadota > Alphaproteobacteria > Sphingomonadales > Sphingomonadaceae > Sandaracinobacteroides. The sequence continues at coordinate 347,342 of JBDHSK010000002.1, read as the reverse complement.
ACAGTTTCGCTGGTGCCACGGCCGACGAATATGGAACGGTCAGCCTTGATATCCGAGCGCAGACGCAGGCAGTGATCGAGAATATCGCTTCCATTCTCGCCGATGCCGGCGGTTCGCTTGCCGATGTCGTCGATATCACCAGTTTTCTCGTCAATATGAATGACTTCGGTGGCTATAACGACGTTTATGGCACCTATTTCGACGAGAATGGCCCGGCGCGCACAACCGTAGCAGTGCACCAGTTGCCACACCCCCACCTGCTGATCGAGATCAAGGCAATCGCCGTGATTCCTCAGTGTGATGACAAAAGTTGATAACAGGAACCGCAACCAAGGAGGGATGCATGAGCACGTTGAAATTCGGACCGCCGCTGAATTTCCAGAAATGGATCGACGAACATCGTCACCAGCTGAAGCCGCCGGTTGGCAATGCCCAGGTGTGGGAAACCGGCGATTTCATGATTACCGTGGTGGGCGGCCCCAATGTGCGGGTTGATTACCACGTCGACCCTTATGACGAGTTTTTCTACCAGCTGAAAGGCGACATGAACCTGCGCCTGTGGGTGGATGGCAAACCGCAGGACATGCCGATCCGCGAGGGGGAAATTTTCATGCTGCCGGCGTTTCAGCCGCACTCCCCGCAGCGCCCTGACCCTGAGAGCATCGGGCTGGTGATCGAGGCCAAGCGCCCGGCCGGCGTGCTCGATGCCTTCCAGTGGTATTGCGACAACTGTGGCAACATCGTGCACCGGGTGGATGTGCAACTGCTGGATATCGTTGCCGATCTGCCGAAAATCTATCAGGCGTTCTCCGACTCCGAAGAGATGCGCACCTGCAAGCATTGCGGCACTGTGCATACCGGCAAGCCGAAAAGCTGACCATGAGCGATCTGCATGAGGAGGCCGCGCGACGGTTGCGCGCGGCCTATGGCGGGGCTGTGATTGCCCCGATGCGCGACTTGCTGCACCCGGTTGACGTTGCGGGCGCCTATGCCGTTCAGGCCATCAACACCCGCTGGTGGCAACAGCGGGGCCGGCGGATCATCGGGCGCAAGGCCGGGTTGACGGCGACGGCCGTGCAACAGCAGCTGGGGGTGGACCAGCCCGATTTCGGGGTGCTGTTCGATGACATGCAGGTGGCTGACGGCGGCTGGCTCGATCCGGAGCGCTGCATCCAGCCCAAGGCCGAGGCCGAGATCGCCTTTGTGCTGGGTGCCGACCTGCCTTCCGATTCGACCGACGCCGCCGGGGTGGCCGCTGCGGTGGCCAGCGTCCATGCTGCCATCGAGATTGTCGACAGCCGCATTGCCGACTGGCGAATCACCTTTGCCGATACGGTTGCCGACAATGGCTCGTCGGCTTTCTTCGTGCTCGCTGATCAGGGTCTGCCGCTGGCGGGGCTTGATCTGGAAGGGGCAGCCATGACCATGCACGTCAATGGCATGGAGCGATCAACCGGGGTGGGATCGGCGGCCCTTGGAAGCCCGTTGCTGGCCACGGCATGGCTGGCCCGTACACTGGCGCAACGCGGAGAGCCTCTGCTGGCTGGCGATATCGTGCTGGCTGGTGCCCTGGGGCCGATGGTGCCTTTGCAACCGGGCGACCGCGTGGAAACCACGATCGCCGGCATCGGTGGCTGCAGCTTTGTGTTTGCCACCGGGCCGGGCGCTGCCCCCTAACCCCGATAACGCGACAGGCCAAGCCCCTCCGGGTCGATCGGCGGCGTCTCGCCGCTGATCAGGCTGGCCAGCAACCGCCCGGAGCCGCAGGCCATCGTCCACCCCAGCGTGCCATGCCCGGTGTTCAGGAACAGATTGGGGTAGGGGGTGGCGCCGATGATCGGGGTGCCATCCGGGGTCATCGGGCGCATGCCGCTCCAGAAATGCGAAGGGGCGCTGGTATCGGCGCCTTGCGGGAACAGGTCGGTCAGCGAGGCGCGTAGTGTCTGCTCGCGGCGGGGTGGCAGGTGGTTGTTGAAGCCGGACAGCTCGGCCATGCCACCAACGCGCACCCGATCGCCAAGGCGGGTGATGGCGATCTTGTAGCTTTCGTCGAGCAGGGTCGAGACTGGCGCATGGGCCGGGTCTTTCACCGGAAGGGTGATCGAATAGCCCTTCACTGGATAGACCGGAAGCCTCAGCCCCAGCGGCCGAACCAGCGCCGGTGAGAAGCTGCCCATCGCCACCACATAGGCATCAGCGCGGATGGTCTCTGACCCGCATTTCACGCCGGTGATGCGCCCGGCCTCGCTAACGAGGCCATCGATCACGGTATTATAGCGGAAGGTTACACCGTGGTCGGGGGCAAGGCGGGCCAGTTCGGTGGTGAAGATATGGCAGTCGCCGGTTTCGTCGTGCGGCAGGCGCAGCCCGCCAAGGAACAGGTGTTGCGATTGCGCCAGACCGGGTTCGGCGTTGATGCACCCGGCGCGATCGAGCAACTGGTAAGGCACACCATATTTGTTCAGCACTTCGATGTCTTCGCCGCTGGAATCGACCTGCTTCTGGCTGCGGAACAGTTGCAGGGTGCCTTGCATGCGTTCGTCATAGCGGATTCCGGTTTCGGCCCGCAGCGCCATCAGCTGGTCGCGACTGAACTCGGCAAGGCGCACCATCCGCCCCTTGTTGATGTGATAACGCGCATCGGTGCAGTTGCGCAGCATTGCCAGCACCCAGCGCAGCATCGCCATGTCGGGGCGTGGCTTCACGATCAGCGGCGCCCGGTTCATGAACAGCCAGCGAATTGCTTTCATCGGAATGCCGGGGGCCGCCCACGGCGCCGAATAGCCGGGCGATACCTCACCGGCGTTGGCAAAGCTGGTCTCCAGCGCCGGGCCGGGCTGGCGGTCGATCACCGTTACGTCATGGCCGGCCTTGGCGAGATACCAGGCCGAGGTGACACCCACGACGCCTGACCCCAGAACGACGATCTTCATGCCCATTCTCCTGCCGGGACATGATGAACCCGGCCTTCCTCGGTGTAGATGCGGTGGTGGCGACGGCCCAGCTGGGTAAGGATCTCGTAGGAAATGGTGCCGGCATCGGCCGCCACCTGATCGAGCGATTGGGAGGGCCCGATCAGTTCGACGAAATCGCCTTCGTTCAGCGCGCCGCTGGTAATCGTGCTGGTATCGACGATGGTGCTGTCCATCGAGACGCGGCCGACGAACGGCAGGCGGGTGCCGTTGCGCCATGCCGATCCTTTGTTGCCAAGGCAGCGCGGCCAGCCGTCGGCATAGCCGATGGCAATGGTGGCAAGCCGTTCGGGCCGGGCAGCGACGTGGGTGAGGCCATAGCCCACCCCGGTTCCCGCGGCGATCTCACGGCATTGCACGACCCGGGCTTCCAGTTGCACCACCGCCCGGATGTCGTGGGCCAGCGGACCGGCCGAGCCGCCATAAAGCGCAATGCCGGGGCGAACAATATCGAGGTGGAAGGAGGGGGGCAGGAAGCTGCCGCCGCTGTTGGCGATGGAGGCCGGAACATCGGGAAACAGCTGGCGGGCACTGGCAAAGGCCGCCAACTGATCGTCGTTTACCGGCCGCCCAGGCTCATCGGCGCAGGCGAGGTGGGTCATCAGCAGCTGCAGATCGACGTCGCTGCGGAATTCCTGATCGGCGGCCAGTTCGCGTGCGCAAGCAAGCGGCAGCCCAAGCCGCGACATGCCGCTGTCTACCTGCAGCGCCGCCGGCAGCGCGCGGCCACGCTGCCTTGCCAGCGCCCGCCAGCGCGCCACCTGCAAGGCCGAGTTCAGCACCGGAATGAAGCCGGAATCGGCGCAGGTGGCTTCGCTTCCGGGATCCAGCCCGTTGAGGATGAAGAGGGTGATGTCGCCACTTGCTGCGCGCTTTACGGCAGCGGCCTCGCACAACTGGGCCACGAAGAAGATGCGGCAGCCTTCACGATAAAGGGCTGGCACGACCTGTGCGACGCCCAGACCATAGGCATTGGCCTTTACTACCGCACTGCAGCGGGCAGGTGACACTGTGGTGGCGATGGTGCGGTAGTTATGGCGTAGCGCGTCGAGGTCGACAGTCAGACGGCTGGAACAGGCATTGTGTTCGTCGGTTGATGTCATCCTCGCCTCCAGCATTGCAAATAGCAGCATCGTGCCTCAATTATCTGCCATACTGTGGGTTTTTATGCCATAATAGCAACAGATACCTGATTATCCTGCTGATGCTTGGAAGATTCTGCGATGCATGGCCTTGACGAGATCGACCGCCGCATTGTGAACCAGCTGCGGCTGGACGCCCGGATCACCAACCATGCGCTGGCGGCCGCCGTGGGGCTGTCGCCTTCGGCGTGTCTGCGGCGGGTGCGGTTACTGGAACGCAACGGCACCATTCGTGGCTATACCGCCATCGTTTCCGGCGCCCTTCCGGAAGAAGGGGTGGTGGCCATTGTTCAGATCGAGCTGGAGCGTCAGACCGAGGAGTATCTGATGCGGTTCGAGGCGGCGCTGCGGCGTCACCCCGAGATACAGGAATGGTATCTGCTGAGCGGCGCCGGCGATTACCTGCTGCGCATGCAGATCAGCGGTATCGATGATTATGGCGCCTTTCACCGCGATGTGCTGTCTCGCCTGCCAGGGGTTTCCCGCATCCAGTCGAGCTTTGCGATGCGGAGTCACCGCCGCATGTGATATGCGGCCAACAGGGACTCCGCATGTGATATGCGGCCAACAGGGACTCCGCATGTGATATGCGGCCAACAAGGACTCCGCATGTGATATGCGGCCGGCAAGTAACCTTCAGGGTTGGGGGTGTTGTGGCTATTCCGGGCGTTTGGGCCGGCTGCTGCCGCCCCAGCGAAACGGGGTGCGCCAGCGGGGGGCTTCCACTTCGCCCCGCGACAGCCGCAGGATCAGGCCCAATATGGTGCCGACGGCAATTGCTACCGTGAGGTCGGCCAGCACCGTCATGGCCGCCGTCAGAAGCAGCAGGCTGAGGTCGGCGCGCGGCTGTTGCAGGCGTTGCGGCCAGCGGTGCGGTTCGCTCATCGTCCAGGCTGTGACGACCAGAAGCGCCGCCAGCGCCGGCAGGGCCATCCGCCCCACCAGCGGCCCCGCAAGCAGCAGAGCAAGCAGCAGGAACAGGGCATGAGCCATGCCGGCGATGGGGGTGCGGCCACCGGCGTTCACGTTGGTGGCGGTGCGGGCAATGGCGCCGGTTGCCGGCAGCCCTCCGAACAACGGCGAGGCGATGTTGGCTGCCCCTTGGGCAATCAGCTCGGCGTTCGACCGGTGCTGGCCCTTGATCATGCGGTCGGCGACCATGGCCGACAACAGCGATTCGATCCCGGCCAGAAAGGCGATGGTGACGGCAGGCGCCACCAGGGCGGCGGTGTTATCAAGGGAAAAGGCTGGCAGTTTCGGTTTGGGCAGGCGGTTGGGAAGGGCGCCATACTGGTCGATGATGGTCTGCACCGAAGGCAGGGCAAGGGCGATGATGCTGGCGGCAATCACAACGATCACCGGCCACGGGTAGCGCGGTGCCATCCGCCGGAAGATCAGGATCGCGGCGGTGGCAGCAACCCCCAGAGCCAGCGACGCCCAGTCGATCGAGTGGCGCATTGCCCAAAGGCCCAGCATCTTGGGCACGAAATCGGCCGGTAGGGCGGGGCCTGTCATCCCCGCCAGATCCTTCAGCTGGCTGGCGGCAATCACAATGGCGATACCGATGGTGAAGCCCTCGATCACGGATTCGGGGATGTGACGAATCAGCTTGCCGGCACGCGCGAACCCGGCAACCAGCAGGATGACCCCTGCCATCAGCGTTGCCTGCAGCAGCCCGCCATAGCCGTACTGGTGAATCACCCCATAGACGACAACGATAAACGCCCCGGTCGGCCCGCCGATCTGTACCCGGCTTCCACCCAGCAGCGAGATGAGGAAGCCGCCGGTCACCGCTGTGATCAGCCCGGTTGCCGGCGGAGCACCTGATGCGATGGCAATGGCAATGCTAAGCGGCAGGGCGACGAGTGCTACCGTCAGACCGGCGAAAAGGTCGGTCGCGAATTTTTGTGGCGTATAATCGACCAGTGCCGTCAGGATCTTGGGCTTCATGCGCCCTTCTTGCACGTTGGGCGGGCCTTGAACAGCCGATGGCGACCCCTACGGGACTCGAACCCGTGTTTTCGCCGTGAAAGGGCGACGTCCTAGACCGCTAGACGAAGGGGCCGTACTGGCGGGAGGCGGCCGATTAGCCCGCCAGCGCCGCGTCGTCAAGCTGCAGATCGACCCGGCTTTGCCCCTGCCACTGATTTATGCTGATGCGGCCAGCCAGGCACAGGTCCTGCCCGATGGCGCCAGCAAGCAACTGCCCGAGCGGCGTATCGACGGCGCCAAAGGCAATGCCGGTTACCCGGCCGCCGTCGCGGCCATTGGCGATAAAGCGCAAATGGGTGCGGGGTTCGGTGCGGCCGACGGTATCGACTTTCAGAAGTCGTACCGGCCCAACGGCCACCCGTGGTGATGGCCAGCCCTGCCCATAGGGCCCGGCCACGTCGAGCGCCTGCGCCAGATCGACGGTCAACCCCTGAGGCGTGACGCTGAGGTCGATATCAAGACAGCGTTCGCTGGCGGCAGCCGTCACCGAGGCTGCCAGATGCGACGACAGCCAGTCGGCAAGGGCGGGGATGGCCGATTCCTCGACCGTCACGCCAACGGCCATGGCATGGCCGCCGCCTTCGCGGATCAGGCCATGGGCCTTGGCAGCCAGTATGGCAGCGCCGAGATCGACTCCGGGAATCGAGCGTCCTGAGCCTTTGGCCAGACCCTGATCATCGATTGCCAGCACCAGCGCCGGGCGGTGCAGTCGTTCTTTCAGGCGGGCGGCAACGATCCCCACCACGCCGGGGTGCCAGCCCTCGCCAGCAACCACTACCACTCCGGCTGTTGCCGATGCGTGCGCTCTGGCCATGGCCTCGGCAAGAACTGCGGTTTCAATGGTCCGCCGCTGCTGGTTCAGCTGATCGAGCTCGATGGCCAACGGCCGGGCATCATCCAGATCTGAGGCCAACAGCAGTCTTACCCCAAGATCGGCCTTGCCCACCCGCCCGCCGGCATTGATGCGGGGGCCAAGATGAAAGCCGAGATCGTCGGCACGTGGCGCCCGGCCGATGGCAGCGATGTCACACAGGGCGGCAATGCCGGCGCAGTCACGCCTGGCCATGCGTTTCAGCCCCAGCGACACCAGCGCCCGGTTCAGCCCGGTAAGCGGCACCACATCAGCGACCGTTCCCAGCGCAACGATATCAAGCCAGTCAGCGATGCGCGGTTCCGGACGGTTGGCGAAAAACCCGCGCTGGCGCAGGGTACGGTTGAGGGCCACCCCCACCAGAAAGGCAAGCCCAGCCGTGCAGAGGTGCCCGAACCCGGCGGCTTCCTCAGTTTCATCCAGCCGGTTGGGGTTCACCAGCGCCAGCGATGGCGGCAGCTCGGTCGAGGCCTTGTGGTGATCGACGACGATGACATCGAGCCCGCTATCGCGTGCCGCGGCAAGCGGGGCGAAAGCCTGGGTGCCGCAGTCGAGCAGCACCACCAGACCGGTGCCTTCAGCCCTGAAGCGCAGCAACGCCTCGGCCGAGGGGCCATACCCTTCCAGCAGACGGTCGGGGATATAGGGCCGCGCTGTTGCCCCCAGAGCCGCCAGGTGGCGCAGAAGGAAGGCCGCCGAGGTGGCGCCATCGACATCATAATCAGCAAAGACGACGATGGTTTCGCCGGCCGCCACGGCATCGGCCAGCCGGTTGGCGGCGCGATCCATGTCGGCGAAGATGGACGGGTCGGGCAGCCAGTCTCGCAGCGCAGGGCTCAGGGTGCGGCTGACATCATCGGCTGCGCACCCGCGAGACAGCAGCAGCCGGGCTGCCAGATCATCGACACCCAGCCGCTGGGCTGCCCCCAGCGGTAGCGGAGCAGCGCGCCACCGCCATCGCCGCCCCAGTGCCGAAGCGACGATTCCCAGCGGCGCGTCGCCAGTCGTCATGAAGCGAGGGTGGCTGGATCACCCCTGCGGTCACCCTTGACCCAGCGCACGGTGCCCGACGAGGCGCGCATCACCACCGATTCCGTGGTGATGCGGCCATTGCCATAGCGCCGCACCCCCTTCAGCAGCGATCCATCGGTCACGCCGGTGGCGGCAAAGATCACATCGCCCCTGGCGAGATCGTTGAGCTTGTAGATGCGGTCGAGATCGGTGATTCCCAGTTTGCGGGCGCGCGCCTTCTCGTCGTCGTTTCGGAAGATGAGCCGGCCTTCGAACTGCCCGCCGACACAGCGCAGGGCCGCAGCCGCCAGCACCCCTTCCGGAGCGCCGCCTGACCCCATGTAGATATCAATCGAGGTTTCCGGGTTGGTGACGGCGATCACGCCCGCCACATCGCCATCGGGGATAAGGGCGATGCCGCAACCAATGGCGCGCAGTTCGCGGATCAGCGTTTCGTGGCGGGGACGGTCGAGCACGCAGGCGATGATTTCGTGCGGGTCAACGCCCTTGGCGGCGGCCAGAGCCATGATGTTTTCGGTGGGGGTTTTCGTGAGGCTGACCAGTCCGTCGGCATAGCCCGGACCGATGGCCAGCTTGTCCATATAGACATCAGGGGCGTTCAGAAGGCCGCCTTCCTCGGCGATGGCGAGAACGGCAAGCGCATTCGGTCCGGCCTTGGCGGTGATGGTGGTGCCTTCCAGTGGGTCGAGGGCGATGTCGATCTTTGGCCCGGTTCCCTGTGCCGAACCGACTTTTTCGCCGATATAGAGCATCGGCGCCTCGTCGCGCTCGCCCTCGCCGATCACCACCGTGCCATCGAATGCCAGATGGTTCAGAGCATCGCGCATGGCGGCAACGGCAGCAGCGTCGGCAGCCTTTTCATCGCCCCGGCCAATCTGTTTCGAGGCGCCGATGGCGGCATATTCGGTGACCCGCACCATTTCCAGCACGAGCACCCTGTCGAGCACCTTGCTGGGCTGCAATGTGGTGCGATCGGTCATGTGGTTGGTCCTTCCCAATGTTGATGATGGCATGATTTGCCAGATTCAGGAATCGGTCGACAAGACTGGCATCATCAGCGAGCCGCCGACTACTACCGGAAGATCTGCCATGGCGGCCTGCGCCCTGACGACGGATTGCTCCGCGACTTCGTGGGTCAGCATCACCACCAGCGCCAGTTCGTCGGCGTTGCTGGCCGGCTGGATCAGGCTTTCGATCGATACGCCGGCATCGCGCAGCGTTGCGGTAAGATCAGCCAGAACGCCGGGGCGATCGTGCACGCTGAGGCGCAGATAATAGCGGCCGCGTCGGGTGCCATGAGAGGCCGGCTCCGCATGGCCAAGTGCAGACACCGGCATGGCGAACGCCGGGCCGTCTTCGCCGCGGGCAATGTCGATCAGATCGGCGACGACGGCGCTTGCCGTCGGGCCTTCTCCAGCGCCCGGCCCCGAAAACAGCAGCCTGCCAACGAAATTTCCTTCCGCCACCACGGCGTTCAGTGGCCCTTCGATGGCCGACAGCGGGTGTGACAGCGGCACCAGCATCGGCCGCACGCGCTGCAACAGTGTGTTGTTGCTGGCCGCCGCTTCCCCCACCAGCCGGATCCGGCAGCCGAACACTGCTGCCTGACGGAGATCGGCAAGGCAGATGCCGCGGATGCCATGCGTCTCGACATCGTTGAATGCCGGCCGCGACCCGAACGCCAGGCTTGCGAGAATGGCAAGCTTGTGAGCGGCATCGATGCCGTCGATGTCGAAGCTCGGGTCAGCCTCGGCATAGCCCAGACGCTGCGCTTCGGCGAGGACGCTGTGAAACTCGAGCCCCTCTTTTTCCATGCGGGTGAGGATGTAATTGCAGGTGCCGTTCAGAATGCCGTACACCCGGCTCAGCTGGTTGGCAGCCGCCCCTTCGCGCAACCCCTTGATGACCGGGATTCCGCCAGCAACCGCAGCCTCGAACTTCAATGGGGTGGCGCGGGTTTCGGCCAGTTCGGCAAGCGTGATGCCATGATGGGCGAGCATCGCCTTGTTGGCAGTGACGAAGGGCTTGCCGGCAGCAAGTGCTGCCCTTGCCAGCGTCAGGGCCGGGCCGTCAGCGCCTCCGATCAGTTCCACCACCACGTCGACATCGTCGCGCCCCACCAGAGCGAGGGCATCGTCTTCCCACTGGAAGGGGCTGATATCGACATCGCGATGGCGGGTGCGGTCGCGGGCGCTGACCGCTGTTACGGCGATCGGTCGGCCGGCGCGCCGCGTAATGAGTGCGCCATTTTCATTGAGAAGCTTCACCACCCCGGCGCCCACCGTGCCAAGGCCGGCAAGCCCCACACGCAAGGGGGGCAGGGTCGCGGAAGCGGTGTCGGTGCTTGTTGTCATGCCGGGTGCCTTAGCCAAGGGAGGGGGATGCCTGCAACTGCATCCCCGGGGGGAGGGGGTGTCAGGCGCCGGCCTGCGTCGGGGTGTTGACCCCCATCGATTGCAGGTAGCGTTTTACATTGCGGGCCGCCTGCCGCAGGCGCTGCTCATTCTCGACGAGGGCAATGCGCACGAAACCCTCGCCGTTTTCGCCGTAACCAACCCCTGGCGCCACTGCCACCTTGGCATGGGTGAGCAACTGCTTTGAAAACTCCAGCGAGCCGAGGTGGGCAAGGGCTGGCGGCAGCGGCGCCCAGGCGAACATGCTGGCCGGAGGCGAGGGAATCTCCCAGCCGGCGCGGGCGAAGCTTTCCACCAGCACGTCGCGGCGCTTGTGGTAAAGCTGGCGATTGGCCTCGACGATATCCTGCGGGCCGTTGAGAGCGGCGCAGGCCGCCGCCTGAATGGGAGTGAATGCGCCGTAATCGAGGTAGGATTTTACCCGCGACATGGCAGCGATCAGCCGCTGGTTGCCAACCGCGAAGCCCACCCGCCAGCCGGCCATCGAGTAGGTCTTGGAAAGCGAGGTAAACTCAACCGCGACATCCTTGGCACCCTTCACTTGCAGGATGGAGGGGGTTGGGTTGCCATCATAATAGAGTTCGGAATAGGCCAGGTCCGAGATGATCCACACGCGATTTTCGCGTGCCCAGGCGACCAGCCGTTCGTAAAAGGCGAGGTCGACAGTCTCGGCCGTCGGGTTCGACGGATAGTTGACCACCAGGATCGAGGGGCGCGGCACCGTGAAGTTCATCGCCCGTTCGAGGCTCTCGAAATATTGCTCGTCAGGGGTGGTGGGCACGGCGCGGATGGTGGCGCCGGCGATGATGAAGCCGAAGGTATGGATGGGGTAGCTGGGGTTGGGGGCAAGCACCACGTCGCCGGGCGCCGTAATGGCGGTAGCAAGCGACGCCAACCCCTCTTTCGAGCCCATGGTGACCACCACTTCGGTTTCCGGATCGACGTCTACTCCGAAGCGGCGCTGGTAATAATTGGCCTGGGCCCGCCGCAGGCCGGGGATCCCTTTCGAGGCCGAATAGCCATGGGCATCAGGCTTGGCAGCCACTTCCGCCAGTTTGGCGATCACATGCTGTGGAGGTGGCAGGTCCGGGTTTCCCATGCCGAGGTCGATGATATCTTCGCCGCGCGCCCGTGCTGCCGCCCGCATCGCGTTCACCTCGGCGATGACATAGGGGGGCAGACGGCGGATGCGGTAGAATTCCTCGTTCATGGTGGCTCTCTGATGCCTCGCGGGCGTTGGAAACGGACGGTTGCAACCGGTGTGACTGCACAGCCTGCCGCAACCGCGCCACGGCGGTTAACAACCCTCGCCCGGTTCAGCAAGCATCGATCAATACATTGCCGGTCAGCGACGGTATGCAGCCAGAGTGATATTTCGGAAGCCAGCGCGCCACAAGCGCCTTCGCAAAGGTATGCGGGCGGCTCTCTGGTGGCGCAACTCTCTGGTGGTGCACATGAAAACAAGGGTGGTGCACACACAAACAGGCGACTTGCGCAAGCGAAGCCGCCTGTCAGCCAGAATACCAATGCCCCCTGGTCCCGTACGCCTGACAGCGAACCGTCAGGCCGGCTCCACCTCGATCATCTCGAGCGCAGCCGGCAAGGGCAATGGCGCTGTTACGCTTTGGGTGCCGTTGATTTGCCTTGGCGGCGCAGGTCGGACTTCTGGATGCAGCGGTCCTTCACGGTCTTGGAGCAGAAGGGAAGGCCGCTGCTGGCTTCGGTAGCCTGGGCGAAGGCCGGTGCAGAAAAGGCAAAACCGGCGCTGACCAGGGCTGCGGCACCAAGGGCAAGGAACTGTACTTTCATTACGTTGCTCCCGTTCAAAAGGTTGCAGCCTGTCTGCCGGAGACATTCCATTGCCCCGCGTCCAAGGCTCCAACAGCTGCAAATATCAACGCTAACCTTGTTGCCTGCAAGTGTTTGTTGCATCCTGCCCCGGCAGGAGGATTTCCAATGATGAACAACCCTGATGGAGCTGGCATCGGTGCAGCCGAATCCGTGAAGCAGTTCGAGCAGCTGACCGAGGTGATCGGTAAATCACAACAGCTTATGATGGAGTTCTGGGCATCCGAGGCCGGCAAGGACGCAACGGCCGCGACTCTGGCTGGAAACCTGCAACGGATCGGGGATTACTGGATGGACCTGGGGCGGGCCTTTGCCGCTGCCGACCCGGCAAGGCTTGCCGACATCCAGAAGCAGTGGTGGACTGATTCGCTGCGTCTCATGACTGGTGTGATGTCGGGGGACCAGTCGCAGATTCCCGATGCCGCCAATGTGGCGGACCGTCGCTTCAAGGGCGAGGAATGGGCAGACCAGCCGGTGTATGACCTGATCCGCCGGTCATACCTTCTGGCCAGCCATTACCTCACCGAAGCCGTCGCCAGTTTCGACCATCTGCCCGATGATGAACGGGAAAGGCTGCGTTTCCAGGCCAAGCAGTTCGTCGATGCCATGAGCCCTGCCAACTTTGCCGCCCTGAACCCCGAAGTGCTGGCGGAAGTGAAGCGCACCAATGGCCAGAGCCTGGTCAATGGCGTTTCCAACATGCTGGAAGACCTGAAGCGCGGCCAGCTGACGATGACCGATGAAAAGGCCTTTGAGGTGGGTCGGAATGTTGCAGCCACACCCGGCAAGGTGATTTTTGAAAACCGGCTGTTCCAGCTGATCCAGTATACCCCGACGACAGAAACGGTTTATGAAATACCGCTGGTGATTTTCCCGCCGTGGATCAACAAATATTACATTCTCGACCTGACGGCAGAAAAAAGTTTCATCCGCTGGGCTGTCGAGCAGGGTCTGACGGTATTTGTCGTCTCCTGGCATCAGGCCGGACCAGAGACAAAGGATGTCATCCTCGACAATTTCGTCAAGGAAGGGTTCAACGAGGCCATCGATGTCGTATTGTCGGTCACCGGGGCTCCCTCTACGCATACGATCGGCTATTGTGTTGCCGGGACCACGCTTGCCATCACTTTGGCATGGCTGGCGGCACGTCAGGAGGATGCCAAGGTAAAGTCAGCAACCTTCTTTACGGCGCAAGTGGATTTCACCGAAGCCGGCGAGCTGATGAACTTCGTCACCGAGCCGATGATCGAGCAGATCGAGAAACTGTCGGGCGAGAAGGGCTGGCTCGACGGGCGCTGGCTGGCCGCCACCTTTAACATGCTGCGGCCAACCGATCTGATGTGGAACTATGTGGTGAACAACTACCTGAAGGGGAAGGAATATGCCCCCTTCGACCTGCTTTACTGGAACAGCGACCCGACCAATGTGCCGGCCAAATGGCATCTTTCGTATATCAAGGATCTCTATCGTGACAATCTGCTGGTCAAGCCGGGCGGCATCCTGGTCGATGGTGTGCCGATCGATCTGAAAAAGGTGACGACACCCATGTATATCCAGGCCGGCAAGGACGACCATATCGCCCCGGCCGTAAGCTGCTTCAAGCTGACGAAGGCGTTCTCAGGCCCCTATCGGTTCATGCTGGCCGGTTCAGGGCACATCGCCGGAGTGGTCAACCCGCCATCACAGCAGAAATATCAGTACTGGACCCTGCCCGATGGTGTGGCGACACCCGACACACTGCCGCAGTTTCAGGCGGCCGCCACCGAGACCAGGGGAAGCTGGTGGCCCGACTGGATCGCCTGGCTGGCGCCACAATCCGGCGACAAGGTGCCGGCACGCATCCCCGGCGATTCCTGCCACCTGGTGATCGAGGACGCGCCGGGCCGCTATGTGAAAGAACGTATCGGGTGAGCCAGTCTGACACGCCGGGGTATCCGGCAGCAGAGAAGGGCATGCCCTGATGGCCGGGCCGATACTGGTTTTTGATTCGGGCGTGGGTGGTCTGTCGGTGCTGGCGGCCATCAGGCGGCGGCTGCCGGCGGCGTCGCTGGTCTATTGTGCGGATTCGGCCGGCTTTCCCTATGGCACCAAGACGGAGGCAGAAATCGCCACCCGGGTTCCGGCTCTGCTGGGCCGACTGGTGGAACGGGTGCGCCCGTCGCTGGTGGTGATTGCCTGCAATACCGCCTCGACCATCGCTCTGTCGCATGTGCGCGCCGCACTCGACCTGCCGGTGGTGGGAACGGTTCCGGCGATCAAGCCGGCGGCCGAGCGATCACTGTCGCGGGTGATTGGCGTTCTGGGAACGGCGGCAACGGTGCGGCAACCCTATGTCGATGATCTGTCGGCGCGGTTCGCCAGTGATTGTCTGGTGCTGCGCCATGGTGCGCCCACCCTGGTGCTGGCGGCGGAAACCAAGCTGCATGGCGATGTGCCCGACCCGCAGATTTTCCGTGATGTCATGGCTGCCATGACTGCCTTGCCCGGCGGTGACCGCATGGATACCGTGGTGCTGGCCTGCACGCATTTTCCTCTGGTCGCCGACGAACTGGCAGCCGCCGCACCCAAGCCGCTGGCCTTTGTCGATGGTGCAGAAGGTATAGCCCGCCGCACCGCCTTCCTGCTGGAGGGGGTGCACTGGCCGGCCCGCCAGCCCGGCCGCGCCATCTTTACCGACGATGACGGGCGCATCGAAGCCGTGAAACCGGCATTGCGGGGCTTTGGCCTTGAGGAAGTGGAGATCTTATGAAAACCGAGGCGGAAATGCTGGAATCGATGCGCCGCTTCGCACCCCCGACAACGGCGTTGCTGGGGATGGAGCTGCTGGCAGTTGACCAGCAGGCGGGCAGCACCCGGTTCCGCATGAAGGTGGAGCAACGCTTCTGCAACCCGATGGGCAATCTGCAGGGCGGGATCATCACCACCATGCTCGATGATACCGCCGCCACCTCGATGATCGTGAAAGCCGGACGCAAGATCGCCGTTCCGACCGTTGAATTCAAGGTGAGCTTTTTCGCTCCGGCGCCGCTTGGTTCGGTGGTTGAATCGGTGGGGCGCTGTGTAAAGCTGGGCAAACGTATCGGCTTTGCCGAGGCTGATCTGTTCGATGCGGCGGGCAAGTTGCTGGCGCGATTGTCCACTTCGGTGGTGATTGTCGAAATGGCGGGCAAGCCGCTGCTGGTGGAGCAAGGTGCATGACTGACGAAGTGCTGTTCTCGCGGGCGGGCCGCATGGGGCTTTTAACCCTCAACCGTCCGGCGGCCCTGAACGCTCTCAACCGCGCCATGATCGGGGCCATGCACCGCCAGCTGGTGGAATGGGCAGCCGACCCGGCGGTCGAACTGGTGGCGGTTGAAGGCGCTGGCGAGCGGGCCTTCTGTGCCGGTGGCGATGTCGTCAGTCTCTATCATCAGGGCCGCGCGTCCGCCGAAGCATGGCAGGGGTTCTTTCACGATGAATACCGCCTCAATCAGGCGATTGCCCGCTACCCCAAGCCTTATGTGGCCCTGGTGGACGGCATCTCGATGGGTGGTGGCGTCGGCATTTCCGTGCATGCCCCGTTCCGGGTGGCGACAGAGCGAACCGTGTTTGCCATGCCGGAAACCGGGATCGGCATGATTCCCGATGTCGGCGCCACCCATGCGCTTTCGCATTTTCCCGGCGAGCTTGGCACCTGGGCAGGGCTGACCGGCGCACGGGTGCGTGGCGCCGATGCCGTGCACATCGGCTATTGCAGCCACTATGTGCCGTCAGCCGAACTCGCGGCGCTGAAGGAACGGCTGGCCCATTCCAGCGAAGCCGTCGAGCATGTCTTGCGTACCTTTGATACCATCAGCGACCAGCCCGATGCCATTGCGCCTTTGCGCGACGCCATCGACTACATGTTCAGCCACAACCAGCTGGAGGACATTCTGTCGCTTCTCGATGATGGCGACGATTGGGCGACAGCGCAGGCGGCCATCATCCGCACCATGTCGCCGACTTCGCTGAAGCTGACACTGCATGGCCTGCGTGCCGCGGAAGGCGCAACCTTGGAGGAGGCGCTGAAGCTGGAATACCGCATGGTGTGCGCCATTCGTGACCACCATGATTTCTACGAGGGCATCCGCGCGCAACTGATCGACAAGGACAAGGCGCCCGTCTGGCAGCCGGCCTCACTGGCGGAAGTCGACGTTGGGGCCTTTCTTGCTGAACCGGCGGGCGGCGACCTCGACTTCGACTGAGGCAGGGGTAGCCACCCTTCGGGTTTCAGGAAGGCATTCGCTGCGACTCTGAAAAAAGAACCGGAAAGACGGTCTGGGCAGCCTTGACCGGTTGCGGGGGCATACCTACATGGCCGGGCGTTGGCACTCATCACCTGAGAGTGCCAGTAACAGGGGATATCCTCCGGGCACTTCAGCAAGGAGGTTTCCCCGAGCAGTTCAACCAGGGGCTTGTCCCCGACAAGTTCAACGAAGCCAAAAGGGACCATCCATGGACTTCACACCCTTGCACGACCGCGTGCTCGTTCGCCGCATCGAAGCAGAAGAAAAGACTGCCGGCGGCATCATCATTCCCGATACCGCCAAGGAAAAGCCGCAGGAAGGCGAAGTGATCGCCGTCGGCAAGGGCGCCCGTGACGAAGACGGTGATCGCATCGAACTCGACGTCAAGGTTGGCGACAAGATTCTGTTCGGCAAGTGGTCGGGCACCGAAGTCAAGCTGAATGGCAAGGACCTCATCATCATGAAGGAAAGCGACATTCTCGGCATTCTTGCCTGAGACGGTTCGTTTTCCTCAACATTGTTACTTTAAAGGAATAATCAAATGGCAGCCAAGGACGTGAAGTTCGGGCGTGACGCTCGGGAACGTATTCTGCAAGGTGTTGATATCCTTGCCGATGCTGTGAAGGTTACCCTGGGGCCCAAGGGCCGCAACGTGGTCATCGAAAAGAGCTTCGGTGCCCCGCGCATCACCAAGGACGGCGTGACCGTCGCCAAGGAAATCGAACTGAAGGATCGCTACCAGAACATTGGTGCGCAACTGGTTCGTGAAGTGGCGTCGAAGACCAACGACCTCGCCGGTGACGGCACCACCACCGCCACCGTGCTGGCCCAGGCGATCGTCCGCGAAGGCCTGAAGTCGGTTTCGGCGGGGATGAACCCGATGGACCTGAAGCGCGGCATCGATCTTGCCGTCAGCAAGGTCGTTGACGACCTGAAGGCGCGGTCGAAGCCGGTCGCCAACTCGGCGGAAATCGCCCAGGTGGGCGTGATCTCGGCCAACGGCGACACCGTGGTTGGCGAAAAGATCGCCGAAGCGATGGAAAAGGTCGGCAAGGAAGGCGTCATCACCGTGGAAGAGGCCAAGGGCCTCGACTTCGAGCTCGATGTCGTTGAAGGCATGCAGTTCGATCGCGGCTATCTGTCGCCTTACTTCATCACCAACGCCGAGAAGATGCAGGTGGAACTGGAAAACCCCTACATCCTCATCCATGAAAAGAAGCTCTCGAACCTGCAAGCCATGCTTCCGGTTCTGGAAGCCGTGGTGCAGTCGGGCCGTCCGCTCCTGATCATCGCCGAAGACGTCGAAGGCGAAGCGCTGGCTACCCTCGTCGTCAACAAGCTGCGTGGCGGCCTGAAGGTTGCCGCTGTCAAGGCGCCGGGCTTTGGTGACCGCCGGAAGGCGATGCTGGAAGATATCGCCACGCTGACCGCTGGCGAACTGATCAGCGAAGACCTCGGCATCAAGCTTGAAAACGTGACGCCCGCCATGCTTGGCCAGGCCAAGAAGGTGACGATCGACAAGGACAACACCACCATCGTCGACGGTGCCGGTGCAGCCGATGCCATCAAGGGCCGGGTCGAGCAGATTCGCGCCCAGATCGAAACCACGACGTCTGACTACGACCGTGAAAAGCTGCAGGAACGTCTGGCCAAGCTGGCCGGCGGTGTTGCGGTGATCAAGGTTGGCGGCGCCACCGAAGTGGAAGTGAAGGAGCGCAAGGATCGCGTTGACGATGCCCTGCACGCCACCCGCGCCGCCGTTGAAGAAGGCATTGTCCCCGGTGGCGGTACGGCGCTGCTCTATGCCACCAGGAAGCTTGAAGGCGTGAAGGGTGCGAACGACGACCAGACCCGCGGTGTCGACATCGTGCGCCGCGCCCTGCAGGCCCCGGTGCGCCAGATTGCCCAGAACGCCGGGCACGATGGTGCCGTGGTTGCCGGCAAGTTGATCGAGGGCACCGACGAAACCCTCGGCTTCAACGCCCAGACCGACACCTATGAAAATCTGGTGAAGGCCGGCGTGGTTGACCCGACCAAGGTGGTGCGCACCGCTCTGCAAGACGCCGCTTCGGTGGCCGGGCTGCTGATCACCACCGAAGTGACGGTTGCCGAACTGCCCGAAGACAAGCCGGCGGCCGGTGGCATGCCAGGCGGCATGGGTGGCATGGGCGGCATGGGCGGCATGGACTTCTAAGTTCAGCCCAGTCACAACGATTACAAGGAAGGGCGGAGCTGGCGACGGCTTCGCCCTTTTCCTGTGCGTGAGGCAAGGGCGGCCCTGGTGCCTGATCAGGCTGACCATCGTGGCACTGGCAGGGTCTGCCTGCCACCGATAGGGCGGGGTGTCGCACCCCGCTTTTTTCATGGCTGTCGCGGCTCAATTGTGCTTGATGTATATCAATTGATCAGAGTGGCAGAACAGGTAAGAGCCTATCATGGATAATCGGCCCACCATCGAATTCGTGCAAACCCAGTGCCTGCCGTGGCGGCGCATTGGCCCCGGGCTTGCCCGCCCTGATGTCGAATACAAGATGCTGAGCCGCAATGCCGAAACTGGCGCCTGTTCGATCCTGATGCGTTATCCCGCCGGTTGGTCGCGCGAGGGGCCGGAACATATTGCCGCTGCCGAGGAATTTTACGTTCTCGAGGGCAGCCTGCAGATGGACGATCAGCTTTATCATGCCGATTGTTACGGGTTCCTGCCGGCGGGGTGGACCCGTCAGCACATGGAATCGCGCCACGGCTGTGTGGTGCTGGCGTTCTACGACACCGAGCCGCATCTGATCGGCGCCGCCGGTGATGGCAGCGCCGAGCGGTCACCGCGCGCCATCCCGTTCATCGATGCCGCCGCGATGCCGTGGGACATGACTCTGAACGACCCCAAGCTCAAGCATCTGGGAATCTCGCGCAAGAACCTTCGCACCGACCCGGAAACCCATGAGCGGACGTTCCTGTCGCTGATGCTGCCCCATGCCACGCCGGAAGGTGGCAAGGGGCCGCAGGAAACCCACCCGGTGGTGGAAGAAGCCTATATGATCGCCGGCGCCCTGACGGGGCCACATGGCACCATGTACCCTGGCGCCTATTTCTGGCGGCCGCCCGGCATTCCCCACGGGCCGTTTGGAACGCGCTGGGGGGCGGTGGGCCTGTTCCGCTTCGTCGGCGGCCGCCATGTCAATCTGTGGTCGAGCACGGTTGCCCCCTTCACGTTCGATGTCCCCTATCAGCCAGTGCTTCCTGACCATATGAAGCATCTGGCTGACCTGCCATGGAGCCCGCCGCCCGTTTACTGAGCGACGGAACCCTACGCAATTGCAGCATAGTCGGTTGCCATTGGTCGTGATTTTCGCACTGGCGGCGTTATCTGGCTTTGACCTCGCGTGAATAAGATGCTTACAGGGAGATGGCTGCTGCTGTAAGGGCAAGCGCCTGCCGGGGCACCCTTGTGTAATTTCCGGCATTATTCCTATCAGATCATCGGAGGGGACCCCGTTGCAGATCGATGAAAAGCTGGAGCCTGTGTTTGCGGATGTGCTGCGACGCAACAGCGGTGAGCAAGAATTTCACCAGGCCGTAACCGAAGTGCTGGAGAGCCTGGGGCGGGTCATTGCCAAGAAACCGGAATATGCCGAGCATGCGTTGATTGAACGCCTGTGTGAGCCGGAGCGGCAGATCATCTTCCGGGTACCGTGGATCGATGATCAGGGGCATGTGCAGATCAACCGCGGGTTCCGGGTTCAGTTCAATTCGGCACTTGGCCCCTACAAGGGCGGCCTGCGCTTTCACCCTTCGGTCAATCTGGGAATCATCAAGTTTCTCGGGTTCGAGCAGACGTTCAAGAATGCGCTTACCGGCATGCCGATCGGCGGGGGCAAAGGCGGCTCGGACTTCAACCCGCGCGGCCGTTCAGACCGCGAGGTGATGCGCTTCTGCCAGTCGTTCATGACGGAAATGCATCGGCATCTGGGGGAATATACCGATGTGCCCGCCGGCGACATCGGCGTTGGCGGCCGCGAGATCGGTTACATGTTCGGCCAGTACAAGCGCCTCACCAACCGTTACGAGGCCGGCGTATTGACCGGCAAGGGGCTCAGCTATGGCGGCTCGCGCGCCCGTACCGAGGCCACGGGTTATGGTGTTACCTATTTCGTCGACAGCATGCTGGCAACGCGGGGCACCAGCTTTGAAGGCCGGCGATGCGTTGTCTCGGGATCGGGCAATGTGGCGATTTATGCCATCGAGAAGATCCATGAATTCGGCGGCAAGGTGGTTGCCTGTTCGGATTCCGATGGCTTTGTCGTCGATGAAGACGGAATCGATCTGGAGCTGTTGTGCGAGGTGAAGCTGGCACAGCGCGCGCGCATCTCGGAATATGCGCGGCTGAAGGGAGCGGGGGCCCGCCATGTTGCGGGCGGCTCTGTCTGGACTGTGCCCTGCGACATCGCCATTCCGGCAGCCACCCAGAACGAGCTGACGGGGCGCGACGCCCGCCAGCTGATCAGGAACGGCGTGATGGCGGTTGGCGAAGGGGCCAACATGCCCTGCACTTCTGAGGCGGTTCGCGAATTTCAGAAAGCCGGGGTGCTGTTCGGGCCGGCAAAGGCGGCGAATGCCGGCGGGGTGGCGACATCGGCGCTCGAGATGCAGCAGAACGCGTCGCGCGATAGCTGGACCTTCGAGGAGACCGAGGCACGGCTGTCGACCATCATGCGCAACATTCATGACACCTGCGCGGAAACGGCCGAGGAATATGGTGCGCCCGGCGATTATGTGATGGGCGCCAACATTGCCGGGTTTGAGCGGGTGGCGGCTGCCATGATCGCCCTTGGGGTGATCTGATCGACAGGCACTGAACAGCGCCAACGAACCAGGGCGGGCCGGAGCAATCCGACCCGCCCTATGTGTTTCAGAGTGTGTTTCAGACCGTTTGGCCAACTGGTCAGAACGGTTTGGTGGCCCCCAGGAAGCAGATCCCCGAGATGGTGATCCAGTAGATGTAGGCGGCGATTCGCGCCTGGGCGATTTCGCGGGTGAGGGCCGCTTCCTCGGCAGCATCCGGACCCATGGCGAGCTTGCGGAAACGCCCGGTCCACCGCCGCATCACCAGCCGCAGGAACAGGCCGATCACCAGGGCAAAGGCGTAAAGGAACATCTTGGTGGGATACCAGTGGTTGCCCTCGCCGCTCTGGATCGGGCCCGAGCCATTGAACGCCATCAGCGATACCACGACGAGCGCCAGAATCAGCGGGTAGCGCAGCAGTTCCTCGAACTTGGTGACGGCAATGCCGATATCGGTCTGCCGCCTGAGGAACGCCGTCCAGGTGATGGCAAGCCAGGCGATGAAGATCGCCCACATGATCCAGATGCCGTTGCCTTCAAGGGCCGGCACGAATCCGTAGATCTTGCCCATGTGCAGCCCCAGCGGCAGCAGCAGAACGATGCCGGTGCGGGCGAGAATGTCGATACGATAGGCTGTTTCCATATGGCGCTTGCGCTCGTCGAGCGGTAGCGACGGGTTCGTCACCCAGTAACTGGTCTGGAACACCCCCCATTCCCCGCCCAGCCAATAGACCATGCAGATAATGTGGACCCAGCGCAGAACGTCGAGTTCGGCAAATGTCATGCGAATCCTCCTCTTCGGAATGCGGTGAATCTGTCCGGACAAATTTGACTTGGCAAGCAAAAAATGAGACTCGTCGGTCATTATATGGAGGAGTGTGTCGAATGAAGCACCGTGTGATCGAAGGAAGGCTGTCTTACACATCGCGCAAACCCGGCATGGAAGGGAAGGTTCGGGGGTTTGAAACCTTCCTGTTCACCCGTCACGGTGACGGCAAGGTGACGATGCGCGCCCATTGCGAGATCTACGAGCCGGAGCCGACGGTGATGCGCGACATCATCTATGCACTCGATGAGAATAACCAGCCGATGGACCTGCATGTGCGACTGACGGTTGGCGACCGGTTCATGGGCTCGGGCTGGCTGCGATTCGATGGCGAGACCATCGAGTGCGAAAGCTATGGCCCGTCGATCGGGCGGCTTAGCCAGAAGGTGAAGGCCGAGCTTCCCATCGATGGCTTCGGAACCCACCCGATCGTTTCCGATGGCTATCTGCTGTCAACCAAGACGTGGACCGAGGGGCAGAAGCGCAAGTTCAATGTCTATCTGCCGTCGCCAGACCATCGTGGCGCCACCCCGCCGATGATCGCGCATGTGAAGATCGACGCGCAGTATCTGGGCAAGGAGCAGGTGACGGTGGCCGCCGGCACCTTCGCCGCCCGCAAGTTCCAGTTTATCGATGACGGATCGAGCGGCATGGCGGGCGAGCATCCACCCTATGAATTGTGGATCACCGACGACGAGGATGCCATTTTCCTGAAAGGTGGCGTCGGCGGCTATATGATGACCTGGTACGAACTGGTGGAACTGCGACGCTGAACGGGTGATGCCGGATGGGCCCGGGGCGCCTTTGCCGGCGTTCACGGGCTGAAGGTGGGTGACAAGCCGCGCAAAAGCAGGCAGTTGCGGGAAAAGGTGCGGGAGGGTCTGCGCCGAAGTCATCAGGAGGGAGAAAAATGGCCAGTCCGTTCCGCCGCGCCGCAACCACCGCCACGTTCCGCACCCGCGCCCGCCGCCTGTGGCTGGGCTGTTCGGTCGCCCTGGTGGCTCTGGCGTTGCCGGTGCCGGTGGCGATGGCCCGAGAGGCCAGCGTGGCCACGGCCCCGGCGGCTACCGCCAGGGCTACCCGAATCACCTCGCCGCGCCAGGCCTTCGGTTTTGATGTCGGTGCGGATTATCAGCTGGTGAACTACACCCAGTGGGAGCGCTACCTGAAGCAGCTGGCCACCGAATCCGACCGGATGAAGCTGATCGAGATCGGCAAGAGCTCTGAGGGGCGCACCCAGTATGTCGCCATCGTGTCGTCGCCGCAGAATCTGGCGAAGCTTGACCGCTATCAGACCATCGCCCGGAAGCTGGCCAAGGCCGAAGGAGTAAGCGAGGCCGAGGCACGGGCAATGGCGGCCGAAGGCAAGGCGGTGGTGTGGATCGACGGCGGCCTGCATTCCACGGAAACCGTGCCGCCGCAGGCGCTGATTGCTGCCGTGCATGAATGGCTGACTGCTGAAGATGCCGAAGCGCTGAGAGTGCTTGACGATGTAATCATTCTGTTCGCGCCGATGAACCCCGACGGGATGGAGCTGGTATCGAACTGGTACATGCGCAATGCCGACCCGAAAAAGCGCGAGTTCGATTCGATTCCGGTTCTGTATCAGAAGTATGTCGGCCACGATAACAACCGCGATTATTACCTGTCGGCGATGGCCGAGACCACCAATGTCAACCGCATGTTCTTCCGCGAGTGGTTCCCGCAGATCATCTATAACCACCACCAGACGGCGCCGGTAGGCACCGTGGTGTTCATGCCGCCGTTTCGCGACCCCTTCAATTACAACTATGATCCGCTGGTGATGGGGGCACTGTCGGAGGTGGGGGCGGCAATGCACAGCCGCCTGATGGAGGAGGGCAAGCCCGGTTCCACCATGCGAAGCGGCGCCAATTATTCCACCTGGAACAACGGGATGGAACGATCAATCACCTATTTCCACAACGCCATTGGCCTGCTGACCGAAATCACCGGTCACCCGACGCCGAGCCAGATCGCCCTGATCCCCGACAACCAGTTGCCGCACAATGATCTGCCCATGCCCGTTGACCCGCAGCCGTGGCATTTCGCGCAGTCGATCGCCTATTCGCTGACCATCAACCGCGCGGTTCTGAACTACGCCTCGCGCAACAAGGACAGGCTGCTGTTCAACATCTGGCGCATGGGCCAGAACGCCATCGACAAGGGTAACCGCGATACCTGGCGCACCACGCCAACGGTCGTCGATGCGCTGGAAGCAGCGGCCAGGGCCAACCCGGCGCCCGACGGCCAGCGCGGCGTAGACCCGGCGCTGTTCCAGAAGATTCTGCGCGATCCGGCCCGACGCGATCCGCGCGGCTATATCATCACTGCCAACCAGCCCGATTTCGCGACGGCGGTGGAATTCGCCAACAGCCTGATCAAGACCGGCGTCGATGTCGAGCGCGCCACCCGCGCCTTTACGGTTGGGGGGAAAAGCTATCCGGCGGGGTCACTGGTGGTGAGGACGGCGCAGGCCTATCGTCCGCATGTGCTTGATATGTTCGAGCCGCAGGATCACCCCCACGATACCCAATATCCCGGCGGGCCGCCCAAGCTGCCGTATGACGCCACCGGCTATACGCTGGCGATGCAGATGGGGGTTCAGCACGACCGCATTCTCGACGCCTTCACAGCGCCTACCGAACGGGTGCCTGATGTCATGGCCCCGCCTGCCGGGCGGATCATCGGCAATGGCCGGGCAGGCTGGCTGATCGATCATGGCGCGATCAATGGCTTCACGCTCAGCAACCGCCTGCTGGCGGCCGGGGTGCCGGTGTTCTGGCAACAGGGCGAGACGCGCGCCAACGGCGCGACGCTGGCGCCCGGCGCCCTGTGGATTCCCGCCGACGACAAGGCCCGCCCGATCATAGAGGCTGCAGTAAACGGCCTTGGCTTGTCGGCTCATGCCGTTGCCAGGGCGCCAGCCGGAGAGCGACTGGCGCTGAAGCCGGTGCGGGTGGGGCTGGTTGATCGCTATGGCGGATCGATGCCTTCGGGGTGGACCCGCTGGCTGCTTGAGAAATACGAGTTTCCCTTCGAGGTCATCTATCCCCAGCGCCTTGATGCCGGTGACCTTGGCCGCGATTTCGATGTGATCGTCTTTCCGTCTGATCTGGCAACGGCCGATACGCCGGCCCCCTTCCGGCGCAAGCAGCCCGACCCGGCCGATATTCCCGAAAAGTACCGCAGTTGGCTGGGGGAAATCACCACTGGCAAGACCATCCCGCAACTTGAGGCCTTCGTGAAGGCGGGGGGCAGCGTGGTGACGATTGGCTCGGCGCACCGCATTGCCGCCAGGATGGGTGTGCCGCTCACCGATGTGCTGCTCGATGCTTCGGGCAAGGCCCCTGCCTCAACCGATTTCTTCATTCCCGGCGCCATTCTGGAAACGAAGGTTGATAACCGGCAGCCGCTGGCGTTCGGCCTTCCGGACACGCTGAATGTTTTCTTCAATCGTAACAGCGGGTTCCGGCATACAGGTCCGGGTGCTTCAATCGTGCAGTACCCGCAGACGGTGGACGTCAACAGCGGCTGGGCAATCGGTGCCCAGAAACTCGCCGGAAGTGATGCCGTGCTCGACCTGCCACTTGGCAAGGGCCGGGTAGTGGTGCTTGGCCCTGACGTGGTGAACCGGGCGCAGGCCCGCGCTTCGCTGCCGCTGCTTCTGAATGCCATGCTGTATGGCCCGG
This sequence comes from Sphingomonadaceae bacterium, assembly GCA_039808025.1. GTDB lineage: Bacteria > Pseudomonadota > Alphaproteobacteria > Sphingomonadales > Sphingomonadaceae > Sandaracinobacteroides. Next base: position 321,431 of record JBDHSK010000002.1, on the reverse strand, counting down.
CGGCACGCGGCCAGAAGTAGCGCGGACGTATACGGAACTGAGGATGAACTGACAGAGGGAGTTTGATGAATGAGCGAGAACAAGGATTTTCCCGAAGGTGCAGCCATGGTGTTCGGGGCCACAGGCGGGTTGGGGCAGGCGGCGATGCTGGCCCTGGCCGAAGCGGGTTGTGATATTGCCCTGTGTTACCGTTCCAAGGTGACAGAAGCCCGCGAGCTTGCCCACCGCATGGAGAAAATGGGGCGAAAGGTCAGCCTGCATCAGGTGGATGCCGCACTGGAAAGCTCGGTGGTGGCTGCGCGCGATGCGGCGATTGTTGCCCACGGCCGCATTCACACGGTGGTGTGGGCGGCTGGGCCGGTGGTCGAGCAGCTGTATGTGAACGAGACCCCCATGCGCAAATGGAAGGAATCGATCGACATCGAAGTGTTTGGCTTTCTGGCGGCCACCCATGCGCTGATTCCCCACATGCGCGAGAAGGGGGGCGGTTCGTTCGTGCATCTGGGTTCGGCCGGAGACCTGTTGTGGCCGCCGCGCGATGGGCTGTCAGTGGTTCCCAAGGCTGCCAATGAATCGCTGGTGCGTGGTATCGCCAAGGAAGAAGGGCAGTTCGGGATCCGCGCCAACACCGTGCTGGTGGGGGTGATCGACGCCGGGATGTTCCACGAACTGCTGGCGCGCGGCAGTTTCGATGAGAAATGGGTGCGTGAGGTGAAAGGCTCGCTGCCGCTGCGTCGTTGGGGCAAAGCCGAGGAAATCGGCCATGCCGTGGTATTTCTGGCATCGAACAAGGCAGGTTATACCACCGGCCAGCAGATTGCAGTGGCCGGGGGCTACGGAATCTGAGGCCTGAAAACAACCAAGGCAGACATGGTGATCAGGTCGCCATGTCTGCCAGCAGCGCTGCCGGGGCCTCGATCAGCTTTTTCAGTTCCTGGGCAAAGCTTGCCGCGTCCCAGCCGTCGACGACGCGATGATCGCAGCTGATCGAGATATTCATCATCTTGCGCTTTTCCACCCGTTCGGCGCTGCTGCCATCGCGCACGAACATCGGCACTTCCTCGATACGGTTGGGCCCGATGATCGCCACTTCCGGCCGGTTGATGACGGGAGTCGAGGCAACGCCGCCCATCGGCCCCAGCGAGGTGACGGTGATGGTCGAGCCCGTCAGTTCCGCTGACGTCGCCGACCCGGTGCGCGCGGCATCAGCAAGCCGGCTGATTTCGCGAGCCAGCTGCCACAGGTTGCGATCCTGGGCGTCGCGGATTACCGGCACCATCAGCCCGGCTGGCGTTTGGGCCGCCATTCCCAGATGGACGGCGCCAAAGCGGCGCACTTCGCCTTTTTCGTCGTCGAAATGGGCGTTCAGCATCGGGAATTGCGGGATCAGCCGGCAGATGGCCGAGATCAGGAACGGCAGCATGGTGAGCTTGGGGCGATCACCGCGGGCGGCGTTCAACTGAGAGCGCAATTCTTCCAGCGCCGTGACATCATAACGTTCCACATAGGTGAAATGCGGGATGTGGCGCTTGGAGGCAGCCATGTTTTCGGCGATGCGCCGCCGCAGACCGATGACCTTGACGATCTCGTCGTCGCGGCGGCGCCCGGCAGGGCGCAGCCCGTGGCTGCGATCGTGGGTGATGAAAGCATCGAGGTCGGCATGGCGGATGCGTCCCTCGACTCCTGCCTGCACCTGCGCCAGATCGATTCCGAGATCGGCAGCGCGCGCCCGCACCGCCGGAGAGGCAAGCACCGGCCGGCTGGCCACTGGCGCCACCGCCGGGGTTGGGGACGGCGCTGACACTGCTGTCGGGGCAGTGGGCTGAGCCGGAGGCGGGGCCTTGGCTGCCGCTGCGACTGTCACTGCGACCGGGGCGGGGGTGGCGTCTGCCTTGGCCGGCTCTGCCGGCGCGGGTGACTTGGCCGGCTCTGCCGGCGCGGGTGGCTTGGCCGGCTCTGCCGGCGCGGGTGGCTCTGCCGGCTCTGCCGGTGCGGGCGGCTCGGCCACGTCATCGGCTGTTTCCACCACCACCAGCGCTGATCCGATCGAGATGGTGTCTCCGGCCTCGCCGGCCACTTCGAGAATGGTGCCCGACACCGGGCTTTCCATCTCGACTGTCGCCTTGTCGGTCATCACGTCGGCAAGCAGGCCGCCTTCCTCGATGTGGTCGCCCACTTTCACGTGCCAGGCAACGATTTCCGCCTCGGCAATGCCTTCTCCGATATCGGGCAATCGGAACGTGTAGCGCCCCATCAGTTCTTCTCCATGACGCGGTTCAGGGCGGCACCGATACGGGCGGGGCCGGGGAAATAATCCCATTCGAAGGCGTGCGGGTAGGGGGTGTCCCAGCCGGCCACCCGCTCGATCGGTGCTTCCAGGCGGTAAAAGCAGCGTTCCTGGATCAGCGCCGACAATTCAGCACCATAACCACCGAAGCGCGAGGCTTCATGCACGATCACGCAGCGGCCGGTCTTGTTCACCGAGGCCTCGATGGTGTCGATATCAAGAGGCACGATCGAGCGCAGGTCGATGACTTCGGCATCGACACCATGCATCTCGACGGCGGCAAGGCTGACATGCACCATGGTGCCATAGGCAAGGATGGTGGCATCACCGCCTTCACGCACGATGGCGGCTTTCCCCAACGGAACGGTGTAATGGCCTTCGGGCACCTGGGCGGCCGGGTGCCCCGCCCAGGATTTTACCTGCTGGTCGATGCGGCCGTCGAACGGCCCGTTATAGAGGCGCTTGGGTTCAAGGAAGATCACCGGGTCGTCGCTCTCGATCGAGGCGATCAACAGCCCCTTGGCATCGTAGGGTGTTGAGGGAATTACGGTTTTCAGGCCGGTGACATGGGCGAAGATGGCCTCCGGGCTCTGGCTGTGGGTCTGGCCGCCGAAAATCCCGCCGCCATAGGGGGAACGCACGGTGATAGGCGCCCAGAATTCGCCACCCGAGCGATAGCGAAGCCGCGCCGCTTCCGAGACCAGCTGGTCGAAGGCGGGCAGGATATAGTCAGCGAACTGGATTTCCGGCACCGGCCGCAACCCGCGCACCCCCATGCCGATGGCCGTTGCGATGATGCCACCTTCCGAGATGGGGGTATCGAAGCAGCGTTGCAGGCCATGCTTGGCCTGCAACCCATCGGTGGCACGGAAGACGCCCCCGAAGAATCCGATGTCTTCCCCGAACATCAGTACGTTGGGGTCGCGAGTCAGCATCACGTCGAGCGCGTCGTTGATGGCGCGAATCATGTTGAGCTCAGTCATCGCCGTGCACCCCTGCTTCGCGGCGTTGCATCACGATCCGCCAGTCAGGTTCGGCAAAGACGCCCTCGAACATCTCGCCCAGCGGCGGTTTCGATTCGCCAAGAACGCCCACCTTCTCGGCCTCCTTGACTGTTGAGCGCACCAGATCATCGAGTTCCTTTTCAAGGGCGGTGTGGCGGTCCTCGCTCCATTCGCCAAGCGTGATGAGGTGCTGTTTCAGCCGTTCGATCGGGTCGCCCAGCGGCCAGTGTTCGGCCTCGTCGCGTGGACGGTAGCGGGTGGGGTCGTCGCTGGTTGAGTGGCCGGCGACCCGGTAGGTGAACAGCTCGATCAGGGTCGAGCCCTTGCCGCTGCGTGCCCGGTCTGCCGCCCAGCGGGTGGCGGCGGCCACGGCAAGGAAATCATTGCCATCCACCCTGAGGCCCGGCAGGCCATAGCCGATGGCACGGGCTGCGAAGGTGGTTTCCTCGGTGCCGGCAAACCCCGAAAAACTGGATATCGCCCATTGGTTGTTGGTGACGCACAGGATCACCGGGGCGCGGTAGACGGCGGCGAACGTCAGGGTTTCATGGAAGGCGCCCTCGGCGGTTGAACCCTCCCCCATGTAGGCAAGGGCGATTTCATCGACGCCCTGATAGGCAGCCCCCATTGCCCAGCCCACGGCATGGCCGAAGCGGGTGCCGAGATTGCCCGATACCGAGTAAAAGCCATAGTCGCGGGCCGAGAACAGGATCGGCAACTGCCGTCCGCGCAGCGGATCGCGGGCGTTCGAGAAGATCTGGTTCACCATGTCGGTGAGCGGATAGTCGCGCGCGTGCAGCCAGCTCATCACCCGGTAGGTGGGAAAGCACATGTCGTCGTGGCCGAGAATCAGCGACTGGGCAGCACCGATCGCTTCCTCTCCGGTCGATTTCATGTAGAAGCTGGTTTTTCCCTGACGGTGGGCCCGGAACATGCGGTCGTCGAAAATGCGCGTCAGAAGCATGGCGCGCAGCCCTTTTCGCAACAGGTCGGGAGTGAGCTTCGGGTCCCACGGGCCTATGGCCTTGCCATCATTGTCGAGGACGCGGATCAGCTGGAAGGGAAGGTCGCGCAGCTGCGAGGCCCGTTCAGCTGTATCGGGCCGCCGCACCGAGCCGGCCGGCGGCACCTCGATATGGTCGAACGACGCCTTGTCGCCTGGCCGAGCGAGCGGCTCAGGGATGTGAAGCTGGATGGATGGCCGGTTCGCCCTGTGTGCCTGACTTTCCATGCGTTATTGATACACGCAAGAAAATCAAACTGCCAACGGATAAACACGAACGACCCATCAGGCTGGAAACCTCTGTTTCCAGCCTGATGTAACCCGGCAGACTTTCCGGAACCTGCGGCGATGGCAGGTTCCCGGCAATGAATCAGAACTCGTAGCCGATGGTGGCGAAAATGCGCCGTGGCGGGTTGTAATAGGCCTCGACGAATCCGAACGAGCCGCGGGCGTCGAACCCTTCCTTGATCACCTGCTTGTTGAGGATGTTCTGCGCCTCGAAGCCCAGAGTCACGCCATTGTCGACGCGGAACCGCAAGGTGGCGTTCAGCATCCAGCTGGGGTCCGAGACCAGAAGGTCGGAGTTCTGGACGGTGGCGAAGCTGCTGTCCTGATAGCCGGCATCGATGCGGAAGTTGGCGTCGACATGATCGCTGACAGCAAACTCGGCATTGGCGCCGAAGCTCGCCGACCATGGTGGCGTATGCTTCAGCTTGAGGTGGCTGAGATCGATGACATTGCCGGCGGCGTCGTGGGAAAAATATTCCTCGTAGGCAGCGTTCAGGTAGCCGGCGTTGGCATCGAACGTGAGCCAGTGGGTGGCCCGCAGACGCGCTTCGGCTTCGAAGCCCCAGATGCGGGCCTTGCCGGCATTTTCAGTGCGCACGACGATGCCGGCCGGTTCCGGATACTGAACCAGCACCTGCATGTCGCGATATTTGTTGTAGAAACCGCTGACGTTGAGACGCAGCCTCCGCTCGAACAGGTCGGATTTGAAGCCGGCTTCGAAGCTGGTGAGCTTTTCCGGATTGAAACCGCCGATCCCCGCTTCCGAAGTGGGGCGGCCATTGAAGCCGCCACTGCGGAAGCCTTGCGAGAACAGGGCATAGAGCAGCACGTCAGGCGTTGCCTGGTAGTTCAGGGTCACCTTGGGAGAGAAGTTGCTCCAGCCTTCATCGAGTTCATAGCCGGGAACGCCGGGGATGAGCGGGATCTTGGCATAGCGGCGCATCGCCGTCTGCTTGAAATCCTTGTGTTCCCAAGTGTAGCGGCCGCCGACATCCAGCGACAGCTGATCGGTGATGCCGATGGTGGCGTTGCCGAATACCGCGAGGTTCTTGGTGATCTGCCGCTGGTCGAAATCGATGTTGAAATCGAGGGCTGCCGCCATCGCCGGGTCGAAACCGGCACCCAGAAGCGCTTCATAAAGACCGCGTGCCGTTACCAGCATCGTCTGCTGGCGGGCCTTTTCATAGAAGCCATAGAGACCGAACAGGGTTTTCACCCGGCCGTCGGCGATATCGTGCGACAGCTGGAATTCCTGAGAATATTGTGTGCTCTTGATGTGCTGCCAGTCGCCTGCGAAATCGAGCGACGAAGCGTCACCATCGCGGGCGAATTCAACGACACTGTGACGTATGGCCGAGATCGATTTCAGGTCACCGCCCAACGCCGGGAAATCAAGGGTGAGCGCCCCTGAGATGGCATCGGCATTATCGACGTTCAGATCCTCGGACACTCCGGTCCAGCGGATGCTGTCGGGCACGGTGCAGCAGGGCGCGACGAACGCCGAGAACATGTCCGAGAAGAACCCGGGTTCGAAGGCGATCATGCTGTGGGCGGTGGAGTTCTGACGCTGGTGCATGCCGTCGATGGCAAGAAGTGCGTCGAAATCGCCGTTCTGCCAGCGCAACCCGACCCGCCCGGCGATCTGGTTCTGGTTGCCAAGGGTGCCGCCGTCGAACAGGCGCTGCCAGCCATCGGCCCGCCGGCCCATTGCCGACACGTTGAACGACAGGTTGTCAGACAGGGCGCCGTCATAATAGCCGCGCAATTGGGCGCTGGCATAGCTGCCGACCTGAAGGTCAACGCTTCCGCTGTTGGAGCCGGTGGGCTTCTTCATCACGATGTTGATGGCGCCGCCGATGGTGTTCTTGCCGAACAGGGAGCCTTGCGGACCGCGCAGGACTTCGACACGCTCGATACCCATCAGCGAGGTCATGGCGGCGAAGGGGCGCGCCTGATAGACGCCATCGATGAACACCGCCACAGCCGGGTCGGAGGTGATGATGTAATCATATTCGCCAACCCCCCGGATATAGGGAGAGATCTGGCTGGAAGACCCGCCGGTGCCGGGGGTGAAGTTAAGGTTGGGGGTGCTTTGCTCGATATCGACGACCGACTGCAGGCCGCGCGCCTCCAGCGAGGCGGCCGAGAAGGCCGTCACCGAGACCGGGACATTCTGCAGGTTTTCCTCACGACGGCGGGCCGTGACCAGAATGTCGTCGCTGCTGCCAGAGAAAGCCTCAGCCGTGGTGCCGGCCTGAGCGGTGGTATCGGCCAGATCAGCGGCTGCGGCGGGCGCCGCTGCCGCAAGGGCGCCGGCCCCGGCGAGCAGGATTACCCGCAGTGTCTGCATGTTCGTCATCAACTGGTACACTCCCGGAAACCTGAGACAATTCTCTGGCTGTTGGCGGAACATGCTGGCGCCGGTGGAATCGGTGCCGGGTCCGCAGGACAGCCGACTACGCGTGCGCATGAACAGGCCATAGCCAACCAGCAATCCCCATTTGGAGACCATGCCGCTTCGAACCGAATGGTTGCGGGTTCCGGTGGGCTGGCGCTGTTGGCGTGCAGCAGGGCGACGGCAGCGGGGGACAGGCTCAGACCAGGGTGCCGACAACCTGTCCGGCCGCAGCCGTGAGTATCATCGCCAGCGCCCCCCAGAAGGTTACCCGCACCACCGAGCGCAGGATCGGGGCCTTGCCGGCCCGCGCCCCCACTGCCCCAAGCAGCGCCAGCAGCGGCAAGGTGGAGGCCATGATCACCGCAACGCGGCTGGAGTCAGGAGCCAGCAGCGTGATCAGCAGTGGAAGAAGTGCGCCGCACCCGAAGGCAAGGGCCGATGCCAGTGCCGCCTGCAACGGACGTGGTGCGAGGATGGATGAGAAGCCCAGTTCGTCGCGGGCATGAGCGCCCAGCGGATCGGTCGCCATCAGCTGGTCGGCCACCTGCTGCGCCAGTGCCTGATCAAGGCCGCGCGCCATGTAGATGTCAACCAGTTCCCGCGTCTCGCGGTGGGGCCGCAGGGCGATTTCCCGCTGCTCGCGGACCAGTTCCGCCTGCTCGCTGTCGGCCTGGGAACTAACCGAGACATATTCACCAGCCGCCATCGACAGCGCCCCGGCAATGGCGGCGGCGCTTCCGGCAAGCAGCAGATCAGGGCTGGTGGCGCCGCCGGCGGCAATGCCGGCCAGCAGGCTGGCGGTGGAAAGAATGCCGTCATTGGCGCCAAGGACGGCAGCACGCAGCCAGCCGATGCGCGCGATCACCTGATGTTCATGGAGCGGTGGCACCTTGCCTGTTCCCCCTGTGCCGATGGCAAACCTGCCATCTGGTGCATCTGCGCCACCTTGCCATGCAAGGAGGCCTGAGGTGAATAGCCGGCAGGAAAAGGGCGGCCGCAGGGCCGCCCTTCCCAAAAACCTGATCGGGGGACCAGATCAGGAGACCTGTTATTTGGTGGCCAGAATCCAGGCGACCAGTGTTTTGATGTCGGCATCGGAAACCGCAGCGTTGGGCGGCATGGGCACCTTGCCCCACACGCCGGTTCCACCCTTTTTCACCTTGACCGCCAGTTTGGCCGGGGCATCCGCCTGGCCCTTGTACTTGGCGGCGATGTCTTTGAAGGATGGCCCCATCATTTTCTTGTCAGCGGCGTGACAGGTCAGGCAGCGTTTCTGTTTTGCAAGCTCGGGCGAGGCCGACGCCGGCATGGCCATGCCACTGACGGCAAGAGCGGCAGCGATGGGCAGAATGGTGAGCGTTTTCATGTTCTCTCCTGTTACGTGCAGAAGCTGTGGTTGCTGCCCCGGGTATCACAGGCACCCGGGGAAGCAATACGGAAATCAGTACACGTCGTTCTGGGTGTTATACACGTTGAACTTGCCGGTCGGGGTGATGATCCGCGGATCATTGATCACCTTCTTCAGCTTGCGGGTCTTGTCGTCGACCACCACGATCGCCGACTTCTGGTTCTTGGCGCTCCACACCGAGAACCACACTTCATCTCCGGCCTTGTTGTATTCGGGCTGGGTGATGCGGCCGGCACCATCGCCGATGTTTGCCCACTTGGCGATCGGAAGCACCTGATAGGGCTTCTCCGGGTTCCTGATGTCGAATACCGCGATCGACTTGGCGATGTCGCCATCCGGGTTCAGCGGGGTATCCACCCACAGATTCGACGATTTCGGGTGGGTCTTGATGAACAGGTTGCCTCCACCCTGGCCCTTCAGCGTGCGTACCACCTTCCAGGCGTGTTGCGGGTGGCCGATCGGGTCGGTGCCGATCAGCGAGATGGTTTCGTCACCGAGGTGCCCGGTCGCCCACACCGGCCCGAACTCAGGGTCGACGAAGTTGGCGCCGCGCCCCGGGTGGGGAATGGTGCCGACGTCGATCAGCGCCTGCAGCTTGTTGTTCTTGCTGTCGATGACGGCGATCTTGTTGGAGTTGTTGGCAGCCACCATGAAATAACGCTTGGTGCTGTCCCAGCCGCCATCGTGCAGGAAGCGGGCGGCACCGATTTCGGTGGTCTTCAGGTTCTCGAGGTCGGTGTAATCGACCATCATCACCTTGCCGGTTTCCTTGACGTTGACGATGAACTCGGGCTTGTCGTGAACGGCGACGATGGCAGCCACCCGGGGTTCGGGGTGGAATTCCTGGGTGTCGACCGTCATGCCGCGGGTGCTCTGGATCTTCAGCGGCTCAAGTGTGTCGCCCTTCATGATGGTGTATTGCGGCGGCCAGTAGGCACCGGCGATCGCGTACTTGTCGGAATAATCCTTGTGCTTCGAGGTGTCGACCGAGCGGGCCTCGAGGCCGATGCGGATTTCCGCGACGTTGTCGGGCTTTTCCATCCACAAGTCGATGAGGTTCACCTTGCCGTCGCGGCCGATGACATAAAGATATCGGCCCGAATCCGACATCCGCGAGATGTGGACGGCATAGCCGGTCTTGACGATGTTGATGATTTCCTTGCTGGAACCATCGATCAGCGCAATTTCGCCGGTATCGCGCAGCGTGACCGAGAAGATGTTGCTGATATCGTAATTGTTCATCTTACGGGTTGGCCGTTGCTCGGGCGGCACGACCACTTTCCAGGTGCCCTTCATGGCCTCCATGCCCCATTCGGGTGGCGTCGGCGGTTCCTGCTGGATGAAGCGGGCCATCAGGTTGACTTCGGCATCGGTCAGGTCGCCTGAGGTGCCCCAATTGGGCATGCCGCCGGGCGAGCCATATTTGATGAAGGTTTCCAGATATTCGGTGCCATGTTCGATGGTGATGTCAGGCGTCAGCGGCTTGCCGGTCGCACCCTTGCGCAGCACCCCGTGGCAGCCGGCGCAGCGTTCGAAGTAAATCTGACGGGCCTGGTCGAATTCCGCCTTGGTCATCGGCGGCGCCTTGGGGTTGATGTTCTGGTGCATTTCCTCGTTGAGGAGTGGCGAGCTGCCGGCCTGCAGGCGCACTTCCAGCGGGTTTGGCGGCTCACGGTCGTTGGCGAAGCTGGCGCCAACCGTGCCGACAAAGGCCACGGCCACCAGTGCCGCTGCCGCATTCAGGTAGGAAAACTTCTTCATCCTCTGCTCCTTTGTGGCGAGTGGGGGAATGCCACGGGTTCGCGACCGCCATGCTGGCAATGCAGCAAAGAGACATTGATCATGATCAAGAAATTCGATTGGAAACCGGCCTAGGTCGGGGCACCCCGAGGATCTTTCCCCCCGGATCGCTCAGGACATTCAGGAGTTTACAATGCCATATGGAGGGCAGCTCAGGCTGCACACCGCCCTTTTCGCCCTTGTCGTTTCCATTGTTACAGCGCCGGCAGCATTGGCGGCAGACGCCGGCGCCGAAGCGAATGCCATTGAAGAACAATCACATGCACCCATCATCGTGACAGCGACACGGGTGCCGACGGCACTGTTGGGCATGCCGGCCAGCGTCACCATGATCGACGAGAAGGAACTCGATAAACGCAATGTGGTGCGGCTGGGTGACGCACTTGCCGATGTGCCGGGCCTCTATATCCGGGGTGCGGCGATGGGCGCCAACTTCCCCGGAACCGGCCAGGCGGTGATTTCGCTGCGGGGGATTCCGCGCACCCCGCGCACGCTGGTGCTGATCGATGGTCAGCCGGTGAACAATGCGTTGACGGGCGGTGTCAATGTGGCCGGCATTCCCTTTGAAAGCGTGCAGCGCATCGAAGTCGTCCGCGGGCCGTATTCGGCGCTGTATGGCGGCAACGCCATGGGTGGCGCTGTCAATTTCATTACCGCCGGGCCTGATCAGCCGATCGCCGAGATCAAGGCAGGTGTTGGCAATCTGTGGCAACGTGCCGCATCGGTTGCTTACCGCGACCGCTTCGCCAATGGAATCGGCGTTACCTTATCGCTGGGGTGGCGGGCCAGCGATGGCTATGGCGACAGCGATTATGTTCTGAAACGGGTTTCGGCCGGAACGGCAGGCAAGCCGGTGACCGGCGCCATCCCCACCACCACGCCCGATGGGTCGCCCCGCTATTGGGTAGGCACCATGGGAGCTCGGCCATGGTGGCAGGTGAACGGCCAGGCGGCCCTCCATTACGCCCCCGACGATGCGACCGAGGTGACGGCCGGCATGGGCTTTGCCCAGTATTCAGTGGGATATTCCCGCCCTGACAGCTTCCTGCGTGATTCTGACGGGAACCCTGTGTATTCCGGAAGTGTCATCATACAGGACGGCACGACCCGGCGTCTGGTGGTGTCCGAGACGGATTTCTTCACGTTCACGCCTTCGGGCGAACGCGATCTGCGGCCGTTCCTGCGGGTGGAACGGCATCTGTCGGAGGATACGGTGCTGCGCCTGAACGCCGGTGCGCTGTGGCATATGTTCCGCTACACCACCCCGAAATCGGGGGTGGCGACGTATGAATCCGGCCCTGGCGAACTCACCTACCAGCCCAGCGCCCGCATTGATGTCGATCTGTCGGTCAGCGCGAAGGTCATGCCCGGCTGGACTCTGACGGCGGGTGCCGCCTTCAACCGCTCGACCATGGATCGCAAGACCAGGGCCCTGAGCAGCTGGCGCGACTGGGGAACGGACGGCGCGATTCTGACCGAGGGCATCGGCCGGGCCACCAGCTTTGCGCTGTTCGCCCAGAGCGAGCATGAACTGTTGCGGGGGCTCGATCTTTATGCCGGGGCCCGGTTCGACCATTATGCGACCCACGGGCGGGTGATCGACAATGGCGATCTCGCCTTCGATGAAACCTATGAAACCCGCAAGTTCCATCAGCTGAGCCCCAAGGTGGCGCTGGTGTGGAAGGCCACGCCGTGGTTGTCGCTGCGCACATCATATGGGCAGGGCTTCCGGCCACCGGCGCTGCTCGACATGTATTCCCTGACAGTTCCGCCGACGGTCACCGCCGGGGTGCCGTCGCTGATCCTGCCGGCTCCGGATCTGCGCCCTGAGCGGGTGCGCTCGCTGGAGGCAGGGGCGGATGTGCTGGTCGCAGACGGTGGCAATGCCTCGGTCACCTTCTATCGCCAGCGCCTTACTGACCTTATCTATCGCCAGAGCCTGGTTCCCGGGGGCAACCTCAGCCGCAATGCCAATGCCGGGGCGGCGTCGATCGACGGGGTGGAGGCCAATCTGCGTTGGCGGGTGCCGATCGACGGGCTGAAGCTGTTTGCGGCCATGACCCACCATTTCCGCTATGAAATCACCCGCAACGATGCATCACCGGCCACGGTTGGCAAAGTGCTGACCGACGTGCCGCGAACCACCTGGTCTGCCGGGCTTGAGTATGAGCGCGGCCCATGGTCAGGGCTGGCGGTGGTGCGTCACACCTCGCATGTGTTCGGATCGGGCAACGACATGAACACCAACATCGTCGAGGGTGTCTATGGCTCGTACGATACCCATACCGTGGTGTCGGCGCGGATAGCGCGGCGGATCGGTGAACATCTGACGCTGAGTATTTCAGGCGACAATCTCACCAACCGGCAGTATTTCATCTATTCCAAACAGCCGGGACGCAGCGTGTTTGCCGAAGCGGCCTGGCGTTTCTGAGACGAGAACAGGGGCAGGCGAAGTGACACCTGCCCCTGTCGCCGGGCAAGCCTTAACTGCCGCAGCCCATGTCACCCTCGGCGCAATGCAGCTTGGCGTTCAACTGCTGGGAACGCAGCACGGTCTGTTTGGTGGCGCAGGCATCAACGATCGACGGATAGATCGAGCCACCCTGATTGGGGTTGGCGACAAAGGCGCAGTGCTTGTCCCGGAAGGCGACCCAGGTACGCTGGGCATCCCGCAGCATCTGCTGTTCCTGCGGTTGCAGTGACTTGATCAGTTGCTGGTAGATCTGGTTCAGCTTCTTGTCGGCCGTGGCAAAGTTGCTGCCAAAGCAGGAGTCGATCTCGGCCTGGGTGACAGCCCTTGTGCAGTCGGCAGCCGAGGCGGCGGTCGTGCCGGCGGCATGGAGCGTGCAGAGCAGAACTGCTGGCGCTGCAATGCGCATGAGGGATGTGAAGGACAGTGGCATGCTCGGTTCCCTTCGAGAACGATGTGGCTCGGTGGCGCGCAGCCTACCGGTTTCCGTAAACGGGCACAATCCGCGCTTCGACCGGTAGGGCGAAGCAGCCAACGCCATATGGCGACAGCAGGTGGGCCGTGGCGGAACATCGGTTGACCGGGGTGGAATGGTCGGGGAGACAGGATTCGAACCTGCGACCCTCTGCTCCCAAAGCAGATGCGCTACCAGGCTGCGCTACTCCCCGACAGTGTCGCCATCCGAACCGGCGCGGCCACCAGCAGTGGCCGCATGTCCGAAGGGCGCAAGGCACGGCAGCCCCCTAGAGGCCAGAGCAGCGGGCGTCAATCGTCTGGCCTTATGGGGCGATGGAGGTGTCGCCGGCCGGATGGGCCGCAGCATAGTCTTCCATGGCCGCCAGAGCCAGATTGGAATGGGCAAAGGCACCGCCGGCGCGCATCTCTGCTGCTACCCAGATGGCTTCCATGATCTCGGCCTCGGTCGCGCCATCGCGGCGGGCGCCCAGCGTATGGCCATGAATGCAGTAGGGACACTGGGTGACATGGGCAACGGCCACGGCGATCAGCTGCTTGGTCTTGCGGGGAAGGGCGCCATCCTTGAAAACCGCCTCGCTGAAGGCGCGGAAGGCTGCTTCGGGGGCGGGCGCCAGTTCGCGGCGTTTGCTTCCAAGCTGAGAGGATGGGCGCGGGTAGAGAGATTCAGCCATGACGACTGCCTTTCGTGTGAAATGCTCCTCTGCAGAAATGGGCATGGCAGCCACTGGATAAAAGCCATGGGCTGCTTATCTGGCAGGAAAGAGAGATGACAATCCTTCACTTTTTGCGAAATAGATTGTTCATGTGCAGAATCGTAGGATTGCCGCTCTCGGGTTTGCAGTGACGAACAGGAATCATATTATGTCGGCCTTCACCAAGCGCATCCAGCCTCTTGCAGCGGTTGCCGGGATAGCAGCCCTGACGTTGCTGTCAGCCTGCGCCCAGACGTTTGAAGCGCGTGTGCAGAGCTTCCAGACCATGCCGCCCAACCAGGGGCAGACCTTCAGTGTCAAACCGGCGGTTGAAGCGCACAAGGGCAGCCTCGAGTTCGGCAGCTATGCCGCGATCGTGTCGTCGGAATTGCAGAAACATGGCTATCGCCCGGTGGCTGCCGGCCAGCCGGCTGAACTAGATGTGCTGGTGGATTTCGGTTCGGGGCCGGGTAGGGAACGTCTGGCGACCCGGCCAGGCATGGGGCCTTCATGGGGCGGATCGTGGGGATGGTATGGCCGCCGCTGGGGGTATCCGGGGTTCTGGGGCAGCTTCTATGACCCGTTCTGGGGGCCATGGGACCAACCCGAGGTTTACAGCTTCACCGTCTATCCCAGCTATCTCGAGGTGGATATCCATCGGTCGGTAGACAATTCCCCGTTGTTCGAAGGCCGCGCCGAGACCACGACGCGGGTGAACAATCTGCCGGCCATCATGCCGAAACTTGCCGAGGCCTTGTTCAAGGATTTCCCCGGCGAGCCGGCCCAGAGCCGGGTGGTGCGCGTACCGAACAAATAACCCTGGCGGATACCATGGCTGGCCACTGGTGACAGCACTGGCGGGCTGCCTTATCGTTGTGCCATGACGACGGAATGGCCATGGCGCAGGGTTGACCCACGAGCAAAGGCGGGCGCCCGTCCGGCGGCATCTCAGGCTGGCTCCGCCGCGCCCGGTCAGGCGCCCGGTCAGCGTCCGGAATCGGCGTCGATCAGGCCATCGCTGGCCCTGCGGTGGCGTCGTCTTTACACTCCGGTGCGACTTGCCCTTGTGGTTCTGGCATTGGCGGTTCTGTGGTGGGGTGTGATCGGCTCGCTGCAGGCGGGAATCGAGGTGGACGACACTTTGCGCCCTTCCGCGGTGCAATTGCCTGCCGGTGGCTCGGTGGCAGTCGCCAATGCCACGCGCCTTCTGGAACGCCAGGTGACAGAGCTTACCTTCACGCCCGATGACCCGGCCTTCTTCCCGACCGGTTTTGCCCGCCGCACAGCAGCCTTTCAAAGCCAGCTGGTGTTGACGGTGCGCGGGGTCATCGACGGGCTGGCCAGCGATCGCAAAAGCCAGCCGTTGCAGGCGGCGGCCGCGCTATTGCATACCCCGCCAGATGTCTGGTGGGTGCGCCTGGCAATGCCGCCCGTCGGACGTCCGGCGGAGCGGGTGTATGCCGAAGCGATTGGCAAGCTTGAAGACCATAACCGTCTGGTGGCCACCGAGGGCCGGATCGTGCCGACACGGCTGTC
The DNA here is from genome assembly GCA_039808025.1 of Sphingomonadaceae bacterium. Classification (GTDB taxonomy): domain Bacteria; phylum Pseudomonadota; class Alphaproteobacteria; order Sphingomonadales; family Sphingomonadaceae; genus Sandaracinobacteroides. Next base: position 306,068 of record JBDHSK010000002.1, on the reverse strand, counting down.
GGTGGCGGAGCGGCTGGCGCTTGCAAACCTGATGCGCGATGCCGAAGGGCAGGCCCAGCGCATCGATATGGTGATGCGCGAGGGCAACCGGCAGCAGCAAGTGCAGGCGCTGGCGGCAGCGCGTGGCACGGCGTTTGCCGCCATGCTGCTGATGCGGGGCATGCGCGACGACAATTTTGATATCGTCCGCGCTTCGGGGCAGGCGGCCCAATGGATGGAGGCCATAGACCGTTTCCACGAAACGGCTGTCATTGATCCGTTGTTTGTTGCGGACAGGCATTTGCTGCGCGCCGGTTATTCACTGATGATTGCGGGCCGGGCGATTCGAATCATTCTTGGGGATAGGGAACCGGCCGCCGGGGCCGGGGCGCTGGAAAGGAGCAAGGGGCGGTGACGGACGCAACCGATGCCACGGATGTTGCCGAGACATTCCTGGTGGTGGCCGATGATACGGCGGAAGGCGCAAAGGCCGTGCGCTATGCTGCCCTGCGTGCCCGCCATACCAATGCCCGCCTGAAACTGGTGCATGTGTTGCATCGCACCCAGTTTCTGCAATGGGGCGGCGCCCAGCATGTGATCGACGCCGAGGCCGAAGACATAGGCCGCGCTGTGCTGGCAACCCGTGCCGCCGAGGTCGAGCAGCTTACCGGTGTGCGTCCGGAGATGACGATGGTGCGTGGCCGCCCCGGGGATGCGGTGCTGGAGCTGCTGCATAAAGACCGCGCGATCCGCGCTCTGGTACTGGCCGCCGCCGCCAAGGGGCGGCCCGGCCCGCTGGTGGAATTCTTTGCCAGCGAACGCGCCGGCAGCCTTCCGTGCATGGTGATCATCGTGCCCGGAGGAATCAGTGATGATGCGCTAGATCGCCTCACCTGAAGGCCAGAGGGCTTGATCATCAAGGCGCAAATGGCCATGTGCGGGCCATGCGTATCGATACCGAAGTCACACCGAACCCGGCCACCCTGAAGTTCCTTCCCGGGGTGACGGTGGCGGGAAAGCACAGCGTCGATTTTCCCGACCGGCAGACTGCCGCCATTTCGGCACTGGCCACCCACCTGTTCGACCTTGGCGACATCGAGCGGGTGCATTTCGGAAAGGATTTCGTCAGCGTCACCAAGGCACCCGGAAGCGCCGACTGGAGCGACCTGAAGCTCGACGTGCTGGGTGTCATCATGGATCACTTCGCGAGCGGCGCTCCGCTGCTGCGGGAAGAAGCGGCAGAGGCGGAAACCTTTGATGACCCGGCTGACGCCGAGATCGTCGAGCAGATCCGCGAAGTTCTGGACGAGCGTGTGCGCCCGGCGGTTGCCAAGGATGGCGGGGATATCATCTATCGCGGGTTCCAGAACGGCATCGTCTACCTGCACATGCAGGGTAGCTGCGCCGGCTGCCCCTCCTCTACGGCAACGCTGAAGGGCGGCATCGAAAAACTGTTGCGCCATTATGTGCCGGAAGTGGTGGAAGTGCGCGCCATATGATCACCGGCGCAGGCAAACTTGGCTGACAGCAGCGACCTGCCGCAGAGACTGGTGCTAGCGACAGGCCATGCCCTGTCGCTGGCGTTGCTTGACGGCCCCCGCCTGCTGGCCGAATATCATGAAGCGATCTTCAAAGGCCATGCCGAGGCGCTGATGCCGGCGATCGCGCAGCTGCTAAGGCCCTTTGGTGGGCGAATGGCCCCAGTTGACTCCATTATCGTCGAGACCGGGCCTGGCAGCTTCACCGGCCTGCGGATCGGGCTTGCAGCCGCGCAGGCGCTGGGTCTTACCTGGGGAGTGCCGGTTCATGGCGTCCGCTCGACCCAGCTGACGCAGGCGGCCGCGCGGGCCCGGGGTTTCACCGGGCCGCTGCTGGTGGCGCTGGCTGCCCCGCGAGGCCAGATCTGGACCGAGGCGTTCGCTGCCGATGGTGCATCGGCTGGCCCGCCGCTGGCGCGCACGCCGCAGGAAGTCCGTGACGATCTGGCGGCCGATTCGGTCGTTGTCGGTTCAGGAGCCGGGCTTCTTGGCCGCGACCCCGGCGAGCCGCCGCGGGCCAGCGCGTTTCGGTGGCTGGTGTCCGACCCCTCAGGGCCGGCTGATCTGCTGTATGTGCGGCAGGCTGGCGCCTGATGTCGGGAACCGTTGCGCCGCTGCGTGTGCACTGGTCGGAAGCCGGCCCGGAACTGGCCGCCGAACTGGCCGCCTTTGCAGCTATGGCGTTCGACCCGCATTTCCGCGAGGCTTGGAACCTTGGCCAGATCACCGGCCTGCTGGAAAGTGGTGCGGGCTGGGCCATCATCGGGCGCGACCAATACGGCGAAATGCTGGCCTTTGCCCTCAGCCGCATCATCGTCGATGAAACCGAGCTGTTGCTGTGCGCCACCCATCCGCGGGTCAGGTGCCGGGGCCTTGGCCGACAATTGGTGGAACAGGTGCGCCAGTCGGCCATTGCCCGTGGATGCCGGCAGCTGTTTCTTGAAGTGCGTGAGGGCAACCTTCCGGCTCTGGCCCTCTATCGAACCATGCAGTTTACAATGGCCGGGCGCCGGAAGGGATATTATGCCACTGCCAGCGGTGAGCGGCTCGACGCCCTTACCCTGCAATTAATGACCGGATCATCTTGAGCTCTAGTCTTGATGGCCTGTAATTTATGTTGCGGTTGTAAGGCTTTTGTGACAAATGCTTTTTCCATCGCATTCCGGCCTGTCGATGTTAGTGCATGCGGGGTTTTATCCGCGCCGATTTCTGGTTTTCCGTTTGTTCGTTCAGTGGCGGCGCACAGGTACGAGTCGATAATAAAGTCTGAATTTCTTAATGGATAATTTTGAGGTAAGTTCAATGTCGACGGATATCGAGCATAACGATCTGCTGGCGCTGACGGCAGATATCGTGTCGAGCCATGTTTCTAACAATAGTGTTTCGGTCAACGATGTTCCGCAACTCATCCAGAATGTGTTTGCCACTTTGTCTGGCCTGAAGACCGTTCAGGCACCTGAAGCGCCTCCGGCGCAACCGGCAGTTCCGGTTCGTCAGTCGATCAAGCCGGATTACATCATCTGCCTGGAAGACGGCAAGAAGCTGAAGATGCTGAAGCGGCACCTGATGACCGCCTATGGCATGACCCCGGATGATTATCGCGCCAAATGGGGCCTGCCTGCCGATTACCCCATGGTTGCCCCCAATTATGCGGAATCGCGCCGGCAACTGGCGAAATCGATTGGTCTTGGCACCAAGGGTGCCCACACCCGCACCCGCAAGCACTGACAGATTGCCGGGCCACGGATTCCGCCGGAACCATGGCCCGGCCCTCAGTCGCCGACTTTGCCCTTGGCGTTTCCCATCGCACAAACCATGACGTTTCCCATCGTGATTTCCGGCCGCAACGGCGCCAGGCAATCCGATGATGCAGGCCGGGCCATAATTCCTTCCGAATTGGGGCGCGCGCCTTGCCCTTGGTCAAGCCAGTCTCTATCCTTGGATCATGCCCACACATATCGATATCGAGGCTTTGTGCCAGGCCAAGGGCCTGCGCATTACCGAGCAACGGCGGGTCATTGCCCATATCCTTTCTGAGGCGCGCGATCACCCCGATGTCGAGGAACTGCACCGTCGGGCCTCGGCCATCGACAAGGGGATCTCCATCGCCACCGTCTATCGAACCGTACGCCTGTTCGAGGAGGCCGGCATCCTTGAACGCCACGATTTTCGCGATGGCCGCTCGCGCTATGAGCCAACTCCGGAAGAGCATCACGATCACCTGATCGATCTTGAATCCGGCAAGGTGACAGAATTCTATGACGAGCGCCTTGAGGCCCTGAAAGAAGAGATCGCCGAGAAGCTCGGCTATCGGTTGGTCGATCATCGCCTCGAACTCTATGGGTCTCCGCTGAAAGGAGGCTCCGGGCGCTGATGGGGAACGCCGCAACGGAGGGTCATTCCGGCTTTGCCCTCGCCCGTGCGGCCGATAGCGTCCGAAAAGCGGCAGAGCGCCCGTTTCAGCCTCTGGGGCCAGCCAAGAGCCTGGTTGCGGCGATGGCGGCAACCGGCCTTCTGGCGCCGGCGGCCATGCTGGAGCGGGCGATTGGCCAGGCGGATGACGGCACATTTCCCCGCCTGTGGCACCGGGCCATGTCGCGGGCACTCGGAGTGCGCACCCGGCTGATCGGCCAGCCGGCCTCGGGCGCGGTTCTCTATGTCGCCAACCATGTCTCGTGGCTTGATATTCCGGTTCTGGGCGGACATCTCACCGGCTCGTTCGTCGCCAAGGCAGAAGTGGGCGAGATGCGCGTTGTCGGCTTTCTCGCTGATCTCCAACGCACCATCTATGTCGAGCGGGAGCGGCGCAGCCGGTCAGCCGGACAGGCCAACGCGATCCGCAGCCGGCTGCTTTCGGGCGGCAATGTCATCCTGTTTCCCGAGGGCACCAGCAGTGATGGCGTTCATATCCTGCCCTTCAAGTCCAGCCTGTTCAGCGTGATCGGCGCCGATTCTGAGGCCGATATCCGCATTCAGCCGGTCACGATCGCCTATACCCACCTGAACGGCCTGCCGCTCACCCGCCATCGGCTGGTCGAACTTGCCTGGGTTGGCGATGTCGGCCTGGGATCGCATGTGCTGGACTGTATGCGGCTTGGGCGTATAGACGCCAGCATTCTGTGTCATGAACCGGTCAGGAGCTCTGATTTTCCTGATCGCAAGGCATTGGCGCGTCATTGTGAAATGGTCATTGCTGACGGCTATCGGCAGATGACGAGAGGCAGGATGTAATGCGAACGTTTACCGTCAAGTCCTTCGGATGCCAGATGAATGTCTATGACAGCGAGCGTATGGCCGAGACGCTGATCCGCGATGGGCTTGCTGATGCGGGTGACGGCCCAGCCGATGTCGTGGTTCTGAACACCTGCCATATCCGTGAGAAGGCGGCGGAAAAAGTCTATTCGGAAGTCGGGCGAATCGTGAAGAATGCCCGTCTTGATGGCCGGGACAAGCCGGTGATCGCCGTGGCAGGCTGCGTGGCACAGGCCGAGGGTGACGAGATCATGCGGCGGTCGAAGGCGGTTGATGTGGTGGTGGGGCCTCAGGCCTATCACCGGTTGCCCGAATTGCTGAAGCAGGGCCATGGCGCCATCGATCTCGATATGCCGGCAAGCCCCAAGTTCGAGCATCTGCCAACCCGCAGCCGCAAGTCGGCCACTGCGTTTCTCACCGTTCAGGAAGGGTGCGACAAGTTCTGCGCCTTTTGCGTAGTGCCCTATACCCGTGGCGGCGAGGCGTCGCGGCCGCTGGCTGCAATCATTGCCGAGGCGCAAAGGCTGGTGCAAGGCGGCGCACGCGAGATCACCCTGTTGGGGCAGAATGTCAACGCCTATGCAGATCCTGCTGATTCAAGCCGTGATTTCGGGGTGTTGCTGCGGTCAGTCGCTGCCCTTCCCGGCGTGGAGCGGCTGCGCTACACCACCAGTCACCCGCGCGATGTGACCGAGGCGATGATTACCGCCCATGCCACCATCCCCGAGCTGATGCCCTACCTGCATCTGCCGGTGCAGTCCGGTTCAGACAGGGTGCTGGCGGCGATGAACCGTCGTCACGACCGCGCTTTCTATTTCGATCTGGTGGCGCGTTTTCGGGCGGCGCGCCCGGACCTGGCGATCACGTCGGACTTCATCGTTGGCTTCCCCGGCGAAACCGACGAGGATTTTGACCAGACGCTGGGGCTGGTTGAAGAAGTGGGCTATGCGCAGGCCTTCAGCTTCAAATATTCGCCACGTCTTGGCACTCCGGCGGCCGAACGCGAAGACCAGGTGCCGGAAGCCGTGAAGACTGCGCGTCTCGAACGGTTGCAGGCTCTGCTGGCCAGCCAGTCGCTGGCCTTCAACAGGAAATCGGTGGGCAAGAGGTGCGCAGTGCTGATCGAGCGCCCCGGCCGCCACGCCGGTCAGTGGATTGGCAAGTCGCCTTGGCTGCAATCAGTGGTGATCGACGATTCCGGGCTGGCGCCGGGCATGATCATAGATGTCGAATTGGTGGCTGCCGGCCCCAACAGTCTGGAGGGAACAGGGTTGAACAGGGAAAAGGCCGCCTGATGGGCAAACGCTCTGCCGAACAATCAGGCAACCACGAGGAAAGGCATGGCCGCGCCCGCCTCGAGATCGAGTTTGACCGTCCGGCGCTGCTGGGGTCGTTGTTTGGTCAGTTCGATCAGAACCTGATCACCCTTGAGAACCGGCTGGGGGTTTATATCGCCGCTCGCGGCAACCGGGTGGTCGTCGAAGGCGACCCGGTGGCGATTGCCCGCGCCCGCGATGTGCTGAACAGCCTCTATGCAAGGCTCGATCGCAACCTGCCGATCGATAGCGGCGATGTCGAGGGGGCCATCCTGATGGTAGCCGATGCCGCCACCGAGGGAGTGCCGCTGGCGACGGCATCGGGCCAGCCGGCGATGATCCGCACCCGCCGCAAGACCATCGTAGCCCGCACCCCGGCGCAGGCCGACTATATTCAGGCGCTGGGCCGCGCCGACATGATTTTCGCCCTTGGCCCGGCCGGCACCGGCAAGACCTATCTGGCCGTTGCCCAGGCTGTGTCGCAACTGGTGGCCGGCTCGGTCGACCGGCTGATTCTGTCGCGGCCTGCCGTCGAGGCAGGCGAACGGCTGGGCTTCCTGCCCGGCGACATGCGCGAGAAGGTCGATCCTTACCTGCGGCCGCTTTACGACGCGCTGTACGACATGCTGCCCTCCGAGCAGGTCGAGCGGCGCATCGCTTCGGGCGAGATCGAGATTGCGCCGCTTGCCTTCATGCGCGGGCGCACGCTTGCCAATGCCTTCGTAATTCTAGATGAAGCGCAGAACACCACCCCGCTGCAGATGAAGATGTTCCTCACCCGCTTTGGCGAAGGCAGCCGCATGGTGATCTGTGGAGACCCCAATCAGGTCGATCTGCCTGAACCGGGGAAAAGCGGCCTTGCCGATGCCGTGCAGCGCCTGGAAGGAATCGCGGGAATTGCCGTGCAGCGCTTTTCGGCGAAAGATGTGGTGCGCCACCCGATTGTCGGGCGTATCGTCGAAGCCTATGAGGGCGCAGGCTGATGCTCGATATCGACTGCGACATTGTTGGCGGCGACTGGGACGAGACTGTCGACTGGCAGGCGCTTGCGACAGGCGCCGTGGCTGCAACCCTGCGGAATGCCGGGTTCGAGGCGCTGGTAGCGGGCGAGGGAGACCTGGTGGAGGTGGCGGTGCGGCTGACCGACGACTCCGAAATCCAGCAGCTCAACCGCGATTTCCGCGCTATCGACAAGCCGACCAACGTGCTGTCTTTTCCGATGCACGAGCCTGAGGCACTGGCTGATATTCTGGGGCATGAAGGCATGGACGTGCTGCTGGGCGACATTGCCATCGCCCTTGAGACCGTAACCAGGGAAGCAGCCGACAAGGGCATTCCCATCACCCACCATGTGACCCACCTTGTCGTTCATGGTACCCTGCATCTGCTGGGGATGGACCATCTGGAGGATGAGGAAGCGATCGCCATGGAGGCACTGGAAACCCGTATTCTGGCCGGGATGGGCATCGCCGACCCCTATGGCGGGCCTGATGGTGCGGCGCCGGCGGCAGACCGGCGATGACCGACCCCGGAGGACGAAGTTCCGACGGCAGTGGCATCTGGTCGGCCATTCGTGAATTGTTGAAGCTGAAGCCCACCAATTCGCTGCGCGAATCGATCGAGGACGCCATCGAGGTCCATCGTGACGATATCGATGACCCGGACGATCTCGATTCCCACGAACGGGTGATGCTGTCGAATCTGCTGAAGCTGTCGGACGTGCGTGCCGGAGAGATTGCCGTGCCGCGTGCGGACATCATTGCCGTGGGAGAGGATTGTTCGTTCGCCGAACTGGTCAACCGCTTCCGCGAGGCCGGCCACAGCCGTTTTCCGCTATATGGCCGTAACCTCGACGAGGTGATCGGCATGATCCATGTGAAAGATGTTTATGCCGTGATCGCCGACCAGTTCGGCGATCTGCCCGGAGACGAGACTCCGTTGCCCACCCTTGCCGAACTGGCACGCCCGGTGCTGGCGGTGCCGCCTTCCAAACCAGTGATGGATCTGCTGACCGAAATGCGTCGCGACCGCACCCACATGGCGATCATCGTCGATGAATATGGCGGCACCGATGGCCTGGTGACCATCGAGGATATCGTCGAGGAGATCGTCGGCGATATCGAGGATGAGCACGACGAGGAAGTGCTGGCGCAGCTTGACCGGCGGCCCGATGGCACGATTGCCGCTGGCGCCCGCGTCGAGCTCGAGGATCTCGACCGGCAACTGGGGGTGGAGTTCGCCATTCCCGAACATGATGATGATGTCGATACGCTGGGCGGACTCACCTTTCTGCTGGCGGGCCGGGTGCCGGAAGCCGGCGAACGCATAGCCCACCCCAATGGCTGGACCATCGAGGTGACGGCGAGCGATGGCCGGCGGGTGGAAAGCCTGTTGCTCCACCCGCCGGCAAAAGACGCCGACAAGGGCGACGAATCCTGAGTGTCGGCCGGCCGTCTCAGCGAATGGCGGCGTAGATCATGGTGCGCAGTTGGCGGCGGATCGGCCAGCTGGATGACGGAATGAGCTGGGTGAGAAAGATCACCGACATTTCCTCGGCCGGGTCTACCCAGAAGAAAGTGGAAGCAGCGCCACCCCAGAAATAATCGCCATTGTTTCCGGCCAGCATGGTCTTGTGGATGGCGGTGGTGGTGGCAAAACCAAGGCCGAACCCCACGCCTTCATAGGCGGCCTCCGAGAAGGCCGAGCGTGACATGGCCGGCAGGTCGCGGCCGCCCGGCAAGTGGTTGGCGGTCATCAGCTCCAGCGTCTTTCGTGAGACAAGTCGCGGGTCGGCGGTGCGCAATGCTTCGGCAAATCGCTGATAATCTGCTGCGGTTGAAACCAGCCCGCCGCCGCCTGAGACGAAGGCCGGCGGCGCAAGGAAACCCGAGGTTTCGGCCTGGTCCTGCACCACCATGGTGCCGCTCGAATCGCGGGTGTAACAGGTGGCCAGCCGGGCGGCCTTGTCAGCCGGTACGAAAAAGCCGGTGTCCTCCATCCCCAGCGGGTCGAAGATCCGCTGTTGCAGGAAGGACTCGAACGGCTGGCCGGAAACCACCTGCACCAGCCAGCCCAGCACGTCGGTGGCGACCGAATAATTCCACCAGTCGCCAGGCGAAAACTCCAGAGGCAGGCTGGCCAGCCGCTCGATCATGCTCTCCAGCGTGACATCGGTTCGCTCGATCTCGCCGATTTTCAGCTGGCGGTAGGCGGCATCGACATTGCTGTTCAGCTGAAACCCATAGGTAAGCCCGGCGGTATGGCGCAGCAGGTCGATCACCTGCATCGGGCGCCTGGCAGGGGTGGTGACAAAGCCGGTTTTCAGCGTTCCCGACTGATAGACACCAAGGTTTTTCCAGCCTGGAATGAATTTGTGCACCGGGTCGTCGATCTGCAGGCGCCCTTCTTCCACCAGCATCATCAGCGCAATCGAGGTGATGGGCTTGGTCATCGAATAGATGCGAAAGATGCTGTCTGCGGCAAGCGGCCTCCCCTTGGCGACATCGGCATGGCCCTGCACCGATTCATGCACCACTTCGCCGCGGTGGACCACTTTCAGCAGGGTGCCGGGAAGGCGTCCGGTCTGCAGATACTGTTCGTCGAGGAAGCGGTCGATGGCAGAAAGACGCTGCGGGTCGAAAGGCATGCAATGCTCCTGTCAGGCGCCGGGAAGAGAGGGCATGAGCGCCAGTGTTGCGAAGGTGGCCAGCCAGTGCGACCCCATGAAATCACCATCGATATGGCCGATGCTGGCATCGAAATGGCGGCGGGCAATGGCTTCGGCATCTACCCCGGGAAGGTCAGGCGCCAGCCGCCGCCAGCACCAGGCGCGCGACAGGTTGGTGCCATCGAGATGGGTGATCTTGCCGTCGCTACGATCAGAGACATGGACGGGCTGGAACAGGGTGGCGGGCTGGCCATCGGCAAGGCGAGGCAGGAAGGATTGCAGCCACGGACGGAAATCCTCGCCCAGCACCTTCTGCATGAAGGCAGCCTCCATGAGGGCCGGAGACAGGAAGGCGTCGCCTTCGGGTTCCCAGGCCTGACAATCGCGGTCGGCTGCGAACCAGTGGATGGCCCGGTCGCGCACCAGGCTGGCGAGGCCGGCATCGTGGCGGTCGGCCCATTCCAGAACCAGCAGCCCGGCAAAGGCCGTGGAAAAATGGGTGCCGGTGCGGATCGGATAGGTGAGCAGCGGCAGGTGCTGACGGAAGCGCCCGGCAAAATCGCTTGCGAACCCGTCGAGCAGCGGTTGCAGCGGCCCGGCGGTGGCGTGCAGCGCCAGCACCCACGCCCAGCCATAGGGACGCTCATAGCTGCCAGCAGTGGGACGATCGAAATAGGCGCGTTCGGCTGCCATGTTGGCAGGCGTGAACAGGGCGGCCGCCCGTTCCATGGTTTCAATCGAGGTGGGCAGTTGCGGATGAAGACGCGCCAGAGTCAGCAGCAGCCACCAGCCATGCACGCAACTGTGCCAGTCAAAGCTTCCGTAAAACACCGGGTGCAACTGTCGTGGTGACGGTGCTTCATCGGCCCTGGTGAACGTATGCATCAGCAGATGCGGATACTCCTTGCCGACATGGCCAAGGGCAATGCGGGCAAATCGTTGGGCAGTGTTGGTGTCGATCATCGGAAGGCCAGCCAGTACATCAGAAGGATATTGGCGGCCAGCAGCGGAATGGCAGTGGGGATTTGTGCCTTGATCACCCCAAGCCGGTCGCGCAGTTGCAACAGGGCCGCCGGCACGATGTTGAAGTTGGCTGCCATCGGGGTCATCAGAGTTCCGCAAAAGCCCGACAGCATGCCGATTGCCGCCACTACCGCCGGATCGCCCCCTTGCGCCTTTACCACCAGCGGAATGCCGATGGCCGCCGTCATCACCGGGAAGGCGGCAAAGGCGTTGCCCAGCATGATGGTGAACAGCGCCATGCCGATGCAATAGGCGCAAACCGCCGTCAGTCGCCCGGCATCGGGCACCCAGTGCTGGAAGGCTGCGCCCACCACATCACCAAGACCGACGGCTGCAAATATGGCGCCAAGGGCCGCCAGCAACTGCGGCAGAATGGCGGCCCACCCCACCTGATCCATGATCCGCCGCCCTTCCTGCACCGGCACCAGAGGTGCGGTGCGAAACCACGACATGGCCACGAATAGCGCCACCAGCACACCGATACCCAGTGAAACCAGCGTCACCTGCCTGGCCTCGATCAAGGGCACACCGGCGATGATCAGCTGCTTGCCCACCAGCGTGCCAGCAAGCGCGAAGGCCGGAATCAGCAGTGCCGGCCAGAACAGCCGGTTGCCATGACGGGCGGCCAGCACCTGCCGTTCGGCATCGCTGGTGGTGGGCGGCGCGCCAAGGCCCGCCATCCCCAGCCCGCCGATAGTGGCAAGTGCTATCACCAGCAGGCCGTTGCCGAAATTGCCCAGCACATCGCCGAACAGGAAGCTGACCGCCACCAGACCCCACATCGCGGCATTGCCAAAGCGTTTGGGGTTCTTGCGGTCGCGTGCGGAAAACAGCGAAAAGGCGGCAAACAGCAGCCCGGCAATCGTATAGAGAAAACCAAGCCCGATCATGGCCTTGTGGAACTTTTCTTCAGTGCCCTGTCCATCAGCAGCAGCCGCGAACCATGGATGAGGAAGGCAACGATGGCAGTGGGAATGGCCCAGACAGACAGCTGGAAGGGTTCCAGATCGATGCCATATTCCACAAGGAAGGCGCGGATCAGCAGAATGGAGGCGATGGCAAGGAAGATATCCTCGCCGAAGAAGACACCGATATTGTCGGTGGCGGCAGCCATGGCGCGCATTCTGTCTTTGGTGGCCTGGTCGTCGTGGCCCGAGGCGGCTTCGGCCATTGGGGCAACGATGGGGCGAACCGTCTGGGCCTGCCCGGCAATCGAGATGAGGCCCAGCGCCGCCGTGATCTGCCGGAAAGCCATATAGGCGATCAGCAGGCGACCGGCGGTTGCTCCCTTCATGGCCGAGATGATGGCGGCGGCCCGTTCCCTGAGGCCGAAGCGTTCGAGGATGCCAATCACCGGAAGCACGATCCACGGGATCGAGATATAGCGCGCGTCGTTGAAGGCGCTTCCCAGCTTTTCTATGGTGGCGGTAAGGCCAAGACCGCCGATCAGCCCCGACACAATGATGACGATCAGGACGATGAACAGGGCGTTGGGTCGGGGGAGCTTCATTGGCGCCCATCATGAACAGCGGCAGCCCGGTTCGGCAAGCCCTGAAATGCCGGGAAAAAGAAAAGAGACAGGCTATCGGGCAGCCTGTTCCCTCGCCGGAGTCGTGCCTCAGGCGGTGGCGTTGCGGCGACGGCGTGAGGCCACGCCCACCATTTCGCAGCAGAGGAATCGGCATCATCCAGACCCGGGAGCCAGACTCGGGAACCGGCGTTCCAGGACTGGCTTGCCAGCTATAAAGACCCCTTACCTTTCTGGTGGGCTGCCAAAGCCGCCGCCGCCCGGGGTCTCGATCAGCAGGCGGTCGCCGGGGCCGACTTGTGCGTGGAAGCAGGCCGGCTGGGAAATGACGGTGCCATCGCGGCGGATGAGGCGGTTGGCGCCGGGCAGGGCATCGCCGCCACCGGCCAGCCCGAACGGCCGGGTAACCCGCCGGTTCGACAGCACCGAGACTTCCATGTTCTCGAGAAACCGGATCTCGCGGATGGCTCCGTCGCCACCGTGAAACCGGCCCGAACCACCGGAGCGTGGGCGCAGGGAAAAACGTTCGACCCGCACTGGAAACCGCGATTCAAGAATCTCCGGGTCGGTGAGGCGACTGTTAGTCATGAGAGACTGGACGGCCGAGGTGCCATGAAACGATGGCCCGGCGCCACTGCCACCGGCGATGGTTTCATAATATTGGTGGCGGTCGTTTCCGAAGGTGAGGTTGTTCATGGTGCCCTGCGAGGCGGCCAGCGCCCCGAAGGCTGCGAACAGCGCGTCGGTGATCACCTGGCTGGTCTCGACATTGCCAGCCACCACCGCATGCGGCGGGCGGGCATCGAGCAGGCAGCCCTCGGGGATGCGCAGAGTAATCGGCCTTAGCGCCCCATCGTTCAGCGGGATCGGCCGGTCAACCAGACAGCGCAACACATACAGCAGGCTGGCGCGGGTGATGGCGGCCGGAGCGTTGAAGTTGCTGTCGCTGAGCGCCGAGGTGCCGGCAAAATCAACGGTCATCGTGCGCTGACCATGGTCAACCGTCACGGCCACCCTGATGGTGGCGCCGATATCCATCGGTGCTGCATATGCCCCGTCTTGCAGGCTGCCGATCAGGGCGGCCACCGCTGCGGCGGCGTTATCCTGCACATGGCCCATATAGGCGAGCAGCGTGTCGCGCCCGTGCAGCTGTGCGGCGGCTGCCAGCGCGTCGCTGCCGCGGCGGCAGGCGGCAAGCTGGGCGGTGAGATCGCCGATGTTCTGATCGATGTTGCGGGCCGGCCAGCGGCCAGCGCCTAGAATGGCGCGGATTTCAGCTTCGCGGAAGCCGCCGCCATCGCGACCATCGATCAGCAGCACATTATCAAGCAGCACGCCTTCCTCGTCGATGGTGCGGCTGTCGGCCGGCATCGAGCCGGGGGTGGTGCCGCCGATATCGGCATGATGGCCGCGTGCCGCCACGAAGAACGACGGGGTGGCATCGCCGGGAAGGAAGCTGGGCATCACCACAGTGATATCGGGCAGATGGGTGCCGCCGTTCCACGGGGCATTCAGGGCATAGGCATCTCCGGGGTGCATGCCGCGACCATCGTTGCCGCGCGCCGCCATGACGGCGCGGATCGACGCCCCCATCGACCCGAGGTGCACGGGAATATGCGGGGCATTGGCAACCAGTGCGCCCGAGGCATCGAAGATGGCGCAGGAAAAATCCAGCCGCTCCTTCATGTTGACCGACCGGGCGCTGGTTTGCAGGGCTGTCCCCATTTCCGTGGCGACCCCCATGAACAGGGCGTTGAACAGCTCCAGCCGGATGGGGTCGACATCGGTTCCGCCCGCAGAGCTGCGCGCAAGTGCCACGGTGCGTTTCAGAACGCAGGTGCCATCTGCCATGATCGTCGCCTGCCAGCCCGGTTCGATCACGGTGGTGGCGCCACTGTCGACGATGATCGCCGGGCCGTTTATGGCGCGACCCGCCCCCAGCTGGTCGCGCCGGAACAGCTGCGTGGGCTGGTCGCTGCCGGCAAAGCGCACCGGAACGGTGGCCAGTGGGGCTTCCACATCGGTTGCCGCAGCCGCCGTCAGAGCGGTATTGCCAGCGCCCGGCGGGCGGCCCGAGGCTTCGGCCGAGAGCATGTCGAGCACCAGCTCCGATTGGGGGGTAATGAAGCCGAAGCGCGCCTGATGGGCTTCCTCGAACGCCTGCTGCATGGTGCCCGCCGGGCCGAACGGCACTTCAAGCGCGGTATCGGCGCCGGCATAGCGAACGTGGGCGGTGACCGTCATGCTGGTATCAGCCAGCGGTACGTCCTGGGCCAGCAGCGCCGATTGCGCCTGCGCGGCAAGATCGGCGGCGATGGCGGTGGCCTGTGAATCGAGATCGGGGCCAAAGGGGAGGGTGACCGTCAGCTGCCGGGCGGCCGTCACATCGGCAAGGCCGATGCCAAGCGCCGACAGCAACCCGGCCAACGGGTGCAGCAGGATGGTGGTGATTCCCAGCGCATCGGCCAGAGCGCAGGCGTGCTGGCCGCCGGCACCGCCAAAGGCCACAAGGGCATGCAGGGCCGGGTCGTGTCCGCGGGCGATCGAGATCTGGCGGATGGCGCCTGCCATATGGGTGTTGGCGATGGCCAGCAGCCCTTCGGCCAGCACCAGCTCGTCGGGGCGGTCTCCGGTAGCGGCTGCCACGTCGTCGGCAAGGCAGGCCAGCGCCACCAGCGAGGCTTCGCGGCTGATCGGCTGGCGGCCATCGGCCCCGAACAGGGCAGGGAACAGATCCGGGCGCACCCGCCCCAGCGCCACGTTGCAATCGGTAACGGTAAGCGGCCCGCCATTGCGATAGCAGGCCGGGCCCGGCACGGCGCCTGCCGATTGGGGACCTACCTGCAAACGCCCGCTTTCAAAGCGGCAGATCGAGCCGCCGCCCGCCGCCACGGTATGGATGTCGAGCATGGGGCTGCGCATCCGCACGCCCGCCACCTCGGTTTCGAAACTGCGTTCATAGCGGCCGCCATAGTGCGACACATCGGTCGAGGTGCCGCCCATATCAAAGCCGATCAGCTGGTCGATTCCCAGAAGGGCTGCCGTCTTGGCCATGCCGACGATCCCGCCTGCCGGGCCCGACAACACGGCATCCTTGCCGCGAAAGCCCTGTGCTGCCACCAGCCCGCCGTTCGATTGCATGAACAGCAGGTGGGTATCGGCCGGAAGGGCTGCCGCCACGGAATCGACATAGCGCCGCAGGATCGGCGACAGATAGGCGTCGGCAACGGTGGTATCGCCGCGCGGTACCATCTTCACCAGTGGCGACACCGCGTGACTGGCCGATACCTGCTGAAAGCCGATCTCGCGCGCCAGCGCTGCAACCGCCTGTTCATGCGCCGGGTAGCGGTAACCATGCATGAACAAAATGGCGACCGACTCGATCCCCTCGTCGCGGGCGGCGACCAGTGCTGCCCGGGCCGCTCCCAGATCGGGCGGGCATAGCACAGTGCCATCTGCAGCCACCCTTTCCGTTATTTCCACAATACGTTCAGCTAGCTGGTCAGGTTTCCTGATATCGAGTGCGAATATATCGGGCCGGGCCTGATGACCGATCATCAGACAGTCACGGAACCCTGCCGTCACCAGCAGCAGCGTGCGCGCGCCCTGGCGTTCCAGCAGGGCGTTGGTGGCGACAGTGGTTCCCATCTTGACGATTACCGGGCCATCATGGCCTTCAGTCAGTTGCCTGACACCGGCAACGGCGGAATCCTCGGGGCGGTTGGGGTCATGGCTCAGCAGCTTGGTGTTGCGCAGACGGCCATCGGGGTAGCGGGCGATGACATCGGTGAAGGTGCCGCCCCGGTCGATCCACACTTCGATCATTGCTGTTTCAACCTCAGCGCCTGAATCTGCGGGGTGGCGGTGGGGGCCATGATCAGCTGGCCGCTGATGTCGCCCTTGTCGCAGCGCCACCGGAAGGTGCCCGACAGCGCGCCTGCCGGGGTGATGGCGGCCGTTGTATCGCATGGCCCGCTGGCGGCTGACAGGTCGTTAAGGGTTTGCGCCCATATGGCTTCATCGGCATCCAGCAGGAAGTTCATGGCAAGATGGGGTCTTTCAGCTGTCACACTGCGGGCGGCCCAGATGCGCCGGGCAGAGTCATATCCTTGCGCCAACGTAGGGGACACCGGGACCGGGCGGCTGGCGATGAAGCCGGCCGCCGCCAGTTGACCGGCGACATCCCACACCGGTGCCAATGGCCCGGCATAGGTGCGGTTGGCAAAGGCGAAAAGCCCGACTCCGGCCTCGGGCAGCAGCAGCATGTGGCTGCCGTAACCAGGGTAACCGCCGGAATGGAACATCATGGGGCCAAGAATACAGTCGGTTCCGGCGATCAGCCCGGCGGCATAGATCAGCTGCTGCTGGCGGCATTGCGCGCCATCGTGGCCGGGCCGGGTGCGGAAATGGGTGAAGCCGGCGCCTTCGCGCATCGCCCGTTGCAGCGCATGCGGCTGCCCGGGCTGCGCCGCCACCGGCCAGCCCTGCAACAGCCACGCCACCCATCTGGCATAGTCGTTGGCAGTGGTGACAACACCGCCCATCGCCCCGAAGGCTCCGGCTTTCATCTGAGGTTCGGGCACCCACTTGCCGTTCTGCCAGCGATAGGGGAGCGCCAGCCGGCCGGGCGGTACCTCGCCCACTTCATAGGTGGTGGAAGCCATGCCCAGCGGCCGGAACACGGTATCGCGGATTTCGTCGGCAAAATTGCGGCCGGCAGCATTGCTGACCACCCGCCCCAGGGTGGCATAGCCGAAGTTCGAATATTCATATGCGACGCCCGGCGCCCGCTGGAAGGGCACGCCCGCCTTCAGCATGGCGGTGAACTCAGCCTCGGGCAGCGGCTGCTGCCGGTCGCCCCACGGGTCGTCGGTTACGAACCCTGCCGTGTGGTGCATCAGGTCGCCAACGGTGATTCCATCGGCCCAGCCCGCCAGTTCCGGCACATGGCGGGCCGCCGGATCCTCTAGCCGCAGCTTGCCTTGCTGCACCAGCGCCAGTGCTGCACGCGCGGTAAAGGCCTTCGACATGCTGGCGATGCGGAAGGCGGTATCCGGCGTAACCGGGCGCCCGGTGGTGGTGTCGGCAACGCCCAGTGCTTCCACATGCACCAGTTGCCCGTCTTTCACCACGCCCCACACCAGCCCCGGCACATGGTTCTGTGCCATCCAGGCGGTGAAGGTCTGGCGGGCGGTGTCAGCGCCGGGAATGGCGGCGTTGTCAGCGGCGATGGCGGGCGCCGCGATCAGGGCAGCAGCGGCAATGGCAGGGAACAGGCGCATCGCCGCAGTGTAGCGGTTGCTCAGCCGGTCTCAAGTGCGTTCGCGCGTTGCCGAAAAGCGGATATCGGGGTGGCGGCTCTGGATATAGTTCAGATCCCACAGGTCTTTGGCCAGAAACACCGGGTGGCCGTCGCGGTCGCGCGACATCTGGCTGCGGTGGTCGTCCACCAGCTTCGCCATGGCCGCAGGCTGGTCAGAGGCCACCCAGCGCGCTGTGTCGTAGGGCGAGGCCTCAAGTCTGGCTTCCACCTTGTATTCGGCCTCCAGCCGCGAGATCAGCACCTCAAGCTGTAACTGGCCCACCACGCCCACCACCGTCTGTGCGCCAATCTCGGGCACGAAGGTCTGGATGACGCCTTCCTCGGCCATGTCGTCGAGGGCCTTTTTCAGCTGCTTGGTGCGCGTCGGGTCTTTCAGGGCCACCCGGCGGAGGATCTCGGGCGCGAAATTGGGAAGGCCGGTAATGGTGACCGAGGGGCCGTCGGTCAGCGTGTCGCCCACGCGCAGGGTGCCGTGATTGGGAATGCCGATGATGTCGCCGGGGTAGGCTTCGTCGGCGGTTTCGCGTTCGCGGGCAAAGAACAGCACCGGCGAATGGATGGCGATGGCCTTGCCGGTCTGCACCTGGGTAAGGCGCATGCCCCGGCGGAACCGCCCCGAACACAGCCGCATGAAGGCCACCCGGTCGCGGTGCATCGGGTTCATGTTGGCCTGCACCTTGAAGATGAAGCCGGTGACGGTGTCGGAATCGGGGTTGACCGGCGCCGGGTCGGCGGGTTGCGGGCGCGGGCCCGGCGCGAATCGGGCCAGGGCATCGAGCAGCGGCTCGATCCCCAGTTCACGCAGCGCCGATCCGAAATAGACAGGGGTCAGGTC
The DNA here is from genome assembly GCA_039808025.1 of Sphingomonadaceae bacterium. Lineage (GTDB taxonomy): Bacteria > Pseudomonadota > Alphaproteobacteria > Sphingomonadales > Sphingomonadaceae > Sandaracinobacteroides. The sequence continues at coordinate 287,607 of JBDHSK010000002.1, read as the reverse complement.
GCCATGGCGATAGGCGGCCTCGTCGAAGGCCGGGTATCCGGCCTGCGCCAGTTCCAGTTCATCGGCGTGGGGTGCGGGGAAAGGGTCGTTTGCCAGCTGGCCGTCTGGGCGTTGCAGGCGCTGGCGCTCGATATCCCACAGGCCTTCGAATGTGCCGCCCATGCCGGCGGGCCACATCATCGGCGCTACATCCAGCGCCAGCTTGTCGGCGATTTCATCCAGTAGCTCGAAGGGCGCCCGGCCCTCGCGATCGACCTTGTTGATGAAGGTGATGATCGGCACCGAGCGCAGGCGGCACACCTCGAACAGCTTCAGTGTCTGCGCCTCGATGCCCTTGGCGGCATCGATCACCATCACCGCCGAATCGACGGCGGTAAGCGTGCGGTAGGTATCTTCGGAAAAATCCTCGTGACCCGGCGTATCGAGCAGGTTGAACACCAGGCCGGAGCGCTCGAAGGTCATCACCGACGAGGTGACGGAAATGCCGCGCTGCTGCTCGATCTTCATCCAGTCGGAGCGGGCGCGGCGGGCGGCACCGCGCGCCTTCACCTCGCCAGCGGCATGGATGGCACCTCCAGCCAGCAGGAGGCGTTCGGTCAGGGTGGTTTTGCCAGCATCGGGGTGCGAAATGATGGCGAAGGTGCGGCGCGGGGCGGATGAGGCGGTCATGGAGGCTGCCACTAATCGCTTTTGTTGCGGATAGACAACCGCGCTGCTAGGCGCATCGGCCATGGCTGTAGATGAAACCATTGTCGCACGGGTCGCCAGTCTGGCGCGCCTCAGGCTGGCCGACGGCGAAGCGTCGGCGCTGACCACCGAACTGAACAATATCTTCGGCTGGATCGACCAGTTGCAGGCGATCGACACCGACGGGGTCGAGCCAATGACTTCGGTGATGGCGATCACCCGCCCATGGCGCGACGATGTGGTGAACGACGGCGACATCGCCGACGACGTGCTGGCCAACGCCCCCGACGCCGCCCATGGCTTTTTCGGCGTTCCCAAGGTGATCGAATGATGGCGCTTACCGAACTCTCTCTGGCCGCCATGAAACAGGGGCTTGCCGACCGGCAGTTTTCAGCGCGTGAACTGGTTTCGGCCCATATCGATGCGGTGGCAGCAGCGCGGCCGCTCAATGCCTTTCTGGTGGAAACCCCGGAGCTGGCGCTTGCGTCAGCCGATGCCGCCGATGCGGCCCTGCAGGCTGGGAATGCCGGGCTGCTGGCGGGAATTCCGCTGGGAATCAAGGATTTGTTCTGCACCAAAGGCGTTCCCACCACGGCCGCCAGCCGCATCCTCGAAGGTTTCACCCCGCGCTATGAAAGCACGGTGACAGCGAAACTTTTCGCCGCCGGAGCAGCGATGCTCGGCAAGCTCAACCTCGACGAGTTCGCCATGGGGTCGTCGAATGAAACATCGGCCTTTGGCCCCGTCATCTCGCCGTGGCGCGCCAAGGGAAGTGATGCCCCACTGGTGCCCGGCGGGTCGTCGGGCGGTTCGTCGGCGGCAGTGGCGGCGCGGCTGGTGGCCGGGGCCACCGGCACCGATACCGGCGGATCGATCCGCCAGCCGGCGGCATTTACCGGCATTGCCGGAATCAAGCCCACCTATGGCCGCTGCTCGCGCTGGGGGGTGGTTGCCTTTGCCTCGTCGCTCGATCAGCCCGGCGCGATGGCGCGCACCGTCGAAGATTGCGCCATCCTGCTTGAGGCCATGTCGGGCTATGACCCCCGCGATTCGACATCGATCAACGCCCCGGTTCCGGCCTGGAGCCGCCAGCTTTCGGCAAGCCTTGCGGGCAAGCGCGTCGGCATTCCGAAGGAATACCGGGTTGATGGCATGGACCCGACGGTCGAGGCCCTGTGGAAGCAGGGCGTGGCGTGGCTGCGCGATGCCGGGGCCGAAATCGTCGATGTGTCGCTTCCGCATACGGCGGCGGCCCTTCCCACCTATTATATCGTCGCTCCGGCCGAAGCCTCGTCGAACTTGGCGCGCTATGATGGCGTGCGTTACGGGCTGCGCGCCGGGCCAGCCGGGCAATCGCTCGCCGAGATGTACGAGGCTACCCGCGCCGCAGGCTTCGGCCGCGAAGTGCGCCGCCGCATCATGATCGGCACCTATGTGCTGTCGGCTGGATATTACGATGCCTATTATCTGAAGGCGCAAAAGGTGCGGGCGCTGATCGCCCGCGATTTCGAGCGTGCCTTTGCCAGTTGCGACCTGATGCTCACACCAACCGCTCCGTCGACGGCCTTTGCCCTCGGGGCGCGGGTTGCCGATCCGCTTGCCATGTATCTGAACGACGTGTTCACGGTGCCTGCCTCGCTGGCCGGGCTGCCGGCGATGTCGGTGCCGGCAGGGCTTGCGCCCGATGGCCTGCCGCTTGGTCTCCACATCATCGGCCGCGCCATGGATGAACAGGGCGTGCTTGATGCGGGCCTCGCGATAGAACAGCGTTCAGGGTTTTCCGAAGCGCCGCAACGCTGGTGGTAGGCTGACTGGAAACTCCGGGTCAGAAATCCAGCTTGTCGTAATGGGCGGGCGGGTGGACACCTTCCATCCGTTCGCCCAGCAGCACCCGGAACGCCGGGCGTGATTTCAGAACGGCATACCAGAGCTTGGCCTGCGGGTGGCCGCTCCAGTCGATGCCGCCCAGATAATCAGCGATTGAGACCTGGGCTGCGGCATGAATGTCGGCGATGCTGAACAGCGGGCCGGCCAGCCAGCGGTTATAGTCGAGCAGGTCGTCGATATATTGCAGGTGCAGTTCGGCGGCGCGGTTGGCGTTCCTGATGGCGATGCCGTCGGGCATGGCGCGCGCCACCACCCGCTTGTACATGCGCTCAGACAGCAGGGGGGCCGTGACTTCGGCATAGAAGCGCTGGGCAAACCACGCCACCAGCCGCCGGCCCTCGGCCCGTTCCGCGGCACTTGCCCCCACCAACGGGGTCTGCTCGATAGTTTCATCGAGCCACTCGACGATAGCGACGCTGTCGCACAGCACGAGGCTGCCGGTTTCCAGAACCGGGGTCTGGATGGCGGGGTTCAGTTGCGACAATGCCTCGGGGCGATCCCACGGGAAGGCATCAACCAGTTCGGCTGTCACGCCTTTTTCCGCCATTGCAAAGCGGACAGCGCGGGAAAACGGACACAGGGGAAACTGATGCAGGCGCCACATGAATGTCACTCATAGCGACATCTGATGTTTGTGCCAGCCTTGCTTTCAACAATCTGTTTGCTACGAGAGGCGCCGGAGGAGTCCGCTTCATGAACCTGGATTTCAGCGAACAGGAACAGGCATTTCAACAGGAAGTCCGGCAATTTATCGCCGCCAATTATCCGGCGGCGATCAATGCCCGGCGTGAACGCGGCGACGATCTTCGCAAAGAGGATTATCTGTCCTGGCACAAGGTGCTCGCGGCCAGGGGCTGGGTGGCCCCGGGGTGGCCGACCGACTATGGCGGCCCCGGCTGGACGGCGACCCAGCGCTATATCTTCTCGGAAGAACTGGCGCGCGCCGATACCGTGACGATCCTTCCGTTCGGAATCCAGATGGTGGGGCCGGTTATCTATACCTTTGGCACGCCCGAACAGAAGGCCCGTTTCCTACCGCGCATCCTGTCGGGTGACGACTGGTGGTGCCAGGGCTATTCCGAGCCGGGCGCCGGATCAGACCTGGCGAGCCTGCGCACCCGTGCCGTGCGCGAGGGCGACCATTATATCGTCAATGGCCAGAAAACCTGGACGACACTGGCCCAGTTTGCCGACTGGGGATTTTTTCTGGTGCGCACCGATCCGCAGGCCAAGCCGCAGGAAGGTATCAGTTTCCTGCTGATCGACATGAAATCACCCGGTGTCACCGTGAAGCCGATCATCACCCTTGGCGGCGAGCACGAGGTGAACGAAGTTTTTCTCGACGATGTGAAGGTGCCGGTCGAGAATCGCATCCACGACGAAAACAAGGGGTGGACCTGCGCCAAGTTCCTGCTGGCGCACGAACGGACGGGCATTGCCGGGGTGGCGCGCTCGAAGCGGGGAATCGCCCGGCTGAAACAGATTCTGGCGGCCGAGCCGGATGGCCGTGGCGGGGTTTTGCTGGATAATCTGCAGGTGCGCCGCCGCCTGGTGGAACTGGAGATGGACCTGACCGCGCTCGAGTTCACCGAGCTTCGCACGCTGGCAAGCGCAGCGAAGGGCAAGGGGCCTGGGCCAGAATCCTCGCTTTTGAAGATCAAGGGAACAGAAATCCAGCAACGCCTCACCGAACTGGTTCTGGAAGCGGCAGGCCGCTATGCCGCCCCCTATTTCCGCGCTTTTCCGGCTGGTTCCAACCAGTATCCGATCGGCCCCGCCTTTGCCCATCAGGCAGCGCCCACCTATTTCAACATGCGCAAGACCACGATCTACGGCGGATCGAACGAGATTCAGCGCAACATCATCGCCAAGATGATCCTCGGGATTTGAGGGGGCAATCATGAACTTCGATTTCAGCGAAACACAGCTGATGCTGCGGGACAGCCTGCGGCGCTACCTCGACGATGCCTATGGCTTTGAGAAACGCCAGGCCATGCTGCGTTCGGCCAGTGGCCGCGACCCGGCCATCTGGAAGGCGCTGGCCACCGAACTGGGGGTGCTGGGGGCGGCGCTTCCGGAAGATGCCGGCGGCCTTGGCGGCGGCCCCGTCGATACCATGGTGCTGATGGAGGAGTTCGGCCGGGCGCTGGCCAACGAACCGTTTGTGCCGGCGATCGTGATCGGCGCCCAGGCGCTGGCAGCCACGGGTGGCGATACGGCGTCGGCACTGCTTCCCGATGTGCTTTCGGGGAAGGCCATCATCGCCCCCGGCTTTTACGAACCACGCGGTCGCCACAACCCGGCGGCTGTCGAGACCGTGGCAAAGGCTGTTGACGGCGGATGGCAGCTGTCGGGCCACAAGGCAGTGGTGGATGCCGGCCCCTGTGCCAGCCACTATCTGGTTACGGCGCGCACCGCTGGAAGCACCTTCGATCGCGAGGGAATCTCGCTGTTCCTGATCGAGTCCGGCGCCAGCGGCATCGTGCGCCGCGATTACCTGACGGTAGATGGCTATCTGGCGGCTGAGCTTGTCTTCGAGAGCGTGAAGCTGGGGAAGAACGCCTTGCTGGGGGCCGAGGGAGCGGCGCTGGATCTGGTGGAGAAGCTGATCGACCACGCGACCGTGGCCGTCTGTGCCGAAGCGACCGGAGCGATGCAGCGGCTGCACGAACAGACGCTGGACTATGCCCGCCAGCGCAAGCAGTTCGGGCGGCCGATCAGTGATTTTCAGGTGATCCAGCACCGGCTCGTCGACATGCTGATGGAGGTGGAGCAGGCACGCTCGATGACACTGATGGCGACGCTGCGGCTCGACGAGCCTGATCGCGCCCGCTGGGTGAGCGAGGCCAAGGCCAAGATCAACCGGGCCGGTCGGGCGCTGGGGCAGGCGGCCATCCAGACCCATGGCGGCATCGGTATTACCGAAGAGCTGGCGGCCGGCCATTATTTCAAGCGGATCTCGATGATTGAGAGCCGGTATGGCGATCTCGACTGGCACTGTCAGCGGCTGGAGGACCGTTTGACCGGCTAAAAATGCCCCGGTCCACCGGCAATAGTTGCCAGTGGTGCTTACAGATCGCTGTATGGTGGGTTCAATTGCTATTCACCACTGTTGCGGCACAGTTGCGGCCATGAACAGGTTTGCTGCTCTTTTGCCCGCTGCCCTGCTGCTGACGGGATGCGCCACCACCGACATGTGGAGCGAGGCGCCCGGAACCTATCGCTATGCGCAATCGGCGCCGGTGCCGTGGTGGGGGCATGACGCCCCGTCCATCGACATGTTCTACAGGCCGTTGTCGGCCTATGGGCGCTGGATCGATTACCCGGCCTATGGGATGGTGTTCATCCCCAACGGCATCGGGCCGAACTGGCGGCCCTTCAGCCGTGGCTACTGGAGCAACGACCGCTATGGCCGTCGCTGGATGTCGCAGGAACCGTTTGGCTGGGCCACCTATCATTATGGGCGCTGGGGGCACGACCCGCGCCTCGGCTGGTTCTGGGTGCCCGACATCCACTTCTCGCCGGCCTGGGTCGACTGGCAACAGGGTGACGGCTATGCGAGCTGGGCGCCGATGCCGCCCATTGGCTGGAGCAATTACGGATATTATGGCAGCGACTGGTGGATCAGCGCCCCGGACATGTATCTGTGGCGCCCCGGCCTCTATCAATACATCCGGCCAGGCTACCCCGGATATTATCGTCCCAACCGGCCCCACCGTCCGGATCATCCCAACCGGCCCGACCGCCCTGATCGGCCTGATCGGCCCCACCGCCCGGATCGCCCCGACCGGCCCGGCCACCCGGGATGGAACAATGACCCCGATCGTCCGGTCAATCGGCCGGTCGTGATACCGCGCCCGGGCGGGCAGAAAGATCCGCCCCCCAGCAATATCGGCCGACCGCCGCAGGAAGATCGGGTTTACGGCAATGTGTCCGAAGACCGCGGGGGCAGTCGCTGGCAGTCAGGCCGTGCCGTCAGCCGGCAGAATGGGCAGGCGGCCCATCGTGGTAACTGGGGGGCGCCGGGCGGCCGTCGCCCGCCTTCGCAGGCTGTCTCACAAGGTGCTCCGGCGGCTGCCAGCCACCGGATGCCACCACGGGCTGCCCCCGTGGTTGCTGCGGCACCACGAATGACGCCACCGGCGTCAGCTGCACCAAGAATGGCATCACCGGCGCCAGCGGCGCCAAGAATGGCGCCCGTTGCTGCAAGTCGTCCGGCGCCACCGCCTCGGCCCTCGCGGGAGCCGGTGCCGCGCACTCAGGATAACTGACGGCTGGCGCTCAGAACGAGCGCATTCTCACGATCTTGCCGGGTTGGCGCGGTGGCTCACCCTTGGGGAGTGCATCGATCAGGTCCATGCCTTCGGTGACTTCGCCCCAAACCGTATATTGCCGATCAAGGAAGCGGGCATCATCGAAGCAGATGAAGAACTGGCTGTTGGCGCTGTCGGGGTTCGAGGTGCGGGCCATCGAGCAGACACCGCGCACATGCGGTTCGGCGGAAAATTCCGCCTTGAGGTCGGGCAGGCTGGATCCGCCGGTGCCGCGGCCTTGCGGGCAGCCGCCCTGCGCCATGAAACCGGGAATGACGCGGTGAAAGACGATGCCGTCGTAAAAGCCGCTGTCGGCCAGTTCGATCATTCGCGCCACATGCCCTGGGGCGAGGTCGGGCCGCAGGCGGATGACGACGTCACCCGATTCCAGAGTCATTCTGAGATTGTCTGCCATCTTGTATTCCATTTGCTGAGGACTGGTCGTCCCGCTAGCGATTCGAGCGCCGGAGTTCCAGCTTTTTGACAATTGGTGGTGACCGGCCATCGGATTTCCCCTTGCTTCCCGAGGAGTCTGTTGGCTTTGTGCAGCCGTGGACCACTCGATACGCCTTTTCAGCCTGCCGGTTTGCGCGGCTCTGCTGTTTTCAGGCGGTGCGCAAGCACAGGTGGTGTTCAACGAGCCTGATGGCCCGCCACGGCCGGTCACGGCCGAACCACCGACGGATATGGCCACCCCCAAAGCGGCGCCGGCGGAGATCATGGCGCCGCTATCGCCATCAGCCGAGCCTGAGAACCTTCCCGACGAGGCGCTGTTTCATCTTGACCGATTGACACCCGAAGCGCTGGGGCCGCTTCCCGAATTGCCGCCATCTGCAGACATGCCGACGGCGGAATCGGCCGGGCAAGTTATCCTGCCTCCGGAAATCACCACCGATTCCGCATTGACAGCGCCATTGCCGCCATTGGCGACCTTCAACCCTACGCCTATCGACACCTTTGCCCTGAAGGAGGTGGTGCAGGCGGCCATTCGCTATTCAGTGACGGTTGATGGGCTTGCGGAAACCGGAACACAGGGGACTTTCCGCCGCCTGTCGGCACTGCACAAGGGCGAAGGCAAGACAGCAACCGCTGCCCAGATTGCCTCGCGCACCAATTCCGACAAGCTACTGATGCAGCGGCTGATGTTCTCGGAAGGCTGGTATGGCGGCACCAGCGATGCCGAGGTGGCCCTTGCCGAGGACAAGGCCACCGTGCACCTGATTGCCACGCCGGGCGAACGCTATCATTGGCGGCAGATCACCCTTGACCTCATCCCTTCCGACAAGCCCGAGCTTGCCGAAGGATTCGGCCTGCGGGTGGGTGACCCCATTCGCGCCGTTGAAGTGGAGGAGGCCGAGGGCGCGCTTCTGAAAAAGCTGCTGGAATCGGGCTATCCGTTTGCTGAAATCGGCAACCGTGACGTCGTGCTCGACAAGGATGCCCCGACCGGCACCTATTTCCTCACAGGCGATACCGGGCCGCCGGGGGTGTTCGGCCCCATCAAGATGGTGGGATACCGGCCGTTCGATGATCGCCATGCCCGCGTGATCGCCCGGTTCAGCGAGGGTGAGCCTTACAATACCGCGCTCGTCGATGATTTCCGGCGGGCGCTGATTGCCACCCAGCAGTTCGGTGGGGTGACGGTTACCACGGTCGACACCGGCGAGCGCGATTCCGAGGGCCGGGCGGTTGCAGCCATCCAGGTGATCGGCAACCGTGGCCCGAAACGCCAGCTGATCGGACAGCTCGGCTATTCAACGGGCGAAGGGTTTCGCGCTGAAGCCTTGTGGCGGCACCGCTCGCTGGTGCAGCCTGAAGGCATGTTTACCGCCCGCGCCGTGCTGGGTACCCAGGAACAGCGGGCGGCGGCACAGCTGACCTTTGGCAACTGGCGACAGCGCGATCGCACGCTAGATCTCGGGTTCGATGTCGCCCATATCAACAGGCCGGCCTACGAAGCGACCCAGGTGGCGATTGGCGCCCATGTCAAGCGCACCTCGACTCCGATCTGGCAGAAACGCTGGACGTGGGGCGCCGGATTTGAGCTGATCGCCTCACGCGAGCGCGAAGACATGCAGACGTTCCCGGCTGTCGTGAAGCTGCAGCGCGACTTCCTGATCGCAGCGCTGCCGTTCAACATCGGCTATGATCGGTCGAACGATCTGCTTGATCCGGTGAAAGGCTACCGGCTGGCGTTGACCGTGTCGCCGGAGATTTCACGTCAGGGCGGGCATTACGCCACCTACGCGCGGATCGTCGGTGATGGCAGTTATTACCAGCAGGTGAGTGATCCGCTGGTCCTCGCGGTTCGGGGGCGCGTGGGAAGCATTATTGGTGCTGATACGGAATCGGTGGCGCCAACCCGCCGGCTGTTTGCCGGCGGCGGAGGCTCGGTTCGCGGGTTCGATTACCAGAGCATCGGGCCGGTGACTCCGGCCGGCGATCCGGCGGGCGGGCGCGGGCTGGTCGAGGCCAGTTTCGAGGCGCGATACCGGTTCGATGGTTTTGGCGTTGTTGCCTTCATCGATGCCGGGACGGTGAACGATGGGCCGGCTCCCACGTTCCACAATATCCGCTACGGCGCCGGGGTGGGGGTGCGCTATTATACCAGTTTCGGGCCACTGCGGGCCGATATCGCCCGCGCCATCAATCGCGGTCCGCACGATCCGCCGCTCGCCATCTATATCTCGATCGGGCAGGCCTTCTGATGGTTGCGGATGACGCTCTGAACAGCGATGAGCCATTGACCACCCGCAGCTGGTGGCGGTGGTTCGGCCTTGCGGTTCTGGGGCTGCTGGGGCTGTTGCTTCTGGCGGTTCCCGCCGGGCTTTGGTGGCTGGCCGAAACTCCGGGCGGGCGCTCATTCGTTGCTGCGAGGGGCAGCGGCGTTCAGATGGAATCCGGCATTCGCTTTGAAGTCGGGCGTATCGATGGCAGCCTGTTCTCGCAGTTCGATCTCGTCGATGTGGTGGTTCACGATCTCGATGGGCCACTGGCAGTGGTGCCGCTGACCAGGGTTTCCTGGCGGCCGCTGCCGATCATCCGCAATCTGGTGGATATCGATACCATCAGCATCCCGGAAGTACGGATGCTGCGGAAGTGGAATCTGAACCCCCGCAACCCTGAAGAACCTCTGCTTCCCGATATCGATATTCATGTCGGGCGTTTCGATCTGGCGCGGCTGGTGCTGGAAAAACCAGTGCTAGGGCGAGAGGAGATCATCCGCAGTTTCGGCCGTATCGACATCCGCAAGGGCCGGGCCCTTGTCGACATGGAGGCGCAGGCCGCAGCTGGTGACCGGATGATGCTGGTGCTCGATGCCGAGCCAGATAACGACCGCTTCGACCTTCAGGCCGATGTGAAGGGCCCGGTTGGCGGACTGCTGGCAACCGCTGCCGGGATCGACGGCCCTGTCACGCTCGATCTCGACGGCAATGGCAGCTGGACGGCGTGGCGCGGACGCCTGAACGCCGGCGTCGGCACGGCAGACAGCCATGTGCGGGTGGCGACACTGGGGATCGACATGGAGAGCGGCCATCTGCGGGTGCGCGGAAGCGTGAACCCCGGCCCGTTCCTGCCTGAGAGCACGGCGGCGCTGACGAAACCCGATGTCCAGCTCGATGTCAGCCTTAGCCGCGATGACGACCTGTTCGATGTGAAGCTGATGGCGACATCGGCTGCCGTTGGTATTGCCGGCGGCGGCAAGGTAGATGCCACCAACAACCGCTTTGACGGCGTGCGGCTGACGGCGGTGCTGAAGCAGCCTTCGGCCCTGCACCCTGATTTTTCCGGCGATGGCATACAGGCGACGCTGACGGCGGACGGCGCCATGTTCAAAGACCCGCTGAAGTGGACTGTATCGGCCAATTCCATACGTTTTGCCGCCAAGGGCGGGGCGGTGCGTGCCGATGGCCTTATGGTCAGCGGCCAGGCGCTGCTGGCAACCGGCAAGAAACCGCTCACCATTCCGTTCGAGGCTAGCGCCAGACGGGTAGTGGGCGTTCCCGCTGATCTGGCGCCACTGGTAGCCAACCCGCAGCTTTCGGCAACGCTGGTGCTAGGCGATGATGCCACCCGGCTGGATCAGGCCACTCTGGTGACCAGCGCCTTGAACGTGAAAGGCAGCGGCAAGCGGCAGGCTGACGGGCGTGTGGCGGCCAGCCTCGATGCCGGCATCGCCCGGTTCACTGTTCCGCAGCTGGGGACGGTCAGCGGCCGGGCGGTGATGCAGCTGGCCATGGCTCCGGGGCAACGGCCAACGGCATCCGGCACCTTCGAGGGGCGGGCGCTGTCACTTTCCAATGCCTCTGCCGGCGAGTTTCTGGGGGGCAAACCCGCTGTTCGTGGGGCCTTTTCGCTGGGTGCCAGCGGCGTGGTGCAAGTGACGGGCGTCTCTTTCACCAGCCCCAACCTGCAGTTCACCAACGCTTCCGGCAGTTTCAACCCGGGAGATGGCCGGTTCACGCTGAATGCGGCAGGAAACAGTCGCCAATATGGCCCCCTCGTCGTGACGGCGTCGGGCACTACGGCCGCACCAGTTGCCACCTTGCGTATGCCCAAACCCGGTTTCGGGTTTGGGCTCACCAACCTTGTGGCGGATATCCCCCCCGCCAATGGCGGGATCGGCATCAGGGCCTCCGGTAACAGTCCGGAAGGCGATCTCGATGCACGGGCGACCCTGCTGTTCGGTGATGGCAGGCCGTTGACCATCGATGTCCGCCACGCCGGGTTCGCCGGGTTGAGCGCGCGCGGCCGGCTGGTCCGTACTGCACAGGGGCCGTTCGAGGGCCAGTTGCTGGTGGGGGGACGCGGGCTGACCGCCAGGGCCAATCTCGCCAATCAGGGCGGGCTGCAGCGCGCAGACGTGGTGGCAAGCGCCATCAATGCCCGGCTCCCCCTCGAACCGCCGGTTTCCATTGCCAGGGGGTCAGGGCGGTTCACAGTGGTGCTTGCCCCCGGAAATCCCGAGATCAAGGGCAGCTTCCGGGCGACTGGCGTGGTGCGCGAAAGCGTGGTGCTGACCGAAGTTGAGGGAGCCGCCAATCTGGTGGGCAGCGGCGGCCAGGCGGTGGTCAGCGCCAAGGGCCGATCGGGTGATGGCAGCCCCATAGCCGCTTCCAGCCGCATCCAGTCAGTCGGCAACGGCTATGTGTTCACACTCGATGGCACAGTTGGCAAGCTGCCGTTGCGGCTGGAGCACCCGGCCCGCATCGACCGCGTGGAAGGCGGGTGGGAACTGAAGCCCATGCGTCTGCTGCTGCCCAAGGGCCAGGTGGACATGTCGGGCGGCATCGGCAAGTCGAGCCATCTGCGGCTGGTTTTGCGCGATGTCGATCTCTCGATCGTCGATTTCCTGTCGGCTGATACCGGCGTTGGCGGCGTGGTCAATGGCCAGATCAATCTGCGTCCGGTTGCTGACAGCCGTATACCGGTTGGCAACATCGATCTGTCGATCAAGGGGCTGAGCCGGGCCGGTGTCACCGGGTTCACCATCCCGACCGATCTGCGGGTAACCGGCAATTCCGACGGAGAGCGGCTGCTGATCGGTGGCCGGATGACCTACAACAACCATGAACTGGGACGGCTGGTGGTGCGTGTCGACCCCGGAGCCGGGGAAACACCGGCCGAGCGGTTCATGGCGGGCCAGCTGTCGGGTGGCGTGCGCTTCAATGGTCCGGTCGAGCCGCTGTGGGCGCTGGTTCAGCTCGATGGTCAGGAATTGCGGGGGTCGCTGGCGCTGGGGGCTGATCTCGCCGGGACGCCCGCCGATCCGGTCATCACCGGTATCGTGCGCGGGCAGAACATGGTGTATCGAAACGCCATGCTCGGCACCGAGCTGACCACCATGAACCTCGATGGCAGTTTCACCGGCAGTTCCCTTGTTCTCAACAGTTTCACCGGCAAGGCCCATAACGGCACCTTCACCGGGTCGGGACGGGTGAACTTTGATGAGGCTGCCGAGCGGCAGGTCGATCTGAAGCTGCAACTTAACCGGGCCAAGCTTGCCAATTCCGACATGATCGACATCACCATGTCGGGTCCGCTGACCTTGCAGGGCCGCCTGAACGCCGCCACGCTGTCGGGCAATCTGGTGATCGACGATGCGCGTATTCAGATCGTGCAGCTTGAGAACAGCGAGGTGCCGCAACTGAAGGTGCGCCGCTACGGCGAAATCGTCAGTGCCCAGCCTCAGCCGCGGATTTCGGCGAGCAATCTCAAACTCGATCTCAGGGTTCGGGCAGACGACAACATCCGGGTGGAAGGCATGGGGCTTGACAGCTTCTGGGAAGCCGACGTGCGGGTAAGGGGCAATGCCGGCACTCCGCTGATCGTCGGCAGCGCCACCTTGCAACGCGGCGAGTTCGTGTTCGCGAGCAGCGACTTCGAGATCACCCGGGGACGTGTCGTGTTCAATGGCCAGCCGCTGGAAAGCGCCATAGACATCCAGGCGCAGACACAGGCCGCCGATGTGCTTGCGGTTGTCAATATCGGCGGCACGGCCTCCCGTCCCGAAGTGCGGTTCACCTCGACACCAACCCTGCCCGAAGACGAAATTCTCTCGCGGCTGTTGTTTGGAACGTCGGTTGCCGACCTGTCGGTCACCGAGGCGGTGCAACTGGCGACAGCAGTGGCCGGGTTGCAGTCAGGGGTGGATACCATGGGCAAGATCCGCCGGTCGGTGGGTCTCGACCGGTTGCGACTGGTGGGCGATAATGCCGCCAACGGCATGGGGGCCGGCCTTGCAGTTGGCAAGCGCCTGACCCGTAACATCTATGCCGAGGTGATCACCGACTCTCAGGGCAACACCCTGACTTCGCTGCAACTCACCCTCAGCCGTTTGTGGAGCCTGTTCGTCGAAGTCAGCTCGCAGGGAAAAACCAGCGTCAACCTGCGTCACCACCGCGAATATGAGTGATTGCTGGCGGGGCGCAGATTTTCTGCCTGCAAGCACCGGCTGGAGGCCCGAGCCGGAATCGAACCGGCGTGCAAGGATTTGCAGTCCTCTGCGTAACCACTCCGCCATCGGGCCTCAACAGGTGGTGGAGGCGGCACCTAGCAGCGCTTTGCAACGATGGCTAGGGGTTGTCGGCAATATGGGCACGGATTTCGTCGAAGAAGCGTTCAAGCTGGTGCAGCACGTTCATCTTGAATTCGTAATTCACGGTGGTTGAGCCGCTTTCGATGATGGTCGCCTCATCGACCTTTTTGGCATAGGCGTCAGACAATCTGCTGACATATTCCGGAGTGAGGCTGATGTGGCCGCCATTGGCGAGAAGCCTGAGCTGAACCACCATCATCTGCCGCACCAGCATCTCGAGCGTGGTGATACGCGCAGACATTACCACCGGGTCGAGTTCGAGCTCTTCGTCGTCGGGTGGCGGCATGCTGCTCTCCTGTGTCGGTCAAGGTGAAGGGTATCGCACGAAATCGCCAACGGCCAGAGTATCGCCCGAAGCCTGTGCCGCTGCTGTTGAACTTTGGGGCGGGAACGCTAAAGCACGGCACAGCCATTTCATTGCGCCATTCAGGAGCCAGCATGACCGCAATCATCGATCTCGTCGCCCGTGAAATCCTCGATTCCCGTGGTAACCCGACCATCGAGGTGGATTGCCTGCTGGAAGACGGCAGCTTCGGCCGGGCCGCCGTGCCGTCAGGCGCCTCGACCGGTGCCCATGAGGCGGTTGAGCGCCGCGATGGCGACAAGGCGCGCTATCTGGGCAAAGGCGTGCTGGACGCCGTGGCAGCCGTGCATGGTGAACTGGCCGACGCGCTGATCGGTCTGGACGCCGAAGAGCAGGAGGAAATCGATGCGGCGATGCTGGCGCTCGATGGCACGCCCAACAAGGCGCGGCTGGGGGCCAACGCCATTCTCGGGGTCAGCCTGTCGGTCGCCCGCGCTGCCGCCGATGCCCGTGGCCTGCCGCTTTATCGTTATGTGGGAGGAACGGCCGCCAAGACGCTTCCGGTGCCGATGATGAACATCATCAATGGGGGTGCGCATGCTGACAACCCCATTGATTTTCAGGAATTCATGATCATGCCGGTGGGTGCTGCCACCTTTGGCGAGGGGCTGCGCTGGGGGGCCGAGATCTTTCATACCCTGAAGAAAAAGCTGCACGACAAGGGGTTGGCCACCGCCGTGGGTGACGAAGGCGGCTTTGCCCCCAACCTGTCGTCGGCGACCCAGGCGCTCGACTTCATTCTCGCCGCGATCGAGGCGGCGGGTTATCGCCCCGGAGACGATGTGGCACTGGCGCTCGACTGTGCAGCCACCGAATTCTATCGTGAGGGCAGATATGTGATGGCGGGCGAGGGCAAGACGCTGACTTCGGCCGACATGGCCGGGTTCCTTGGCGATCTGGTGGCTCGCTATCCCATTGTCTCGATCGAGGATGGCATGGCCGAGGACGACTGGGACGGCTGGAAGCTGCTGACCGATGGCATCGGCTTCAAGGCCCAGCTGGTGGGCGACGACCTGTTCGTCACCAATGCGGCACGCCTGCGCGATGGTATCGCCCGCGGGGTGGCCAACTCCATTCTGGTGAAGGTCAACCAGATCGGCACGCTGTCGGAAACGCTGGAGGCGGTGAATACCGCCCACGGCGCCGCCTATACGGCGGTGATGAGCCATCGTTCCGGCGAGACCGAGGATTCCACGATTGCCGACCTTGCGGTTGCCACCAACTGCGGCCAGATCAAGACCGGGTCGCTTTCGCGTTCGGACCGGCTGGCCAAATACAACCAGTTGCTGCGGATCGAGCAGGAGCTGGGCGACACGGCGCGCTATGCCGGGCGTGGGGCTCTGCGCACCAACCGGTAATTGGCCCAAAGCGGCGCGACACGGCTGCATCGCCCTTGACGGGCGTGCAAAGTGATGATTCTGTGAGGATCATGCTGGCTTCCCCCCTTTATCTGTTGCTGCGTCGGGCGGTGCTTCCAGCCTTGTGCCTGCTGGTGATCGGATATTTCCTGACGCATGCGCTGTTCGGCCCGACGGGGTATCTGGCACTTGACGACATCCGTGCCGAACGTGCAGCGGCCCTTGCCCACAACCACGAACTGGCCCGCCAGAAAAAGTCTCTGGAACGCGATATTCAGCTGCTGGATCCGCGTGGAGTTGATCGGGATTTCGCTGACGAACTGGTCCGTCGGCACCTTGGGGTGATTCGTCCGGATGAGCTGATCATCCCGCTGACGCCGGTTGTGCCGCCGAAGCCGGGGGACTCGCTTCCGGAATAGCCATTTTGGTTAGTGTTATTCCGTTTACAATCTGGGTCTGGTTGCTTGGGCCGGGTTGAGAAGCCAGTTGTTGAAACTGGCCGCATAAGTGCGCATAGCTATGAAAAATCTGAAGGAGGGTGTCTTGGCCGAGAAGAAAGCGTCTCCGCGGAGCCGGGCAGCGCCCCGCGCTTCCAGTGCAAAACCGGAAGCAGGTGTGCGAACACCGAAGGCCGCCGGGCCGGTAGGGTCGCAGGCGGTAACTTTCCAGCGCTACAAGCCGACGGCCGACGAGTATCGCGATTTCTATCGCATGATGCTTCTGATCCGTCGCTTCGAGGAAAAGGCCGGGCAACTGTATGGCATGGGGCTGATCGGCGGCTTCTGTCACCTTTATATCGGGCAGGAAGCGGTTGTAACCGGTCTGCAATCGGCCATCAGCCCGGGGCGCGATTCCGTGATCACCGGGTATCGCGACCATGGCCATATGCTGGCCTGCGGCATTCCCGCCAAGGTGGTGATGGCTGAACTCACGGGGCGCGCCGCCGGCATCTCGCGTGGCAAGGGCGGGTCGATGCACATGTTTTCGGTCGAGCACGGGTTTTATGGCGGCCACGGGATCGTGGCGGCGCAGGTGCCGCTGGGCGCCGGGCTCGCCTTCAAGCACAAATATTCCGGCGATGGCGGGGTGGCGCTTGCCTATTTCGGCGATGGCGCCGCCAATCAGGGCCAGGTCTATGAAAGCTTCAACATGGCCGAGCTGTGGAAGCTGCCGATCATCTTCGTGATCGAGAACAACCAGTATGCCATGGGCACGTCGGTCAACCGCGCCAGTGCCGAGGATCAGCTCTATCGGCGTGGCGAAAGCTTCCGGATCGAGGGCGTTCAGGCCGATGGCATGGATGTGCTGGAGGTGCGCGGCGTTGCCAATATGGCCGAACAGTGGGTGCGCAGCGGCAACGGGCCCATTCTGCTGGAACTGAAGACCTACCGCTATCGCGGACACTCGATGTCGGACCCGGCGAAATACCGGTCGCGTGAGGAGGTGGAGAGTGTGCGCGAGAAACGCGACCCGATCGAGCAGGCCAAGAAAGAACTGCTGGAACTGGGCTTTGCCGACGACAAGTGGCTGAAAGACGTGGAAAAGGACGTGCGCGCCGAAGTGGCGGAAGCGGCTGATTTCGCGGAATCGACGCCGGAACCCGAACTGTCGGAGCTTTATACCGACGTGCTGGTGGAGACATACTGATGGATATCCGTCTGCCCGCCATGTCCCCCACCATGGAGGAGGGGACTGTCGCCAACTGGCTGGTCAAGGCCGGAGACAGCGTCAAGCCCGGCCAGGTGATCGCCGAGATCGAGACCGACAAGGCAACCATGGAGCTGGAAACCGACGACGAGGGCGTGATTGCCAGCATCCTGGTTCCGGCCGGCACCGATGGTGTGAAGGTGGGCACGGTGATCGCCGTGCTGACCATCGAAGGCGAGGAGCCAGCCTCTGCCCCGGCAGCAGCGCCGGCGGTGGCTGCACCAGCACCGGCTGCACCGGCCGCCGCCGCGCCTGCCCCTTCGGCGCCGGCATCAT
Source organism: Sphingomonadaceae bacterium (assembly GCA_039808025.1). Classification (GTDB taxonomy): domain Bacteria; phylum Pseudomonadota; class Alphaproteobacteria; order Sphingomonadales; family Sphingomonadaceae; genus Sandaracinobacteroides. The sequence goes on along the minus strand of JBDHSK010000002.1, from coordinate 269,916 downwards.
CAGCACCGGCTTCGCCAGTCCATACGCCGGCCGCCAAAGCCGTCTTTGCCGGGCCCACCCGCAAGCAGACCGTGCGCGAAGCCTTGCGCGACGCCATGGCCGAGGAAATGCGCGCCGACGACCGGGTGTTCGTGATGGGCGAGGAAGTCGCCCAGTACCAGGGTGCCTACAAGGTCACGCAAGGGCTTCTGGAAGAATTTGGCGACAGACGGGTGATCGACACCCCGATCACCGAATATGGCTTTGCCGGCGTTGGCGTTGGTGCCGCTATGGGTGGCCTGAAGCCGATCGTCGAGTTCATGACCTTCAATTTTGCCATGCAGGCGATCGACCACATCATCAACTCGGCAGCCAAGACCAATTACATGTCGGGCGGGCAGATGCGCTGCCCGATCGTCTTCCGCGGGCCCAATGGCGCGGCATCTCGGGTGGCGGCACAACACAGCCAGAATTACGCCAGCTGGTATGCACAGGTTCCGGGCTTGCTGGTGATTGCGCCCTATGATTCCGCCGATGCCAAGGGCCTGCTGAAAAGTGCCATCCGCTCGACGGACCCGGTGGTATTCCTCGAGAACGAGCTGATGTACGGCCAGAGTTTCGAGGTGCCCGAGGGCGAGCACGTGGTGCCGATCGGCAAGGCGCGAATTCACCGCGAGGGCGCTGACGTGACGCTGGTTTCCTATTCGATCGGGGTAGGGATCGCTCTGGAAGCCGCCGGGACACTGGCAGCGGAAGGCATTGATTGCGAAGTGCTCGATCTGCGGACCTTGCGGCCTCTCGACGAGGCGGCAGTGCTGGCGAGCCTTGCCAAGACCCATCGCATGGTGGTGGTGGAAGAGGGCTGGCCGGTGTGCTCGATCTCCAGCGAGATCATGGCGATTGCCATGGAAAAGGGGTTCGACGATCTCGATGCGCCGGTTTTGCGGGTGAACGACAAGGACGTGCCGCTGCCTTACGCCAACAACCTTGAAAAGGCGGCCCTCGTCAACGTCAACGATGTTCTGGCGGCGGTACGCGCCTTGGTGGGAGGGCAAAAATAATGGCGATCAACATCACCATGCCAGCCCTTTCCCCGACGATGGAATCGGGGACGCTGGCCCGTTGGCATATCAAGGTGGGTGACGAGGTGAAATCCGGGCAGGTGATCGCCGAGATCGAGACCGACAAGGCCACCATGGACGTGGAAGCCGTAGACGAGGGCACGGTGCTGGAACTGCTGGTTCCGGAAGGCGCCGAAGACGTGAAGGTGAACACCGTGATCGCCCGCCTTGCCGGTGAGGGTGAGGATGCAGCAACCCCCGCACCCGCTGCGGCCCCCGCACCCGCTGCGGCCCCTGCACCCGCTGCTGCCCCTGCTGTGGCTGCCTCTGCCCCTGCCGCAGCCCCGGCTGCGGCTGCCCCATCCGCTCCGGCGGCACCTCTGGCGCCACCGGTAGCGAGGCCGGCTGGTGGCGCCCGTATCATCGCCAGCCCGCTTGCCAGACGCATTGCCGCGCAAAAGGGCGTTGATCTGGCAGCGATTGCCGGTAGTGGCCCGCGCGGGCGGATCGTCCGCGCCGATGTCGAGGCGGCGGTCGCAGGTGGGGTTGCCGTGCAACCGGCTGCCGCAGCGGCCCCGGCCCCGCAAGCTATTCCGGTGGCAGCGCCAGCCGCTGCCCCGGCGCCAGCGGCACTGGCGGCAAGTGATGTTCCGCACGAGGATGTGAAGCTGTCGAACATGCGCAAAACGATCGCGCGGCGGCTGACCGAATCGAAGCAGAGCGTTCCGCACTATTATCTGGCGCTAGATATCCGGCTCGACCCGCTGCTGAAATTGCGCAGCCAGCTGAACGAGAGCCTGCACAAATCGGGCGTAAAGCTGTCGGTCAACGATATGCTGGTGAAGGCGCTAGGGCTGGCGCTGATGCAGGTGCCGGAAGCCAATGCCAGTTACGCCGGCGATGTGATGCGCCAGTATCACCGTGCCGATATTTCGGTGGCGGTTGCCATTCCGGGCGGCCTCATCACCCCGGTGATCCGCGATGCCGCCAACAAGCGGCTGAGCCAGATCTGCACCGAGATGAAATCGCTGGCGTCCCGCGCCAAGGAGGGCAAGCTGCAACCGCCCGAATATACCGGTGGCACGGCGTCGTTGTCCAACCTCGGGATGTTCGGAATCAAGCAGTTCCAGGCGGTCATCAACCCGCCCGAAGGCATGATCATGGCGGTAGGCGCTGGTGAACAGCGCCCCTATGTCGTTGATGGGGCGTTGGCGATCGCCACGGTAATGACGGCTACCGGAAGCTTCGACCACCGGGTCATCGATGGCGCAGTGGGGGCGCGGCTGATGGAGGCATTCAAGAGCCTGATCGAAGACCCGATGGCGATGCTCGCCTGAACCAAGGGGCGCTGGCGCACGCCGTTTTCCGTCCGAATAGCAGGAGTTCATCCAGCATGAGCGAACAGTTTGACCTGATCATCATTGGCTCGGGGCCGGGCGGCTATGTCGCTGCCATCCGCGCGGCGCAGCTTGGCCAGTCGGTTGCCGTCGTCGAGCGCGAGCGGCTGGGCGGCATCTGCCTGAACTGGGGCTGCATCCCCACCAAGGCACTGCTGCGATCGGCGGAAATCAAGCACTACATGGATAGCGCCAAGGCCTATGGCCTGTCGGCCGACAAGGTGGGGTTTGACCTTGAGGCCGTGACCCAGCGCTCGCGCGGGGTGGCAAACCAGCTGAATGCCGGTGTGAAGGGTCTGCTAAAGAAGAACAAGGTGACGGTGGTGGAAGGGGTGGCGACACTTGCCAGCCCCACCACCGTGCAGGTTGGTGCGCGCACATTGCAGGCCAAGAATGTGATCGTGGCAACAGGCGCCCGGGCGCGCGAGCTGCCGCACCTGAAGGCCGATGGCGAACGGGTATGGACCTATCGCCACGCACTGGTGCCGCCTGCCATGCCGACGGATCTGCTGGTAATCGGCTCGGGCGCCATCGGGCTTGAGTTCGCAAGCTTCTTTTCCGACATGGGGGCCAAGGTCACGGTGGTCGAGATGCTTGACCGCATCCTCCCCGTGGAAGACGCCGAGATTTCAGCGTTCGTTGATAAGCAGCTGAAGAAGCAGGGGCTTGCTATCCGCACCAAGGCATCGGTGGAAAAACTGGATGTCGCAAAAGACGGGGTGACTGCCACCATCAATGGCGAGCAGGCCCGGTTCAGCCATGTGATCATCGCCATCGGTATTGACCCCAACTCCGAAAACCTCGGGCTGGAGGCGCTGGGGGTCACCATGGATCGCGGCCATATCGTCACCAATGAATGGGGGCAGACCAATGTTGCCGGGCTGTGGGCGATCGGCGACGTGACCGGTGCACCATGGCTGGCGCACAAGGCCAGCCACGAAGGCATTGTGGCGGTTGAGGCCATTGCCGGTGTCAAGGGCGCGCATCCGATGGATAAATCGAACATCCCAGGCTGCACCTATGCCCGACCGCAAGTGGCATCGGTTGGTCTTACCGAAGCCAAGGCCAAAGAGGCCGGACATCAGGTGAAGGTGGGCCGCTTTCCGTTCATCGGCAACGGCAAGGCGATCGCCCTGGGAGAGCCCGAGGGCCTGATCAAGACGGTGTTCGACGCCGAAACCGGGGCGCTGCTGGGGGCGCACATGGTGGGAGCCGAAGTCACGGAAATGATTCAGGGTTTCGTGATTGCCCGGCAGCTGGAAGCAACCGAGGCCGAGTTGATGGCCACCATCTTCCCCCACCCGACGATCAGCGAAGCAATGCACGAAAGTGTGCTCGACGCCTATGGCCGGGTAATCCACATGTAGGCGACCGGCCACCGAAACCAGTAGCGAGCAGGAGAACGGGATGCGCAATCATGCGGTTATCATTGGGGCGGGCCCCGCTGGCCTTTGCCTGTCGCTGGCGCTTGCTGCCCGCGGCTTTACCATCGACCTGATCGATTCAAAGCCCGAGGCAGAGCTCGCTGCACCGCAATTCGATGGCCGCGAAATCGCCATGAAGCACGCCTCGATTCGTATCCTGCGGGATCTTGGGGTCTGGGGCCATCTGCCAGCCGATGCCGCGGCGCCCTTGCGCCAGGCGCTGGTCATGGATGGTCAACGGCCGGGGTTTGTGGTCGATGGTACGGCGATCGGCCAAGATCATCTGGGCATGTTCGTCTCGAACATGCATATTCGGGCAGCGGCCTGGCAGGCGGTTGCCGCCACCCCTGCGGTTCGGGTGCAAGCTGGCGCCCGGATGGAGGCGCTTAACTGCGACCCGGCCGCCGGCCATGTGGTGCTGGATGATGGCCGCACGCTGAAAGCGCCGCTGATCGTTGCCGCTGACAGCCGGTTTTCGTCGAGCCGGCGGATGATGGGCATACCCGTTCATATGCATGATTTCGGCCGCAGCATGTTCCTGTGTCGGGTAAGCCATTCGACGCCAAGCCGAGGGGTGGCCTGGGAATGGTTTGGCCCAGATCAGGGCCGTGCCCGTCTGCCCCTGGCAGAACATTTGTCGTCGGTGGTGATCACCGTTCCTGCGAGTGAAGCGCAGGAGCTGCTGACCATGCCGGCCACTGCCTTTGCTGCCGAGATCGAGCGGCGGTTCGAGGGCCGGCTGGGCACGGTTGAAGAGGCGAGCACCCGTCACGCCTACCCGCTGGTCGCCACCTGGGCGCGCCGTTTCATTGGCCAGCGTTTTGCGCTGGTGGGCGACGCCGCCGTTGGCATGCACCCGGTAACCGCCCATGGATTCAACCTGGGGCTGGCAAGCGTTGAAAGCATGGCTGCAGCTGCCGCCCATGGCTTGCAACAGTATAACGACCCCGGCCATCCGCAGGTCCTTGCCCGCTACGAGCGCGACCACCGTGCCAGCAGCGGCTGGATTTTTGCCGGCACGCAGACGGTGCTTGGCCTGTTCACCAGCGACCGGCCGTTGGCCCAGCCATTGCGGCGGGCCGTGATCGGCATTGGCCGTCGCTTGCCGCCTCTGCCACGGCTGCTGGCAGCCGAACTGGTGGATGCTGCGCCGCGGCCACGCCCGGCCCTGCGGCGGGTGGTGCAAGGCGTGCGGGCGCTTGCGCCGAGCCTGCCGCATCCGCGCAGAGGCATTCACCTGGCATGACGGCCGGGCCTGCTTCGGGGGTGTTGCCGCAGGTTGATTTTGCCACCTTTGCCGCCATCGACGTGCGGGTTGGCACGATCGTTTCCGCAGACCCGTTCCCTGAGGCGCGCAAGCCGGCCTATCGGCTGGTGATCGATTTCGGGCCGGCAGTGGGCGTGAAGAACAGCTCAGCCCAGATCACGGGTCGCTACCGGCCTGCCGACCTGACCGGCCGTCAGGTGCTGGCGGTCGTCAATTTTCCGCCGCGTCAGATCGGGCCGATGCTGTCCGAGGTGCTGGTGCTGGGCGTTTCGGATGTCGGGGGCGAGGTGGTGCTGGCAGCGATTGATGGCGAAGTTGCCAATGGTGCCCGCTTGTTCTGAACGTAGTTAATTACAGCTGTTAATACTGTTTGTGACTGTTCCTGATCAACCTGCGTCCGTTAAGCGGAAGTGGATAGATGGCAACGGGCTGTCATCCAGAACACGTCAGGAGTTATCATGCATTATTTTGTGCTTGCCACAGTCCTGGTGGCATCGCCGGTCATGGCAGCCGTGCATGTTACCTATGAAGACCCGGGTGTCCGGAATACCACGACTGTCTTCGATTATTCAGGGGTCGAGACATTCAAATCCGTATCCGTTGGCAATCACGCCAACTACGTAACTGACTTTGGAACGTCAGCCGCCCCCGTGGTCATCACCGGCTCCTATTCCAATGTGACCATCAGAAAAGCCGATCAGTATGGTGGGGACAAAGGCAAGGGACGTTATGCCGTTGCCTGGAACGATGCGCCCTATCAACTGGACATTTCCGCCAGCAACGGTGGAGACATCACCTATTTTGGGTACTGGCTGTCAGCACTCGATTCAGGGAACCTGCTTGATTTCTACAAGAACGGGTCTCTGGTATACAGCTTTACCCCGGTTAATGTGATGTCGTCCATTGGCAATGTTCCCGATTATTTTGGCAACCCGACGCCAAAGTTTCTGGGAAAGAACAGTTATGAACCTTATGCGTTTGTGAATCTCTATTTCTCTGATGGCGCCAGTTTCGATCGCATTATTTTTCATCAGGCGCCGGGCAGTGCCGGCTATGAAAGCGATAATCACACGGTCGGCTACTGGGTCAGCCAGGGTGGCAATCCGGTTCCGGAAGCCACCACCTGGGCAATGCTGATTGCCGGGTTCGGGCTGGTGGGTGCAGCCATGCGTCGGCGCAGGGCGCAAACCGTCAGCCAGTAACCGGCGTTCCGGGTCTGGGTAACCCGACGCGAATGGCCGCCAGCCCCTGGGCTGGCGGCTATGCGTGGATGGGGTGGGTGGGCGGCTGGCGTCTCAGTCGCGGAACGGATCGCGCACCAGAATGGTGTCTTCGCGTTCCGGGCTGGTCGAGACCAGTGCCACCGGGCAATCGATCAGCTCCTCGATGCGGCGGATATACTTGATGGCAGCCGCCGGCAGATCGGCCCAGCTGCGGGCACCACAGGTCGATTCGCTCCAGCCCTCAAAGCGTTCGTAGACCGGGCGTACCTGAGCCTGCTGGCGCGTCGAGGCCGGCAGATGATCGATCGGCTTCCCATCGAGTTCATAACCGGTGCATACCAGCAGCTCCTCGAAGCCATCGAGAACGTCGAGCTTGGTGAGGGCGATGCCATCAACGCCGGAGAGCGTCAGCGATTGCCTGACGAGGGCGGCGTCGAACCACCCGCACCGGCGCTTGCGCCCTGTCACCGTGCCGAATTCATGGCCGCGCTCTCCCAGGCGTTGGCCGGTTGCATCGTCGAGTTCGGTGGGGAAGGGGCCTGAGCCAACCCGCGTTGTATAGGCTTTTACGATCCCCAGAACATAGTTGATGGCGCCCGGCCCCATTCCGGAGCCGGCTGCTGCCTGCCCGGCCACCACATTCGACGAGGTGACGAACGGGTAGGTGCCGTGATCGACATCGAGCAGCACGCCCTGCGCCCCTTCGAACAGGATACGGGCGCGCTGGCGCCGTTTGGTGGCCAGCGTCTGCCACACTGGCGCCACGAACGGCAGCACGGCCGGGGCGATTTCGGTAAGATCGCGCAACAGTCGCTCACGATCGATCGGGTCTATCCCGAAACCGGCCCGCAGGGCATTGTGATGCGCCAGCAGCCTGTCGATCTGCGGAGCGGCGGTGTCGAGATCGGCAAGATCGCAGACACGCAGCGCCCGGCGGCCAACCTTGTCTTCATAAGCGGGGCCAATTCCGCGCCGTGTGGTGCCGATCTTGCCGGCGCCCGACGCATCTTCGCGCAGCGCATCAAGGTCGCCGTGGAAGGGCAGGATGAGTGGCGCCGTTTCCGATACCTGCAGTACTTCGGGAGACAGTGCGACGCCCTGTTTGCGCAATCGTTCCACTTCGTCGCGGAAGTGCCAGGGGTCGAACACCACGCCATTGCCAATCACCGACAGGGTGCCGCGCACGACGCCAGACGGCAGCAGGCTGAGCTTGTAGGTCTGGTTGCCGACAACCAGCGTATGGCCGGCATTGTGCCCGCCCTGAAAGCGCACCACCACATCGGCTCTGGCCGACAGCCAGTCGACGATCTTGCCCTTGCCCTCATCGCCCCACTGGGCACCGATCACCACGACGTTTGCCATGCTTCATCCTTTCGGGGCGACGGTGCCATTTGTCCATATGTGCGTGCAGCCGGCGGGCGAATCCTGTGCCGAGAGTGCGGCAACCGTCGCAAATCCGTCGTGCCGCAGCGATTCGCCGACATCGGCGGGCGTTCCGGGCGGAAGAAAGACACGCGGCTTGCGGGTCTGCCCCAGACCGGCATCGACCAGCGTATCGATATAGAGGGAAACGCCGGCGGCTGGCTCGGTCGTGCCGTCGCTATGATGGATGCGATAGGCACCACCGCGGCCGATTTCCTGCCGCAGCGGGTCGCCATTTACGCTTCCGAACACGGAAAACCCTACCCAGCTCTGGTATTCGAAGCCGTGACGCTCGGTCGGGTCGATGGTGATTCGCCCGACGGGAAGGGAATTCACCAGCCGGGAAAGCTGTTGCGCTGCCTCGGGAGCAATTCGGTGCAGATGGCTGAGCGCGGTGTCAGCGGGGCCCGCTGCTTCAAGGAGGGCACGCCAGGGGCGCAGATCAGGGGTGTCGAGCGCCCCCCAGTCCTTGCTGTCGAGCAGAGTGACCAGATCATCCAAGCTGGGCACCGGCCAGCGGCTGGCGGCCAGTTGTCCCACCAGTTCCGGGGTGGTGAGGTCGATACTGATGTCATAGACTCCGGCCGTCTGCAGCGATGTTACCGCCACAGTGATGACCTCGGCCAGCGCCGCCACCGAATCATTGCCGATCAGCTCGGCCCCGGCCTGCGTACGTTCGCGCGCCGGATCAAGCTGGGTGGCCTGTGCCCGCAGCACCGGCCCCGCATAAGCCAGCCGCAGCGGGCGGGGTGCATGACGCAACCGGGTGGCGGCAATGCGGGCGATCTGGCCGGTGATGTCGGGGCGCAGCGCCAGCGCGGCACCGGTCGCCGGATCAGGTGACCGGAACAGTGCCCCGCCCAGTGGTCGCCCCAGCCAGTGCGCCAGCGACACCTCGGTTTCGACCAGCGGCGGCGCCACCCGTTCGTAACCGTGGGCTGCAAAGCCATCTATGACGATCCGGGTAAGCCTTGAGGCCGCTTCCGCTTCCGGGGGCAGCCGGTCGCTGAAGCCTCCCGGCAGCAGGGCGGGCCGGCTGGTCATGCCGCGAACTTCAGTGCTTTCACCACCTTGACGCCCGGTAACTGGTGGAGGGTCGCCAGCAGCGGCTCGTCGATCGGCTGATCAACCGACAGCAGCAGGATCGCTGCCGCCCCGGCATCGCGCCGGCCCAGGTGGAATGTGCCGATATTCACATTGGCGTCACCCAGAGTCGAGCCGAGGCGGCCGATGAAACCGGGCTTGTCCTCGTTGACAATGAACAGCATGCGTGGCGCAAAATCAGCCTCGACCTTGATTCCGAAGATCTCGACGAGCCGCGGTGAGGAATGCCCGAACAGCGTTCCGGCAACCGAGCGTTCGCCGGTGGCCGTGCGGACGCTGACTCGCACCAGCGTATGGTAATCGGTATCGCGTTCGTGGCGGATCTCGGCGATCTCGATGTTGCGGTCGCGCGCCATGGCCGGTGCGTTCACCATGTTCACCGTATCGGAGAAGGTTTTCATCAGCCCCGCAAGCACTGCGCCGGTGATCGGCTTCATGTTGAGGTGGGCGGCCTGCCCCTCCACCTCAATGGTAACCGCGCGCAATTCATCGGATTCAAGCTGGCCGATCAGGTGGCCGAGGTGTTCGGCCAGGGCCATATAAGGCTTCAGCTTCGGGGCATCCTCGGCCGACAATGACGGCATGTTGAGGGCGTTGGTGACTCCGCCCGCCAGCAGAAAATCGGCCATCTGTTCGGCAACCTGAATGGCGACGTTCACCTGGGCCTCTTCGGTGGAAGCGCCGAGGTGCGGGGTGGAAATGAAATTCGCCGTTCCGAACAGCGGGTTGGCCTTGGCTGGTTCTTCGATGAACACGTCGAGGGCGGCGCCGCCGATATGACCGCTGTCGAGCCCGGCTTTCAGTGCGGCTTCATCGACCAGTCCGCCACGCGCACAGTTGATGATGCGCACGCCCTTTCGGGTTTTTGCCAGGTTTTCAGCCGACAGGATATTGCGGGTGCTGTCGGTGAGCGGCGTATGCAAGGTGATGAAATCGGCCTTGGCCAGCAGTTCTTCGAGTGTCACTTTCTCGACCCCGAGATCCTGGGCGCGTTCGGGGGTGAGGAACGGATCGAAGGCGATCACCTTCATCCTGAGGCCGAGTGCGCGTTCGGCAACGATCGAGCCGATGTTGCCGCAACCGATGAGGCCAAGCGTCTTGGAGGTGAGCTCGACCCCCATGAAACGGTTCTTCTCCCACTTGCCGGCTTGCGTTGAGGCATCGGCTTCGGGGAGCTGGCGGGCGAGCGCGAACATCAGGGCAATGGCATGTTCGGCAGTGGTGATCGAGTTGCCGAATGGTGTGTTCATCACCACGACGCCGCGTTTGGTGGCCGCCGGTACATCGACATTGTCAACGCCGATTCCGGCGCGGCCCACCACCTTCAGCCGTGTGGCGGCCGCCAGCAGTGCTTCCGTCACCTTGGTGGAAGAACGGATGGCAAGCCCGTCATAATCGGCAATGATGGCGGCCAGTTCCTCTTTGGAGAGGCCCGGTTTTTCATCGACTTCAATACCGCGGGCACGGAAGATTTCAGCCGCCTTGGGCGACATCTTGTCGGAAATCAGGACTTTGGGCATGGGAGTTCTTTCAGGGTGTCAGGCGTTGGCGGCAAGGGCAGCGGCATAGGCCCAGTCCAGCCACGGGGTCAGCGCTTCGATGTCGGCGGTATCGACGGTGGCGCCGCACCAGATGCGCAAGCCTGGCGGGGCATCGCGGTAACCATTGATGTCGAAGGCGACACCTTCGGTTTCCAGCAGGGACGACATCTTTTTCGGCAGGTCGGCAGGGCCATCTACGGCAATGCACACCGAGGTATTCGAGCGGATCCCGTCAGAGGCGGCAAGGTTGCTGGCCCAGATTGTTCGGTCGAGCCATGCCTGCAGGGCAGCGGCATTGGCGTTGGCGCGGGCGTGCAGTGCAGCACCGCCACCAATCGATTCGGCCCAGCGCAGGGCATCGAGATAATCTTCAACGGCCAGCATCGACGGCGTGTTGATGGTTTCGCCGGCGAAAATACCGTCGATCAATTTACCTCCCTTGGTAAGCCGGAATATCTTCGGAAGCGGCCAGGCGGGGGTGTGGCTTTCCAGCCGGGCGACGGCGCGCGGCCCCAGAACCAGCATGCCGTGGGCACCTTCGCTGCCCAGTGCCTTCTGCCACGAAAAGGTGACAACATCGAGCTTGTCGAAGGGAAGGGGCTGGGCAAAGGCCGCCGACGTGGCGTCGCACAGGGTGAGGCCCTGGCGATCCTCGGCGATCCAGTCGCCGTCGGGCACCCGCACGCCCGAGGTCGTGCCGTTCCAGGTGAACAGGATATCGTGCGCAGGGTCGATGGTGGAAAGATCGGGCAGATGGCCATAATCGGCCCGCAGCACCGTCGGGTTCAGCTTGAGCTGCTTTGCAGCGTCAGTTACCCAGCCTTCGCCGAAGCTTTCAAAGGCAACTGCCGTGACCGGCCTTGCCCCCAGCAGCGACCACATTGCCATTTCGAAGGCCCCGGTATCGGAGCCGGGGACGATGCCGATCAGGTGCGAATCGGGCACAGCAAGGATGGCGCGCGTGCGATCGATCGCCTCTTTAAGGCGCGATTTGCCGATCTTTGCCCGGTGCGAGCGGCCAAGGCTTGCAGTATCGAATGAGGAAAGCTGGTATCCGGGGCGCTTGGCGCAGGGGCCGGATGAGAAGTGCGCGCGCGCCGGGCGCACGGTAGGTTTTTCTGTCATATTCTCTCCTTACAGAGAGCGCGCGCTGCGTTGGGGCAGCGTGGCCCGCATCCGCGTTTAATGGCGAATGATGCGGCGTCAAGTGGGAATGTCGGCTGGCATAATGTCTGGCCACCACCTATCGAGGTATGAATGGACAACAGACCAACGCATTCTTCCTTCAGGCACGCGGCAGCCGAGGCCGGGCTGGCAGCGAATCGGACAACCACTGCACAGACAGAGGACCCCGCCTATCGTCTGGCCTTTCAGGATCATGATTTCCTGTTGCGCGATGAATTGCGGCCGGTGCGGTTCCAGCTGGAGTTGCTGAAACCCGAACTGATGCTGGCCGAGGCGGGGATTGCCTCGACCTTCGTGTTTTACGGATCGGCGCGGATTCCGGCCCCGGATCAGGTTGCGGCGTTGAAGCAGGCGGCCGATACTCCGGAAAAGCAGCGCATTGCCGATAACCTGGCGGCCAAGGCGCATTTCTATGAGGAAGCGCGGCGGCTGGCGTGGCTGGCGTCGTGCCAGCCCTGTTCGCCAACCGGGATGCGCGAATTCGTGGTCTGCTCAGGGGGCGGGCCGTCGATCATGGAGGCCGCCAACCGGGGGGCCGTGGAGGCCGGGGCCCCGACCATCGGCTTGAACGTGGTGCTCCCGCACGAGCAGACGCCCAACCCCTATGTCACCCCGTCTCTTTCGTTCCAGTTTCATTATTTTGCGTTGCGCAAGATGCATTTCCTGATGCGGGCGCGTGCCGTGGCGGTGTTCCCCGGCGGATATGGCACGCTTGATGAGCTGTTCGAGCTGCTGACTCTGGTGCAGACCGGAAAGATGGCGCCGGTGCCGATCCTGCTGTTTGGCCGCCAGTTCTGGAACCGGGTGATCAATTTCGAAGCGCTGGTTGATGAGGGGGTGATTTCACCGGCCGATGTCGATTTGTTCCAGTTCGTGGAAACGGCCGATGAGGCATGGGTGCACATCAGCGCCATGCTGAGGAACGGGGCAAAATAACTCCACAGCATGTGAGCCTGCAGTAACGGGCTGCGAGCGGCGGGCGCCATCTGCCCGTCAGTAATTGTCGCAGGTCAGAGGCGCATCAGCCGTGAAGCCCGCGCTGGCACCGGTTCCGCCGTTGCCGGACTGTGACAGCCACGGACTGCGAAGATCGCCTCAGTTGGCGGCGGCCGCTTCGGGTGCTGATTCCGCGGCCGGAGCCGCTTCTGCGGTGTCGGCCGCGGGGGCAGCTTCCTCAGCAGCCGCGGGGGCGGCTTCATCGGCCGGCGGCGTCGGCAGCGGCTTCGGAGAATCGCTCTGGCTGTTGAGGTAGGCGAGCAGGTCAGCGCGATCCTGCGGTTTGCTGAGCCCGGCGAAGCTCATCTTGTTGCCGGGAATGTATTTCTTGGGGTTTTCGATCCAGTGCGAGAGCGAATCCCAGTCCCACGTCTTGCCGTGGGTTTCCTTCATTGCATCGGAATAGCCAAAACCCGACATATGGGCATGGGCGGCACCGATGATACCCCAGAGGTTCGGGCCGATCCCGGCGGCGCCACCCTTGGTGATGGTATGGCATGCCGCGCACTTCTTGAACTGGTTCTCGCCTTTGGCGGGGTCGGCATTGGCCATGTAGAAGGCAATGGGCTTTTCCGTCTCGGCAGCCGCTGCAGTGCTGCCTTCTTCTTCCACCCCCTCGACAATGTAGCCGGGCTTGGCCGGGGCATGAACAGGGAACATGTACCCGGTAAGGATGGAAAGCCCCAAGACCGAGATCATGGCGGCCAGCACCCAGCCGGCAATCTTGTTGAACTCGTAGCTGTCCACCGTCCCCGAACTCCGAAAATTTCTGCCTGAACCGCAATCGATGGCTTTCCATAGAAAGCACGGATGCAAATGGCAATGGATCAGTTCACGCTGTTAACAGGAATTGCAGCAAGGCGGTTGACCGTCGCCGTTGGCTCGGCGAAGAGCGCGGCCATGCAGACCTACCCGCCACTCGCCCAGACCCTTGTTGACACCATGCGAGCAGCTGCCGCTGCCGACCCGATGCGTGCGGTTTCGTTTCAGGGGGCGCCTGGCGCATTTTCGCATCAGGCTGTGCGCGAGGCGCTTCCGGATGCCCTGCCGGTGCCCTGCTTCAGCTTTGAAGACGCGATGATGGCCGCCATCGACGGCACGGCAAGGGTGGCGATGATTCCGGTGGAGAACAGCCTGCACGGGCGGGTGGCCGATGTGCACTTTCTGCTTCCGGAATCAGGGTTGTTCGTGATTGGCGAACATTATGTGAAGGTGGAATCCTGCCTTCTGGGCGCCCCGGGCGCGGTGCTGGGCGATGTGAAGCAGGCCCTGTCGCATCCGCAGGCGCTGGGCCAGACAAGAAAGCGGCTGCGCAGCCTCGGGATTCGCCCGGTAACCTATTCCGATACCGCCGGAGCCGCTGCCGAAATCGCCGGGCGTGGCGACAAGGCGCTGGCGGCCGTTGCCTCGCGCCTTGCCGGGGAATTGTATGGCGCGACCCTGCTGATCGACAATCTGCAGGATGCCGATCACAACCGCACCCGCTTTCTGATGCTGGCGCGCACGCCGGCCGATCTGTCTGATTACGAAGGGCCGGTGAAAACCACGCTGTCGTTCGAGGTGAAGAACGTACCGGCGGCGTTGTTCAAGGCGCTGGGTGGCTTTGCGACCAACGGCATCAACCTGACCCGGCTGGAAAGCCATTTGCGCGGTGGCGCGTTCGTTGCGGCCGAGTTCCTGATCGATATCGTTGGCCGTCCCGCCGAACCGGCCATGGCCCGCGCCCTCGAAGAGCTGCAGTTCCATTCCAAATGGATACGGGTGCTGGGAAGCTACCCGATGGTGCCACCCGAGGTCGCCACCCGCTGATCACAGGCGAGCGGGCTAAACCGCTGTCAGACTTGGCCGTTTCTGTCTTCGGCTATTGACATGGCCGAAGATGGTAGGGGTTTGCGATGTCGTTCGGCGCTTCGCTGTCGAGACCAATCGAGGTTCCGCGACTTGCGGTTCTGCTGAAAATTGGCGGTGACACGCCGTTCGACGGCCGGGTGCGCGCCGCAAGGCTTGCGTTCCTGTCGCGCTACCTGCCGCTGAACCTGCTTGTCACCTTCTGCAACACGGTTGTGGTGCTGCTGGTGGTGGCTCCGGGTCTCTCGTGGATGCAACTGCTGGCCTGGGCAGCGCCGCAAATGCTGGTGCTGCCATTATGGGCGCGGCGGGCCTGGCTCGACGGGCGCGGACGGCTGGGACAGTCGGCAACGCCTGAGCGGGTACGCGGCCTGATGGCCGAGATGCTGCTGGTGGGCGGTTCGTGGGGGTATCTGATCGCCAGCACCCTGCCAGGCAGCGATCACCATATGTCGCTGGTGATTCTGGCGATGGCGCTGGCCGGCATTACCATAACGGCACAGTCGACCCTGATCTTTCCGTTGGGTGCTGCGATGCTGAGCGGGCCCATTATCATTGGCACCGGGGTGGGGCTGGTGTTGGCCGGAACGGGGGCAACATTGTGGCTGATCTTCGCCACCTTCATCATCGTGTCGGTGCACGGGGTCATTCTCGGGTCGCGGCACTATTTCATCCGGCTGCTGGCCGAAGAGCAGGTGATGGCCCAGAGCGAGGTGGTAGGGCTGCTGCTGAGCGAATTCGAGGCCAATGGCGAAGAGTGGCTGTTCGAGTTCGATGCCACCGGGGTTCTGACTTTTGCCACCTCTCGCATGGGTGAGGCGCTGGGAGAGAGCATCGACAGCCTGACCGGCCGCCACTGGAGCGAAATCATCGACCCGCAGGAATCTCCGCAACTGGCCGTCATGGTCGAGCGGTCGCTGCCATTTCGTGATCTGCTGGTTCCGGTGCCGGTCGATGGCGATGATCGCTGGTGGCAGTTATCGGCCACACCCAAGTTCGATTCGGCGGGGCGCATGTGCGGTTACCGCGGCATTGGCTCTGATGTTACGGATCGTCATCGCTCGGCGGAACGGATCGCCGAACTGGCGACCTTCGATGCGCTGACAGGTCTCGTCAATCGCCGGATCATCCACCAGACCTTGCTGGACGCACTGGCTACGGGCGAACCGACAGTGCTGCTGTTCGTCGATCTCGATCGCTTCAAGGCCGTGAACGACAGCCTTGGCCATGGCGCCGGTGACCGGTTGCTGGGCGAGGTGGCGCTACGGCTACGGGATGTCGTCATGGAAAAGGCCGGTGCGCGTGGCCTGGCCGGGCGGTTGGGTGGTGACGAATTCGCCGTGGTGCTGCGATCATGCGAAGCCGATGAAGCATTTGCCATGGGCGAATCTGTCATAGGCGCCCTGTCGGAACCCTACCGGATCGGTAACCGCGAGGCGATCATCGGGGCGTCGGTGGGGATGGCCTGCGGCCCGCAGCATGGACGCACGGTTGAGGCGCTGATGCGCGCTGCCGATCTGGCGCTGTATGGCGCCAAGGCCGATGGCCGTGGCACGGTGCGGTTGTTCGACCAGTCCATGCAGGCAGAAACCGAAGATCGCCGGCTGCTCGAGTTCGATCTGCGCAATGCCCTGGCGGCCGGGCAGTTGCGGATGGTCTATCAGCCGGTCGTCAATGCCATTGACGAGCATATCGTCGCCTTTGAGGCGCTGATGCGCTGGCGTCATCCCGAACGGGGCGACATTGCACCGGGCGTGTTCATCCCGATGGCCGAAGCCAATGGCCTGATTGTGACTCTGGGGCGCTGGGCGCTTGAGGAAGCGTGCCATCAGGCGACTTCGTGGCCTGAACATGTGAAGCTGGCGGTCAACCTGTCGCCCATGCAATTCGATGATCTTGGGTTCGTTGACGAGGTGCGTCGGATTCTGCATCGCTGGCGTATTCATCCATCGCGTCTGGAACTGGAACTGACCGAGAGCCTGTTTCTCGATGAGCGCGAACAGACGGCCAGCATGTTGCGGCAACTGGTGGAGATGGGCGTTGGCATTGCCCTCGATGATTTCGGAACCGGCTATTCGTCGCTGGGCTACCTGCAGAAGATTGCCTTCAGCCGCATCAAGATCGACCGCAGCTTCGTTCAGGCCAGCAACACCGACAGCGGTGAGTCGACGGCGATCATTCAGGCAATCGTTGCCTTGGCCGAGCGGCTGGGCATCACCACCACTGCCGAGGGCACGGAAACGCGCGCCGAGTTCGAGGAGATGCGGCGGCTGGGCTGCACCCAGATGCAGGGCTACTACTTCGGCCGGCCGATGTCGGGCGAGGATTCCAGGCGGCTGCTCGATCGCAAGAGCCATCTGGTCGTACTTGACGAGCCGGTGCGAGCCTGCAGCTAGTGCGGGTCTGCGTATGCCCAGCGATGGAGCAGACGGTTGGCAATGGCGATTGACTGAGGGGCGTTCCAGTCGGCTTTGCCAGCCAGGGCAGCGCGCACTTCCTGGCGGCTGACCCAGCGTGCCTCGACGATCTCGCTTTCATCGAGGGTAAGGGTATCTGACACGGCATCGGCGTGGGCGCCGATCATCAGGCTTGAGGGAAACGGCCACGGCTGGCTGGCAATGATGCGAACATTGTGAACGGCAATTCCGGCTTCCTCTGACAGTTCGCGCCCCACCGCCTGTTCAAGCGATTCTCCCGGTTCCACGAACCCGGCCAGTGCCGAGAAGAAATTGCCAGGAAAATGCACCCCACGGCCTACCAGCACCCGTTCATCATGTTCGGCAAGCATGATGACCACGGGATCGACGCGGGGGAAATGCTCGGTGGCGCAGGCGTTGCACAGGCGGCTGTAGCCGGCCTTGGCAATGATGGTAGGAGCGCCGCAGTTTGCACAATGGCCGTGGCGGCGGTGCCAGTCGAGCAACGAGCGCGCCTGCGCCAGAATGGCGCTGTCGGCTGGGGTCAGAAGGGCGGCAGCGCGGCGCGGGTCGACAGTGCGGGCGCCATTGGCCGGGGTAGCGCCCGAAGTGTCATCGACGGCGAAATGGGGTGCGCCATCCGCTCCGAGGCCCAGAAACAGCAGCAGACCGTCGGGCGTGTTGCTCCGGCTTGTCCAGTTGAGGGTGTTGCCATCGGCCGAGAGTATCGGCTTCAGATCGTCGAGAACCAGAAAGCGCGCGGTTGGCAGCATCCGCAGGGCGGCGATGGCCTGATCGTCGCGGCGCAGATGGTCGGCGCGATCGAGCGGATCGCCGCAGAAGGCAAGATCTGCGAACAGGCTGAGGTTCATGCTGGCTCCATGGTGGCGAGGATGGTGCGAACGGCACGCGCGTACAGGCTGGGCAGGCCGTCCAGCCGGTCGCGCGGTTGCCAGATGAGCGGCTGATCGAGTTGCGGCCTTACGGCTGGGCGGACGGCGAACAGGGCGAGGTGCAGTTCGAAGTGGGTGAAAGCATGGCGGATGGTGGGCATGGTCTGCCAGTTGGCCGGGAAGGGCAGCTCGTAAACAGGGGTTGCCCCCCAGCCGGTCCCCGGAAGCCCCATCATGCCGCCCAGCAGGCCGGTGGCGGGCCGGTGCACCAGCGCCACCTGGCCGCCATGTTCGATCCACCAGGCGCTTCCGAAGCGGCGCGGTCGTGCGGTTCTGGGCAGCCGGCGGGGAAGTTCTTCCGCCCTTCCGTGCTGGTGGGCAAGGCACCAGGGTTGCAGTGGGCAGCGCTGGCAGTCGGGCGTGGCGGCCGTGCAGATGGTCGCGCCCAGATCCATAAGGGCCTGACCGAAATCTCCGGGACGGCCGGAAGGAACCAGTGGCTGCATGTACGCCTGGATGGCTGGGCGTGCCCCCGGCAGTGGTTGATCGACGGCAAACAGCCGGGCGCCCACCCGCAGAACATTGGTGTCAAGCATCAGCACCGGCTGGGCAAAGGCGATGGCGGCGATGGCGGCAGCCGTATAGGGGCCAATGCCCGGAAGCTTCGCCAGTTCCTGCGTCGACGTCGGAAATCCGCCGCGGGCAGCGACGATACGGGCGGTAGCCAGCAGGTTGCGCGCCCGGGCATAATAGCCAAGGCCCGCCCATTCGTGCATCACCGCATCGTCTGGGGCGGCAGCGAGCGCTCCGACATCGGGCCAGCGACTGCGGAAGCGCTGCCAATAGGGAATGACCGCTGCCACCGTGGTCTGCTGCAGCATGATTTCCGATAGCCATACGGCATAGGGGTCGGGCCGTTCAGCGGTTCCCGGCGGGGTGCGCCATGGCAGGGTACGGGCGGAACGGTCATACCAATCCAGCAGGGATGCGGGAATCGGGTTGGCGGGCATGCCTCTCTCTGGCACAGCCAATGGCAATGGCCAAAGCCCGAAATACCCAGCCGCCGCATCCGCCGACACAACCGTCGCCGCAGACGCGCTCGCGTGGGGGTGGCGCCCGACAGATCGGTCAGTTGCTTCCGGATGTCGGCGGCATGGCGTTTCGCCGGTTCGGATTCTCGCGGTCAGCGCTGCTGGGGCAGTGGCGCGAGGTGGTGGGGCCGGTCTATTGCCGCTGGTCGATTCCGGAATCGATCCGCTTTCCCCGTGGCCGCAAGGACGACGGCACTCTGACCATCCGTGTTGAAGGGCCGTTCGCCGTGCAGTTGCAGCATGTTTCAACACAGATCATCGAACGGGTGAACCGGATTCTTGGCCATGGGGCGGTTTCGCGTCTGAAACTGGTGCAGGGGGAAGTGCCGAAACCGCCGGTTTCCTCGCCAGTGGCAGCAGGGCTGCCAGCGATACCGGTGGGAACGCTGGAAGGGGTGAAGGATGAGGGGTTGCGCAAGGCGCTGGAAGAGCTGGCGCAGCAGCTGGCGGCTGGCGCTCGCCCGCCCAAGATCGGTTGAAAGCTGCGGGCCTTGCGCCTATCTCGGCCGTTGGAACCAGGGAATCGGAAAGCGGAACTGTTCATGTTCGAAGAGCGGAAAAAGGGGTTCGAGGCAAAATTCGCCAAAGACGCCGAGAAGGAGTTCCGGATCACGGCGCGCCGCAACCGCCTGATGGGCCTGTGGGCGGCCGGGCATCTGGGGCTGACCGAGGAGGAGACCGAAGCCTATGCCAAATCGGTCGTTCAGGCTGATTTCGAGGAAAAGGGCGATGATGACATCGTGCGCAAGCTGATGGGAGACTTGCTGAAAGGTGGAGTCGATCTCAGCGAAATCGAACTGCGCGAAGCGCTGGCGCGGGCTGATGCCGAAGCACGTCGCCAGATCGAGAAGGCGGATTGACATGCCGATGTCAGGTGAAGACATCCGCGCGGCGATTACCAGCGCCTTGCCCGGTGCCGTTGTCGAGCTGACGGATCTGGCCGGCGATGACAATCATTGGGCGGCCCACGTGCGGGCGCCCCAGTTTTCAGGTCTGTCGCGGGTGAAGCAGCATCAGCTGGTGTATGCCGCCCTTGGCGGGCGCGTGGGCGGCGTGCTGCATGCCTTGCAGCTGACGACTGCAGTTCAGGAGTGAAGTGAATGGCAGACCAGATGGATGTAACCAGCCAGCGGATCGACGAGATCGTCAAAAGTCATGACGTGGTGCTGTTCATGAAGGGCACGCCGATGTTCCCGCAGTGCGGCTTTTCCAGTCGGGCGGTCGCCATACTCGAACATGTCGGACGCCCGTTCCATTCGGTGGATGTGTTGCAGGATCAGGAAGTGCGCCAGGGCATCAAGGCCTATTCCGACTGGCCGACTATTCCGCAGCTCTATGTCAAGGGTGAGTTTGTCGGCGGCTCGGACATCATGATGGAGATGTTCGAGGCGGGCGAGCTGCAGACCCTTCTGGAATCCTGCAATCCCTCTGTCAGCTGATTGCCGGCCAGCGTGAGGCAGACAGCAGGGTCGTTGCAATTCCATGTCTTGTGGGAAGAAACACAAGCAATTGTCCGACGTCACGCTGAACTGATGCTTCCGGTTGTCGGCATGTTCCTGTTCCTGCCGCAACTGCTGATGTCGTGGCAGATCGGTGACCGGTCGCCCAAGGATCTGTTCACCGGCCCCGAAGCTCTGCTGGATGTGCTGGTTCTGCCGCTGGTGATGGTGGCGGGGATCGCCGGGCAGATGGTGATCTATTTTCTGGCCATCCACGACGGCACGGCGGGGTTTCGGCTTGGCGAAATTCTGCGGTTGGCTGCTTCTCGCCTGTTGCCGGCCATAGACGTCTCGCTGGTCCAGGCGATTGCCGTGGGGGTGGGGCTTCTGCTGTTCATCGTGCCTGGCCTTTGGATGATGGCGCGGTTCGTTTCGGCCCTGCCGCTGGTTGCCACCACCGAGCCCGATCCGGTGAAGGCCATGCAGGAAAGCTGGGCGCTGACCAGTGGCCGGTCGTTACGGGTGCTGGGAATGATCGCCTTGCTGATCAGCGCCTTCCTGCTGTTGTCGGTGGTGTTTGTCGGCCTGGGGGCGGCGATGGGCGTGGTGGGGACGGTTATCGCTTCGAAACCTACCATGGGCTGGGGCATTGGCCGCTGGCTGTTCGAGCTTGTGACAACTGCTGCCGCTGCTGTATTCGGCCTTTATTATCTGTGCTTTGTCAGCCGCCTGACCGTGGCGATGCGAGGGTTGCATGGCGGCTGACCTGCGGCGCGAAGTCGTGGTGGTGGTGGCGGTGGCAGACAATGGCGTCATCGGCTATCAGGGTGGCATGCCCTGGCATGCGCCTGCTGATCTGCGCCGTTTCAAGGCGCTCACCATGGGGCACCCCGTCGTCATGGGTCGCAAGACGTTCGATTCGATCGGCCGGCCGCTGCCGGGGCGCCACAATATCGTGATTACCCGCAACCCCGGGTGGACAGCCGATGGGGTGACTGCGGTTGGCGGCGTCGATGCCGCCCTCAGCGCTGCCGAAGCGCAGGATGTCGATAAGGCAGCGATCATGGTGATAGGCGGCAGCGAGGTTTTTGCCCAGTGGCTCCCACTGGCGACCCGTGCGGAAATCACCCGAATGCATATCAACCCGCCGGGTGATGCCTTCTGGCCACCGCTCGACGAGAACTGGTGGGAACGGGTTGGCAGCGAGGCGTTGCTGACGGCAGAGCCTGCCATGACCTTTGAAACCTGGCGTCGCCTGGCGCCCGATCCGGACCGCTGATGGAACGGATCGACCCGCTGACGGCAGTTCCCGCCCATCTGGCGGGGGGGGCACTGGCGCTGGGCAATTTCGATGGCGTGCACCTGGGTCATCAGGCAGTGATCCGGTCTGCTGTTTGCCATGCCCACCAGCAGGGGCGCCCGGCGCTGGTGGCAACGTTCGATCCGCATCCGTCAGTGTTTTTTCGGCCTGACACGCCGCCGTTTGCCCTTACCACCATCGCGCAGAAGCTGACGATCATGGCCGGGCTGGGTGTGGATGGCGCGGTAGTCATTCCCTTCGATCGGGCGCTGGCAAGTCTTCCCGCTGCTGATTTCGCCCGCGTCTGGCTGGCCGACCGACTGCAGATTTCCCATGTGGTAACCGGCGAGGATTTCCACTTTGGCAAGGGACGCGACGGGCATGCGGCAGATCTGGTGCGTTTCGGTCGCGAACTCGGGTTTACAGCCACTGCCATAACCGGCGTTGACGATGGCGGCTTGGCGGTGTCGTCAACCCGTATCCGTGAGGCTCTGCGCGCCGGCGATCCGCGCGAGGCTGCCCGGTTGCTGTCGCGTCCCTTCACCATCACTGGCCCGGTGATTGGCGGCCAGAAACTGGGGCGCACCATTGGCGTGCCCACTGCCAACCAGACGTTGGGGGGGTATCAGCGTCCGCGTTATGGTGTTTATGCCGTGAAGGTGCAACTGGCCGATGGCAGCCGCCATGATGGTGTTGCCAACCTTGGTATCCGCCCGATGTTCGAGGTTGCCGAGGAACTGTTGGAGAG
Source organism: Sphingomonadaceae bacterium (assembly GCA_039808025.1). Taxonomy (GTDB): domain Bacteria; phylum Pseudomonadota; class Alphaproteobacteria; order Sphingomonadales; family Sphingomonadaceae; genus Sandaracinobacteroides. Next base: position 247,581 of record JBDHSK010000002.1, on the reverse strand, counting down.
CTGGATTTTCGACTGGTCCGGTGATCTGTACGGGCAGGCTATCGCTGTCGAACTGATCGATTATATCCGGCCAGAGCGTAAACTGCCGTCGCTGGCGGCGTTGCAGGCTCAGGTAAAGCACGATGCTGCCGCGGCGAGGCGGATGCTGACCGCAATGGAATAGCGGGGGGCAGCCGGCGGTCAGCCTGCCAGACGGGCGGCTTCGTCGTGGACGATCTGACGAGCGAACGGCAGGCATTGGCCGCACTGCGGCCGGCAGCCGAGATCGCGATAGGCCTGCTTTTCACAGCGTGCGCCGCTGCGCGCCATTTCCCGGACCTGGGCTTCGCGAAGGGCATTGCAGGAACAGACGATCATCGCCGAATCTCTCCCGTTCAGCGCCGATTGGGGCGCTGTTGCGATACATATGCAATAACGCGGGCTAATGCAAGTCTGTTGCAGAAGGTGGCAGGAAACGGGGTGTTCCCGGGCAGGCATCAATATACACAGTGTTGACCACAGGTTTTTTTCATCTAATGTTCCGCCTCAGGGTTGCAACGCGATCGGGAGGAGGGCTCGATCGGGCAGGCGTATGCTTAGATGCACAGCCACGCGACCGTTCTGGTTATCTGCGGAACTCGTCCGGAAGCCATCAAACTATCGCCGGTGATCAGGGCCCTGCGGCAGAAGGGTCTGCCTGTCGAGATTGCCGATACTGGCCAGCACCCTGATCTGTTGCCGATGATGTTGCGGGAATCAGGGCTGCGCCCTGATCATGAACTGCGGGCATGCACGCCGGGCATGTCGCTTCCTTCCAGCCTGGCGGCGATTGTGGCAGCGGTCGGGAACCTGTTGCAACAGCGGCGGCCGGCACTGGTGGTGGTGCAGGGCGATACTGTTTCGGCTTTTGCCGGCGCCTTGGCAGCTGCCTATTCGCGGGTGGCGCTTGCCCATGTCGAAGCAGGTCTGCGCACCGGAGACCTTGCCGAGCCTTTTCCCGAAGAACTCCAGCGCGCCCTGATCTCGCGGCTGGCGGCCCTGCATTTCGCGCCGACCAGGCGGGCCGCCGAGGCCCTGATGCGCGAGGGGGTGCGGCCGGAAACGATCCATGTCACCGGCAACAGTGGTGTGGATGCCTTTCATCATGTGCTGGAGCATGCCAACAGCAACCCGGCACTCGATGCGCAGATGTCAGCGCGGTTGCCGCTGGTTCTGCGAACAGGGTTGCCACTGGTGGTCGCCACCGTGCACCGGCGCGAGAATATCGGCGCGCGCCTGATTCAGATTGCGCAGGGAATGGCACGATTGGCCGAGGAAGGGCGGGCACGGATCGTTATTCCCATGCACCCCAATCCCGAGGTGCAACAGGCGCTGCGCGCGGTGCTGGGAGACAGGGCAAATGTGCAACTGGCCTAGGCGCTTGATCATCAATCGATGGCATGGCTGCTGCAGCAGGCAGATCTTTTGTTGACCGATTCGGGCGGCCTGCAGGAAGAGGCGCCATCGCTGGGCCTTAGAACATTGGTGCTGCGAGAGGCCACTGAGCGACCGGAGGCCATTGATTGCGGCCTGTCGCAACTGGTCGATCTGTCTGCCGACGCCATTTACAAATCCGTAATCGCCGCACTTGCCCTGCCACGACCGGCACCGTCTTTCCCGTTTGGCGATGGCGAGGCATCCGCGAAAATCGCCCGCATCGTCGCGTCGTGGCTGCATCAGCAACCCGAGGAAGTGGCGGTTTCAGCTGTGTATCCCTAGGAGGTCGGCTGCCCGTGGCGGTGGCGATGGTTCGGGCAGGCCGCCCAAGGGCAATCGTTCAGTGCTATGGTTGCGGGGTGGCCGGCGGGTCAGCGATCATGGCAGTGAACTCCACCTCGCAGGCAAGTTCCCCATCGATGAGTGCGCGGCCCGCGAACTTGCACACGCGGGCGCGGCGCTGAATGAAGGATGCCTCAAGACGCAGCAGGCACCCCGGCTCAACGGGTTTGCGGAACTTGGCGCCATCGATGGCCATGAAATAGACCAGCTTGCCAGAGCCCCGCAGTTCGAGGGTTTCCACGGCCAGCACGCCGGCCGCCTGCGCCAGTGCCTCGACAATGAGGACGCCGGGCATGATCGGCCGACCGGGGAAATGCCCCTGAAAAAAGGGTTCGTTGATGGTGACGGCCTTGATCGCGGCGATGCGCTCGCCCGGGACCAGTTCCGCCACCTTGTCGACCAGCAGCATGGGGAAGCGGTGTGGCAGGCAGGCCATCACCGCTCCCACGTCGAGGGTGCCCGAAGCCATCGGATTATTTTGGCTGAGTTGCCGGAGCCGCCGGAGCTGCTGGTGGCGTGGTGGACACCCGCGGCAGGCTGGTGTTGATGCGGGCGACGACATCATTGGTGATATCGAGCGAGGCGCTGTGTTGCAGGGTTGCGCCTTCGGCAAGGGCGATGCTCGCGCCCTTCTCGCGCATGATGGTGGTGATGATCGGGTTGGCGGCGTCGGTGATCTGCTTGATCACGAACTGGCGCGAACGCTGAATGTCGCTTTCAAGGCGGGCCAGTTCCTGCTGGGCCTGCTGCTGCTTCTGGCCAAATGCCTGAACACGCTGTTCAAGCGCGGCGCCCGCCAGCGACTTGTTGGCCTGGCCGGTCTGGATGGCTTCGGCCTCGGTCTTCAGCTGGGTCTGCAAGGTCGTGCCCCGTGCCTGCAGGCTGGTGACCTTGGCCTGGATTTCGGTGCCGGCCTGCTTGCCGGCGGCGCTGTCGTTGACGATGCGCTCCATGTCGACGATCACGATAACCGCTGGCGACAGCTGTTGTGCGACGGCCGGGGCGGAAATACCGGCAAGCATTACTGCTGCAAGGGCAGCCTTCATGGTTTTGGTCATCAGAATTGCGTTCCTACGTTGAACTGAAATACTTGGGTATCATCACCCTCGACGGTTTTTATGGCTTTGGCGAGATCGAAGCGGAATGGCCCGAACGGTGAATTCCAGGAAACCCCGATGCCGACTGATACCCGCGGCGCCGACGAATTGCCATAGGCGAATTCCTTGAACCCGGTGGTGGTGGTTGTCGTGCAGGTTTCGGGCTTGGCCGGATCGGTGCAGACCGTGGTTGTCTTGTTGGGAATGTCGAGCAGTTCCGGAACCGTGACGTTCCAGAGCGCACCGACATCGACGAAAATCGATGGCCGCAGACCCATTTCCCGCCCGGCCGAGCCAAGCGGGACTTCCACCTCGGCACGTCCCAGATAATAATTTTTGCCTCCGATCGAATCATCGCTCCACTGCTTTTCATCAGTGGCCAGATTGCCATCGGAATCCCGGTATTTGCGGATGATCCGCGGCCCGACCCCGCGAATGGCAAATCCGCGGAACCGTGGCTCACCGAGGTAGAAGCGTTCGCTTAAGCGGACATCCTGACCGCCCAGCCCGAAAATATTGCCGGCTTCACCGCCAATATTGAGGATGAAGTTGCCCGGCAGGCGGAAGTAACGGTCGTAGTTGATCCGGCTGCGGACATATTTCACCGTTCCGCCAAGTCCGGCAATATCCTGATTGATGACCAGCCGTTGGCCACGGCTGGGTCGCAACCGGTTGTCGAGATTGTCGTACATCAGCGAGTAGCCGAGTGCCGAGGTGGTGTAGGTGCCAAGGGCGTCGCACAGATAGCGGCCGGCAATCAGTGGGTCGCACTTGCCATCGGTGAAATATTCCGGGGCAAGGCCAACCTTGTCGCGCGACAGCCCATAGCGCAGCTGGGCCTGCCAGAATTCCGTGATGTTGGTTCCAACGCGCACCTGGAAGCCGGTGGTGGTCTGTTCGTAGGTGGTGCGACGGCCACCGTCGTTGTTCCAGGTGAAGCTGTTGTAGTCTTTCCGGAAAATATCAAAACCAAGCGCCAGGTTGCGGTCGAACAGATAAGGTTCGACGAAGCCGAGCACCACGGATTTCGAGTAGCTGCTGATGTTGGCCGACAGGTTGACCGTCTGGCCTCGGCCACGGAAGTTCCGCTGCTCGATAGAGAAGCTGAAAATGAAAGCTTCAAGGCTGGAGTAACCGGCAGAAAGTTGCAGTGAGCCGGTTGGCCGTTCCTCGACATCGATCTGCAGGGCCACTTTGTCGGGCGCCGAGCCGGGGTTTTCCTTGATCTCCAGTTTTTCCTGGAAGAAACCAAGGCTCTGGATACGGTCGCGAGACCGCTTGACCTTGACGGAATTGAACGCGTCGCCTTCGGCAAGACGGAATTCGCGACGGATGACTTCGTCGCGCGTGCGGGTATTGCCGTTGATGGTGACCGATTCAATATAGGCGCGTGGCGTTTCATTCACCACGAAGGTGATGTTCATTTCGCGCTTGTCCTTGTCGCGCTCGAAATTCGGGCGGACATCGGCAAAGGCGTAGCCCAGAAGACCAACGGCTTCCGTCAGGGAATCGATGGTGTCTTCCACCATCTTGGCATTGTACCAGTCGCCTTCCTTCATCGGCAGCAGGCGCTTGAAATTCTCGGCCTTCACGTCGCGGATCTGGCTTTCAAGATCGACTTTGCCGAACTTGTAGCGTTCGCCCTCGTCGACCACATAGGTGACGATGAAATCGCGGCGGTCAGGTGTCAGTTCGGCAACTGATGATACGACGCGGAAATCGGCATAGCCCTCGGTCAGGTAGAACTGCCGCAGTTTCTGCTGGTCGTAGGCCAGTCGATCAGGGTCGTAGGTGTCGTTCGAGGTGAAGATGCGCAAGGGACGCGCCTGCCGGGTCACCATCTCGCCACGCAGTTTCTTGTCGGAGAACTCGTGGTTGCCGATGATGTTGATCTGGCGGACTTTTGATTTCGGCCCTTCGGTGATCTCGAAGATCAGGTCGACGCGGTTTTGCTCCAGCTGGATGATCTTGGGCTCGACCCGGGCGGCAAACCGCCCCGATCGGCGATAGAGCTCAAGGATCCGCGCCACGTCGGCACGCGCGCGGCTGCGCGTGAAGATTTGCCGGGGCGCTACCTTGATCTCCTCGCGGATCTTGTCTTCCTTCACCCGCTTGGAGCCTTCGATGATCACCCGGTTGATGACCGGGTTTTCACGGACATCGATGGTGATGTTGCCGGCGCCATCGTCGCGGATCTGCACGTCGGCAAACAGTTCGGTTGCGAACAATGCCTTCAACGACCGGTCGAGCAGGTCACGATCGTAACGATCGCCGGGGTGGATATCGATGTAGGATCGCACGGTGTCGGCCTCGAGCCGCTCGTTGCCGACGACGTTGATCGACTGGATGGTGCGCTGAGGCTCTGGTGCTGCTGCCGGTGCTGACGGAGCCTCAGGGGTTGCGGCGGGGCCGGCTGGCTGCGAGGGCCGGGCGGTTTGCGCCAGCGAGGCTGGCGCCGTGCCGAGCAGCAGCAGTGACAACAGCGACGCGCGCAGTGGCATGGTCAGGCAGGGGGTCACCGGGCGGGCCAGCATCGTGTCATCATGTCCTTTGTCCTAACGTCCGCTCAGCCATTGCCACCCGCCAGATGCGCCCACAGCCCGAACGAGCGCAGGTCATTCCAGGTGAGGAACAGCATGAAGGTCATCAATAATGCGAACCCCGACATGAATGCCCATTCCTGCACCTTCGGCTCAAGCGGCCGGCCACGAACAGCTTCGAGCGCGTAAAGGAACAGATGGCCTCCGTCCAGCACTGGAATTGGCAGCAGGTTGATGAACCCGAGGTTTATCGAGATAAGCGCCATGAACGCGATCATCGCCCCCGCACCCAGCGTGGCGGTCTGGCCCGAGAATTGCGCGATCTTCAGTGGTCCGCCGAGTTCGTCGATGGTGCGCCGCCCCGATACCAGTTGCCACAGGGTATCGGCGATCATGCGGGTGGTGTCCCACGTCTCGACGACGCCCTGCCACAGAGCCTTGATTGGCCCCATCCGTTCGACATGAACTTCGGTGGTAGAGGTGACACCCAGCAACCCGCGCTTGTATTCATTGCCGAAAATGTCGGTCTCGCGGATAAGCTTCGGGGTGATGTCAAGCGTGATCTGCCGGTTGTCGCGCATCACCACGACCTCGATTGGCGTACCGGGGTTGGTGGCGATGATCCGCATCAGCTGTTCGTAGCGGGTGGTGGTCTGGCCATCGACCGACACGAAGCGGTCGCCCGGTTGCAGGCCGGCAGCCGCGGCCGGGGTGCCGGGGGCAACGGCTCCGACAACTGGCGGTGTGACCTGCTGCCCGTAGAGCATGAAAAACCCGGCGAACAGCAGGATGGCGAACAGGAAATTGATGGCGGGGCCGGCAAAGGTTACCAGGGCGCGCTGCCACAGGGGCCGGAACTGGAACAGATCAGCCTGCTGATCGGGCGGAAGGCTGGCGGCGCCAGGGTCGGGGCGGCTCGACGGGTCGGCGTCTCCGGCGAATTTCGCATAACCGCCAAGCGGTATCCACCCCAGCTTCCAGCGGGTGCCGTGGCGGTCGGTGCGGCCGGCGATTTCGTGGCCGAACCCCACCGAAAAGGTTTCAACCCTGATGCCCAGCAGGCGTGCCACCTTGAAGTGTCCGTATTCGTGCACGAAAACGAGCACCGAGATCACAGCCAGGAAGATGACTGCGGTCTGGAGAAATCCGGGGCTGGGCAGATACGACATCAAGCGAGCCTAACAGGCAAGACTGTGTGTAGAGGATGAACGGGCGGCACGGGCTGCGACGAACCGTTCGGCGGCTGCGCGGGCTGCCATGTCGGCCTCGGTCACGTCATCGAGGGTGGCAACCGTTCCCGGCGGGCGGTCGGCCAGGGTTTCGGCCACCACATCGGCGATATCGAGGAAGCCGATCCGGCCTGCCAGGAAGGCGGCAACCGCCACTTCATTGGCGGCGTTCAGCACACAGGGGCGGCAGCCGCCGGCAGCGAGTGCCGCTTCGGCAAGTGCCAGCGCCGGGAAACGCTCGCGGTCGGGGGCCTCGAAATCGAGTCGCCCGGCCCGGGCGAGATCGAGACGCTCGACCGGGGTTTCGATGCGTTCCGGCCAGGCAAGCGCATGGGCGATCGGCACCCGCATGTCGGCCGATCCCAGTTGTGCGAGCAGTGACCCGTCGACATATTCGACAAGCCCGTGCACCATGCTTTGCGGGTGAATAAGCACGTCGAGCTGGTCGGGCCGCACGCCGAACAGGTGGTAGGCTTCGATCAGTTCCAGCCCCTTGTTCATCAAGGTGGCGGAATCCACCGAGATTTTGGCACCCATCGACCAGACGGGGTGGCGCACCGCCTGTGCCGGCGTGACATGTGCCATGTTGGCACGCGATGTCTGGCGGAATGGCCCTCCTGAAGCCGTCAGGGTGATGCGGCGGACGCGGCTCAGGTTGTCGAGCACCTGGAAAATGGCGTTATGTTCGCTGTCGACCGGCAGCAGATTGGCGCCTGAAGCCCTGGCAGCGGCCGTCATCAGGCTGCCGGCGCATACCAGCGCTTCCTTGTTGGCAAGCGCTACCGTGGTGCCGGCGCGCAAGGCGGCGAGGGTGGGGGGCAGGCCAGCCGCACCGACGATCGCCGCCATCATCAGGTCGGCCGGTTCGCTTGCCAGATCAACGAATGACTCTGGCCCGCTGACGGCAATGCCCTGATTTGCCAGCGCCTCGCGCAAGGGGGCGACGGCCTGCGTGTCGGCGATGGCGACGCGCTCTGGCCGGAACTGCAGTGCGAGGTCCGCAAGGCGCTGCCAGTTGTGTCCAGCGGTCAGCACCGCCACGGCGAAGCGGTCCGGATTGCGGGCCACCAGATCGAGCGTCGATTGACCCACCGATCCGGTGGCGCCGAAAATGGCGAGCCGTTTCATACGAGGGCCGCCAGCAGGGCAATGGCGCACGATACCGGGATCAGCCCATCTACCCGGTCCATGAGGCCACCATGGCCGGGCAGCAGATTGCCGCTGTCTTTCACGCCGGCCCGGCGCTTCAGCCAGCTTTCGAAGAAATCGCCTGCCTGGGCAATACTGGCGAGCACGGCCCCGGCGGCCAGCAGGGAAGCCACCGGCCACTGCCATGCTGCCGCACGGCCAATCGCCAGCGAAACCAGCGCTGCCGCCACCATGCCGCCGGCAAGCCCTGCCCAGGTTTTCTTGGGGCTGATGGCCACCCAGATTTTCGGCCCGCCAATGGCGCGGCCGGCAAAATAGGCAAAAATATCAGTCGCCCACACCACGGCGCACGTCCACAACACCAGAACCAGGCCATCAGGCATCGAACGCATCCAGATGAGGGCGATAGCCGGAAGGCCGGCGTAGGCCAGCCCCGCCAGGATCGCGGCAGCCTGCTGACGGGCGACTGCCGCCAGCAGCAGGGTGGCCGCCATCGCCGAGGCCAGCAACCACAGCGCCTGTTGCGGGTGTCCGCGCAGGCTGAGCCAGCAGATCGCCGCCAGCAGAACAAGCGCGCCGATGCGCGCGCGCGGAGCAATGGCGTGCATTGCCCCCCATTCCCATTGCACCAGCATGACGGTGACGGCCGTCAGCACCGCAAACCACAGGCCCCCCAGCCAGATGGCGGTGATGGCCACCGCCAGCAACACCACGCCGCTGACGATGCGAGCCTTCAGGCCGCTGCCGAGGCTAGCGCCCGCCAAAACGTCGTTCCCGGCCGGCATAGGCTTCCACGGCTTCGCGCAGCAGGTCTGCATCGAAATCGGGCCACAATCTGGGGGTGAACCACAGTTCGGCATAGGCGGCCTGCCACAGCAGGAAATTGGAAAGCCGCTGTTCTCCGGATGTGCGGATGATGAGATCGAGTGGAGGCAGGCTGGAGGTGTCGAGCAGCCCCTCGATGAGGTCGGGTGTGATATCGTCCGGACTGAGGCTGCCGCCAGCCACGCGTTCCGCCAGTTGCCGGGCGGCCCGGGTGATTTCATCCTGACCGCCATAGTTCAGGGCCACCACCAGCTGAAAACGCCGGTTATGGCGGGTGGCTTCCACGGCATGTTCCAGCCGTTCCACCACATCGGCGTTCAGCTGCCGCCAGTTGCCGATCAGCGACAGGCGGGCGCCGTTCTTGTTGAGCTCCTCGAGTTCGGCCAGCAGGTGGTGGCGCAGCAGGCTCATCAGGTCGGAGACTTCGTCAGCCGGACGCCGCCAGTTCTCGGACGAGAAGGCATAGAGGGTGAGCGTCTTGATGCCCAGTTCGGGGGCGGCGCGGGCCACCCGCCGTACGGCGTCCACTCCGGCCTTGTGACCGGCCAGCCGTGGCAGATGGCGGGCCTTGGCCCAGCGGCCGTTGCCGTCCATGATGATGGCGACATGCTGCGGGCCGCCAGAGATCGCTGGCGTTGGCATGGCATCCCCGGCCTTGTCAGCCGCGGGGCGGGCAGGCCGCAGCCATTTCACTTGCCGAGAATTTCCTTTTCCTTGGCGGCCGCCACGGCATCAGCCTCAGCGATGGCCTTGTCGGTCAGCTTCTGCACGTCATTTTCCAGGCGCTTGCGCTCGTCCTCGCTGATCTGGCTCTTTTTTTCCGCCGTTTTCAGGGCGTCGTTGCCATCCCGGCGAACATTGCGGATCGCGACCTTGGCACGTTCCGCATACTGGGCCGCCAGCTTGGCAAGCTCGCGCCGGCGTTCTTCCGTCAGATCGGGGATGGGAAGGCGCAGCGTCTGGCCCTCGGAAATGGGGTTGAGGCCAAGGCCGGCCGAGCGGATGGCCTTCTCTACCGGAAGCACATTCGATTTGTCCCACACCTGTACGGAAAGCATTCGCGGTTCCGGCGCGGTGACGGTTGCCACCTGGTTCAGGGGCATGTTGCTGCCATAGACTTCCACCGTTACCGGATCGAGCAACGAGGTGGAGGCGCGGCCGGTGCGCAGGCCGGCGAGATCGCTTTTCAGCGTTTCGACAGCCCCGTGCATCCGACGCTCGAGATCGGATTTGGTGGCGGTTGCATTGAAATCAGCCATGTCTGCGTCTGCTCCCCAGAATGGAATGAACCGGGCCGTAATTAGGCGGCCAGATCGGGTAACCCAACGGTGGTGGCCGTTCCTTGGCCGGCCAGAACACGGGCCAGATTGCCGGGCTCGCGGATATTGAAGATGACGATCGGGATATCATTTTCGCGACAAAGGGCGATGGCGGCCGCATCCATCACCTTGAGATTGTCGTTCAGAACCTTGTCGAAACTGATGGCGTCATAGCGGGTGGCGGCGGCATTGTGCTTGGGGTCGCAATCGTAAACCCCATCGACGGACGTCCCCTTGAACAGGGCGTCGCAGCCCATTTCGGCGGCCCTCAGCGCTGCGGCCGTATCGGTTGTGAAGAAGGGGTTGCCGGTGCCGGCGGCAAAGATCACCACCCGGCCCTTTTCCATGTGGCGCACGGCCCGGCGGCGGATATAGGGCTCCGAGACGGCAGCCATGGGGATCGCCGACTGGACCCGCGTGTCGACACCGATATCCTCAAGCGCGTTCTGCATGGCAAGCGCGTTCATGATGGTTGCCAGCATGCCCATGTAATCAGCGCTGGCGCGATCGAACCCGCGCGCCGCAGCTGCCAGCCCGCGGAAGATGTTGCCTCCACCCACAACGATGCACAGTTCATAGCCGGCTTCGCGGACCGACCGGATTTCCGCAGCGATCCGCGCTGTCGTTTCGGTGTCGATGCCGAATTGCCCGGCACCCATCAGAACCTCTCCGGAGAGTTTCAACAGCAGTCGCTTGAACGGGGGGCGGGACATGGTGGCCTTTCGGGGTGACACAGACTGTCTGGCGATTAGCCGGGTCGGCGCGCCGGCTCAACCCCATCTGGTAACAGCGGGGCCATCATGTGGGCAGAAAGGGCCGGGCTCGCCCCGCAACAATCGTGAACGACGCTCATTGCGGGCCGGGTGACCGGCGGCCATTCAGCCGTTGCCGGCAGCGGCCGCCACTTCGGCTGCGAAATCGCTTTCGGCCTTTTCAATGCCTTCGCCAAGCTGGAAGCGCACGAAGCGGGCGATCAGCAGGTTGCCCGACAGGCGTTTGGCTTCCGAGGCGATGAAATCCGCCACTTTTGATTTGCCATCGACCACGAACACCTGGCTGAGCAGCGCCTGTTCGCCGGCAAACTTCTTGACGGCGCCGTCAACCATCCGCTCGACGATGTCGGCCGGCTTGCCTGAACTTGCGGCCTTTTCAGCCGCAATGGCGCGTTCGCGCTCGAGAAGGGCCGGGTCGATATCCTCGACCGAGACGGCGATCGGGTTGGCAGCGGCCACATGCATGGCGACCTGTTTGCCGATCTGGGCCAGCGCCTCCTTGTCGGTGATGTCGCTGTCGATGGCGACCAGCACACCGATCTTGCCAAGGCCGGGGGCGGCGGCATTGTGAACATACGAGGCGACCACCCCGGTTGCCTCGAGAACCCGGGCGCGGCGCACCACCTGCTGTTCGCCAATGGTGGCGATATTGTGGGTCAGCACATCCTGCACGCTGCCGCCGCCGGCCGGATAGCTGGCCGCCAGCAGCTCGGTTACGTCGTCACCCTTGGCAAGGGCGACACCGGCAACGTCCTTCACGAAGGTCTGGAACTGGGCATTCTTGGCGACGAAATCGGTTTCGGCGTTCACTTCGACGACGGCGCCGCGGTTGCCCGACACTGCCACACCCACCAGCCCTTCGGCGGCCGTGCGACTGGCTTTCTTGGCGGCAGCGGCCAGACCCTTGGCGCGCAGCCAGTCGATGGCTTTTTCGATTTCACCCTCGACTTCGACAAGCGCCTTCTTCGCATCCATCATGCCCGCGCCGGTCAGGTCGCGCAGTTCTTTCACAAGGGCGGCAGTGATGTTGGCCATGGCTTGGCTCCTCTTCAGATAGAATGGGGGACTGCGCGAAGGCGCAGTCCCGTCAGATTCGTTCGGGCCCGGATCAGGGAACCCGCAAAAAACTCAGGCTTCCAGAGCGACTTCCGCTTCCGGATCGGCCAGCGCGCCGATGTCGACGCCCTGATCGGCCATGCGGCCCTGTTTGCCGGCCAGAACGGCGTCGGCAACGGCATCGCAATACAGCTGAATGGCACGGGCGGCGTCGTCGTTGCCGGGCACCGGGAAGGCGATGTTCGACGGATCGGTGTTCGAATCGAGGATGGCGATCACCGGGATCCCCAGCACATTGGCTTCCTTGATCGCCAGGTCTTCCTTGTTGACGTCGACCACGAACATCAGATCAGGCAGGCCGTTCATGTCGCGGATACCACCCAGCGACGCCTCGAACTTGTCGCGCTCGCGGGTCATCTTCAGCACTTCCTTCTTGGTGAAGCCGTGCGTGTCGCCGGAAAGCTGGTCTTCAAGGGTCTTGTAGCGCTTGATCGAGCCCGAGATGGTCTTCCAGTTGGTGAGCATGCCGCCCAGCCAGCGGTGGTTGACGAAATACTGGTCGCTCCGGCGGGCTGCCTCGGCAATCGGCCCTTGCGCCTGACGCTTGGTGCCGACGAACAGCACCTTGCCGCCGGCGGCGGCCGTTGCGCGCACGAAATCGAGGGCGCGGTCGAACAGCGGCACCGTCTGCGACAGGTCGAGAATGTGAATGCCGTTGCGTTCACCGAAGATGTAGGGTTTCATCTTCGGGTTCCAGCGGTGGGTCTGGTGGCCGAAGTGGGCGCCTGCTTCCAGCAAAGCCGCCATCGACACCTGTTGGGTGTTCTGCATCAATAGTCTCCTAACCGGTTGCTCCGCCGCGACGGTAAGCCGGGCATGTGGCACCGGCACCGGAAGGTTTCCCGTCGCGTGTGGGATGCTGCGGCCGCTAATCAGGCGGCACGGAAAAGTCAAGTCTTGGCGGGCGAGCGGACCGGATCAGTTGCCGGTCGTCACCTTGGCCAGACTTTCGTTGCGGGTGCCGGCCGGGGCGTCCATCACCTCGCGCAGGAAGGTGCCCTTGTCGACGGTAGTGGGCGCCGTGCCGGGTTTTTGCGTAACCGAGCTGCGTATGCCGGGATCGACCTTGTCTGCGCCGGTGGCGTCGAGCACGCGGTTTTCAATGGCCGAGCGTGGCGGCAGCTGTACGCCGGGGCCGAACATCGCTTCCAGCGCCTGCTGTTGGCTGTCTTGCCCCAGTGGCCGCGGCGAGCCGGGCTTGGGCGGCGCAAGGGCGAAATCCGGCGGCACCACCAGCGGCGCCTGCCGGCTGACGGCGAACTCATCGGGGCGCTTGCGCTCGTCGATCGAGTTCCTGCCGCACGAAACCAGCACGAATGCAGCGCTGGCAAGGATCATCAGGTTACGCATATTCAGTTTCATCCTTCCAGCCGCCTTAACGGTTGCTGTCTTTCTGTCCGACCAGTGCCCTGACCAGCAGCACGGCCACGCCGATGCTGATGGCGGCATCAGCCACGTTGAACACATAGAATGACCAGCCGCCCGCATGCAAATGCACGAAATCGACGACATAACCAAAGCGGATGCGGTCGATGATGTTGCCAAGGGCGCCGCCCAGCACCAACCCCAGCGCCAGCGATTCCGGCCACTTGCGTTCGCGCCGGATCCACAGGGCGACGACAATGGCGATAATGGCGGTCAGCGCCACCAGCGCCCAGCGCTCGATACTGGACCCTGCGGTCAGCATCCCCATCGAGACTCCGCGATTCTCGACATAGGTGAGCGACAGGAACGGCAGCAGTTCGATGCTGTCGAACTCGGGCAGGCGCAGCACATGCAGCACCCAGTATTTCACAAGCTGATCGACGGCGAACACCAGCGCCGCCAGCATATAGGCGATACGCTTCACGGGTTGACCACGGCATCGCAGCGACGGCACAGGTCGGTTTCGGGATCGACATCGGGCAGGTGTCGCCAGCAGCGTGCACAGCGCGGGTCAGAGCTGACCGCGACGCTGACCGCTGGCTCGCCGTCTCCCGGAACGGCCGTTGCACTGGCAGTGATCGCCAGCTCGGCAAAATCGCTGTCGTTCACCAGGGCGATGTCGTCCGTGTCGTTCAGGTGCAGGGTCAGAGCCACTTCGGTCGAGGCGCCGATGTCCTTGGCGCGACGCATCGGCTCGATCGCCTGGGTGGCAAGGCTGCGCAAGGCCCGCAGTCTTGTGAACTGCGCTTCCAGCGCTTCATCGCGCCACTCGGCGGGAACCGCAAGCCAGGTCTGGTGGTGAACCGACCCCTGGTGGCGCTGCTGGTGGGCTTCCTCTGCGGTAAACACCAGAATGGGGGCAAGAAAGCGGGTGAGCGCATCAAACAGAGTGGCCAAGGTGGTGCGATAAGCGCGGCGTTTGGGATTGTCCGAGGCATCGCAATAAAGGCTGTCTTTGCGGACATCGAAGAAGAAGGCGGACAGATCCGCGTTCACAAAGGCGATGATGGCCGCCGTATAGCGATTGTAGGCGTGCACCTCGGCATGGGCGCGCAACTCGGCATCGAGGGCGGCGAGGCGCGACAGGATATAGCGTTCAAGTGCCGGCATGTCGGCATGAGGAAGCGCTTCGGCTTCGGTAAATCCCGATAACGCCCCCAGCAGATAGCGCAGCGTGTTCCTGAGCTTTCGGTAGCTGTCGATCGAGGTCTGCAGCATCGCCTTGCCAAGCCGCACATCCTCGGTGAAATCGACGCCAGCGGCCCACAGGCGCAGCACATCGGCTCCCGATTCGGTGATCAGCTTCACCGGGTCGATCACATTGCCCAATGACTTCGACATCTTGCGCCCGCGCTCGTCGAGGGTGAAGCCATGGGTGAGAACGGCCTTGTAGGGCGCGCGCCCGCGCGTGCCGCAGCTTTCCAGAAGCGACGACTGGAACCAGCCGCGATGCTGGTCGGAACCTTCGAGGTAAAGATCCGCCTGGCTGACCCCCAGCCGTGCCTCGCTGACGAAGGCATGGGTCGAGCCGGAATCGAACCAGACATCGAGAATATCGGTGACCTGCTCATAGTCTTCGGCGCGATGCTCGTTGCCCAGAAACTCCTGCGGATCACGGCTCCACCAGGCGTCAGCGCCATCCTCGCGAAACGCGGCGGCGATGCGGGCGTTGACGGCCGCGTCGACCAGATAGTCGCCGGTGCCTTTCTTCACGAACAGGGTGATCGGCACCCCCCATGCACGCTGACGCGACAACACCCAGTCCGGGCGGCCCTCAACCATGGCGCGGATGCGGTTTTCCCCCTGCGCCGGGAACCAGCGGGTATCGCTGATCGCCTGCAGTGCCCGACTGCGCAAAGTGGTGCCATCGCCCAGATCGCGGTCCATCGCCACGAACCATTGCGGCGTGCAGCGATAGATGAGCTTGGCCTTGGAGCGCCAGCTATGCGGATAGCTGTGCTTGTAGTCTGCGCTGGCAGCCAGCAACGCGCCCGCTTCGGAAAGCGCGGTGCAGATGGGGCCGTCGGGGGCATTCACCTTATAGACATGCTGGCCACCCACCACTGGCCAATCCACCTGATAGGTGCCATCGGGGCCAACCACGAACTTCGGCTCGATGCCATAGGCCTTGCACAACAGGAAATCGTCTTCGCCATGGTCGGGCGCCATGTGCACAAGGCCGGTGCCGGAATCGGTGGTCACGAAATCACCGGCAAGAAGCGGCCGCGGCTCGGCAAAAAAGCCGCCCAGATGATGCAGCGGGTGGCGGGCGACGGCGCCGGCCAGTGCGGTTGCCGGCAGATCGGCACCGGGGTCAAGCGTCAGCCCGGTGCGCGTCGCCACCTGCTCGGCAAGGGCCGCTGCCAGAACGAAGCGGCGGCCATTGCTAGTGTACAGGCGATAGGCGACATCCTCCCCATAGGCCAAAGCCCGGTTTACGGGCAGCGTCCATGGGGTCGTCGTCCAGATTACGGCATGGGCCCCGACCAGTTCGGGGGCGTTGGGGGCTTGCGTGATCTCGAACGCCACATCGATCTGGGTCGAGGTGATGTCTTCATACTCGACTTCGGCCTCGGCAAGCGCCGTCTGCTCGACCGGCGACCACATCACCGGCTTGGCGCCACGGTAAAGCTGGCCTGATGACGCGAACTTCATCAGTTCCTCGGCGATCACCGCCTCGGACTCGAAGTTCATGGTGAGATAGGGGTTTTCCCAGTCACCCCAGATGCCGAGGCGCTTCAGCTGCTCGCGCTGCACCCCCACCCAGTGGGCGGCATAGTCGCGGCACTGCTGACGAAAGGCGAGGATGTCGATCTCGTCTTTCTTCAGGCCCTTCTTGCGGTTTTCTTCCTCCACCCGCCATTCGATCGGCAGGCCATGGCAATCCCAGCCCGGCACATAGGGGCTGTCATAGCCCATCATGCTGCGGGTGCGCACCACCAGATCCTTCAGGATATGGTTCATGGCGTGGCCCAGGTGCATGTCGCCGTTGGCATAAGGCGGGCCATCGTGGAGAATCCAGCGGGCGGCGCCGTGGCGCAGGTCGCGCAGCTTTGCGTGCGCGTTGGATTGCGCCCATTCGCCAAGCAGGCGCGGCTCGGTCGAGGCCAGCCCTGCCTTCATGGGAAAGCCGGTTTCGGGAAGGAAAATCGTGGTGCGGTAATCTGCCGCCTGGGGTTTGTCAGTCATCGGTTGAGGGCATTAGGGAAAACAGAAGCCGTGTGCAAACTGCGAATGATGGGCAAAGTCGTTTGCAATTAACTTGCTGATATTTCTTGCATTTTATTCAGAACAGGCGTAACAGGCGCCACAATCTGAAAATGTGAGGACGGCATCATGCAGGGAGACAAGAAGGTTATTCAATATCTGAATGCGGTGCTGAAAGGCGAACTCACTGCAATCAACCAGTATTTCCTGCATTATCGCATGCTAGACAACTGGGGCGTGAAGAAGCTTGCCAGGAAGGAATATGAAGAATCGATCGACGAGATGAAACACGCCGATCGGTTGATGGACCGCATCCTCTATCTTGACGGGCTGCCAAACCTGCAAACGCTGAACCGGCTGCGCATCGGCGAAAATGTGCCCGAAATCATTCAGGCCGACCTCGATCTTGAATATGAAGCCCATGCCCTGCTGAAGGAAGCCATCCCCTATTGTGAGGAAGTACGGGATTTTGGCAGCCGCGAACTGCTGGTTTCCATCCTCGAGGCCGAGGAAGACCATATTGATTTCCTTGAAACCCAGAAGCAGATGATCGCCGACCAGGGGCTGCCCAACTATATCCAGCTGAACTCCGAACCGGCCGAGGGCTGAGTTCCAGCGCCCATCCCCCGCGCGGGGGATGGGCCTGCCCGGCCGCCATCATTCGATATCCCGCTCAGTATCCGGCCATCCAGTCGTCCTCGGTGCTGCCGATCGGCATCCCCGGTGGAACGCGCGGGGTGCGCTGTGGCAACTGGGCAACGGCGGCGGTCAGCCGCACGTTGTCAGCCAGCAGCCGTGCCGTGCTGCGGCCCCATGCCGTTTTGGCAGCGGCCAGTTGCCGGGCGCTGGTATGCAGCGCGTCATCGGCCAATACGGCAATTCCGGATGGGGTGCGCGGGTCTTGTGCCAGGCGGGCGAGGTGCAGCAGGATCCGGGTGGCGATCCGCTGGGTGAGCGGGTCTGAGGCGCGGGCAATGTCGCGGGTCAGCCGGCCCAGCAGTTCGTCAGGGCCCGGAGAGGCGGGGTTTGCCTGATGCTGAAGTGCCAGCCGCTGCAACCGCCCGGCATCGAGCAACGGGTCGAGCGTGACGGTAGCGGCAACGTCAGCGGCCACCAGCGGGTCGAACACCGGGCCGCCCGCTGTTTCCATCACCTCGATATCGAACTGCTGGTCACGCCGGCCGCTGCGCCCCGCCGACAGCATGGGCGGCAGGGTGGCAGGCACCCGCAGGCTGTCGGCAGACAGGGTAGCCATCAGTGCCTCGATGGCGGCGCGCTGCTGGGCGGGAGAAACCGGCGTGGCTTCCTCGTGGCCTCCGCCAACGACGGCATAGGCGAAATCAACGCCCCCAACCAGCTTGGCGGCGGCTTCCACCTGATAGCGGTGCAGCAGCCAGATGGGCACGAACTTGCGGCGCAGCGTCTCCATCGCCTCGCCGGGTTTCAGAGCGCCAAGCCCGAAGTTGGCAAGCGCTGCCCGTCGAACGTCCATCATGCGGGCCAGCTCGGCGGCCGGGTCGGGGCCATCGTCCCACAGGCTGGCCCACGGATGGGCCGCACTGGTGGGGCGGGCATCGGCATCGCCGATGAAGCGCAGGCCGCTGGCTTTCAGAGCCATGGCCTGTTCTCCCAGCCACGATTCGCGGTCGGTTCCCGGCGGTGGGGCGCCATAGAGGCGGCGCACGGTCATCATGTCCCAGGCGCCAAGGCCTACGCCATAGGCGTCAGACAGGTCGGGGCTGCCGTTTTTCAGGAGGATGCGCGGCGCCGGGTAATCCATGACGCTGGCGCGATCCTGCGTAGAGGCGGCGAAATTATGCTCGAACCCCAGCGAGTGGCCGACTTCGTGGGCTCCCAGCTGCCGGATGCGCGCCAAAGCGGCCTCTACCGGATCGTTGGGGCCGCCGGTGCCGATGCGGTGGGCCCCCACCAGCGATTCGAAAATCAGCATGTCCTGCCGGGTGCGCAACGACCCCAGCAGCACCGAGCCCTTTATGATCTCGCCAGTGCGCGGGTCGGCGATGGCCTGCCCGTACGACCAGCCGCGCGTGGCCCGGTTCACCCAGTTAACCACGTTATAGCGGATGTCGAGCGGGTCGGCGTCTTCGGGAAGGATCGCCACCTGAAAGGCGTCGATATAGCCGGCGGCCTCGAACGCCTGCTTCCACCAGCCAACCCCGTCGGCAAGGGCAGTGCGGATCGGTTCGGGGGCGGCGCGGTCGATGTAAAAGACGATGGGCTTTTTCACGCGCGATCGCGGAGCGGCCGGGTCGGTCTTTTCCAGGCGGAAGCGCATGGCAAGGCCCGACACCACATTGTCGCCCAGCGGCACGCCGAAATCGACGACCTGCTGAGCGAAGCCGCCGAATCGTGGATCGAAGGGAATGGTCTGGAAGCCGGGGGCCGGCAGGCGGATCAGCGAGTGGTGAACCTGAAAGCTGATGGCGCGGCCATCGGGCGAGATGGCTTCGATGCTGGGCGCCGGAGCATCGCTGACGAAGGTCTGCCGCGCTTCGAGTTCGATGTTGTCGGGAAAGACCCGGGTGGCGGCCGGGTCGGCGAGGCTGGCATCGGCGCTCAGCTTGAAATCGCCGGCCTTGGCGGCTTTCAGCGACGGTGCAATGCCCATGGCGTCGCGGGTGAGGAACTTCGACAGGTCGACGATCACCGAGCCATCGGCATTGGTGCGAGCGATATCGCCAACCCAGGTGGTGGTGATGAGAAAGCTGTCGCGCGCTGCCTGCTGTTCGGCGGCGGTGGCACCCTCGGCGCGAAACCGCGGGTTTTCATATTCGGCCACCACCTTGCTTCCGATCCGCCGGAAGGCGATGATCTGGGTATCGCCCACCCGTTTCTGATCGAAGCCTATCTGCGACGAGCCGATTCCGGTGCGCAAGGCCGTCACATAAAGATAGCGCCCCAGCAGCCCGCCAGCGCCAGGGGCCGGGAATGTCACCAGCACCCGGCCGCCGGACTCATCGACATGAACCGGAAGCAGGCCTGATTCACTGCGGGTGCCGCGCAACGGATCTTTGGCAGCATCTGTGGCCGCCTGGGCAAGGGAAGGTGCCGAAAACAGCGGTGTGGCAACCGGGGCGACGATCGATAGCGATGCAGCAACCAGCAGGGTGGATTTCATGGTCATCGGGGGGTCATTCCTCGCCAAATTTGCTTTGCACCAGTTGCAACAGCGCCTGCAGTGCGGCCTCGGCCTGCGGGCCTTCCGCCGAAACGGCGATGCGGTCGCCCGGCGCCGCCGCCAGCATCATCAGCCCCATGATCGAGGTGCCGGTTACGGCCGAGCCATCCTTGCTGACGGTGACGACGGCATCATACTGGCTGGCCAGAGTAACGAAGCGTGCCGACGCCCGCGCGTGCAGACCGCGCTTGTTGGCGATCACCAGTTCCAGGGGCCCGGCCTTCACCTGTTGCAGCCGATCATACCGGCTCACCCAGCAGGCGGCTTGCCACGGAAATATATTTTCGGCCGGCTTCCTGGGCCAGATCGACAGCTTCGGTAACGGTGCGGCCTTTGCGGACGCTCGCCAGCTTGATCAGCATCGGCAGGTTGATACCGGCAATCACTTCCAGGTTGGGGCGCCCCAGCAGCGAGATCGCCAGATTGGAAGGGGTGCCGCCGAACATGTCGGTGAGCAGCACCACGCCATCGCCCTTGTCGGCTTCGGTGGCGGCGCGGGCAATGTCGTCGCGCCGTTCCTCCATGTCGTCATGCGCTTCGATGCAAACGGCGATACATTGTTCCTGCGGACCGACGACATGTTCCATGGCAGCGATGAACTCGGCTGCCAGCCGGCCATGCGTGACCAACACCATCCCGATCATTCAGGCGCTTCCTTTCATAGTCTGTCCGGCGCCGATGGCGCCTTCAGGCAATCTGTGCGCATCGCGGTGAACAAGGCTGTTCTCCCATCCTGCTGCCGCCAGCCGCTGGCTGAGGGCCGTTGCAACTGCGACCGAGCGATGGCGGCCGCCGGTGCAGCCCACTGCAAGCGTCATGTAGGCGCGTCCTTCGGCATGATAGCGGGGCAACAGCAGCAGGAGAAGGTTCATGATGGCCTCGGTGGCCGGGCTACAGGCCGGATCGGCAAAGACATGTTGCTGCACCCGCGGGTCTTCACCGGTCAGCGGCCGCAGCGCGTCGTCCCAGTGGGGGTTGGCAAGGAAGCGGACATCGAGCACGGTATCGGCATCGCGCGGGATGCCGCGTGCAAAGCCGAAGCTCATGACCGTGATGGTCATCTTCTGGGTTCCGCCCCCGGCAAACCGGGTGACGATGAAGTTGCGCAGATCGTTAGGGCTGAAATCGGTGGTGTCGATCACCATGTCGGCGACCGGCCGCAGCGGTGCCAGGATCTCACGCTCCATGGCGATGCCGTCGCTTGCCGGGCGATCGCGGGCCAGCGGGTGTCGACGCCGGGTTTCGGAAAAGCGCCGAACCAGCACGTTGCCGGCGCAATCAAGGAACAGCAGGCGCACCCGCCGGGGTGAGATTCCGGCGCTGTCGGGTCTGAGCTCTCGGCCGCCGATGAGCGGGAGGATCATTGCCGGATCGAAGGCGCGTGTGCGCACATCAATTCCGATGGCAAGACGGCTGTCACGGCTCGTGCTGCCCAACAGAACATCAAGGAGGCTGAGCGGCAGATTGTCGACCACTTCATAGCCGACATCTTCCAGAGCCTTGAGGGCGACTGACTTTCCGGCGCCGGAAAGACCGGTCACCAGCAAGGCCGGCCGTTCTGCTACTCCCTCAAGCATCACGACTGGATAGCCGGAAATGCCGGTCAACATCAAACCCGTTGATTCCGTCGAGCCGCAGGATGCGCAGTGCCCATTCGACCCGGTTGGGGGCCGAGGGTTCGAGGCCTGCCAGCGGCAATGCCGGCAGCGTGACCCCGGCTATGATTCGCGGCTGGACTTCGGGCAGGCGTAGCGGCGGCCGATCGAGATCGAATGCCAGAATGGCGCGGGCGCGCGGGCAATGGCTGATCTGGTGAATGCCAAGCCCCCTCAGTTCGATCAGCCCCGCCAGCCGCGGTGGCGGCGACACCCACAAGGCGCCTTGTTCCTGTTCGGCCTCGATGATGTCGTCAGCCACCAGCTGGGCGCCGCGATCGATCAGCCTGAGGGCCAGATCGGATTTGCCGGAGCCCGACTGGCCCAGCAGCAGAACGCCCATGCCATCGATGGCAACGGCAGAGCCATGCAGCCGCTCGGTACCGGCCGACGGGCGGTTGGAGGAGGGGGCCGTCACAGGCTGGGTACCCTGACATGGAAGGCTGCGCCAGCCTTGCCGTCGGTGCGGTCTGAAACCCGGATACGGCCGTCCATCGCTTCGATGATAGCGCGGGCGATCGAAAGGCCAAGGCCCGAGTGACCGCCATAGGCTTCGTCGCCTGGACGTTCCGAGTAAAAGCGTTCGAACACGGCATCGCGGGATTCAGCCGGCACACCCGGTCCGTCGTCGATCACCGAAAGCTCTACCTGCGCGCCCCGTCGCGTTACCTGCACGGCGATAGTGCCTTTGGGCGGCGAGAAGCTGAGGGCGTTGTCGACCAGGTTATTGATCACCTGCGACAGGCGGTCGACATCGGCGAGCACCATGGCTGAACCGGCCGGAGGCGTGTCGAGTTCGAGGCGCACATCGGGCCGCCACGGCCCAACGGCGAGACGGGCACTGGTGATACCCGCCACCAGCTCTCCCAGATCGACGGGCTGTGGTTTCACCCGCGACAATTCGGCTTCCAGGCGCGACGCCGCCGAGATATCGGTGATCAGGCGGTCGATCCGCCGCACGTCCTGATCAATGAGAGCGAACAACTGCCCGCGTGCCGCCTTGTCGCGCACGCTTCCCAGCGCCTCGACGGCGCTGCGCAGGCTGGCAAGCGGATTTTTCAGTTCGTGCGCCACATCGGCGGCAAAGGCTTCGGTGGCGTCGATCCGCTGGCGGAGCGCGATCGTCATGTCGGCAAGGGCGCGGGCCAGCCCGCCGATTTCATCGCGCCGGTTGGGCAGTCGTGGCATCACCACCTCGCGGGCGCGTCCCAGCCGGACACGGTGGGCGGCAAACGCCAGTTGTCGCAGGGGCACGATCACCGTGCGCGCCAGATAGAAGGTCATGGCCAGCGACAGGGCAAGCACCCCCAGAAACACCAGGAAGGTGCTTCCGCGTTCCCGCCGTACCATGGCCACCACATCGGGGGTATCGACAGTCAGCACCACGACCGGAGAAGGCGATGACCCGTTGGATACCGGCACAGCAACCTGCAACACCACCAGCCGGTCGGCGGTCTGGCGGGCGGCTGTCAGCGGATGGCCCGTGCGCGCGGCTTCCCGAACTTCCGGCCACACCGTGGGCGGCTCGGAGACCGGGTTGTCGAGCAGGGGGAATTCGTTCTGGCCCGTCAGGAAATCCATGATGCGGTCAACCGTCATGGCCGAGGTGCGGTTGAATCCCGGCGACGCCGGATCTTCCATGTGGAAGCGGGTGGTGGCGGGGTTGCGCCAGTTGTCGGCCACCAGTTTGCCATTGCTGTCATAGAGGCGAACGCGGGTTCCGGCAGGGTTCGAGATATCGAGAATGGCGGCTTCGGCACCTTCGATACCCTGATTCTCGATGAACTGGGCAATGATGGCGCCTTGCCCCAGCAGCTCCTGCTCGCGCTGTTCCAGCAAACGCGCGCGGAAGTTCTGCAGGTAGATCAGGGCGCCGGCAAAGGTGATGAGCGCAACGAGATTGACGATGAGAATGCGGGTAATCAGCGAATTGCGCGCCCGAAACCGCAGCGGTGGCGGCTGCGCGGCAATGGGACGGGGAGCTATTGGGGGCGCTTTCACTGGCCGCTAGTCAACGACGTCGAAACGATACCCGACGCCATAGAGGGTTTCGATGGCGGCGAAGGCCGGATCAACCGTGCGGAACTTCTTGCGCAGGCGCTTGATGTGGCTGTCGATGGTGCGGTCATCGACATAGGCATCGTGGGAATAGGCCACATCCATCAGTTGATCGCGGGATTTCACATAGCCGGGGCGCTGAACCAGGGCATCAAGAATCAGGAACTCGGTAACCGTAAGTGCCACATCCTTGCCACCCCACCGGACCCGGTGGCGGGCCGGGTCCATCTCGAGCCGGCCGCGACGGATGGGATCGACGGCCGCCTGATCGGTCGCGGTGGCATCGCGTTGGTTGCGGCGGCTGGCGCTGCGCCGCAGCACTGCCCGGATGCGTTCGATCAGTAACCTCTGGGAAAACGGCTTGCCGATATAGTCGTCAGCCCCCATGGAAAGGCCCAGCGCCTCGTCGATCTCGGTATCCTTGGATGTCAGGAAGATAACCGGCAGGTCGGATTTTTCGCGCAGGCGGCGCAGCATTTCCATCCCGTCCATGCGCGGCATCTTGATATCGATGACGGCCAGATCGGGGGTGTTCTCGAGGCAGCCACGCAGCCCGGCCGCACCATCGGCATAGACACGTGTCTGGAAGCCATCCGCCTGCAGCGCCAGGCTGACGCTGGTGAGAATGTTGCGGTCGTCGTCGACCAGTGCAACGACCGGCTGGGCGGTTTCACTGTCAGGCCTCGGTAGCGGTGCTTTGGTCATGGCGATTGTCTATAACCGGGGGGCTGCCATTACCAAAGCGGGATGTCGGAAAGGCTATACAATTTACCCATTATTGTTTAGGAGCGCAGGGCTTTGGAGGCCTGATCGACCGGCAGGCCAGCAAGAGGAAGCGACAACGTGACATCAGCCGATCCGATTTTTGCCGCTATAGCGGCAGGTGCAACCATTCATCACAATGCCGGCACTGGTGCCCTGGTTGAATTGGCCGTGCAGCGCCGCGAAGGCGTTCTCTCGAAAGACGGGGCGCTGGTGGTCGAGACGGGGCGGCACACCGGCCGCGCCGCATCCGACAAGTTCACGGTGCGTGATGCCGAGACTGAGTCGACCGTGTGGTGGGGCAAGACCAACCAGTCGATATCGCCGCAACATTTCGCTGCTCTGAAGGCGGATTTTCTGGCCCATCTC
Organism: Sphingomonadaceae bacterium; assembly: GCA_039808025.1. Classification (GTDB taxonomy): domain Bacteria; phylum Pseudomonadota; class Alphaproteobacteria; order Sphingomonadales; family Sphingomonadaceae; genus Sandaracinobacteroides. The sequence goes on along the minus strand of JBDHSK010000002.1, from coordinate 223,061 downwards.
GCCACACGTGAAACCGTGTTCGTTCAGGACCTGTTCGGCGGGTCGCAACCGGAATACCGGGTGAATGTCCGGGTGTTCACCGAATATGCCTGGCATTCCCTGTTCATCCGCACGCTTCTGGTGCGCCCCGATGCCGAGGAACTGAAGAAGTTCATTGCCGAATACCGCATCATCGACCTGCCCAGTTTCGTGGCCGACCCTGAGCGCCATGGGTGCCGCAGCGAGACGGTGATTGCCGTCAACTTCACGGAAAAGCTGATTCTCATCGGTGGCACCCGCTATGCCGGTGAAATGAAGAAGTCGGTGTTCGGCATTCTCAACTACCTGCTGCCTGAGCAGGGTGTGATGCCGATGCACTGCTCGGCCAACATCGGGCCTGATGGCGATACCGCCATTTTCTTCGGTCTGTCGGGAACGGGAAAGACCACACTGTCGGCGGACTCCAGCCGCACCCTGATCGGTGACGACGAGCACGGCTGGTCGGATACCGCCGTCTTCAACTTCGAGGGTGGCTGCTACGCCAAGATGATCCGCCTGTCTCCGACGGCAGAGCCGGAAATTTACGCGACCACCGGGCGGTTCGGAACCGTCCTTGAAAATGTGGTGATCGACCCCGTCACCCGCGAGATCGATCTCGACGACAACCGCCTTGCGGAAAACAGCCGCGGTTCATACCCGATCCACTTCATTCCCAATGCTTCGCGCGACAACATGGGGCCGGTGCCCCGCAACGTCATAATGCTGACGGCCGATGCCTTCGGGGTGTTGCCGCCGATTGCAAGGCTCACCCCGGATCAGGCGATGTACCACTTCCTGTCCGGCTACACGGCGCGGGTTGCCGGCACCGAAATCGGAGTCACCGAGCCGCAGGCGACATTCTCGACCTGCTTTGGTGCGCCGTTCATGCCGCGCCATCCGTCGGTTTATGGCAACCTGCTGAAAGAGCGGATCACCAGGGGCGGCGTTGATTGCTGGCTGGTGAATACCGGCTGGACCGGCGGCCAGTATGGCTCTGGAAGCCGCATGCCGATCAAGGTGACCCGCGCGCTGCTGAATGCCGCCCTGGATGGCAGCCTGAAGCAAGTCGCGTTTCGCCGTGATCCGTATTTCGGGTTCGAGGTGCCGGTGGCGGTTCCGGGGGTTGATGCGCAAATTCTCGACCCGCGCGCAACCTGGGCCGACCCGGCGCTCTATGATGCGACGGCTGCCAGGCTGGTATCGATGTTCGTCGAGAATTTCCGGCAGTTTGAAGAGCATGTCGATGCCGGCGTGCGCAATGCCGCGCCGAAAGCGGCCTAGCCGCCCTGGCAGGCTCTTTGTCGGGTGATTGCATTATTCGCTGACAAAGAGCCAAATGGCAGGCCAACTGGTGGGGATTGGGGGCTGGAGGAGCCATGTCCCGGCAACGGCGGAGCAATGATTGGGGCTTTCCCCGCTGGCGGGCCTATGGAGAGGCCGGGCGGGCGGCTGAGGCTCCGCGCCTGTGTGACAGGGCGGGGTGCACCCGCCCCGGCACCTGTCCGGCCCCCAAAGCGCCCAACCGGCCGGAACGCTGGTATTTCTGCGTCGAGCATGCCGGCGAATATAACCGCGGCTGGGACTATTTCGCCGCTCTGAGCGCTGAAGAGGCGGCGGCCCGGGCCGAAGGCGAAGACGCCGGCGCACGTGGCTATCGCCGTGCCAGCCACTGGGCATGGGGCGAGGGGGATGGCAGCAGGACACGCGCCGAACGCGATGCCCTCAAACTGCTGGGGCTTCCCGTCGATGCCGGCAGTGAAGACATCAAGGCAGCCTACCGGCGGATGGCCAAGGCCAACCATCCTGATCTCAACCCCGGGGATGCCGAGGCAGCGGCACGCTTCCAGGCAGCGCAGGCTGCCTATGATGTTCTGCGCCGGTCGTGGTAACTGGCCGATTTCTCATATTTTTTCTTTAAATCATCGTTGCGGAATAAAATTTTCAATTTTGCCGCTGACAAAAATTTACAATATTCATCTTGCAACAGGTTTGTAATTACCCCACATTGGTTATGTCGAGTTGTTGACGATGTTACAGGAGGCAAACGTGGGGTTGCGATTTGTTCCTGCTGCTTTTGGGGCAGTAGCGCTGGGGGCGCTGGCTTTGGCGGCGGTTCCGGCTTCCGCATCAGATGTGACAATCACTGGTGCCGGCATTTATGATTTCGCTTACACGATCGTTACTGGCGACATCAACCAGTCCGGGAGTGGTGCTGGTATCATTCGATTGACAGGGTTTGATTCGACGGGTGCCGTTGATTTTGATGCATTCTGCGTTGATCTTGCCCATCAGCTGTATGCTGGCAAGAATGTGCAGAAGCCGGTGAATTATCACTATAATTATGCCACCCTAACCGAAGACGGTTTCGGTAACCTGCTGTCGGCAACGCAGATTTCCCAGATGAAGGGGCTGGCGGCCCTGGGTTTCAGCCTTGTTGGTGACCCATCGAAGGTGCATGATCTGGCAGCCATTCAGGTGGCGATCTGGACGATAGAATACCCCAACTCCAGCTTCACGACGGCAACGCCGGCCGTTAACGCGCTGGTGTCCACCTATTTGGCGATGGCGCCCTATACTGTTGGCAACGTCCGTTACCTGCAATCGGTTGACGCCAGCGTGCGGCAGGGCGTGCTGATCCCCGGCGTTCCCGAACCGGCCACCTGGGCGCTGCTGATTGCCGGGTTTGGCATGGTGGGTGTGTCGGTGCGTCGCCGCCAACGCAACAGAGTGTTGGCCTGACAGGGGATCGCAGGGCGCCTCACACCATAGGTTGCTGACGGCAGCTTGAGGTGAGCCTTAGATTTATATTGCTTTCTGTGCCTGCCTGCGGTGATATGTTGGCATTGGCAGGTACCTGCTGATAACAGGAGGAGGGACTTGATGCGGTATGTTGCCTTGATTGCGGCCCTGGCATTTGCGGGGGCTGCCAATGCAGCCATCGTTTATGACAATGGCGCTCCGGATACAAATAGTGGAAACGATGCCACGCACTGGGTTCAGGCGGAAGATTTCACACTCGGCTCAACCACCAACCTTCAATCGGCGGTTGTATATCTGGGCGGATTTGGAGGCCTCGGGAACTGGGATGGCAACCTGAACTGGTGGATCTTCGATGATGCCGGCGGCCCCGGCACAGTTCTGGCTTCTGGTTCCGCCATGCCGACCGCTGTCGACTCGGGCAACCCGTGGTGCTGCGGTGGCAATGCCTATGCCGTCGAGTTCTCGCTGGGAGGCTTCACTGCCACCGCCGGAACCACCTATTGGCTGGGCTTCCATGCTCAAGACAATTCCAACTGGGCCCGCAGCGACATCTACTGGGTGACGACGGCCGGGAATAACACAGCGACTGGCCACGAAAGCGAAGACGGCACCTTCAATAACTGGTCGGACAATTCCTCCGAGCATGCCTTTTATCTGAACTCGGCTGTGCCCGAACCGGCCACCTGGGCGATGCTGATCGCCGGCTTCGGGCTGGTGGGGGCGTCGCTGCGGCGCCGCCAACAGAACAGGGTGCTGGCCTGATCACATAGTAGAGCGGCAGTTCAGATTGTGCAGAACTGCCGCTCAAACGGTGCCGCATCTGTCAGCCTGATAGCAAGCCTGTGGTGAAAGAGGTGCGTTGACGCAGCGCCAGTTGGTGCGGGTTGCGCATGCGCCTGATGCTGTTGCTCGTGGTTGATGGTCTTGCCGTTTTCAGTTACGATACTCTTCGTGTCTTGGGAAGGTGATTGGTTACCTGCCATCACCGAAAGGAGGGTGTCATGCGTATTCTGATTTCTGCTGCATTGCTTGCGTTGGCAGCTCCGGCAGTTGCTGCGAGTTATATGCCCACTGGGCCGCAGTTGAACGTCAATATCGCCACGGTGACCGGTGGTGGCTGGACACTGTGCTACAGCGCCCTTATGGCGACGCCCTTTGGCGAACAGGCGTCTGTTACGCTGGCCAACTGCAGTGGTAGCCGGGTGATGCTGGCGGGGCGTGAAACCGGGTCTGACACCCTGCTTGTGCTGTCGCAGACTGTATGGGCTGATGCATTCGCTGATACTGGTGCCGACGATAATAATGTGTTCACCAACTCGAATGGCTCCGACTGGTTCTATTCTGACAACTGGTCGTGGGGTTTCAAATTACCTGGCCACTCATTCACAAAATTTCAGTGTGATTATTTTGCTCAAACACCAAGCATGTGCGTTCATACGCTGGCCTCAGCTGGCGGTTTTTCAATCAACGACATTACATACCTGAACGACTCAACAGATTATGAGAAGCTGGTGTTCGTTGCCAGTGATATCCCCGAGCCGGCCACCTGGGCGCTGCTGATTGCCGGCTTCGGGCTGGTGGGGGCGTCGCTGCGGCACCGCCGCACCGTCGCGGCCTGACCGCACCACTTGCACTGACCAGGAGCGGGCGTGACATCACACGCCCGCTTTTTTCTTTCGTTTTCAGCGGTTCTGGGGCACGTCAGCGCCATGGCAGACGATAGCAGGACCGACGATTCCATCACAGAGTTCGAAACCCTGATTGCTGGGTTTCGTCGATTCCGTCTGGGCTCCTATCGGCAGCAGCGGGAACGCTATGACCGGCTGGCGCACGAGGGCCAGTCGCCGCGGCTGATGATCATCGCCTGCTCCGACAGCCGCACCGACCCGTCGCTGGTATTCGATACCGCACCGGGGCAGGTGTTCGTGCTGCGCAATATCGCCAATCTGGTGCCGCCCTATGCCGCGATCGAGGGCCAGTCGAGTGTGGCTGCGGCACTGGAATATGCCGTAACCCAGTTGCATGTCGAATATATCGTCGTGTTCGGCCACGGGCGCTGCGGCGGCATTGCTGCGGCATTGGCCGGAGATTTCGATAACCCGGTGGCCGGGCAGCATATTCACGCCTGGATGGAGTTCATTGCCCCGGCCCGCGATGCCGTCAAGGCGGCAGCGGCCCTGTCGCCTGATATCGATGCGCCGCGCGCGCTGGAACAGGCAGCGGTGCGTGTCAGTATCGACAATCTGCGCAGCTATCCATTCGTTGCCGAAGCCGAGCGGGCTGGACAGTTGAAGCTTGAGGGCTGTTTGTTCGACATTGCCGAAGGGACACTGAAAGTGCTCGACCGGGCGAGCGGGCAGTTCCAGCCGGTTGCCTTGGAATTGTAGCCGACGACCATGCAAATGGGGGGCGGAGAATATTCTCCGCCCCCAATTGTTTTGGTGCGAAAACCCGAATGCCGTGCGATCAGCGGCTGTAGAATTCGACCACCAGGTTCGGTTCCATCTTCACCGGGTAAGGCACTTCGTCAAGCGAAGGCACGCGCACGTAACTGGCGCTGAGGCCATCGACTGCCACATATTCCGGCACATCGCGTTCAGACGACTGGGCGGCTTCCAGCACCAACACCATCTGCTTGGCCTTTTCCGAAAGCTCGATCACATCGCCGGGCTTCACCAGCGCCGAAGCGATATTGCACTTGTGACCGTTCACCAGAACGTGCCCATGGTTCACCAGCTGACGGGCGGCAAACACCGTGGGGGCGAACTTGGCGCGATAGACGACAGCCGCCAGCCGCCGCTCCAGCAGACCGATGAGGTTCTGCGAGGTGTCACCCTTCATGCGGACAGCTTCGGCATAAACCTTGCGGAACTGCTTTTCGGTAACGTCGCCGTAATAGCCCTTCAACTTCTGCTTGGCGCGCAGCTGCAGGCCGAAATCCGACATCTTGCCCTTGCGGCGCTGGCCGTGCTGACCGGGGCCGTATTCGCGACGGTTGACTGGCGACTTGGGGCGCCCCCAGACATTTTCGCCCATGCGGCGGTCGAGTTTATATTTGGCGCTGGTGCGCTTTGACATGGTCTTTCATCCTTCGCTGGCAGGCAGGTTGCCCGTCTTTATGGTCTGGAACCGCGCGGCGGAATTGCCGGGCCACCGCTTCACCAGACGTGCGGGGCCGAATGCGAAGGTCTGCCGTTAGCGGCGTGGGCGATCGGGGTCAAGGCCGGAAAAACTTGACCGGCAACCGGCCCTTCGGTATCAACCGCGCGCATTTCCCGCACAGCTACGAGAGATTCCGGCCCATGGCGCGCGTTACCGTCGAAGATTGCATCGAGAAAGTTCCCAATCGCTTTGAGCTGGTGCTGCTGGCCGGGCAGCGTGCCCGCCAGATTTCAGGTGGCGAGCAACTGACACTTGATCGCGACCGCGATAAAAACCCGGTGGTGGCGCTGCGCGAAATCGCCGAAACCACCATCACGCCGCAAGCCCTTGAAGAGCGGATCATTCATGGCCTGCAGAAGGTCAAGGTCGATGACGAGGACGTGGCCGATGAAGTCGGCTCGCTGGCTGCTTCAGCGGAAGCGCTGCGGCTGACGGCGGCGGCGCCGCCGCGCAACCAGAACCTCGGGTCTGATTACGAATAACCAGCACGCTTTCTGAATCGGCCCGGCCAGGGGGGTGAATAACCCGTTTGTGCCGGGCCGATCTGTCTGCTAATAAGGGGGCAGAGAGGGGTCTCGATTGCCGAAAGACACTCTCCATGCGCGTTTCTTCCTCCCTGCTGTCACTCCGTTTCGTCCGGCCTTTTTGCGCCCCGGCCTTATGCGCGGCGGTTCTGCTGGCGTCACCGGCTCTGGCGGCTGACAGAACTTTCCCCGTCAGTGGATTCAATCGGGTCGTGCTGGCTGCGCCTTATGATGTGCGGGTTGTCACCGGCCAGCCGGTATCGGTACGGGCCACTGGCGCGCAGTCGGCGCTTGATCGGCTGGAAGTAGAGGTGAAGCAAGGCGAATTGCGGATCGCGCTTCACAATCGTTGGGGCATCTCGTTTCCCAGAAGTACGGTCACGATCGAGGTCAGGGTGCCGAGCCTGTCGGCAGCATCGGTTATCGGGTCTGGAACGATGACCATTGACCGGGTAGGGAGCGCTGCCTTTAGCGGGGTGGTGACAGGCTCGGGCGACCTGGTGGTGCGGCAGGCAGAGGCTGAAACCGTGTCGCTGACGCTGACCGGTTCGGGTGATCTCGCCATAGCCGGCAGTTGCCGGACTGCCAAGGTGGGCCTGCGCGGGTCGGGGGATATCAAGGCCAGCCGCCTGATGTGTCGGGATGTGACCGTTTCGTTGAGCGGTTCGGGCGATGTCGGGGTAGGGGCCAGCAATTCCGCCCACCTCACGCTGGCGGGATCTGGCGACATAGAAGTCGTTGGTGGCGCCCGCTGCGAAAAGACCATCCGCGGCTCAGGTGACATCGTCTGCCGCTGACCGGAAAGGGCAGGGCGGGTTCACGTTCCCGCCTTGCTGACTTCCCACGTCTGTCCCTGACGCAGCAGGGCGTTGAGGTCACCGCTGTTTCCGGCTTGAGCCCGAAGTTCTTCAACGACGGAATCAAAGCTGGGGCGGGGGTCGCAATACAGAACCCCAAGCGGCACCGGGAAGTCTTCCCCGGCCATTTCGGCAAGCATGGTGGCGACGGACCGGTTGGTTTCATCGTGCACCAGAACCCGCGATGGTTCGGCCGTGGCATCGATGACGCTGAGGCGCAGCTGCTGCGAATCAAGGGCAATGCCCTTGTTGCCGCCATCGAACAGCATGGGTTTGCCATGTTCCAGCAGCAGCTGCCGCAAAGGCGCGGCCTTCTTGGCAGTGAAGCTTTCAAAGACCCCGTCATTATAGACGATGCAGTTCTGATAGATTTCGACGAAGCTGGCGCCCTTGTGCCCATAGGCGCGCTTTAGTATTTCCGTGAGGTGTTTCTGTGCGGTATCGATGCTGCGGGCGATGAACCGGCCGCCCGAGCCAAGGGCGAAGCTGCATGGCGATACCGGCCGGTCGATCGACCCGCCGGGCGATGAGGGTGAGCGGGTGCCAGCGCGTGATGTGGGGGAATACTGGCCTTTGGTAAGGCCATAAATCTCGTTGTTGAACAGCAGCAGCTGGCAATCGAGGTTGCGGCGCAACAGGTGCATCAGGTGGTTGCCGCCGATCGACAGGCCATCGCCATCGCCGGTGATGATCCACACATCAAGTTCGGGGTTGGCAAGCTTCACTCCGGTGGCAATCGCCGGGGCGCGACCGTGGATGGTGTGGAAGCCATAGGTTTCCATGTAATAGGGAAAGCGGCTTGAGCATCCGATGCCGGAAATGAACACGGTGGTTTCCGGCCGCGCCCCCACTTCCGGAAGGGTTTTCTGCACTGCCTTCAAAATGGCATAGTCGCCGCACCCGGGGCACCAGCGCACTTCCTGATCGCTCGCCCAGTCTTCCGGACGGGTGGAGGGGGGAGTGAGGTCGTTCATGCCAGCATCTCCTCGATGGCGGCCGCTATTTCGACGATCCGGAACGGCCGTCCGGAAATCTTGTTCAGGGGCCGGGCATCCACCAGATACTGGTCGCGCAGCAGGGTTTTCAGCTGCCCGGTGTTCATCTCGGGCACCAGAACCCGTTCATAGCTGTGCAGCAGGTCGCCCAGGTTTGCCGGCAGCGGCCAGATATGGCGGAGATGGATGTGCGACACATCGAGGCCGCGGTTGCGGGCCTGTTCGACCGCTTGGCGGATAGGCCCATAGGTCGAGCCCCAGCCCACCACGGCAAGACGTCCCCCTGCTGTCCCCAGCTCAACCTCCTGCGGGGGGATGTAGCGGGCGATCCCGTCGATCTTGGCCTTGCGGGTGTCGGTCATCTTCTGGTGGTTTTCCGGCGAGTAATCGATGTTGCCCGTCGCATAGCTTTTCTCGATACCGCCGATGCGGTGCAGGCATCCCGGCGTTCCCGGCTTCACCCAGATCCGCTTCAGGGTTTCAGGGTCACGCGCGAACGGGTTCAGTTTCTCGCCATCCGCCGGAGGCGTGGTGTGGAAGGTTACCGGGAACGGTTCGAGCGTATCGGCATCGGGAACCGCCCATGGTTCGGCGGCGTTGGCGATATAGCCATCAGTCAGCATCATCACCGGTGTCATGAACTGGGTGGCGAGACGGCAGGCTTCGATCGCAGTGTCAAAACAGTCAGCCGGGCTGCGCGCGGCAATCACCACCATCGGCGCGTCGCCGTTGCGGCCGTAAACCGCCTGATAGAGATCGGATTGTTCGGTCTTGGTGGGAAGCCCGGTAGAGGGGCCACCACGCTGCGAGTTGACGATCACCAGCGGCAGTTCGGTGATGATGGCAAGGCCCATTGCCTCGGTTTTCAGGGCAATCCCGGGGCCGGACGACGACGTGACGGCCAGGTTACCGGCATAGGCGGCACCGATGGTCGAGCAGATGGCGGCAATTTCGTCTTCGGCCTGAAAGGTGGTGACGCCATAGGATTTCAGCCGTGACAGGGCATGAAGGATGGCCGAGGCCGGAGTGATGGGATAGCCACCAAAGAACATCGGCAACCCCGCCAGCCGCGCCCCCGCCACCAGCCCCAGTGCCACGGCGTCGATCCCGGTGATGGCGCGGTAAAAGCCCGGCTCGACTTCGGCGGGCTTCAGTTTCCACGGGTGGATTTCGCCTCCGACTTCCGCCGTCTCTCCCCAGGCGTGGCCGGCGTTCAGGGCGGCGATATTGGCGTCACGCAAGGCTTCCTTGCCGGCGAACTTGGCGCCCAGCCATTTGATCACCGGCTCGCGTGAGCGTGAGAACATCCACAACGCCAGCCCCAGAGTCCACATGTTCTTGCAGCGCAGGGCGTCTTTGTTGCCAAGCCCGAACGGCTTCACGGCCTCGAGCGTTGCTTTCGAGATGTCGAGTGCCAGCAGCCGGTAGGCATCAAGGCTGCCGTCCTCCAGCGGGTTGGCGGCATAATGCGCCTTCTTCAGGTTGCGCTCGGAAAATTCACCACTGTCGGCAATCACCAGCCCGCCGGGACGCAATGACGCGATGTTGGTTTTCAGTGCCGCCGGGTTCATGGCGATCAGTACGTCGGGTTCATCGCCTGAAGTATCGATGCGGCTGGAACCGAAATTGATCTGAAAGGCCGATACGCCGAACAGCGTGCCCTGCGGCGCGCGAATCTCTGCGGGGAAATCAGGGAAGGTGGCGAGATCGTTGCCGGTAAGGGCGGTGGAGAGGGTGAACTGGCCGCCGGTCAGCTGCATGCCATCGCCGGAATCGCCGGCAAATCGCACCACCATCGATTCGCGGGTGTCATCTGTGCTGCCTGCGGATGGGGCCCTGCCGTCGCTCGATTGAACCACTGTATCCATAGCCATCCATCCTGACCGAGGAAGTTGGCTGCACTCTAGGGCAGCAATTGCGGAAGGTTCAACGCCTTTGTGACGATGATGAAGGTGCGGGAGGTCGCGTTTCTGTGGCTTGCGCTTCGGTTACGGCGCATATATAGGCCCGCTTCCCGCATGGCATTCCTCGGTAGCTCAGCGGTAGAGCATCCGACTGTTAATCGGACGGTCGTAGGTTCGAATCCTACCCGGGGAGCCAGTTCAGGGCCGGTGGCCACTGGCGCGACGGCAGGCCAACGGAAAGATTGGCACCAAAGCCTGCCCGAAGGGGCCGTTCAGGCCGTCTGTTCGGCAGGCAGCCGGGGCGATCGCAGCTGGCCGTTGATGCTGGTGATGCATGCACCGCCGATTTGAATGCGCCCCGAGTCTGATACGCTGACGTCGATGCGGCCAGCGCGACCGACACATCTGCCTTGCGACGCCACATAGTGCGTGCCACCTGCGGGCAACGCGCCGCAGAGGAGCTGAAACACCGCGATGCTGCCGTTGCCGCTGCCGCAAACCGGGTCTTCCTCCACCCCGCAAGATGGAGCGAAGGATCGCACTTCGATGGCGGTCTCGCTTCCGGCGGGGTAGCGCGCAAACAGCGACACGCCAGTGACCTGCAGGCGGGTGTCGAACCTGCTGGCGCTTTGAAGATCGGGCTGAAGCTGCAACAGTCTCTGGGGGCTGTCGATTTGGGCCACGATCCACCGGGCGCCCACATCGATGATGGCAGGCGGATATTGGCGCACGATCGGCTGGCCGAGGATGGCTTCCAGCGTGTCAATGTCGGCGCAACCAAGCGGTGCTGTCGTGGCGGGCGGCAGTTCCAGGCTCAGCCGGCGTGATTCGCCGGTTTGCGTGATGGTCACAGGCACCAGACCCTGCCGACACTGCTGGACGAGGCGTTCAGCGGGGGCCTTGATGCGTCCGGCCTCGAGGATGGCATGGGCGCTGCCCAGAGTGGGGTGGCCGGCAAAAGGCAGTTCTGACCGGGGCGTGAAGATCCGCAGCAGATAGTCGGCGTCGTCATGGGTTGCCGGCAGGACGAACGTGGTTTCCGAGAGGTTGGTCCATCGGGCAATGGCCTGCATGTCGGAATCGGACAGGCCCTCGGCATCGAGAACGACAGCCACCGGATTGCCGCGAAACGATGTGGCGGAAAAGACGTCTACGACCTTGAAATCGCGCATTGATTCCATCCTGAACATGTGGCGGTGCAGACGAACGGAGGGTGTGCCTTTGCCACGGTCTCATCGCCGTCACCCCCGGGTTTCGGTGATAACGGGCGCTATCTGTCCGGGTGTTTCAAGGCCAGAGTCAATGGCTTCACCAGCACGGCAGGAATTGCGGATCGCGATGGGCCCCTACCTTGTACGGCTGGCTTGATCCGGTCCTGCCATTTTGTTCCCGATCAAAGAACGGGTGCTATCCGTTGGGTAACATGAGAGAATCACAATGCCCGCTCAGGCCTGATGGCGCCCGGTGCGTAGCCCGGAAGCGTCCGTTTTACGCATTTAATGATTGTATTAGGCATTTGGCTTACCCACGCGCTGTCGAGGGTTGCACAATCTACGCTTTGCGGCTAGTTTGCCGGCGGTTCAAATCCGGAGGGAGAGAAAATCGATGGCAACCACCAAAGAATATCGACTCGGTGAGTTCAGTTTCCCGCGCGGCTGGTTCATGGTCGGACGCTCTGAAGATGCGACGACGGTTCCGTCTGCGGTGCGGTATTTTGGCGAGGATCTGGTCATCTATCGCGGCCACAGCGGCAAGGTGTACATGATCGAGGCCTATTGCCCGCACATGGGCACCCACATGGCCACCAACACCACGTCCTATGTCGTGCTCGATAAAACCCATGTCGAGGGCGACAGCATCCGCTGCCCCAACCATGCCTGGCGGTTTGGCCCCGATGGTAAGTGTGACGACATTCCCTATTCGCCGGGAACGCCGCCCAAGATGGCATGCCTCAAGACGTGGCCGATCGTTGAACGGGCCGGCTGCCTGTGGACCTGGTACGACCCTGAGGGCAAGGAAGCGGATTATCCGCTGCCGGAATTTCCGCAATGGGATGATTCCTCGTGGGTGAACTGGGAGATCGAGCCGCTGGGCATCCTGAACAGCCATCCGCAAGAGATCGTCGACAACATGGCCGACAAGGGCCACCTTGCCTATGTGCACGGTAGCCGCGACATCGAGTATTTCGAGAACGAGTTCGACGGCCACATCTGTCGCCAGATTCTGAAGGCTGGCCACCGCACCCTGATGAGCAACACCGAGGGTATGACCAATGACACCTGGTATACCGGGCCGGCCATTCTTCAGTCGGTGATGATGGGAGAATATCCCTCACACATGCTGATCGCCCATACCCCTGTTGATGATGGTTCGGTGAAGGTGTGGTATGGCCTGTTCGTCAAATCGGCGAACAAGCACCCGACTCCGGAAGACATTGCCTTTGCGCGGTCGTATGCCAGGGATGGCGTGAAGGCGTTTGCCCAGGATTTCGAACTGTGGGGGAACAAGCGCCCGTGCATCAACGTGATGATGGTGCGCGGTGATGGACCGTTCGACAAGGTGCGCATCTGGTACAAGCAGTTCTACAACCCGCGCGAGAAGGCCCATACCTTCCAGGAACGGGTGAACGGGCATTTCATCTCGCGCGGTACCCTCCGGGATCCGTGGGAAGATAACGCCTGATCTCGGCGTAAGTCAGAACCTGCTGCCGGCAAAAAGCAGCAGTATTGAACGGCCATCCGGCACAATCTTGTGTCGGGTGGCCGTTTGCGTGCGGTATCCGTTGCAAATCCAGCACAGCTTTGGTGCAAATGCCGGTTGATAGCGAACCACCCGCTTGGTTTGCGTAATCCTTATTGACAGTGGGTGCGAGAATGTCATTCATTCCCGTACCTTTCGGGTAGCACCCGGAAAGAGAGAACGGGCAGTGCCCGGGAAGGGAAAAGAGCCGCCATCAGGGCGGCCACCAAAGGGGAGGACATTGATGGACACCAAGTATCGGTCGCGTGTTGCTGGCGTGGCATTTGGGGTGAGCCTGCTGGCACTTTGCACCCCTGCAGTCGCGCAAAACGCCGCCTCCGCGGATAGCGGCCTCGAAGAAATCGTGGTGACCGCCCAGAAACGCGAGCAGAACCTCCAGGAAGTGCCGATTGCTGTAAGCGCCATTGGCGCGGCCAAGTTGCAGCAGATGCAGATTTCCGACGCCCGCGACCTGTCGGGCCTTGCCCCCAACCTTGCCTTCTCGCCACCTACCGTGAATTTCAGCGCTGCGGTCATCTCGATCCGCGGGATTCCCTCTGGCGCCCAGGAAACCTTCGGTCTCGATATGGCCAACGCCGTTTATATCGATGGGGTTTATATCGCCCGGTCGAGCGCGGCCGGCATGGGGGTGCTTGATCTTGAGCGTGTGGAAATCCTGCGCGGCCCGCAGGGAACCCTGTTCGGGCGCAATACCACCGGCGGCGCCATCAGCTTCATTTCACGCAGGCCAAGCGATGACTTCCGGCTGTCGGTCGAGGGGGGTTATGGCAATTTCAATGCCTGGAATGCCAAGGCGGTTGTCGATACCGGTGAACTGCTGGGGCCGCTGAAAACCACCTTTGCCTATAGTCACAGTCAACGGCACGGCACTGTCGACAACATCCTCGAGCCGGATTCGAGCAAAGACCCCGGAGGGCGACGTTCGGATTCGTTCCGTATTGCGGCACGCGCCGAACTTGGGGACACCGGCAGCATCCAGTATATCTTCGACTGGGCGCGGGTGCGTGGCTCTACGGCTGCTTTCCAGCTGACCAATGTGGCCAACGGCAGTATCAACCCTCCGGCCATTGTCGATGGGCAGCCGGTGGTGGTCACCCAGCAGGCACCAGTTGGGCCCTATCTCAATTCTGTTCAGTTCCTTGAGCCAGGTTGCAAGGAGCTGAGTGCACCGACCCGGGTCTACCGGGACAAGATCTGCCTGAACAGCCAGGGACTGACCACAGACAAGAACTGGGGCCATAACCTGCAGGTGCAGAATGATTTCGATGCCTTCCGGGTGAAGGCGACGATCGGTTATCGCCAGTATGACAGCGTCAGCGAAGGCAATGACCTTGACGGTCTGGGAACTATCAAGGGCCATGCGTTCAGCAACGCCACCCTGTTCAACGGCATGCCGGAATCGCTGCTGCAATATATTCCCTCCATCCCCGAACCGGCGCGGCCAATCATCGCCAATTCACCCGTGCCGACCACAACCGCTGATCTGTTCACGGTCACCGGCCATCGCTGGCAAAAGCAGCTGAGCGGTGAACTGGAATTCTCCGGAGATAACGACCTGCTCGACTGGGTGGTGGGCGGCTTTTATTTCTGGGAGAACGGACAGGAATATAATCCGCAGACCAGTGCCTTCATTCTCGATACCAACAATATCTTCCTTGGGAATTTCGGCCCGCTGGGGCCGGCCTTTGTGGCCGCCAACCCGGCCCGTTATCGGGCGGTGGTGACGCCTGCCATTCTCGAATACAGTGCCACCAATGAATCCGAAGCCATCTATGGGCAGACCACCATCTACCCCTCTGGCCGCGATGCCCCTCTCAGCCTTACCATTGGCGCCCGCTATACGTGGGACAGCAAATACATGATCCGGCTGCAAAATGGCGCAACCCGGCTTGCCAAGGCCGAATCCGGATCCGACAGTTTCAGCAAGTTCACCTGGAACCTGATGGCCCGTTATGAATTTTCGCCGGATATCAGCGTTTATGGTCGCGCCGCCACCGGCTATCGTTCCGGTGGCTTCAATGCCCAGGACCCGACTCTGCCTGGCACCACCGTCATTCCCAACTTCAAGCCGGAAACGGTAACTTCCTATGAAATCGGGGTAAAATCAGAGCTGTTCGACCGGCGGTTGCGGCTGAATGTGGCGGCTTACCACAATATCTATAACGACCTTGCGGTGATTGTACCGGTGACAGATGCGCCTCCGGGCACCTTTGCGTCGCGAGTCGGTAACGCCGGCAAGGTGAAATATACCGGCATCGAGGCCGACTTCCAGGCGGCGCTGACCGAGAATTTCTCGATCGATGGCGCGATCGGCTATGTCGATATCAAGACCAAGACGTTCATGGCCGGGCAATCGACGACTCCGGGGGCGCCGCCCGTCAACGTTGCCTCGGTGGTACGGCCCACCTACACCCCGCCGTTCACGGCCAATGTCGCCCTCAATGCGCGCTTCCCCATGGGTAACAGTGGCGCCATGGTCGTGGGGCGGGTTGGCTATACCCATGAAGATGGTATCTTCAGCTTCTCAAGCGCGCTGTCGTCGCCGTTCAATGACCTGCTGAAGTCCGACGATCGTGATCTGGTTGATGCCCAGCTGTCATTCGAGAATCTGCCGCTGGCCGGCGGAAATGCCCGGGTGATGTTCTGGGTGAAGAACCTGACCAACTCCAAGGATTTCATGCGGGGGATTGATTTCGGCCCCCTGGGGTATGCCGGCGGCTATTTTGGTGATCCGCGCACCTATGGTGTCACGCTGGGAATGAAGTTCTGAGTTGGCCAATGGGTGCCTGCCGTATCGTGCAGGCACCCCTGCCACAGCGGAGACGGATGATTACCGCTGCAATAGCGGCCGGTAGTGGCTGATCGTTCGGCTTCTTGCCCCCATACCCAGGGGGGCGCTGACATGGACATCGATGGTCTGGCTGGTCAAGGCCGGAATACCGTCAGGGCCCGGCGCATAGGTGCTGACGACGTTCAGTTCATGCAGTTTCGCCACTGCCAGAATGGCAAAGGGGCGGGCTGCATACACCCGCACCGATTGCAGTTTCAGCTGGTTGCCAGAGGGTTCCAGAACCACATCAGCTGACAGCCGGGCAGAGAGGTCGGGGCCGTTCGACTTCTCCGCGTTGGCAGGAAGGCTGGCCCAGTGGCAGGTAACCTGTGAACCGATTGACCGGCAGTCTGGCCGAGTGGCGGCCAGCATGGTGTGGACGTGATGAAATCCGGGTACCCGTTCATCATCTGGTTGTCTGGCACTGTCTTTGGCCTGCGCGCGCGTAGGTGTCCGGCCATCGATGCTGATCAGGGTCCAGCGATGGCCGCGGGCCGCCTTTGGGTCGAACCGCTCGACCCTGATCACGGTTGGCTTGCCGAAAGTCGTTACCACACTGGTGCGTTCAAAGGCGGGAAGCCCGGCCTGCCTTGACTGCAAAATCAATCGGTCAATGGCAACCTGAGCCGGTTCAGTCTGAACCGGCTCAGCCATTGCCTGCGCGGTGCCGATGGCCGACACCAGCGCAAGCACCGTCGGCAATGTCATGCCTTCATGGCATGCAGGGCAATGGTCGCCAGATGCGCCAGCATTGCGACGCTGGGGGCGCCGCTGTTGCGGGCATGGTTGATCGCGCCGGCAATGGCGGAGACACGCGCCTGGTTGGTTTTCAGCCAGGCCTCTACCGCAGCAAGCGGATCCTCACCCTTACCGGTAAGCTGGCGGATCAGGTCGATGCGCATGGCATCAAAGCTGCCACTGGTGGTTGCGGCCAGCAGCCGCTCCCAGCCATCGGCGACCTGCAGCGACGATGTGGCCCCCTGCGCCCAGTCGATCACCAGAGCTTCACCGAGCCGCGTATAGGCGCGGGCCGTCTGTGCTTCGTCGAGGTCGAGGTCGGCAGCCAGAGACACCACTCCGGCACCGCGCTTCAGGCCGTGCAGCGTTGCGAACCAGTCGACAACGGCCTCGGGGGCGCCCGCCTGCACCAGCCGCTTGCGCACTTCCTCGACCTGTGCGCGCGGTTCGGGGCGCAGCAAGCCATGGATTTTCTTGGTCAGCCTCAGCATCCCCGGCGCCAGGCGGGTGGCGACATGTTCGGGCTGGTCGGAATCGCCGAGGCGGGCAATATCCGCCACCAGCGAGCGGGTGACCAGCGCCGCTTCGGAGTGAAGGCCTAGCGCAACTGTTGCGGGCACATCGGCGGTATCGATGGCCTTCCACAGGGCTTCGAGATTGAAGAGCGTGCGGACCGCCACGAAGGCCGAGGCAATTCGTGAGAGCGGAACCCCCAGTTCTGCTGCCAGTTCATGGGCCAAGGTCATTCCGCCCCGGTTCACCAGCAGGTTGGCGAGTTTGGTGGCGACGATCTGCGGCCGCAGCCGGTGCGCTTCGATCTCGCTGGCGTAGGCCTTGCGCATTTTTTCGGGGAAGGCGTGGAACAGGTCTTCCCTCAGCAGCGGATCACTGCCCAGAGTTGTTTCGACCAGTGCATCCTTCAATTCCATCTTGGAATAGGACAGCAGGATGGCCAGTTCCGGACGGGTCAGCCCGCGCCCCTGCCTTTGCCGTTCGGCAAGTTCCCGCACAGATGGCAGGCCTTCCACCACCCGGTCGAGACGACCGGATTCCTCGAGTGTTTCAATGTGCCGGGCATGGGCAGCGAGCGACGCCACGGCATTGGCTTCGGTCATCGAGAGCACGAGCGTCTGGGCACTGTTGTTGGAGAGCACCAGAGCCGCCACTTCGTCGCTCATGTCGTGGAGCAGCTTGTTGCGCTTGTCCCTTGTCAGCTTGCCAGACCGCTCGGCGGCCCCCAGGGCAATCTTGATGTTCACTTCGTGGTCGGAGGTGTCGACTCCGGCCGAGTTGTCGATGAAGTCGGTGTTGAGGTGGCCGCCTTTTTGCGCATATTCTATGCGGCCGGCCTGAGTCATGCCGAGATTGGCGCCTTCGCCAATGACGGTTGCTCGAACATCGATGCCGTTCACACGGTGGGCATCATTGGCGCGGTCTCCAACCGAGATGTTCGATTCAGCGCTGCCCTTGATGTAGGTGCCGATCCCGCCGAACCACAGCAGATCGACTTCGGCCTTCAATATGGCGGAAATCAGATCGGTCGGGCTGAGGGACTCTGCGTCGACTCCCAGCATCGCCTTTACTTCGGCGGAAAGCGGGATGGCTTTCTGGGTGCGCGGGAACACACCGCCGCCTGCGGAAATCAGCTTGCTGTCGTAATCGGCCCACGACGAACGTGGCAGGGCGAACAGCCGCGCCCGCTCGGTCCAGGCCGCAGCGGCATCTGGTGACGGATCGAGGAAGATATGGCGGTGGTCGAAGGCGGCTACCAGCTTGATCGACTTCGACAGCAGCATGCCGTTGCCGAACACGTCGCCCGACATGTCACCGACCCCGGCGACGCGCACCGGGTCTTTCTGCACATCCACGCCCAGTTCCGCGAAGTGGCGGGTAACCGAAACCCAGGCGCCCCGGGCGGTGATGCCCATGCCCTTGTGGTCGTACCCGGCCGATCCGCCGGAGGCGAAGGCATCACCCAACCAGAAATCCCTATTCTCGGCGATACCATTGGCGGTATCCGAGAAAGTGGCTGTGCCCTTGTCGGCCGCCACGACCATGTAGGGGTCGTCGGGGTCGAGACGCACGACATGGGCGGGGGGCACCACCTTGCCTTCGGCATCGAGGTTGTCGGTGATGCTGAGGATAGCCCGGATGAAGACTTTGTAGGCTTCGCGCCCTTCATTGGCCCAGCCATCGCGATCGACGGCGGGGTCGGGCAGTTGCTTGGCATAGAATCCGCCCTTGGCGCCCGTCGGCACGATGACGCTGTTCTTCACCATCTGCGCCTTTACCAGGCCCAGAACTTCGGTGCGGAAATCGTCGCGCCGGTCAGACCAGCGCAGGCCGCCGCGGGCGATGGGGCCACCGCGCAGGTGAATTCCCTCAACCCGGGGGGAATAGACCCAGATTTCCCGCCAGGGCAATGGCTTGGGGAGCCCGGGCACACGCGCGGAATCGAACTTGTAGGCAAGCGCCGACGTGCCACCCGGAACGAAGGCGTTGGTGCGCAGCATCGCCTCGATCAGTCCGTGGAACAGGCGCAAAATGCGGTCATCCTCGATCGACTGGACCTTCTGCAGCGCCTGCATGAAGGTTTCCTCCTTGGCGGCCCGGGCCTTTTTCGGCGCTTCCGGATCGTGGATGGCGCGGAACAGGGCCACGAGCGCCAGCGTGACTTCGGCGTTGCGCTTCATGGCGTCGGCAGCGGTCTGCAGCCCGTAGGATGACCCGGTCTGGCGCAGGTAGCGGAACCACGAGCGCACCCAGTTTGCCTCTTCGGCGTTCAGCCCAACCGATGGAATGAGCGCGTTGAAGCCGTCATTCTCCTGGCTGCCCGAGAGCACGGCCGTCAGCGCCGGATTTACCCGGCTGCAGAACTCGGCCAGATTGCCGACAGGGGCAGGCATTTCCAGACGGAAGCTGTGGATCCACCCCAGATCGCCACCGGCCAGATCATAAGACACTTCCTCGATGACCTTGAAACCGAAGTTTTCGAGGATGGGAACAGACTCCGACAGGGGGATGATATCGCCAAGCCGGAAGATTTTCACGCGGATGACGGTATCGGCGTCTCCGGGCCGCTGCGACAGCGAGACATGCCGATCGGTGGGCGTAGAGAGTTCTGTCAGGCGCAGAATATCGGCCGCACCTTCTGCCGGAGAATAATTGTTGCGGTATCCTGGGCCCAGTGCCCGGCCATGGGTCAGCCGCAGGCGCGCCGCCCGGGTGGCGCCAACCTTGGCCAGCAGCTCGACTTCGAGCTGATCGTCCCAGCCACGGGTGATTGCCAGCAGTTCGGTATTGAGGGCAGCCTCGTCGGGCCTGGTGGTGACGCCTTCCAGCACGTAATGTACGCGCGCCAGCCCTTCCGCCCGCAGTTCGACATCGAACTTGCCCATGTGACCGCCGATTTTTTCAACCAGCATTGCCCCGATTCGGGTGCGCAGTTCGGTCGAGTAGCTGTCGCGGGGGATATACACCAGCACCGAGACTTTTTCCGAATGCGCATCGAGCCGGGCGAACAGTTGCGGACGCGGCCGATCAAGTAGCGACATCAGCCCGGCTGCCATGTCTTTCAGATCGGTGACGTTGAGCCGGAACAGTTCCTCGCGCGGGAATGTCTCGATCACATGTTCCAGCGCACGCCCGGCATGGCTCTGGGGGGCATAGCCAAGCTGGTCGGCGACTTCGGCGACCTTGCGCCTTACCAGAGGCACCCGACGCGGGCTTTCCCGCATGGCGGTGCTGGCGAACAGGCCGACGAAATGTGCCTCGCCCTTTACCTTGCCGGCAGGGTCGAAGCGGCGGACAGTGACGACATCGAGAGTCGCGCGGCGGTGAACATTGGCCTTCTGCTGGGAATTGTGGATGATGACCGGGTCGCCCGACGGGTTTGTATAGGGCGTTTCCCAGCGCTTCTGGTCGCGCAGGATACCCAGCCGGGTGTTCCCGTCGGTATACCCAAGCAGGATGAAATTGTCGGCTGCCAGCCAGTCGAGGAAGGCTGTGGTTTCCGCCAGCACGTGCGGCGCCATGGGCGGCGGATTATCGTTGAGGTTGCGGGATGCTGCATGCAATTCCGCGATCATGGCGCCGAAATCGCCGGTTGCAGCGCGGACATCGGTGTAAACCAGTTCGAGCTCACGCGCCAGTTCGGTGCGGAGGCGTGCCGGCGTGCGATCGGCTTCCATGAGAATGACGGATTCGAGCGGCGCGTCCTTGCCGCCCACGGCAGTGACACGGCCCTGCTGATCACGGGTCACCGCCAGAATCGGGTGAATCAGCCGGAAAATCTCGATTCCGCTGGCGATGACCGTCGCTGTGGCGCTGTCGACCAGAAACGGCATGTCATCGGTGACGAGAATGATGGGCATGCGCCGATTGCCGGCCTCTCCGCTGGTGGTACCGACATGGACGACATGGGTGCCGGGGGCGCGGATGGCAAAATGCTGGAACGCCAGATCTGCCAGCTGCTGTCGATCCGATGGGTCAAGCGAGTCCAGCTCGGACTTCGGCATTCCGGCAAAAAGCAGATTGGCAAAGCTGTCGCGCAGGGCCTTGGGGAAACTTTCGATGTCGACAGCGGCTGGTTTTGAACCGGAATTAGCGGCGGAATCAGGATCGACGGGCGGCATTGCACTCACACCTCATCATTCGGCGCTTGGCGCCAGACCATATCTTGGCGCCGAAGACCCTTCGACGGGGCTGCAGTGCCAGGCTCTAATCGTGTCGCTGCGATTCTGTTGAAGCACCGACACAATCTTGCTTATGGGCCAGTCCGACCGGGGCTTCAAGCCGCTGACGGCAGGGGCAAGGCAGCAGGGGCAAGGCAGATGATAACGCCGCTTCATGGGTGGGGTACTACCTAGGCACGCTGGCGGCGAATCCAGTCCATGGCGGCTGTCAGCTCGCGGTGCAGGGCGGCCGTCTCTTCAAGGGAGAGCAGCTTGCGCCACGAGGCAACCACCACTGCCAGCGGCCCGGCGGCACCAGAGGCGGAAAACGGCAGGGCAACCGCCCGTAACAGCAGGTGCGGGTGGCCGGGATGAATGCGGTTGGCGATGCGCTCGGTTTCCAGACGGACGGGCGTTGTCTGACGGATGGCTGCCTGCGCCAGTCCGATCAGCTCCTCGCCGATCTGGGTCGCCAGCTGGTCGGCACCGTGGCAGCCGTCAAGATAGCGTCCGCAATGCAACTGGGTGATGGATTGCAGCCCCTCTCCGATGAAGTCGAGCAGGTAATCGCCGTTGCCGGTGGCGCAAAGTCGCAGGGCGTTGGCGCCATAGTCTCCACGCAGGAACTGGGCCGCCGCTGATTCCGGAGGGGGTGTGTCGTGAGTAGCCAGTTGTTCCCACATCGTTTCAGCACGCCTTGGCAGGCGACGTTCAAGCCCGAAGCTGTTCGAGGCCAGAGAGCGGGTGTTGTTATGCGGAGGGTGGCGGTATGGCAGGGGAGACAGGCCAGCCCGCTCGGGCTGCGGCCACAGGTCAGCCCGGCCTTGCAGAGGGGTGTTCCGGCTGTCGTCGGCTCGGGCGGCGTGAAACTGGTCTTTACCCGGCTGATCCATCGCAGACGCTCCTCCCGGTTGATTGGCGTGGCTTGCCAAGGCAACAAGGGCTTTTACGGACGTTGTCGGGAATATTTGCGTCCATCCCTTGCTTGCCGGGTGACGATGGCGGAAGTAAGGAGGCGCACCTGAATCAGAAGCGAGGAACGGATGGAACCGATTGTCAGCACAGAATGGCTCCTCAAGGAGATCGGCAGCAACGATGTCCGCGTCGTCGATGCCACTGCCTTTCTGGCCGATGCCGGTCGTGATGCCCGCGCCGAATACGAGGCGGAACATATCCCCGGCGCCGTTTTCTTTGATCTTTACGACATCGTCGACAGCAGCTCGGGGCTGCCGTTCACGCTGCCGCCTCCGGAAAAATTCGCAAGCCGCGTGCAGGCTCTGGGAATCGGCGACGGGTCGCGGATCGTCGTCTACGACAACAGCCCTTTGAAAACCGCTGCCCGCGTGTGGTGGATGTTCCGGATTTTCGGAGTCAACAATGTCGCGGTGCTCGACGGCGGGCTTGCCGCCTGGAAAGCTGCCGGCGGCGGGCTGGAGAGCGGCAAGCCGGTGTTGCGCCACCGCCACTTCACGCCGCTGTTCGACAAGGCCGAGGTGCGTGACCTGGCCGCCATGCGCGACAACCTGAAAACGGGTGCGGCACAGGTGGTGGACGCCCGTTCCGCAGCGCGCTTCACTGCGGCCGAGCCGGAACCGCGTCCGGGCCTGCGCTCCGGGCACATGCCGGGGGCCCGCAATCTGCCGCATGGCGCCCTCTATGACGACACCGGCAGACTGAAGGACGATGCCGGCCTGAAGGCCGCATTCGATGCCGCCGGGGTTGATCTGGCGAAACCGATCATCGCCACCTGCGGGTCGGGCATCACGGCAGCGTCGATCGTGCTGGCGGCCGAGAAGCTGGGTGTGCATGGCGTTGCGCTCTATGATGGCAGCTGGGCCGAGTGGGGCAGCGTCGCCGACACCCCGGTCGTGACCGGCAACTGAGCGCACCTTGAGCAGCGACCGCCCTTTCAGCCTCGAGACGTTCGCAGCAACGGCCGGACGCCGGCAGGCGTGGACGGGGAATCACGAAGGGACGGGCGCGGTGGTCAACCCGCCGGTGTGGCGGGCGTCGACCATTCTCTATCCGGATCTGGCGGCTATGGAGGCCGCCAACCGCCAGCCCGATGATGTGCTGTTCTATGGCCGCAAGGGCACCCCGACCACATGGGCCCTGCGCGAGGCGTTGACCGGTCTTGAGCCGGGGGCGGCGGGCACCATGCTGTATCCGTCGGGGCTTGCCGCCATGACGGCTGCCATCCTTACGGTGGTGCGCCCCGGGGATCATCTGCTGATCCCCGATTCCTCTTACGACCCGACCGGCGCTTTCTGCTTCGGCTTCCTGAAGGCCATGGGGGTCGAGGCGCAAAGCTATGACCCGCTGATCGGCGCCGGAATCACCGCGCTTTTCCGACCGAACACCCGCCTGCTGCTGCTGGAATCCCCGGGATCGCTGACCTTTGAAGTGCAGGATGTGCCGGCGATGACGGCGGCTGCCCGCGCTGCCGGGGTGGTGACCCTGATCGACAATACCTGGGCGGCCAGCGTCTATTTCAAGGCGATCGCTGCCGGCTGTGACCTGGTGTGTCAGGCGCTTACCAAATATGTCGGCGGCCATTCCGACCTGATGATGGGCAGCGTTTCGGCGACGCCTGAGTGGTTTCCGCGGTTGCGCGACACCTGCTGGCAGCTTGGCCATTGTGTGTCGGCCGATGACGCGGCGCTGGCCTTGCGCGGGTTTCGCACCCTTCCCCTGCGGATGGCGCGGGCCCAGGAATCGGCTCTGAAAGTGGCGCTCTGGCTGCGCGGTCACCCGATGGTCGACCGGGTCTTGCACCCGGCCTTTCCGGAATGCCCGGGCCACGATCACTGGCAGCGTGATTTCAGCGGCAGTTGCGGCCTGTTCGGAGTGGTTCTGAACGAAGGGTCGCGCGCCGATGCGGCGGTGTTCTTCGATGGCCTTGAGCATTTTGGTATCGGCTATTCCTGGGGCGGCTACGAAAGCCTTGCCATCCCAACGCAGCCGGAAAAGCTGCGGCGGGTCACGCAGTTTGCGGCAACCGGCCTGTCCATGCGCCTCGCCATCGGCATGGAAGACCCGGACGACCTGATCGCCGATCTCGATGCCGGACTGCGCCGCTTCAAGGCGCGGTAGGGTTCATCGGCAGCTGGCTGCCCAGCAGACTGAAATTCCTTGTGGAATTGGCATGACAGGGGTTGGAATCACTCATTCCGGGGCCTAGGCTGGCGGTTGCGTTGCAATCAGGCAGGGAGAGAGCCCCGATGTGCACCCACTGTCCGCCCCCCGACCCGTCCGGCTTTCCCGCGCCCGACCATGTCCACCACAGCGGCTGCCTTTGCGGGTCGGAAGAAACCCTGGCCGTCATGCGGCGCATCGAGGCTGATATTTCCCGCCGGCAGATGGTGGGGGGGCTGTCAGCGGTGCTGGGCATGTTCGCCGGGTTCGGGCTTGCCCCCCGGCTGAAGGCGCAGACACCGGGCCGGCCGTTACTGCTTGGCAACCTGCGACTGTTCGATGGTGAAAAGCTCGCCGTTCAGACCGGGCTCGACATTCTGGTGCAAAATGGCCGGATTGCGGCTCTGCCGCGTGCCGGACAGGGGCCGGCCGAGGCCGAGCGGATCGATTGCGGCGGCCGAACCGTCATTCCCGGGCTCATCGATTCGCACTGGCATACCACTTTGGTGCCTCTGCGCCTTGCCGTCGCCCTGGCGCAGGAGCCGGCCTATCTGCACCTGCTGGCAGCGCGGGAGGCCGGCAACACCCTGATGCGCGGGTTCACCACGGTGCGCGATGTCGGTGGGCCGGCCTTTGCCTTGCGCAAGGCGGTGGAAGGCGGAGTGGTGGCCGGCCCCCGCATCTTCCCGTCGGGCGCCATCATTTCCCAGACGTCGGGCCATGGCGACTTCCGCACCGTGAACAACCTGCCGATGATGCCGCGCGATGCGCCAGACCCGGCGTCGGCATTGGGGCTTTCAGCACTGGCTGATGGCGAGCCCGATGTGCTGCGCCGCACCCGCGAGCAGTTGATGCGCGGCGCCACCCAGATCAAGATCGTGGCCAGCGGCGGAGTCTCGTCGCAGTTCGATCCGCTGGATTCCCTGCAGTTCACTGAGGAAGAGATGCGCGCTGCCGTCCGGGCCGCAGCCGACTGGGGCACCTATGTGTGTGCGCATGCCTATACCCCGGCCAGCATCCAACGCTGCATCCGCACTGGCGTGAAATCGATCGAGCATGGCCAGCTGGCAGACGAGCCCACGGTGAAAATGATGGTCGATAACGGTGTGTGGTGGTCGATCCAGCCATTCCTTGCCGACGAAGACGCCAACAAATACACCGAGCAGAAGGCCATCGACGCCCAGAAGCGGGTGGCGCAGGGCACGGTGAAGGCCTTTGAAATGGCGCGCGCCCACAAGGTGAACTGGGTGTTCGGCACCGATATCCTGTTTGGCGGCAGCGGCGCCAGCCAGGGGCGGCAGCTGGCAAAACTCACCCGCTTCATGCCGCCTCTGGAAGTGCTGCACCATGCAACCGGCATGGCGGGAAAGCTGCTGGCGATGTCGGGGCCCCGCTATCCGTATGATGGACGGCTGGGCGTGGTGGCCCCCGGTGCCCTGGCAGACCTGCTGGTGGTGGAGGGCGACCCGGCGACGGGCCTCGACTGGCTGGCCGACCCCGCCAACCTGCGGCTGATCATGAAGGATGGCGCCATTCATAAACGCGATCTGCCGGTGTAAGGCAGGCGCTGAAGCGGTTCCGCAGCGGGTGGTATCGCTCAGCACGGCCCTGGTGGGTCTTGGTGATGATCGGGGCGATCAGTCCGCTATTGGCGATTGCGGATCAACAAAGGCGTGAAGGGCTTGGTCTGCTGCAATTCCGCCTTGCCCAGTCGCGCCAGTTCGAGGGCGGCGACGAAACCTGATGCCAGTCTCGAGCGTTGCAGGCCCGGGTCGTCTCCGGGAGGCAGGAATGACTGCAACGCTTTCCAGTCCGGAACTGAGCCGATCAGCCCCGACAGCCACTCAAGCGCTTCGTCGAGCGAGCAGATGGCGCCGCGATCATGAGGAGTCCAGGTCGCCAGCTTGCCGCGCGCCTCGATGTCGCCATAAGCCGAAAGCAGGTCGTAAAGGCTGGCCACCACGTTGGTCCGGCGGATCGTTGTCAGCCCTTCGGGCATGCCGCGGACAAAGACATCGCGGCCGAGTAGGTCGCGGCGGAACAGCTGATCTGCGGCGTGGCGCATGGCCTCCAGCCGTTGCAGCCGCCAGCGCAGCCGCTCGGCCAGCACTTCCGGATCAGGGTCGGGCTGTTCTTCCCTCGGAAGCAGCAACGCCGATTTCAGATAGGCAAGCCAGGCGGCCATCACCAGATAATCGGCGGCAATTTCCAGCCGCAGTTTGCGGGCTTCGGCAATGAAGGCCAGATATTGTTCGACGAGCGGCAGGATGGGAATGGCGACAAGGTCGATCTTCTGGTTGCGGGCCAGCGCCAGCAGCAGGTCGAGCGGGCCCTCCCAGTTATCAAACGAAACGATCAGGACTTCGGCCGTGTCCAATGTGGGCAGCCGCGGCGGCAGGTCTTCGGTGAACAGCTGGCTGTCGCTCATGTCGCTGCAAGCAGGGCATCTCGCCTTGCCGTCAGCACCGTGATATCGGCGGCTTCGGGCAAGGGTTGATCGGCCCAGGCCATGGCGCGGTCCAGCCGCGCGGTGGCGACCGCCGTGATCTCTGGAAGGGCATTGGCCACTTCGGTCATTTCCGCCAGATCGCCCGAGCAGTGCAGGGCGATGTCGCACCCGGCTGCGATCACCCCGGCGGCACGGCCGGCAAAGCTTTCGCCCCCCGGCTGGCTGCCCAGCGCCTGCATGCCGAGGTCGTCCGACATCAGCAGATTGTCAAACCCGATGTCCCTTCGGATGATCGACTGGATGATGGTGGCCGACAACGAGGCGCAATGCGTGCGGTCCCACGCCGGATAGAGAATGTGCGCTGTCATCGCCATCGGCGCATCGGCAAGGCGACGGAACGGGATCAGGTCCTGTTCGAGTTGGGCGATATCGGCATCGACGACGGGCAGGTCGAGGTGGCTGTCGAGAGTGGCGCGCCCGTGGCCGGGAATGTGCTTGACAACGCCGACCACGCCGCCGGCTTTCAGGCCGTCGAGGGTGGCGCGCCCAAGCGAGGCAACCATGAAAGGGTCGTCGCCATAACTGCGGTCGCCGATCACCGCGTGCATTCCGACGGCGGCGACATCGACAAGCGGCAGGCAATCGACGGTGATGCCTAGCCCGTGCAGCATGGCGGCCAGCGCCCCGGCATTGCTGCGGGCAGCCGCCATCGCCGTAAGTGGTGACGTGTTCCATTGCTTGCCGAAGATCTGCTGGGCGGGAAATTCCGGCCAGTGTGGAGGCCGCAACCGCGCCACCCGGCCGCCTTCCTGGTCGATGAGAATGGGCAGGCGGTCGTTCCCGGCAAGGGCGCGCAGCGAATCGGTGAGGGCGCGCACCTGATCGGGGGAGTCGACATTGCGTTTGAACAGAATATAGCCAGCGGGCGCAGCCTCGCGGAACAGGGCGCGTTCGTCTGTGCTGAGCGTGAGACCGGCAAGGCCGAAGAAGGCGGGAATCATGGGGCCTTCATGCGCGAATCAGTGCAGGGCCACAAGCCGCCCGCTTGCGGAATGTGACAGCAGAGGCAGCCGCCATCAGGCCATGCAGGTGGGGCAGGGGGCAATAAGAGCGATGCCCCTTGCCAGTGCCAGAAACGCCAGCAGGGCCAGCACGGCATATGTGGCCGAAGCGCCGATGAAGCGGGCCAGGGTGGGGGTGGCTGTGCGCATGCCGATGGCGTGCAGTACCCGGGCGGCGACGAACAGGGCGGCAAGGGCCATGACATACCAGGTTGGCCCCCAGGCCTGTTCGGCCAGAAACAGCAGGAACAGGGTAAGGGGCGCATACTCGACCAGGTTGGCCTGGGCGCGCAGACGCAGAACCATGGCCGGATCGCCGCCATCGCCTATCGAGATCGCAGCTGACCGGCGGTAAAACGAGACCCTGAGCGAGAGGATGAGCAGAAGCAGCCCGATGAGCCCGGCCGTGAAAAGCGTGATCGTCATGTCTTTTCCCTTTGCTCTTGCCCCTACTCTTGCCTTTTCGCGGATTTTCGTTATGACCGCGCGCTCGATCCATCGTAGTCTGGCAGCGAAGGCGAAAGCGCAGTGTGCGCCGGGCTGATGCTGCTCTTTCAAGAAGAAGGTGCCTCATGGCCGTCCCCAAACGCAAGACTTCGCCTTCCCGGCGCAACATGCGGCGCAGCCACCATGCGCTGACCGCCGTGGTGCCGCAGGAATGCGGCAATTGCGGAGAGCTGAAGCTGCCCCATCACATCTGCCCGTCGTGCGGTTTCTATGACGGCCGCGAAGTAATCGCCCAGGCCGACTGACCGTTCCGGTGCCCGGAGCGGCGACCAGACAGACAGTGTTGATCGCACTTGATGCGATGGGCGGCGATGTTGGACCCGAGGTGGTCATCGCCGGGGCCGAGCTTGCGCGCGCCCGTTACCCGGAACTGCGCTTCCGGATTTTCGGGCAGGAAGCAGCGATCCGCGCGGCCATGCAGGCGGCGCCGCTGATGACGGCCGAGGCTGAAATCGTGCCCGTTGAAGGGGTGGTTCTGGGCACCGACAAGCCCAGTCAGGCGATTCGCCGGGCACGCAGCACCTCGATGGGGCTGGCGATCGACTCGGTGAAACGTGGCGAGGCCGCCGCTGCGGTTTCCGCCGGCAATACCGGCGCCCTGATGGCGATGTCGAAACTGGCGCTGCGGATGATGGAGGGCATCGACAGGCCGGCGCTGGTCGCCCTGATGCCGACGATGAAAAGCGATGCCGTTGTGCTCGACCTCGGGGCCAACACCGAGTGTGATGCCGTCAACCTCGTGCAGTTCGCAGTGATGGGGGCCGCCTTTGCCCGCATCGTTCTGGGCCTCGAGAGGCCCAAGGTGGCGCTCCTCAACATCGGCGAAGAAGACATGAAGGGCACCGAGGAGATCCGCGATGCCGCGCAGATGCTGCGCGCCGCGACGGCATTGCCGCTGGAATTTGTTGGCAACATCGAAGGTAATGGTATCGCCCAGGGCAATACCGATGTCATCGTTACTGACGGATTCTCGGGCAACATTGCCCTGAAAACGGCTGAAGGGACGGCCCGGCTGGTTTCCGGTCTGCTTGGCAATGCCTATCGTTCGAGTATGCTCACCAAGCTTGGCTATCTGCTGTCGCGCTCGGCCCTGCGGGCGCTGCGCGATCAGCTCGACCCCAACAATCATAACGGCGCGGTTTTTCTGGGCCTGAACGGGGTGGTGGTCAAAAGCCATGGGGGCGCCAACGCCCGGGGGTTTGCCAACGCCATCGGTGTGGCCCATGATCTGCTGCGACAGGATATTCACGCGCGGATTCGAGACGACATGGCCAATTTTGCCACTCATCGAACAGGACGCTCGCCCGATGATTCGCCAGATGATTCGGAAGGGCGCCAATCAGGCAGTCCGGCAGGCCAACCGGAATGAACAGCTATCGCTCGGTCATCATCGGCACCGGCAGCGCCCTGCCAGAACGGGTGGTGACCAATCTTGAACTGGCGGGCCAGCTTGAAACCAGCGACGAATGGATTCGCGAACGCTCGGGCATTGCCGAGCGCCGGATTGCAGCCCCCGATGTCAGGACATCGGATCTGGCGGTCGAAGCCTCCCGGCAAGCAATGTCTGCAGCCGGTGTCAGTGCTGACAGCATCGATCTGGTAATCGTTGCGACCGCCACGCCCGACGATACGTTTCCGGCCACCGCCACCAAAGTACAGCACCGTCTGGGCATTCGTCAGGGGGCGGCTTTTGATGTGGCCGCCGTATGTTCGGGCTTTGTCTATGCGCTGACCGTGGCCGACAGCCTGCTGCATACCGGGCGCTTTCAGCGGGCGCTGGTGATTGGCGCCGAACTGTTCTCGCGCATCCTCGACTGGGAGGATCGCGCCACTGCCGTACTGTTTGGTGATGG
Source organism: Sphingomonadaceae bacterium (assembly GCA_039808025.1). Taxonomy (GTDB): domain Bacteria; phylum Pseudomonadota; class Alphaproteobacteria; order Sphingomonadales; family Sphingomonadaceae; genus Sandaracinobacteroides. The sequence goes on along the minus strand of JBDHSK010000002.1, from coordinate 192,835 downwards.
CGCTGGTGCCGTCGTGCTCGACCGGCAGCCTGCCGCGACTGGGTCGGATACCGGCCGCGGGATTCTGGCGACGCGCCTGCATGCCGATGGCGCCCACCATGATCTTCTCTATGTCGACGGAGGTCCGGGGAGTACCGGGACAGTTGGCAAGGTGCGCATGAAGGGGCGCGAGGTTTTCCGCCATGCCGTGCAGAATCTGGCCAGCGTGGTTGACGAAGTGCTTGACGAGGCCGGACTTCCGGCTTCGGCCATCGACTGGATCGTGCCGCATCAGGCCAATGCCCGGATCATCGAGGCAACGGCGCGAAAACTGGGTGTGCCGATGTCGCGGGTGGTGATGACTGTTGACGAACATGCCAATACATCGGCGGCCTCGGTTCCCCTGGCGCTGGATCGCGCTGTGCGAGATGGGCGAATCCGTGAAGGCGATCTTTGCCTGCTGGAAGCGATGGGTGGCGGCTTTACCTGGGGTGCGGTGCTGGTTCGCTATTGACAGGTAATTTCAGGATTTTTCCGGGCGCAGCCTGTTCTGCGTATCTCGAAACTGACATATTTTGGATTTTGTGCAGAGATTTGCCTATTTCATTATAAAGCTTTCCTGTTGCCCTGCAAAAGTTTAGCATGCCTTTCAGCAAAATCGGGTTACCAGTGATTCGGTAGTAGCCGGGGGGCGAATCGATGGCAAAGCAACAGCAATCTTATCAGGTAGCGGCGGTCCCGCAGGGGCCGACCCTTACGCGGGCCGACATTGCCGATCAGCTGCATCGGGAAATTGGCCTGTCGCGCTCTGAATCCTCAGAGTTTGTCGAGCAGGTGCTTGATGGCATCACCGCAGCGCTGCTGGCTGGTGGCAACGTGAAACTGTCTTCTTTTGGAAGCTTCATGCTGCGCCGCAAGGGCTTGCGGGTTGGCCGCAACCCCAAGACCGGGGTTGAAGTGCCGATCGAACCGCGCACGGTGCTGACGTTCCGGCCCAGCCAGATCATGCGCGACCGGATCAACAACGGCTGATGGCGGGGTCAGGTGATATCGTAGACGGGAAGGCGCCCGGAGCATTTCGCACCATCCGCGAAGTTTCCGAGGAAATCGGCGTTCCGGCACATGTTCTGCGCTTCTGGGAGACGCGTTTTCCGCAGTTGAAGCCGCTGCAGCGTGGCGGCAACCGCCGATATTACCGGCCCGCCGATGTCGAGCTGGCGGCAGCCCTGCATATCCTTCTCCACAAAGAGGGCATGACGGTGAAGGGCGTGCAGAAACTGATTCAGGCCCATGGCGCTGCCAGGCTGCCGGAGCTGGCCAAAGGTGGCGTCCTGCCCGTGCCAGAGCCTGTGACAGAGCCTGTGACAGACGAGTCGGTACCGCCTGCCGCTCCCCCCTCTCTTACCCCTGACATGACGTTGGCGCTTCGCCGGCTGCGGGAGCGACTGGCTGACGCTCTTGTGGCCTGACAGCGTTTTTGTCGCCTGACGGCGAGTGGCGGCGTTTTTCCCGCAACACTGTGACGGGAAAGCCGCTTTTAGTCAGATTTGCAAGGAATGATGGTTGCAAGGCCGGTCATTTCGTCCCAATGCATTTGATGTAACGGAAAATTGCAAGGGACGAACCGCGACCATGGCGAGCAGCCGACCATTATCGCCGCACCTGTCCATCTGGAGATGGCGGGTGCACATGACCATGTCGATCCTCCACCGGGCAACGGGTGCTGCCCTGTTGTTCGGCGGCCTCAGTCTCCTCACCTGGTGGCTGGTGGCAGCGGCTACCAGCGCTGATGCCTACAAGCTGTTCGTTGCATGCGCCACCAGCCCGGTGGGCTGGCTGGTGCTGGTGGGCCTTAGCTGGAGTGCGTTTCAGCACCTGTGTTCGGGGGTTCGCCACCTGATCATGGATACCGTCTGGGGCTTTGACAAACGCACCACCAAGCGGGTCGCCACTGCCACCTGGGTCATGGGCCTCGTTCTGACGGCCTTGTTCTGGGCGGCCGTTCTGGTTTCAAGGGGGGCAATCTGATGGCATCGCGCTTCCACAGTTCCTCAGACATGAAGCGGGCGCGCGGGCTCGGTTCGGCGAAGGCGGGCGTGCATCACTGGTGGCTGGTGCGGGTGACGGCCGTTGGCAATTTCACATTGCTGCTGTGGTTCGTGGCGTCGCTGCTGCTGTTGCCGTCGCTCGACCATGCGACGGTTACAGCGTGGATCGCCCAGCCGCTGGTGGCCATTCCTCTGGTGCTGATGATCCTCTCAACTTTCTGGCACGCCCGGCTGGGCTTCCAGGTATTCATCGAGGATTATGTCCATTCCGATGGGTGGAAGCTGATTGCGCTTACCGCCCTCAGTTTCTTCCTTCTGGCACTGGGTGCGGCAAGCATCTTTTCCGTGCTGGCCATTGCATTCGGAGCGCGTTGATGTCGGACGCCTACAAGATTGTCGATCATGTCTATGACGCCGTGGTGGTGGGGGCCGGCGGCTCCGGTCTGCGCGCCACCATGGGAATTGCCGGCGCCGGGCTGAAAACCGCCTGCATCACCAAGGTGTTCCCCACCCGCAGCCACACGGTGGCGGCGCAGGGCGGCATTGCCGCAAGCCTTGGCAACATGGGGCCCGACCACTGGTCGTGGCACATGTACGATACCGTGAAAGGGTCTGACTGGCTGGGCGACCAGGACGCCATCGAGTATATGGTGCGCGAAGCCCCGGCCGCCGTTTACGAACTCGAACATGCCGGGGTGCCCTTCAGCCGTACCCCCGAAGGCAAGATCTACCAGCGGCCGTTTGGCGGCATGATGCAGAACATGGGGGCAGGGCCGCCGGCCCAGCGCACCTGCGCCGCTGCCGACCGCACCGGTCACGCCATGCTGCACGCGCTCTATCAGCAGAGCCTGAAGTATGATGCCGACTTTTTCATCGAATATTTCGCAATCGACCTAATCATGGAAAATGGTGCGTGCCGGGGGGTGATCGCCCTGTGCCTGGCCGATGGCACCATCCACCGCTTCCGCAGCCACGCCACGGTGCTGGCGACCGGTGGCTACGGGCGTGCCTATTTCTCGGCGACGTCGGCCCATACCTGCACCGGTGACGGTGGCGGCATGGTGCTGCGGGCCGGCCTGCCGCTGCAGGACATGGAGTTCGTGCAGTTCCACCCCACCGGCATCTATGGCGCCGGGGTGCTGATCACCGAAGGGGCGCGCGGCGAGGGCGGCTATCTCACCAACTCGGAAGGGGAGCGTTTCATGGAGCGCTATGCCCCTTCCGCCAAGGATCTCGCCAGCCGTGACGTGGTATCGCGCGCCATGTCGATCGAGATCCGCGAGGGCCGGGGGGTAGGCAAGAACAAGGATCACATCTTCCTGCACCTCGACCATATCGATCCGAAGATCCTGCATGAGAGGCTTCCCGGAATCACCGAAAGCGGCAAGATTTTCGCTGGCGTCGATCTGACCCGCGAACCGCTGCCGGTGGTTCCCACCACCCACTACAACATGGGCGGTATCCAGACGAACTATCACGGCGAAGTGATGAACCTGGTAGACGGCAACCCCGATACGCCGGTGCCCGGACTGTTTGCAGTAGGTGAGGCTGCCTGCGTCTCGGTGCATGGGGCCAACCGGCTGGGGTCGAACAGCCTGATCGACCTGGTGGTGTTCGGTCGCGCCACAGCCCACCGGATCGCCGAACTGGTGAAGCCCGGGTCGGCGCACCGGCCGCTGGCAGCGGATTCGGCGGATTTCGCCTTGTCGCGGCTCGATCATTTCCGCCATGCCAACGGCGGGTCAGATACCGCCCACATCCGCGAGAAGATGCAGCGCACCATGCAGAGCCACTGCGCGGTGTTCCGCACCGAAGAGCATCTGGCCGATGGTATCGTCGAGCTCGACAAGGTTTATGCCTCGATGCAGGACATCAAGGTGACCGATCGCTCGCTGATCTGGAACACCGACCTGGTTGAGACGATGGAGCTCGATAACCTGATCGCGCAGGCTCAGGTGACCATTCGCGGCGCCATCAACCGCAAGGAAAGCCGTGGCGCCCACGCCCGCGAGGATTATCCCGATCGCGATGACGCCAACTGGATGAAGCACACGCTGGCCTGGTTCGATGGCTGGGGTGGCAAGGGCGGAGCGTCGCGGATCGACTACCGGCCGGTCCACAACCATACGCTAACCGACGAGATCGCCTATATTGAACCCAAGAAGCGGGTGTACTGAGGGTATAACAATGGCTGAATTCACACTTCCCGCCAACAGCAAGATCAACGGCAAGGGCCGCACCCATGCAGTGGCCAATGCCAAGCGACCGCGAACCTTCAAGATCTATCGCTGGTCACCCGACGACGAGGAAAACCCGCGCTACGACACCTATACCATCGATCTCGATGATTGCGGTCCGATGGTGCTTGATGCCCTCATCAAGATCAAATCAGAACTCGACCCGACGCTGACCTTCCGACGTTCGTGCCGCGAGGGGATCTGCGGGTCGTGCGCCATGAATATCGATGGAACCAACACCCTGGCCTGCATTCACGCCATCGAAAAGGAAAAGGGTGATGTGCGGATCACGCCGCTTCCCCACATGGAAGTGGTGAAGGATCTGGTGCCCGACATGACGCATTTCTATGCGCAATATGCCTCGATCAAGCCATGGTTGCAGACGGTGTCGCCCGAGCCGGCGATGGCCGAGCGTCTGCAATCTCCGGAAGACCGTGAAAAACTCGACGGCCTTTATGAATGCATCCTGTGCGCCTGCTGCTCTACCTCGTGCCCCAGCTACTGGTGGAATTCCGACCGCTATCTGGGGCCGGCCATATTGTTGCAGGCCTATCGCTGGCTGGCCGACAGCCGTGACGAGATGACGGGCGAGCGTCTTGATGATCTCGAGGACCCGTTCCGTCTCTATCGCTGCCATACCATCATGAACTGTACCGATGTCTGCCCCAAGGGGCTGAACCCGGCGAAGGCGATCGCCGAAATCAAGAAAATGATGGTCGAGCGGGCATTGTGATGATTCCTGTTGCCCGGCAGGTCTGGCAGCGTCTGCCAAACCTGCCGGGCAGTGCCTTGCTTCTTGCACTTGTGGCGTCATGTGCCCAGCAGCCAGTGGCGCATCCGACGGCAGCCCCACTACCGCCACCGGCCCCGGCAGCGCCAGCAGTGCAGCCGCCGCCGGGTGGTCCGGTGAATCAGGGGCTGGATCAGCTTGAGGCGGCATGGCACCTGCGGTCGGCCCTCAATGTGGCGGCAATCGGCTGCCGGCATCGCACTGGTTCGGCACTGGCGGCCAGTTACAACCAGTTCCTCAAAGTGCATGCCGCCGACCTGTCGCGGGCCTTTACCAACGAGGAGGCCCGTTACGGGCAGGAAAGCCATGGCGTTGATACCCATATGACGCGCGTTTACAATTACTTCGCCTGGCCACCCGCCCAAGCCGCCTTTTGTGCGATGGCAGCCGAAATCGCCCCGCACATGGCATCACTTCCTCCGGCGCAGTTTCTGGATTCGGCGGCTGCGGCCCTTGCCAGGCTGGATGTGGCTTTTGCCGGGCCGCCATCGCCTGGTGCTGTGACAGCACTTGCATCCGCAACTGTTTTAGCCAGCAGTGCAGCAACCACTGGCCCGGTCCGGGCGGCAACCGCTGCGCCAGACAGTGCCTCTGGCCTCTGGCGGTTGCAGCTTGGCGCCTATTCCAGCCGCCGGCGCGCCGAAGCGGCGTGGCAGGCCATCGGCCGGCAGATGCCTGCACTTGCCGGACAGCGTCCGCACTATGTGCCGGCCTCGGGGCAGGGCGGACTTGTGCGGTTGCAGACGGCAGATCCGCTTCCCCGCACCGAGGTGACGCGGCTGTGCGCAGTGGCCACTTCGGCCGGTGTTGCCTGTGCACCCGTGAGTAACTGAATTGCCTGATCCCGGTTCTGCCCATGCCGTGTTCGACGGTTGGCGCCGCTGGCGTATTGCCGGAGATGGCGGATTTGTCGGCCTGATAGGCGATGTATATTGTTACCCGCCCACCGCTGCAGACCCTCAGCTGCGGGTGGGGATTGCCACCTTGCCGCAACATGCCAACCGGATCGGCAACCTGCATGGCGGTTTCCTGATGGCGTTCGTCGATGTTGCGCTGTTTGCAGTGCTGAGCGGCGGAGACCCCGAGGCAGCACCGGCGGTTACGGTGCATTGCGCCACAGATTTTCTGGCGATCGGTCAGGTCGGCCCTCCTCTCGAAGCGGCGGGCCGGGTGGTTCATGAAACTGGCCGTCTGGCGTTCCTGGAAGGAATGTTGTGGCAGCACGACAAGCCCATTGTCCGCTGGAATGGCATCATGCGGCGGATCAGGCTTGCCCCATGACGACGATGCTTGCGGCCTATGATGCACTGGTGGCGGGTGGCGAACTGAAGCCCGATGACGCCCAGCGCGCCGTTGCCGTGCGGCTGGATCAGCTGGCGAGGCAACTGACGGCGACTCCTCCGCACCGCGGGCTGTTGCAGCGGCTGTTCGGTGGCGCATCGTCGCCGGCGCCGCGCGGCATCTATCTGTGGGGAGGTGTGGGGCGCGGCAAGTCGATGCTGATGGATCTGTTCTTCCATCATGCCGACTGCACACCCAAGCGCCGCATCCATTTTCACCAGTTCATGCTGGAAACCCATGCCCGCATCCAGCAGCAACGCGAGCGGCATCAGGGCGACCCGATCGGCCCGGTGGCGGCTCAATGGTCGGCGGAGGCCAGGTTGCTGGCTTTTGATGAACTGGTGGTCACCAACATCGCCGATGCGATGATCCTGTCGCGGCTGTTCACGGCGATGTTTGCTGCCGGGGTTACGGTTGTCGCCACCTCGAACCGGGAGCCAGAGGATCTCTACAAGGATGGGCTGAACCGGGATCTGTTCCTGCCGTTCATCGCTCTCATTCGCGAACGGCTCGATGTGCTGCCTCTGAACGGGCCTACCGATTATCGTCTGCACCGCATGGCCGGCATGCCAACATATTATGTGCCCAATGGGCCGGAAACCACCCGCGCCACCTCGGAACTGTTTTTCCGACTGACGGATTTTCCTGTCGAGGATCGTGACCATGTGCCGGGCGCCGAACTGGATGTCGGCGGCGGGCGCATGATGCATGTGCCCAAAAGCCTGAAAGGGGTGGCGGTTTTCTCGTTCAAGCGTCTGTGCGCCGAGGCGCGCGGCGCTGCCGATTATCTGGCGATTGCCCGGGCCTATCATACCGTCATCGTGGTTGGAATCCCGATCCTCGGGCCGGAAAACCGCAATGAAGCTGCCCGCTTCGTAACCATGGTTGATATTTTCTATGAATGGCGGGTGAAACTGATCGCCGGCGCCGATGCACCGCCCGACAAGCTCTATCCGGCTGGTGACGGCCGGTTCGAGTTCGAGCGTACGGTCTCGAGACTGATGGAGATGCAATCCGCTGATTATCTGGCGCAAGGTCACGGCCTGCGCAACTGAAGACTATCTGAGCGCCACTCAGATTCCTCTTGCGCGGAACGGTCAGGGCTTTTAGGGGCGTCGGCCATGGAAAAAGCAAAGAGTCGGCTTTTCCCGGCAATTCTCGGGCTGATCATTGTGCTGGGTGCGGCTGCAACGGCATGGTGGTTCCTGCACGGGCGCTACATCGAATCGACCAACAACGCCTATATCGAGGCCGATATGGCGGTGATTTCACCGCGCGTGGCTGGGTATGTCGCCTCGGTCGAAGTGCAGGATAATCAGCCGGTGAAGAAGGGCGATGTGCTGGTTCGGCTGGTTGACAGCGATTATCGCGCTGCACTTGCCAAGGCACAGGCCGAGGTGGAACGACAGGCGCGCGGCAAGGGGGTGGCGGTATCGGCTGTGACCGCCGAGCAGAGCATGATCACCGAAAGCCGGGCGGCGCTGGCGGCAGCCGTTGCGGAACAGCAACGCGCCGAAGCCGACGCAAGGCGTGCCGAGGAATTGCTGGCACAGGGCTGGGCCACGCGCGCCGTGGTCGAACAGCGGCAGGCCGCAGCCAAGACTGCGAGGGCGCTGGTTGCCCAGCGGCAGGCCGCCATTGTGGCAGCCGGCGCTGGCCGCGAGGGCGCGAGCGGGCAGGTGGCAGGCGCCGATGCGGCTCTGAAAGCGGCGATTGCCGCGCGCGATTCCGCGGCAATCGATCTTGAGAACACCGTTATTCGCGCACCGCAGGACGGGGTGGTGGGCAACCGCTCGGTGCGGGTTGGCCAATATGCGCGATCGGGCCAGCAGTTGCTGGTGGTGGTGCCCACCAGCCGCGCCTATCTGGTGGCAAATTTCAAGGAAACGCAGATCGCTGGTCTGCAGCCGGGCATGCCCGTGAAAGTAAAGCTCGATGCCTGGCCTGACGCCAAAGTGACCGGCCATATCGAAAGCTTTTCACCGGCGTCGGGCTCGCGCTTTTCCGTGATTCCGCCGGAAAACGCCACCGGCAATTTCACCCGCATCGTCCAGCGCCTGCCAGTGAAGATCCTGCTCGATCAGCCCCTGCCGCAAGGCGTGCGGCTGGCGCCGGGCCTGTCGGCGACTGTTGAGGTGGATCTGCGCGACAAGCCGGTGGCATGAACACCACTGCCCTTACCACGGCGCCCGAACTCGAGATGGGCGAAGTGGAAGCGCCCGACATTGCCTCGCGCAAGCCCGACGCCGGGGCAACATTTGCCTTCATGATGATGGTGCTGGGCATGTTCCTCGCCGTGCTCGACATCCAGATCGTTGCGGCGTCGTTGTCGGAAATCCAGGCAGGGCTGGCGGCTTCCAACGACGAAATCGCCTGGGTGCAGACGGCCTATCTGGTGGCCGAAGTGGTGATGATTCCGCTGTGCGGCTTCCTGTCGCGCGCGCTCTCCATTAGGTGGCTGTTCGTGCTGTCGTGCGCCGGATTCACGCTGTCGTCGCTCTTGTGCTCGATGGTCGATACCATAGGCGGAATGATCGTCGCGCGGTCGTTGCAGGGGTTTCTGGGCGGGGCGATGATTCCCACGGTGTTCTCGGCATCGATGATGCTGTTCGGGCGCAAGCGTCAGGGCGGCATCATGGTGATGATCGGGCTGGTGGTGACGCTTGCCCCCACCGTCGGCCCGGCGCTGGGCGGCTGGATCACCGAGATCGTGTCATGGCACTGGCTGTTCCTGATCAACGTCATTCCCGGCATTTTCATTTCGCTGGCGGTTGCCACCCTCGTCGATTTCGATGAACCACACTTCGAACTGCTGAAGAAGATCGACATGCCGGGCGTGCTGGCGCTGGCGGTGATGTGCGGCGGGCTGGTGTTCATTCTGGAAGACGGCACGCGGCTGCAATGGTTCGATGACCCGGCGATCCGCTATGCCTTTGTTGCGGTGGTGGCAGCGGCTATGCTGCTGTGGTGGCGGCTGCTGACGGCCGAGGTGCCGATCGTCAACCTGCGGCCATTCCGCAACCTGACCTTCACCGCCGGCTGCGTTGTGGGCGGAGTGTTCGGAATGATGCTGTTCGGGCTGATCTATCTTTATCCGCTGTTCCTCGGCTGGGTGGCCGGCATGTCGTCGGGGCAGATCGGCACCACCGTTTTTGTCACCGGGGCGGCAATGACGGTGTCGGCGCCGCTTGCCGGCTCGCTTTCGGCCCGCATGGATCAGCGCTGGCTGGCGATCTTCGGCTTTCTGCTGCTTGCGGTCTCCACCTGGATGACGGCAGGCATTACCTCGGAATGGAATTATGCCGAGCTGTTCTGGCCGCAGGTGCTGCGTGGAGTTGGTGCGATGTTCTGCATGATGTCAGTCTCGGCGATGAGTTTCGCCTCTCTGGATGAAGCCGATGTGAAAGACGCCAGCGGACTGTTCACGCTGTTCCGCAACATTGGCGGCGCGATCGGCATTGCCCTCATCAATACCCTGATTCAGCAACGCACCAACTTCCATCAGGCCCGCCTTGCCGAGTCGATCAATCCGTCGCGCCCGGAAATTGCTGACCGTTTGGAAATGATGCAGGGCATGGCCACGCTGCACGGCATGGCCGACCCGGTGAATGCGGCGCTGCGTTACATGGCCGATCTGGTGCACCGCGAAGCAATGACGATGGCGATTGCCGATGCTTTTCTGGTGTTTGCGCTGATTGCTTTTCTGTTCACGCTGGTGCCGCCGTTCCTCGCCAAACCCTCAAGCTTTGCCGACGCCCCGCCCGACATGCATTGACGGCAGGGAAAGCGCGGGGCTATCGGCTGGGGCGCTTGATGGTTTCCAAAGCTTTGAGAGGATTATTCATGGCACGCAGGAAAATTGCGCTGATCGGGGCTGGTATGATTGGGGGCACCCTTGCCCATCTCATCGGCCTGAAGGAACTGGCCGATGTGGTGCTGTTCGACATTGCCGAGGGCACGCCGCAGGGCAAGGCGCTCGATCTGGCGCAATCGGCCCCGGTCGACGGCTTCGACGTGGCGCTGAAGGGTGCCAACGATTACGCCGATATCGCTGGCGCCGATGTCTGCATCGTGACCGCCGGGGTTCCGCGCAAGCCGGGGATGAGCCGCGATGACCTGCTGGGGATCAACCTGAAGGTGATGAAATCGGTGGGCGAGGGCATCAAGGCCCATGCGCCCGACGCCTTCGTGATCTGCATCACCAACCCGCTCGATGCCATGGTGTGGGCGCTGCGCGAGTTTTCCGGCCTGCCGCATAACAAGGTGGTGGGCATGGCAGGCGTGCTCGATTCGTCGCGCTTCCGCCACTTCCTCGCCGAAGAGTTCAATGTGTCGGTAAAAGATGTGACGGCCTTCGTGCTGGGCGGCCACGGCGATACCATGGTGCCGGTTGTCGAATACTCGACGGTTGCCGGCATTCCGGTGCCTGACCTCATCAAGATGGGCTGGTCGACCAAAGAGAAGATCGACGCCATCGTGCAGCGCACCCGTTCGGGTGGCGGCGAGATCGTCGGCCTTCTGAAAACCGGCTCGGCCTATTATGCGCCGGCAGCTTCCGCAGTGGCGATGGCGGAAAGCTACCTGAAAGACCAGAAGCGCCTGCTGCCCTGCGCTGCCCATCTCACCGGCCAGTATGGCGTTGATAATCTTTATGTCGGTGTGCCGGTGGTGCTGGGCGCCAACGGCGTCGAGCGGGTGGTCGAGATCAACCTGAACGCCGAGGCCCGCGCCAATTTCGACAAATCGGTGCATGCCGTTCAGGAACTGCTGGTGGCCTGCAAGGCCCTCGACCCGTCGCTGGCATAAGGGGGTTCAGGCATGAACATCCATGAATATCAGGCCAAGGAACTGCTGGCGAAATGGGGCGTTCCCATTCCGCAGGGCATTGCCGCCTTTTCCGTCGAGGAGGCCGTTGAAGCGTCGAAGAAGCTGCCGGGGCCGCTGTATGTGGTGAAGGCGCAGATCCACGCCGGCGGCCGCGGCAAGGGCAAGTTCAAGGAACTGCCACCGGAAGCCAAGGGTGGGGTGCGCCTTGCCAAATCGGCCGAGGAAGTGGGCCTGGCGGCCGCAGACATGCTGGGCAACACGCTGGTCACGGTGCAGACCGGCCCTGCCGGCAAGCAGGTGAACCGCCTTTATGTGACCGATGGCGTTGATATCGCCAAGGAATTTTACCTTGCGTTCCTGGTTGACCGCGCAACCGGCCGTGTTGCCTGTGTGGCTTCGACCGAAGGTGGCATGGATATCGAAACCGTCGCCCATGAAACGCCCGAGAAGATCCACAGCTTCGCCATCGACCCGGCCACCGGATGGTGGCCGCATCATGGCCGTGCTGTCGCCAACGCGCTGGGGCTTTCCGGAGATCTTGCCAGGCAGGCCGAAGATACCGCCGCCAAGCTCTACAAGGCGTTCATCGGCACCGATGCCTCGCAGATCGAGATCAACCCGCTTGCCGTCACCGACGACGGCAAGCTGATGGTGCTCGACGCCAAGGTGGGTTTCGACAGCAATGCGCTGGCCCGCCACCCTGACATCCAGGCACTGCGCGACCTCACCGAGGAAGACCCGGCCGAGGTGGAAGCCTCTAAGCACGATCTCGCCTTCATCAAGCTCGACGGCAATATCGGCTGTCTGGTGAATGGTGCCGGGCTCGCTATGGCGACCATGGACATCATCAAGCTTAACGGCGCCGAGCCTGCCAATTTCCTCGATGTTGGCGGCGGCGCCAGCAAGGAGAAGGTAACGGCGGCGTTCAAGCTGATCCTTGCCGATCCGGCAGTCGAGGGTATCCTCGTCAATATCTTTGGTGGCATCATGCGCTGCGACATCATTGCCGAAGGAATCATCGCCGCGGCAAAGGAAGTCAGCCTGACGGTACCGCTGGTGGTGCGGCTGGAAGGCACCAATGTCGATCTCGGCAAGAAAACCCTTGCCGCCTCGGGGCTGAACATCGTCTCGGCCGAAGACCTCGGTGACGCCGCCCGCAAGATCGTCGCCGAAGTGAAGAAGGCAGCCTGAGCATGAGCATTCTTGTCAACAGCAACACCAAGGTCATCACCCAGGGCTTCACCGGCCGTCAGGGAACGTTCCACTCAGAGGCCGCCATTGCCTATGGCACCAGGATGGTTGGCGGTGTGGCGCCGGGCAAGGGCGGGCAGACCCACCTTGATCTGCCGGTGTTCGACACCGTGGCGCAGGCGCGCGAGGCCACCGGCGCCGATGCCTCGGTCGTTTATGTGCCGCCGTTCGGGGCTGCCGACGCCATCCTCGAGGCGATTGCAGCGGAAATTCCGCTGATCGTCTGCATCACCGAGGGCATTCCGGTGCTCGACATGGTGCCGGTAAAGCGGGCGCTGCAAGGCTCGAAATCGCGGCTCATCGGCCCCAACTGCCCTGGTGTTCTGACGCCCGGCGAGTGCAAGATCGGCATCATGCCCGGCTCCATCTTCAAGAAGGGGTCGGTTGGCGTGGTCTCGCGCTCGGGAACGCTCACCTACGAAGCAGTGTTCCAGACCACCAACGAAGGGCTGGGCCAGACCACGGCAGTGGGGATCGGCGGTGACCCGGTTAACGGCACCAACTTCATCGACGTGCTTGAAATGTTCCTTGCCGACGACGCCACGCAGTCGATCATCATGATCGGCGAAATCGGCGGCTCGGCCGAAGAAGAGGCCGCCCAGTTCCTCAAGGACGAAGCCCGGCGCGGCCGCAAGAAGCCGATGGTTGGCTTCATTGCCGGCACCACCGCGCCTCCGGGGCGGCGGATGGGCCATGCCGGCGCCATTGTCTCGGGCGGGCAGGGCAAGGCGGAAGACAAGATCGCCGCCATGGAATCAGCGGGAATCAAGGTCAGCCCCTCGCCGTCAGAGCTGGGGCGGACGTTGAAGGCGCTTCTGGCAGGCAACGCCTGAAGCGTTCCCGAAGGCCGCACACTGGCCGGCACCATTCCTGATCCTTTCGGGCGGATTGGTGCAGTGCATGGCTGCTGGTGCGCCAGATGAAGGTTGCGAAAGTAAACGGGCGGCCTTAGAGGTCGCTTCAGGGTCCAGTCCCCGTCTGAATCCATTCGGATAGGGACTGGACCCTGAACTTGCGTGAGGATGAGCAATGATCGATCTCGAGGGTCGGCCTGAACCTTTGCCGGCTCCGTCATGGGCAAGGCCATCATGGCCGCCGCTGCCCGACGATGACCTGACTCTTGCGCTGGATGCCGGTCTGCCCGACCGCGCCGCCAAAGCCGTCAACAAAGCCGTCAAGAAGGCCGCCGGCAAACCCGACGCTGCCCCGACGACCGCCGATGTAAGTCGGGCCACCGATGATACGGTGCGCGCCAGCATGCTGATCCGCACCTACCGGGTACGCGGGCACCTGGCTGCCGATCTCGATCCGCTGGGGATGGCCAAGCGCGACCTTCCGGCCGACCTGACGCCGGAATATCACGGCCTGACCGATCTCGATCGTCCGGTCTATATCGGCGGGCTGATCGCCGGGCTGGAAACCGTGACGGTGCGGGAGCTGGTCGCCATTCTGCGCCGCAACTATTGTGGCCACGTCGGCATCGAATACATGCACATCAACGACGTTGAGGAGCGGCGGTTCCTGCAGGAACGCTTCGAGGGGCGCGACAAAGCCATCGAGTTCACGCCCGAGGGCAAGAAGGCGATTCTCACCAAGCTGGTCGAGGCCGAACAGTTCGAGAAGTTTCTGGCGCGCAAATATGTCGGAACCAAGCGCTTTGGCCTTGAAGGCGGCGAGGCAGCCATTCCCGCACTTGAGTCGATCATCAAGACCGGCGGAGCGCTGGGTGTTGAGGAAATCGTCATCGGCATGCCGCACCGCGGCCGCCTCAACGTGCTCGCCAACGTCATGGGCAAGCCCTTCCAGGCCATTTTCCACGAGTTTTCCGGCGGCTCATCGAACCCCGATGATGTCGGCGGTTCGGGCGATGTGAAATATCACCTCGGCGCTTCATCAGACCGGGCGTTCGATGGCAATGAAGTGCACCTGTCGCTGACTGCCAACCCTTCACACCTCGAAGCGGTTGATCCGGTGGTGCTTGGCAAGGTGCGCGCCACCCAGCACATCCTGAATGACGACGCGCGGCGCAAGGTGCTTCCGGTGCTGATGCATGGAGACGCCGCCTTTGCCGGCCAGGGAATCGTCGCCGAATGTTTCGGTTTTTCCGGCGTTCCGGGGTACAATACCGGCGGCACCATTCACTTTGTCGTCAACAACCAGGTGGGCTTCACCACGTCGCCGGCGTTCGCCCGTTCCAGCCCCTATCCGTCGGATGTGGCGAAGATCGTACAGGCGCCCATTTTCCACGTGAACGGTGATTTTCCGGAAGCCGTCACTTTTGCAACCAAGGTGGCGACAGAGTTTCGCCAGACCTTCGGCCGCGACGTGGTGATCGACATGTGGTGCTATCGGCGCTTCGGGCACAACGAAAGCGACGAACCGGCCTTTACCCAGCCGCAGATGTATGCCGAAATCAGGAAACATGCCTCGGTTGCCGCGCTTTATGGCGAACGTCTCGTTGAACAGGGCCTGCTGACGGCGGAAGCGCTCGCGGATGTCGAAAAGACGTTCATTGATCGCCTCGAGTCGGATTTTCAGGCAGCAGCCGGGTTTGTGCCCAACCGTGCCGAGTGGTTCGGTGGCCTGTGGCAGGGCCTGTCGCAACCCGCAGACCCGGTTACAGCAAGGCGCAGCGCCGACACCGGCGTTGCTGTCTCGGCGTTGCGCGACATTGCCGCAAAGCTGCACCAGGTGCCCGATGGCTTTGCAATGCACCGTACCCTGAAACGGGTGATCGAGCATCGGCAGGCGGCGATCGACAGTGGCGAGGGTATCGACTGGGCAACCGCGGAAAGCCTGGCGTTTGGCTCGCTAGTTGCCTCGGGCGATCAGTCGAGGGGCGTGCGCTTGTCCGGCCAGGATTGCGGCCGCGGCACCTTCTCGCAACGTCATGCCGTCTGGGTTGATCAGACGAACGGTGAAAAATACACACCTCTTCAACATCTTGGCGGTTTTTTCGAAGTTTATGACAGTCCGCTTTCGGAATTCGGGGTGCTGGGCTATGAATATGGCTATGCGCTGACCGACCCGAGGATGCTGGTGATGTGGGAAGCGCAGTTCGGCGATTTCGCCAATGGTGCCCAGACCATCATCGACCAGTTCATTGCCGCCGGCGAGGCCAAGTGGCTGCGGGCCAACGGGCTCGTCATGCTGCTGCCGCATGGCTATGAGGGGCAGGGGCCAGAGCATAGCTCCGCCCGACTGGAGCGCTATCTGCAATTGTGCGCCGAAGACAATCTCCAGGTGGCCAACTGCACTTCGCCCGCCAATTACTTCCACATTCTCAGGCGGCAGATGCTGCGGCCGTTCCGCAAGCCACTGATCCTCATGACTCCGAAGTCGCTGCTTCGTCACAAGCTCGCGGTGTCGTCGCTCGCCGATATGGGAGAGGGGTCGCGCTTCCATCGCTGCCTCGATGATCTGGGGGCCGTTGATCCCGCCAACGTGAAGCGGCTGATCCTGTGTTCGGGCAAGGTCTATTACGACCTCGCCGAGGCGCGCGACCAGCAGGGCCGCGACGATGTCTATATCCTGCGGGTGGAACAGCTCTATCCATTCCCCGCTGACGCCATCGTCGAATATGCGAAGACATTCCCGCAACTTGAAACGGTGGTGTGGGCGCAGGAAGAGCCGAAGAATGCCGGTGCCTGGACCTTCGTCGAGCCGCTGATCGAAGAAGCGCTCGGCCAGCGCCCGCTGTATGCCGGGCGCGCGGCGGCTGCTTCCACCGCCACGGGCCTGGCCCGCCGCCATGCGGCAGAACAGGCCAAGCTCATCGCCGAGGCTCTGGGCGCTGCCAGGTCGGAAGTGCGGGCGGCTATCCGTTCCAGTTTCAAATCAAGCAGCCGCAAGGCTGCCGCAAACGCATAGGCCCGAGAGGGGAAGATAATGGACGTTGTGATCCCGGCGCTTGGCGAAAGCGTGACCGATGCCGCCATCGGCCAATGGCTGAAGAAGGTGGGCGATGCAGTCGCTGAAGACGAGCCGATCGTCAGCCTCGAGACAGACAAGGTGGCGGTAGAAGTGAACGCTCCTTCGGCTGGCACCATCAGCGAGCTGCTGTTCAAGGAGGGGGATACCGTCACAGTCGGGCAGGTGATTGCCCGCATCAGTGAAGGGGCAGCGGCTTCGACCAGTGCCGGGACCCCGGCACCCGCAAAGGCTCCAGCGCCTCAATCTGTGGCACCAGCGGCACCGGCGGCCCCGGCCGCCCCGGCCGTTGCGCCGGCCGCCCCGGCCACTGCACCGGCCTACGAGGCTCTGGCTCCGGCCGTGCGGGTGCTGATCGATACCTATAATCTCGACGCTGCCAGTATCAGCGGCACCGGCAAGGATGGCCGTCTCACCAAGGGCGACGTGCTGGCGGCGATCGAGGCCGGCACCGCCAAAGTGAAAGGCTCGGCCGCACCGGCTGCTGCTGCGGCCGGTTCAGACACTGCGGGCGCCCCGGCCCGCCGCGAAGAGCGGGTGCGCATGACGCGGCTGCGTCAGACCATCGCCCGTCGCCTGAAAGAGGCGCAGAATACGGCGGCGATGCTCACCACCTTCAACGATGTCGACATGTCGGCGGTGATGGAGGCGCGCAACCGTTACAAGGATGTGTTCGAGAAGAAGCATGGCGTGCGTCTGGGCTTCATGTCGTTCTTCACAAAGGCCGTGGTGCTGGCACTGAAGGATATTCCCGCAGTCAACGGCGCCATCGAAGGCGACGAGATCGTGTTCCGCGATTATGCCGATATCGGCATTGCCGTTTCCGGCGCGTCCGGACTGGTTGTTCCCATTCTGAAGGATGCCGACAGCAAGAGCTTTGCCGATATCGAGAAGGAAATCGCCGATTTTGGCCGCCGGGCCCGCGATAACCAGTTGACGATGGAAGACATGAAGGGCGGCACCTTCACCATTTCCAATGGCGGGGTGTTCGGCAGCCTGCTGTCGACGCCGATTCTCAATCCGCCGCAATCGGCGGTGCTGGGGATGCACCGGATCGAGGAACGGCCGGTGGTGCGCGATGGCCAGATCGTGGTGCGCCCGATGATGTATCTGGCGCTGTCCTACGACCACCGGCTGATCGATGGCCGCGAGGCCGTGACATTCCTGGTGCGCATCAAGGAAGCGCTGGAAGACCCGACGCGTCTTGTTATCGACCTGTAAGGATTGCAATCATGGCCGACTATGATGTTCTGGTGATCGGGGCGGGGCCCGGCGGATATGTGGCTGCCATTCGTTCCGCCCAGAACGGCTTGAAAACCGCCTGTGTCGAATCGCGCGAAACGCTGGGCGGCACCTGCCTCAATGTCGGCTGCATTCCCTCGAAGGCGCTTTTGCATGCTTCGGAACTCTATGACGAGGTTTCGGGCGGGCACCTGAAGAAATTCGGCATCACGGCCAGTGCCAGCATTGATCATGCCGAACTGATGGCCTCGAAAGACAAGGCGGTGAAGGGCCTTACCGACGGCATTGCCTTTCTGTTCAAGAAGAACAAGGTTGACTGGCTGAAAGGCCAGGCCAGCTTTGTCAGTGCCAACAGCGTGCAGGTTGGTGACAAGGTGATCACTGCCAGGAACATCGTCATTGCCACCGGGTCGTCGGTGACGCCCCTTCCCGGCGCTACCATCGACAATGGCAAGGGTGTGATCGTCGATTCGACCGGGGCGCTGGCGCTGCCCAAGGTGCCCGAGCATCTGGTGGTGATCGGTGGCGGTGTGATCGGGCTTGAGCTGGGCTCGGTATGGCGGCGGCTGGGCGCCAAGGTCACCGTGGTTGAGTTCCTTGATCAGATTCTGCCAGGCATGGACGGCGAGATCCGCAAGGAATCAGCCAAGCTGCTGAAAAAACAGGGCATGGAAATCCGCACCGCCACCAAGGTGACGGGGGTAAAAACCGGCAAGCGGGGCGCAACTCTGACGGTGGAGCCAGCTGCCGGAGGTGCCGCGGAAACCATCGAAGCCGATGTGGTGCTGGTGTCGATCGGCCGCCGGCCCAACACCGAAGGGCTGGCACTCGACAAGGCGGGGCTGGCTGTAAACCAGCGCGGCCAGATCGAGGTAGACCATCATCTGGCGACGGCGGTGCCCGGCATCTGGGCGATTGGTGATGTAACGCCGGGGCCGATGCTGGCCCACAAGGCCGAAGACGAAGGCGTGGCAGTTGCTGACACTATCGCCGGGCTGACTGGTTATGTGAACCATGCGGTGATACCTTCCGTTGTTTATACCCGGCCGGAAATTGCCGGCGTTGGCCTGACGGAAGAGGCCGCGCGCGAAGCTGGCGAGGTGAAGGTGGGCAAATTCCCGTTCCTTGCCAACAGCCGCGCCAAGGCCAATCAGGATACCGACGGCTTTGTGAAGATCATTGCCGACGCAAAGACCGACCGGGTCCTGGGTGTGTGGATCATGAACAGCCTGGCAGGCACGCTGATTGCCGAAGCGGCGCTGGCAATGGAAATGGGGGCGTCGAGCGAGGACATCGCGCTGACCTGCCATGCGCACCCCACTCATGCGGAAGCGCTGAAGGAAGCGGCCATGGCGGTGACCGGCAAGCCCATTCACATCTGATGGATGCCGCGGCGCTGGAGCAGTTGCGGCGCATCTTCCTGATACTGGATTACGTCGGCGTTCTAATCTTTGCGATCACCGGCGCACTGGTGGCGGCGCGCGCCCAGCGCGATTTCGTTACCTGCGCCTTCTTTGCCGGGATGACCGGCATGGGCGGTGGAACCATCCGTGATCTGCTGATCGGGGCGCCGGTGTTCTGGGTCGATCATGGCTGGTTCGTGGCGGTGTGTTTCGTTGCTGCGCTGGCGGTATGGGTGTTGCGCACGGAACAATGGCCGGGAAAGCCGCTGCGCTGGCTCGATGCCGTGGGCCTTTCCGCCTATAGCGCCTTCGGGTCGCTGAAAGCCCTGAGCTTCGGTATCGACCCGGTTCCGGCAGCATTGATGGGGGTGATCACCGCGACCTTTGGCGGCGTGTTGCGCGATGTGGTGGCCGGGCGCCCCTCGGTGCTGATGCAGCGCGAGATCTATGTGACGGCCGCCATTGCCGGAGCGGCCATCACGGTGGTGTCGGCCTCCTTTGGGCTGAACAACTGGGTGGCCGGCAGCATCGGTGCGCTGGCGGCCTTCATCATTCGCGGCGGGGCGCTGCGCTATGGCTGGCGGCTGCCCGTTCACGGAGGCTGAGGTGCCGCCGCACAGGCTCCTTCCGGCCCGTTAGCGCTTGGGCATGTGTGCGCCCAGAAGTTTCAGAATCAGGGGTGGCCAGCCACCAGTATGAACGGCAGACGAGGACGTGCCCGGCGCCCCGACCGGAATGCTCCAGGCCGTGCAGCCCATGCAGCTGGCCTGAATGGTGGCGCCATGGGCAACAGCTGCTGCTTCGGCCAGTTGGGCTGTCGCGCGCAGCCGCGAGACAGCGACAGCCGCCGACAGGGCATCAACGGGGGCCTCGCCCGGCATGTGCGCCTGGCTTTCGCCGCCGAGCAGGGTGTTCGCCAGCATCTGCAACAGTGGCTCAGGTGGCCGCATCACTTTCACACGCGGCTTGTCGCCAAGTTTGGCCTGCTTTGCCGCCTCGGCGATGGCGTCTTCGAGGCCGCCAAAGCGGTCAACCAGCTTCAGGTCGCGGGCGCGGGTGCCCGACCAGACCCGGCCTTCGGCAATTTTCTCGACTTCGGCGGCGGGCAGCTTGCGGGCACTGGCAACCAACGTGATGAACTGGCGGTAGGTGTCTTCCACCTGCCCCTGAATGAGCGCACGCGTTGGCGCGTTCAGTCCGCCAACGATATCGGGCTGGCCGGAATAGGGGGTGGTTGTAACGCTGTCGCTAGTGACACCGAAACGCGCCAGCGTGCGCTGGAAGGTGGGGATGATACCGAACACCCCGATCGACCCGGTGATGGTTGATGGGCTGGCGAAGATGGTGTCTGCGCCGGTGCCGACCCAATAGCCGCCACTGGCCGCCACCGGGCCAAAGCTGGCGACTACAGG
This sequence comes from Sphingomonadaceae bacterium, assembly GCA_039808025.1. Taxonomy (GTDB): domain Bacteria; phylum Pseudomonadota; class Alphaproteobacteria; order Sphingomonadales; family Sphingomonadaceae; genus Sandaracinobacteroides. The sequence goes on along the minus strand of JBDHSK010000002.1, from coordinate 172,375 downwards.
CAGCCCGGCCTTGCGGGCGTCGATCATGGCCTGGCGAATTTCGTCAGAGGCAAGTGCCGAGCCTCCGCCGGAATCGATCCGCACCACCAGTGCGCGCACGTCGCGATCGGCAACAGCCTGCCTGATGAGGGCGGCGATCGTCGTTCCACCGGCTTGTCCCGGTGGGGCTTCGCCATCGACGATGGTGCCGGTTACGTGCACGATGCCGACTGCCGGGCCGCTTTCTGCGAACAACGGCTTGCTGGCGCGATAATCGCGGTAATCGATCCGCTTGAAATCACCGGGAATATCCGGATCGTCTCCGGCCCCCAGTTGTTCTCGCAGGTGCTGATGCCATTGTGATTGGCTGATCAGGGTGTCGACCAGACCGGCGTCTTTGGCCAGTTCGGCCTGGTTGCGGTTGGCGCCGGCGATCCGCTCGGGCCACGAGGCCAGAGTACTGGTAATATCCAGCCCCTTGCGGTTGGCATCAACTTCCTGGCGCCAGATGGCCCAGAGGTCGCCGGTCAGGGTCTGGTCGGCCAGTTTGGCTTCGGGGGATGCTTCGGTACGTGTGAACGGCTCGACGAAGCTCTTGTAGGTTCCCACCCGGAAGACCTCGACATCGACATTCAGCTTGTCGAGGGCTTCCTTGAAATACAGGCGGCTGCCCCCGGGGCCGGTAAGCAGCACCGCGCCCATGGGGGACATGCCGATCGAATTGCCGTAGCTTGCCAGCAGATAGGCGCTGTCGGAGTAGGCGGTCGCCCAGGTTTCGACTTGCTTGCCGGTCTGGCGGAACCGCTTGAGGGCCTTGCCGACAGCTTCGATATTGGCCTGGCCGCCACCCATGAAGCCATCGAGATCAAGGGCGATCATGCGGATGGCCGGGTCGGCAGCTGCGGCATCGATAGCCTTCACCAGCACGGCGGCATCGGATTCGGGGACGACGGTATCCCCCGCGAGGCTGGCCAGCAGGGAGGGTTCGCTTGCCTGATCGACCAGTACCCCATCAAGATCGATCAGCAGCGCCGCACCCGAGGGCGTGCGGACGCTGGCGGTTGTCAGGCTGATGCTGGCCCAGACGATAGCGAACACCAGCAGCAGGAACAGCAGGGCCAGCAGATCCTTGATGCCTACCAGCAGGTGCCAGACCGATTTGAGAAAGGACATTCACATCACCTGTGTAGCTGGGCGGACGCCGGGCGCCGCGGGGGGGCCTCAGGCCGAGGGCTGGCGATGGGGTGCATCGGTACGATTTTGAGCGGGGAGGGCAGGAGGAGTGGCAGGTGCCAGAGCATAGGGGTTCATCGGGCGGATTGCCGACCACACCGGTTCCCCCATCGCATCACGCGGCACCTCGCCGGTGGTGACCGCTCCGCGCACCGGGCGCTGCTGGCCCGATGACAGGTAAAGGGGGGCCGGCGCACAGGCGGTGGCCAGCGCGGTCAGGCCAAGGGACAGGGAAAAAATCAGTCGCATCGAGGCAGTCTATCAAAGCAGAGGTTTCTTTGGCACGGAACTGTCCTTAGGACAGCATCGCCATGAACAACAGCCCCAATGATGGAGAACGACCGGTCAATTCCGGTTTGGCTGCCCCCGGTATGGTGGTGCGGCTGGCGGCGCGTGGCGATGGTGTTCTGGCAAGCGGTGGCTTTGTGGCGGGTGGCGTTCCCGGCGACCGCGTGCGGGCCGACGGGACTATCGAGCCCGGCCCTGACCATATGACTCCTCCATGCCGGCATTTCGGCACCTGTGGTGGCTGCCAGTTGCAACATGTGTCGGATGCGCAGCTGCAACGCTTCGCCGCCGAGCGGGTGCTGCAACCGCTGCAACGGGCAGGCATCGTTCCGCAGCAGCTGATGCCCGTGCACCTGTCGCCGCCAGCCAGCCGGCGGCGGGTGGCCATGCGCGCCACCCGAACCGATGGCAAGGTGCGGCTGGGCTTCAACCAGGAAGGGCAGCACCGGATCGTCGATCTGGTGGAATGCCCGGTGATGCACCCGGACCTGTTTGCACTTGTCGCACCGCTGCGCAAACTGCTGGCGCCTCACCTTGCCGAGCGTGCTGCCATCAGCGTCACTCTGACTCTGACCGACCAGGGGGCGGACCTGCTGCTTTCAAACCTGCAATCGCCGACGCTGCCGGTGATTGAGGGGCTTGCCCGCTTTGCGCAGACCCATGGGTTGGCGCGGCTTTCGGTGGATGGGCCGATGGGTATCGAGACGGTGGTGGTGACCGCCGATCCGCAGGTGACGTTGGGTGGTGTGCCGGTAACGCTGCCTCCGGCTGCCTTTCTTCAGGCAACCGCCGATGGTGAGCAGGCGCTGGTTGCCGCGGTCAGTGCGATTGTCGGCGATGCCGGGCGGGTGGCCGACCTGTTCGCGGGTGTCGGCACCTTCGCACTGCCGCTGTCGGCCACGGCCCGGGTGCTGGCGATCGATGGGGCGGGGCCCGCCATTCGTGCGCTGGAAACTGCCGCCCGGCGGGCGGGGCGACAACTGCACACCGAGCATCGCGACCTGTTCCGAAAACCGCTCGATGCCGCTGAATTGCGCGGCTTTGATGCAGTGGTGATCGATCCGCCCCGCGCCGGAGCGCTGGCCCAGATGCAGCAACTTGCGGAATCGCCCACAAACCGGGTGGCGGCAGTATCGTGCAACCCCGCCACCTTTGCGCGCGATGCCGCCTGTCTGGTGGCGGGCGGCTATCGGCTGGAGCGGCTGTGGCCGGTGGCGCAGTTCCGCTGGTCTACCCATGTGGAACTGGTGGCCGAGTTCCGGCGGCCGTGAACTTCAGGGCCGGCATCGGTCGTGGAATCATGTTGCGGGTGATTGCCGCCACCTGTTTTGCCACCATGTCGGCCGTTCTGAAACTGGCGTCGGTGCATGACGTGAAGGCGCCGGAACTGCTGTTTTACCGGGCGTTCTTCGGCTTGCCGATATTGTTTGGTTGGGCGCTGCTGGGGCCGGGGGTGTATACGCTGGGAACGAGGCTGCCGTGGATGCACGTGCGTCGCGCCCTGCTGGGGGTGGGATCACTGTTGTGCACGTTCCAGGCGCTCACCATGCTGCCGCTGGCCGATGCCACGACCATCGGCTTCATGGTGCCGGTGTTCGCCACCATCCTGTCGTTCGTGTTGCTGCGCGAACGGGTTGGCCTGTACCGCTGGGGGGCGGTTCTGTGCGGGCTTGCCGGGGTGGCGATCATCATGCACCCGGGAAGCAGCGGCCATGTATTGCCGCTGGCGGGGTTGCTGTTCGGGCTGGTGGCGGCGCTGGGGGCAGCTGGAGTAACCATTGCGGTGCGTCAGATGCGCGGCGAACATGTCACGGCCATCGTTTTCTGGTTTTTCGTGGCGTCTCTGCTGGTGGGGGCGGCCTTTCTGCCGTTCATCGGGCGCTGGCACGACCCGTTCACCTTCCTTCTGCTGGCGGCGGGCGGCGTTGCCGGAACCCTGGCGCAGATCGCCATGACGGCATCGTTGCGTCACGCCCCGGTTTCAGTGGTGATGCCGTTTGATTACCTGCAGATGCTGGGGGCGATTGCCTTTGGCTGGCTGCTGTTTGCACAGTGGCCCGACTGGCGCACCTGGGCGGGTGCGGCGCTGATTGCAGGCAGCGGCCTGTTCACGGCGTGGCGCGAACATGTCGGCCAGCAGCAGCGCGGCTTGCCGGCGGCCTGAAACCGGCAACCCGATTGCAGTTGGCGGCAAGCTGCAGGTTTGCTACACCCCGGCGTCAGAGAGGGAATGGGAGATGATGATGGCCCGTGCCCTGCTTGTTGCCCTGCTGCTGTTTGGTCTGTCTACAGCGGCATCCGCCTTCGATCCACGCCAGCACCGAAGCCCGCTTGCCGGCCCACCAACCGCGGTGATGGTGCTTGGAACCCCCCACCTGTCGGGCCTGCCAGAATCCTTTGATCCCGCCACCCTTGGCCTGCTGCTTGACCGGTTGGCCATCTGGAAGCCCGATCGCATTCTGGTTGAGGGGCTTTCCGGCCAGCAGTGCGACATGCTGCGCCGCTATGCGGAACTGATCCCCGATGCGACGGATGGCTATTGCATGGACCCAACGGCAGCGGCCGCTGCCAGTGGCCTCGATGTGCCGGCCGCCCTTGCCGCCATCGACCGCACGCTGGATAGCTGGCCGGCCGAGCCGACGGCTGCCGAGCGCCGGCGGCTGGCGCTGCTGTTTCTGGCCGCAGGGGAACGGGCATCGGCACTGGTGCAATGGCTGTATCTGCCAGCCGCCGAACGCCGTGCCGCCGATGGCCTGACGCCCGAGCTGGTGACGTCCCTTGATGCAACGATTACCCGGCGCAACCAGAATTATCTTGTGGCAGCGCCGCTGGCGGTGCGGCTGGGGCAGCAACGCCTGTGGCTGATGGATGACCATAGTGCCGATTATGTGCTTGTGAAGATGGGCGAAGATTATGGTCAGGCCATGAAAAGGGCCTGGGATAACCCGGTGGGGCGGGCACGCCTTGCCGAGGCGCGCCGCCGGGAGAATGCTGCCGTCAGCCCGATGGGAACGATGGCGATGATGCGCTATTATAATGAACCGGCCGAAGCGACCCGCGCGTTCCGATCGGATTTCGGGGCAGCCATGGCGCAAAAAACACCCGAGTTGTTCGGCCGCCGCTATCTGGGGTGGTGGGAAACGCGCAACCTGCGCATGGCAGCCAACATCCGCGAAGCGTCGGCCAGCATTCCCGGAAAGCGGCTGCTGGTTCTGACGGGCGCCAGCCACAAGGGTTATCTCGATGCCTATCTGGGCATGATGCACGATGTGCGGGTGGCCGACCCGCTACCGCTGTTGCGCTGACTGGCTGCCCTGAAACCCGGCCGCCGGGGGAGGCTGGCTCCCCCGGTCAGGGGGGGGTCAATCGGTGAACAGGGTGCTCCAGCGGCGCTTGGCGCGGGTTTTCCAGTGGCCGCGGTGATAGGCATCCGAGGCGAGCAGCGGCATCACGCTGCCCGCTTCGGCGTAGACCATCTGTTCGTAAACGGTCTGCACCTTGCCCCAGCTTGCCGCTTCCTGAAGGGTGGAAGACGAACAGGCGCCATCGCGGGTGTCGGCCACGGTGATCTGCACGGCATACTGGTGCATGGCGACATCGTCGTGGCCGAGAATTTCCGCGCACACCACGGTATCCTGAATGAAGTTCTTGGGAACGCCGCCACCGATCATCAGCAGGCCCGATTGACCGGCCTTGATCTTGATGTCGGTAAGTTCCCGGAAATCGGCGATGGCGTCGAGCACCATATAGGGCTTGCCCGCCTTCATGCGTTCCACCTGGTGTTTCACCAGCCCGAACCCGGCCGAGGAATCGACGAAGGCCGGGCAGAAGATCGGCACGTCATGCTCGTAGGCGAGCTTGACGAGGCTGTTGTCCTTCTTGCCATGCTCGACAAGATAGCGGCCCATTTCGCGAATGAAGGCCCGGCTCGAATAGGCCCTGGGTTCCAGCGAATCGGCGATCCGTCCGATGGTGCCGTCGCAGTCCTGCAACTGTTCTTCGTCGATGTAGGTGTCGTAGATGCGGTCGATATAGAGCGAGCGCAGCGTATTGTCGTCGGGCACTTCCAGCGCCTGATAATGCTTGTGGCCAAGCCCCTCGAAGAAATCCATGTCGACGATCGAGGCGCCGGTCGCCACCACGGCGTCGACCATGTTGGAGCGCACCAGTTCGGCATAGAGGTCCATGCAGCCGCCCGCCGAAGTGGAACCGGCGATGACGAGGAAGATGGTGCAGTCCTTGTCGGCCAGCATCTGGTTGTAAATGCCGGTGGCGCGGGCCAGGTCGCGGCTGGTGAACGACATGTTCGCCATCTGGTCGATGATCGGCCTGGCGTCGAAGCTGCGGATGTCGATGTGCTCGACGGTTTTCGACAGCAGTTCGGCCTTGCGCTGTGCGTTGATTTGGTCGGTCATGAAGAACTCCTCAGAATGCAAACACGCCCCACCGGAGCAGCCCGGTGGGGGTGTAGCCCGATATGATGACGGTTGCTAGCGGGCCCGCGCCGTGAGCGGAACGACATTTTGCGGCACGGTGGAAACGCCGCCGCTGGGGATCAGCGACGTCATCGGTGCGTCAGCGACCGTCACGGTTTCACCGCTGCCAAAGCCGTTGAAGCCGGTGCGCATCGCCTGCCCATAGGCGCCGAGCTGGCCGATTTCGACGTAATCGCCTGCCTTGATGTCGGCGGGCAGCAGGAACGGGCCTTTCATGTGATCCATGTCGTCGCAGGTGGGGCCATAAAGCGAATACTCGGCCATTTCGGCCTGCGAGGCATCGGGGCGCACCAGCTGCACCGGGTAGAGCCAGTCGATATGGGCGGCATCGAACAGAGAGCCATAGGCGCCGTCGTTGATGTAAAGCTCGTTGCCGCGGCGCTTTTCCACCCGCACCAGCACGCTCGCATAATCAGCCGACAATGCGCGGCCAGGCTCGCACCACAACTCTGCCGAGTAGGAGACCGGCAGTGCTTCGAAGCCGCGTTCGATCACAGCGAAATAGGTTTCGAGGCTGGGCGGCTCCATGCCCGGATAGCGCGAGGGAAAGCCGCCGCCGACATCGACGACATCAACCGTAACTCCGGCTTCGACGATGGCGGCACGCACCAGCGCCAGCGCATCGGCGTAGGCGGCCGGCGACATCGCCTGGCTGCCGACATGGAAGCAGACCCCAAGCGAATCAGCAGCCTGACGGGTGGCGAGCAGCAGGGCAGGGGCGTCGGCAACGCCAATGCCGAACTTGGAAGCGAGGCTGAGCTTCGAGTGCGCCGACGACACCTTGAGGCGGACGCACAGCGTCAGATCGGCTGCCGGGGTGCCATCAGGGGCCGCGCAGGCACGCACGATCTTCTGCAGTTCCTCGTGGCTGTCGAGCGAGAAGATCCGCACACCATGCTGGTGATAGGCTTCGCTGATCGCTTCCTCGGCCTTTACCGGGTGCATGAAGGCAAGGGTGGCATCAGGCAGCAGCCCACGCACCAGTCGCACCTCGACGATCGAGGCGACATCGAAATGGCGAATACCGCCGGCCCACAAAAGCTCGATCAGGTGCGCCGAGGGGTTGGCCTTTACTGCATAGAAGCTTTTGCCCGGGAATGCCGAGGCAAAGAAGCGCGCGGCATCGAGGGCGGCTTGCGGACGGACGAGGGTGACAGGAGCGGCGGGTGCCAACTCGCGCGCTACCCCCAGCGCGTTATTGCTCGCGTACAATTCAAGGGACCTCCACTAGGCAGTTGACGACAAGCTGCCTTGCGGTGGAAGTCCCATGGGGCAGCGGCGCGCATATGGGGGCATGGGGCCGGCATGTAAAGAGAAAATCGACCCCCCTTTCGGCAATGATCTGCTTGCAGGGAATTAAGCGGGGTGCAGGGCAGCGGCATGGAAACGCGAATCGGGATTTTTTCCGTTGCCGGTCAAGGCCTTCCGGTTGTTCCGAAGGGTGGAATCAGTCTTGCAGGGCTTCCAGAAGCGCAGCAGCGATTCGCCCCTGGTCCGAAGCCTGCAACAGGGTGCCAAGCGACGGCAGTCGGTCGGTAAGGGCGGCAAACTCGGCAGTGTAGCGCTGAGCGGCTGATTTTAGCTCCGGATTGGCGGCCAGCGCCGCTTTCAGATCGCGAAGGTCACGGCGTTCCAGAAGCGACACGGTGCGGCGGTTGAACAGACCCCGCTCTCCCTGACGCCACAAGGCCCAGTCGCTGTCGGTCATTGGCTTGTCCAGCGCCGAAGACAGGGACACCCCGGCGAGATCGAGCCGTTCCCGCAGCAGGCTGGCGGCGGCCAGCATCGCCTGCTGGCGATCTTCCTCGAGGGTGGCAAGCCGGCTGTCGGTGCGGTCCTCGATCAGCTTCAGAGTCTGGGCCAGCGCCGCCATGCTTTGGGCAGTGCGTTCGGCGGCAGCCGAGGCGGCCGCTTCCGCTTCGCGCGCCTTGCTGGCGATCGGTTCGACGAAGCTGGCACGCATGGCGTCGTCGGCGGTGCGTGACAGGCTTTCGCGGCTTTCGGTGATCAGCCCGTCCAGCATGTCGCGCATGGTGCCGGTGGCCTGTGTCGCCACTTCGCGTACCCTGGTCATGGCATCCACCAGCCGGGTGGCCGCCGCCAGCGAGGTTTCGCGGGTCTGGTCCTCCACCTCGGCCATCAGGGTGCGCGCCTGATTGAGCTCGACCACCAGCGCCTCGCCGGCCGTGGTCAGGGCGTCGCGCTGCGCCAGGAAATGGTCGCTGGCGGCGTCGATCGCCTCGCGGCCTTCCTGCAGTGGCTGCGTCAGAGAGATAGCCCGTTCGTGGGCGCCGGCGATGGCAGCCACGAGACCCTGAAGCTCTGCCTGCATGGTTTCAGCGGCGCGCGAGGCCTGCACCGTCGTTTCCGGCAGGGTCTTGCCCAGCACATCGACGGTCTGCAGGGCCAGCTCGCGCAGGCTGTTGACGGTCGCACTCAGAGTCTGCGAGGCGTTTTCGGTTTCTTTCAGCGGCGCGGTAAGGCCCGCCAGTTCCGCATTCACCTGCTGTACATGGGCGGCCAGACGGTCGAGGCTGTTGTGCGTCGATTGCCCGCTGTGCTGCAGCCGGGCGTCGAGCAGCTGGAAGGTGCGCTCTCCGGATCTGGCGAGTTCCTCGGTTACGTCGAGCTGTGCGCGCATCTGGCCGTCGATGGCTTCCGCCTGACTGGCAAGCGCTGCGAGTCGCTGCTCCACGCCGTTGGCCGCAGTGGCCGTCATCGCCTCGAACCGCTTCCAGCTTTCATCGATCTGGCTGTTCAGGGCTTCGGCCGTCTGGCGCAGAGAGTCGCGCCGGGCACTGATGCCATTTTCCAGTAGCGCGAACAGCTGGTCGGTCTCGGTGCGCAGGGCCTTCATGCTGTCTTCGCTGCGGGCATGGCCCTCGGTGGCAACCTCGGTCAGCTGCGCGAGCGCATCCATCATGCCGGCAGTGGCCTGACTTCCCCGAGCGCCAAGGTCTGTCAGGCTCTCACCCAGAGCCGTGGCGGCCTCGGTGCAGCGGGCGGTTTCGTCGCGCAGCTCCTGCTGCTGACCCACCAGAGTCTGGTGCAGCAGGCCATAGTCAGATCGGGCATTGGCCAGGGCTGCGTGCAGGGTTTCGGCGGCACTGCTGGCGGCAGCAGCTGCTTCGCCCAGATGGCTTGCGAGCGCGCGGGCGTCACTAATCTGCCGTTCGAGCGCGGTACCGTGCCTTGCAAGCTCGGTGCCTTCCTGGGCCAGGCCATCGCGCATGGCCTGCAGGCGCACCAGCGTTCCGGCCAGATCGGCTTCAGCGGCACCTTCCGGGGTAATGATGGCCGGAAAAAGGGCAGTGCCGCGGCTGCTGATGGCCGCAGCCAGCGCATATAAGGCTGCAACCGGGGCGAGCAGAAGCGCCACGGCTTCCACCCATTCAGATGGCGACAGCGGCAGGGTGGCCTCTGCGAACAGCGCCCAGCCAGCTCCGGCAACCCACAGCAGGGCCACCAGAGTCGCGATAGGAAGAGCGCGTCCCGATGTTCCGGAGCCTGCCTGCGATTCTGCCATAGATTCTTCCCCTGAAGTCTCGTCGGTGGTTCTTGATTGTAGTGATCAGACCGAGCCGTCCGGCCCGGCTGATCAGGCGGCAGCCGACGCCTGATCTTCCGATTGCCTCAGACGACGCGCGGCGACAAGTGCCAGCAGCGACAAAGGCACGATCTCCCACAGCCAGAACAGCCACGGGTTGCCAATCATCGCGGCCACCCAGATGGCGATGGTGCGGCCGTTGGCTGAAAGCGGCCCCATCAGGTGCAACACAGCCGACGAGCGGGGCTGCCAGATTGCCAGCATCCGGTGGCGCGCTTCGGGCGCTGCCTCGCGCAACAGGGTGTCGAACGGTCGCGCCTGATTGCCCAGCGCGCGTTCCAGCCGGTTGTACAGACGTTCCACCGCACCGCCTACTTCGCTGCGCTCGATGGCCGTGAACTCTCCCGCCGAACGGCGTATCCAGGTGGCGCGCTCTCCCTCGTAGAATTGCGATTGCAAGGCGTGAAGGGCCCCTGAGATGATGGCGGCGAGCAGCGCCAGCCACGGGTCATCCTGGGTAACGGCGAGAGCTACATACACGACGACAAAGCAGGAATAGTCGGCGATTCCGTCAAGCAGCCGGCCAAAGGCGCTGGTCTTGCCGGTGGCGCGGGCCAGTTTGCCATCGAGCCCGTCCATCACATGCCAGCCGATCATGAACAGGAAGCCCAGGGTTGCCATGCGCCAGTCCTGCCAGTGGAGGTAGGCGGCAGCGGCGCACAGGCCAAGGAACAGGCCGGTCAGAGTGACGGTGTTGGGGTGAATGCGCAGGCGAATGGCTATCGGCAGCATCAGCCGCGCCAGAGCATGCACGCCATAGCGGTTGGTGATCGGCTCGATCTGGGAAGGGCGGGCGATATCCATGGTCTGTTGCTTGGGTTGCAGATAATCACGGCCTCTGCGCGCAGAGCTGCAATCTTGCAAGCGCCGACAGGCCATCCGGGGTGCGACAGAAGGACATATCAGGGGATTCAGAGCTGATTGAGGGGGCTGAACGGCAAGATTGCATGCGATTGTAATTGAAATGCCACACCGATATGAGGCCCCTCCATGGGTTTCATTGCAATCGTGGCCACGGGCGACACAGAGGCGAATGGCCACGGGCCGGGGTGCCTGGTTGTTGGCGGCACGACCATTCTTGAACGGCAGGTTCGCGAGGCAGTGGCGGCCGGTGCGGCGCAGGTGATCGTTGTCGGTGAGGGAATTCCGAGGGATCTCGCCGCCCGCTTAGCAGCCGAAGACCGCTGCTGGCGAGCGGCAGACGCGACGGCGCTGTCACGCCGGTTGCGGGATTCAGAAGCCGATGAAGTGCTGTTGTTCGCACCGGGTATGTTGATCGACGAGCGTATCGTTCGCGCCATGGTTCAAGGCAATTCCACCAGACTTGCGGTTTTCAATGATGAAGCGCCGGCCGGGGCCGAGCGGCTGGATTCGCAGTCGCACTGGGCCGGGTTGCTGCGCATGCCGGCCCGGTCGGCGGCGGCGGTTGCTGCCGAACTTGGGGATTGGGATCTGGCCGGCACCCTGGTGCGTTCAGCAATCGAATCTGGCGCTGAACGCCTGGTGGTCAATGACCTTCCGGCTTATGCGCCGGCACGGAGGCGGGCGGTGCCCATGTTATGGGCGATTCCCCGTGATGAGTCGCAGCGCCGCGCCGTGACCGATGAGCTGGTGGCGGCGGCCCAGAAAGGTGTGCTCGACTGGCCGGCGCGATATATCCACCCGCCCATCGAGAATGCGCTGGTAAGACTGCTGCTGGGAACCCCGATCTCTCCCAATATGGTGACACTGTTTTCGGCTGTGATCGGTGTGGTGGCCATCGTCTGTTTTGCCAGGGGGTGGCTGTGGTGGGGGCTGGCGCTGGCCCTGCTGCTGGGCCCGATCGATGGAGTCGACGGCAAGCTGGCGCGCGTCAGGCACCAGTATTCCCGCTGGGGAGACCTTGAGCATGTGCTCGACAAGATACTGGAATATGGCTGTTTTGTCGCTATGGGCTGGTGGTTCTCTTACCAGCATGGCATGGCCGCATGGCTTGCGACCTTCGGCATCATCGTCTTTGCACTGGCCGAGGCGCTGAACGGCGAATTCTATCGGCGCTTCACCGGCATGCAGATCGACGATCGCGGCCGGTTCGAGCGCCGCTTCCGGCTGATTGCCGGCCGGCGCAATACCTTCTTCTGGTCACTGGTGCCGTTTGCGGCGCTTGGGTGGTGGTGGCAGGGATTTTTATTTCTTCTGGGCTATGCACTGGTCACATTTGCGATTATGCAGTGGCGTTTTCTGCTTGGGATCGGGCGATATGGCCGTGACCATAGCGCCGCAGTGGCCGACAATTTTTCACGGACTGCGTATGCTTTCTTGCCGAAAGCGAAAGCTGCGAGTAGGTGACGGCGGAATTACGATCCTGTTACAGTTTTCTCGAAAGGCGGATGGCGTCTCATGAACCCGATCAACGTTGCGATCATCGGCATTGGCAATTGCGCAAGCTCGCTGGTGCAGGGGATTGCGCACTATGCAAACGGCGGTGGCAATGAGGCCATCGGTCTCTCCCACTGGGATCTTGGCGGCTGGCGCCCCAAGGACATCCGCATTTGTGCTGCCTTCGATGTCGACAGGCGCAAAGTGGGCAAGGACGTGGCGGAGGCCATTTTCACGGCCCCCAACTGCACCACCGTGTTCTGCGACCATGTCGAGCCGACCGGCACCATCGTCCAGATGGGCGCCATTCTCGACGGCGTGGCCCCGCACATGCTCGATGCTCCGGAATCCCGCAGCTTCCGCGTCTCGAGCGAGAAAGAGCCGACGCTTGAGGAAGTGGTGGAGACCCTGAAGCGCACCAATGCCCAGGTAGTGATGAACTATCTGCCGGTGGGCAGCCAGAAGGCGACGGAATTCTACGCCGAGGCCGCTCTGAAGGCGGGTGTGGCGTTCGTCAACAATATGCCGGTTTTCATTGCCTCCAACCCGGAATGGGCGCGGCGCTTCGAGGAAGCCGGCGTGCCGCTGATCGGCGACGACATCAAGGCGCAACTGGGGGCGACCATCGTGCACCGCACCCTCACAGACCTGTTCGCCCGCCGTGGCGTCAAGCTGGAGCGCACCTATCAGCTGAATACCGGCGGCAATACCGATTTCCTCAATATGCTGGCGCGCGATCGCCTCGAATCGAAGAAGATCTCCAAGACCGAGGCGGTGCAGTCAGTGGCCGATCAGCGGCTGGAAAATGACGATATCCACGTTGGCCCGTCAGACTATGTGGCCTGGCAGAACGACAACAAGGTGTGCTTCCTGCGCATGGAAGGCCTGTTGTTCGGCGGCGTGCCGATGAACCTCGAGCTGCGCCTTTCTGTTGAAGACAGCCCGAACTCGGCCGGTGTCGCAATCGATCTCATTCGTTGTGCAGCGCTGGCGCGGGCCCGTGGCATGCGCGGTGTCATCGATGTGCCGTCGTCGTCGTTCTGCAAGCACCCGCGCAAGCAGGTGCCGGATCGTGACGCCCACACGGCGCTTCAGGCCTTCATTCAGGGGGATGCCCTGCCTGACGGTGCCACCCGCCACTGATCGGGCCGCGCGGCATGTCAATGGTCTGGTCTCCTTGGCGATGAGCAGTCGGGACAAACGGCCGCGGCGGGCCGTCATACTGGCAGCGGGCGCAGGTTCGCGTCTGCGCGATGTTGAGCCGCTGAAGCCGTTGGCACCCGTCAACGGTCAGCCGCTGATTCGTCACGCCATTGCGGCAATGGCCTCGGCTGGCGTTGAGCGGGTGACTCTGGTGCTGGGCAACCAGGCCGACCTGATCGCCGCAGCAGCGGCCGGCGCTTCCATTCCCGCCGATGTCATCCTTAACGAACAGTGGGCGACCACGCCCAACGGCGTCTCGCTGCTGGCAGCCCGCGATCATATCGGGCCCGGCACTCTGCTGATGATGGCCGACCATCTGGTCTCGCCATTGCTGGTGCAACGGTTGCTGGCTGGCGCCACGCATCCACTGGCGCTGGCCGTTGATCGCCGCCTGGGGCATCCGTGGGTCGACGAGGCCGATGTTACCCGGGTACGCACCTGCAATGGGGCGATCATGGCCATTGGCAAGCAGCTTTGCGTCTATGATTGTCACGATACCGGGGTGTTCGTCATCGGTCCGGAACTGGTGGCCGAGTTGGCGGCGTTGCCGTCGCCCGGGCTGTCGGAGGGTGTCCAGCGACTGGCGGCGCGGGGTATGGCACAGGCCGTTGATATTGGGGATGCCGCCTGGCTCGATGTCGATGATTCTCGGGCGCTTGCAATTGCCCGCCGGCGCTGGCCATCGAACCTTTCCCATATGCGGGCTGCTGCGTGAAGCGGTGGATGGCTGCCGCCGCTCTGGCGGTGGCAGCGGTCGCCCATGCCGGACCGTGGGCGCCACCGGGTGATTCGCGCCTGCGCAGCGATGTCGAGCTGTTGCGAACCCACGGTTTCATTCTGGGGCCGGTGAATGCCTGGCCACTGCCCTGGGCACAGATCGACCGCGGGCTTGAACGCGCCGAGGCCGCCGGCCCGTTGCCGCCGCACCTGCTGCTGGCGGTTCGCCGTGTCCGAAACCTGTCCGACTACGAGCATCAGCGATCGCGCTACATGGTGCGCGCCGCAGCCACCAACCAGCCGGCGCTGGTGCGTGGCTTTGAGTGGACGGCACGCAACCCCGGCGAGGTCAGCGTGCTGGCGTCACATGACAGAGGCGCCCTGCATGTCACCTGGGGTGGCACCTGGGTGAGCAACGGCGTCGATGGCCAGCGTGCCACCCAGCACCTGAACGGCTTTCGCCCGGATGGCAGCTATCTGGCACTCAAGGTTGGCCAGAACTGGGCGGCCTATGCCGGCTGGATCGACACCTGGTGGGGGCCGGGCACCGACGGCGCCATGCTGTTTTCCACCAGTGCGCGGCCCTTCCCCCGCGTGGGGTTCCGCAGGCTTGAGCCCTTTACCATCGATGCGCCGGTGCTGCGCTGGCTGGGGCCGACGACAATGGACATGTTCGTCGGGCAATTGCGTGAAGATCGCGATTACGACAACCCGATAATGATCGGCATGCGCTTTGCATTTCAGCCCACCCCGTGGTTCGAGATCGGCCTGAACCGCGGGCTGATGCTGTGCGGCAAGGGGCGCCCGTGCGACCTGAAGACCATCGGCCGGGCGCTGATCGGCCTTTCCGATTTCGACAATACCGGCACGCTTGAGGAACCGGGCAACCAGGTTGCCGGCTTCGACATGAGCTATCGCCGCCCCATCGGCAAGACCGGCTATGTGCTGAAGCTGACGTTCGACACCACCGCCGAAGATGCCGACAATATCCTTGTCGAGCAGTTCGCCAGGCAGGTGGGGGCGGGCATTTCCGGGCCGGTGGGCCGCAATGGCGCGATGATCGACATGGGGGTGGAATATGTCGACTCGCTGGCGTCGAAATTTCTTGGATCACTGATGGGTGGGCAGACCTGGCCGGCTTCTACCTATAATCATTTCATCTATACCGATGGCTGGACCTATGGCCGCCGCCCTCTTGGCCATTCGCTCGATGGCGATACCCGCGCGTTTACTTTCCATGCAGCCCTTACCGATACCCGAAACCGTCGCTGGCATCTGGAAGCCCGGCATATCAATTTGAATCTCTATGCTGACCCGCGGTATCGGCTATCGCACAGTAATGAAAAGATTGGTGATTTTGCCGCCGGTGTAAACTGGCCGACGGCGGTTGGCGATTTGCGGGCCGAGGCGCGCCTGCAACTGAACGCCCCTGATACCCCCACCACCAGCCCGACCCTGGTGGCAGCGGAACTGGGCTGGACCACCCGCTTCTGAGTTGCGCACCCGCGGGTGCGCCGATATGCAACGGCTATGCCATGGTTTCCCGCCCCTGATGCCCGCATCTTCTGCGCTGCCGTCAATTACGCCGCCCATCGCGATGAAATGGGCCGTGGCGAAAGCGGCAAACACCCGATGCTGTTCATGCGCACGCCGGCATCACTGGCGCCGGGCGGCGAGCCGATTGTCAAACCCGCCAATTCCGATTGCCTTGATTTCGAGGGCGAACTGGCGCTGGTGATCGGCACGGCCGGCCGCCATGTGCCGCGGGAGCGGGCGTTGTCGATGGTTCGGTCGTGGGTACCGTTCATGGATGGCTCGGTTCGTGACTGGCAGCGCCACACCGGGCAGTTCACCCCCGGAAAGAATTTCGACCGATCGGGCAGTATCGGCGATCAGCCGGTATCAGCCGACCTGTTCGGCGATTACCGCACCCATCAACTGACAACACGGGTCAACGGAGTGGTGGTTCAGCATACCGAAATTGCCCTGATGCTGCATGATGCTGAGACATTGATCAGTTATATCAGCAGCTTCACGGAATTGCGCCCAGGCGACATCATCGCCACCGGCACCTGTGCCGGGGTGGGGGAAAAGCGCACGCCGCCATTGTATCTGTTCCCCGGCGATACCGTTGAAGTGGATATCTCCGGTTTGCCGCTGTTGCGCTCACCCGTGGTTGCCGAGCAGTGATTCATATCTGATTCATGTTGTTATGCGAGGATTCGCATATGCGACATCAACTATCCTCATGCTCCATGATCGCGGTGCTGGCATTGGCGGCATTGGCCGGCCCGGTTGCAGCGGAAACCAGCCTTCCCGAAACGGCCGAGAGCGGGAGTCGTCAACTCGACCCGAAAGCCGGAACCTATGACCTCGGGGAAATCGTCAACGCCGCGGATGCCGCGCTGGGGGATGCCTCGGAAAGCGTGGCCAAAGTTGTAGAGAAGATCTTCGCTGACCTGGGGCAGCCCAACGCCTATATCGTTGGGCGCGAAGGCAGCGGCGCCTTCATTTTCGGGCTGCGCTATGGGGGTGGCACCCTCTATTCCAAAGTTGAAGGTGAACGGAAAGTGCACTGGACCGGGCCATCGCTAGGCCCGGATTTCGGTGGCGACGCCTCGCGGACCTTCACCCTTGTCTATCATCTCGACGATACCGAAGACCTGTTCCACCGCTACCCGGCTGTCGAGGGCAAGGCCTATCTGATCGGCGGGGTATCGGCCAGCTACAACCAGCGCGGCAATGTGGTGCTGGTGCCCATCCGGCTGGGGGCTGGCCTGCGGCTGGGTGCCAACCTTGGCTATCTGCGATTCACCAAAGAGAGCCGCATTCTGCCATTCTGAACTGGGGTTTCACGGATTCCCCGATTGGTGGTTTACCCCATGGCGCGCTGAAAGGCCGGACGGCAGCGCAGCCGTTGCAGATAGCCGTGAAATGCCGGCCGGTCTTCCAGCATTCCGAACTGCACAAGCCAGTGAAGCTGGCTTCCGAAATAGACATCGGCCGCCGAAAATTGCGGGCCAGTCAGATAGCCGGTGGCGGGGACGGCGGATGCCATGACGGATATCGCCCGCTCCCAGGTGCCATAACCTATCATGGTCTGCTCTTTGGCATCGGGGGCCAGCTGGCGGTGGCGATCCATCATCGCCTGCTCGATTGGTCCGGCCGCGAACAGGATCCAGCGATAATAAGCGTGGCGCTGGTCGGCGGGCGGCGCCAGCCCGGCCTCAGGGAAAGCGTCGGCCAAATAGAGGCAGATGGCGGCGGTTTCCGTCACCACATGGCCGTTGTGAACGATGGCCGGCAACTTGGCCATCGGGTTGATGGCGAGGAATTCGGGCGTGTGGAGTGCGTCGCCATAGTTCATCGCGATCAGCTGATAAGGCTCCCCCAGTTCCTCGAGCATCCAGTGCACGATCTGCGCGCGTGACTTCGGGTTGTGGTAGAACTGCAGTTCGCTCATGTTCCCTCCTGTCGGTCAGCCGAGGCTCAGCGGGCCATCAGCTCGGGCAGAAATGCCTCGTGTGCGCCCCGCAACAGTGACACTGCGCGACTGCTGCCGGCAAGATGCAATTGCCCATCGGCATTGGTCGCGCCGATGATCATTGCCGGCACCCCGGCGCGGCTGGCGCGGGCCACCACGCTGTCGGAATCGGCAGCCGTTACCACATAGCAGCCCTGATCCTCACCGAACGGGTTGACGTTGGCAGGCAGAGTGAGGTCGGCCCCAAGGCTGCCCGCCATCGCCATTTCCGCCACAGCCACCAGTAGGCCACCATCTGAAACATCATGAACGGCGCTGACCAGCTGGTCGCCGATCAGTGCCCGCACCAGATCGCCGGCCTTGCGTTCCGCCACCAGATCGACGGGTGGTGGTGGCCCTTCCTCGCGGCCATGGACTTCGCGCAGCCACAGCGACTGGCCGAGCTGGCCGCGATAATTGCCCAGCAGGATGATGGTTTCGCCAGCTGCCTTGAAGCCGATGGTGGCCGATACCTGCCAGTCGGCCAGAAGGCCGACGCCCCCAATCGCCGGGGTGGGAAGGATCCCTTCGCCCTCGGTTTCGTTATAGAGGCTGACATTGCCGGAAATCACCGGGAAGTCGAGCGCGGCGCAAGCCGCAGCGATACCCTCGATGGCGCCGACGAACTGGCCCATGATCACCGGGTTGGTGGGGCTTGCGAAATTCATGCAGTCTGTGACTGCAAGCGGGGTTGCACCCACCGCCGTCAGGTTGCGCCAGGCTTCGGCGATCGCCTGCTTGCCGCCCTCCACAGGGTCGGCCTTCACATAGCGTGGCGTGCAATCGGTGGTGATGGCAAGCGCCTTTCTGGTGCCGTGCACCCGTACAACGGCGGCGTCACCCCCTGGTCGCTGCACGGTATCTGCGCCCACCATATGGTCGTACTGTTCCCACACCCAGCGGCGCGAGGCGAGATCAGGGCAGCCGACCAGCTTTTCGAGATCAGCGAGTGGCTGAGGGCAGGGCGGCACATCGGCAAGGGCTGGCGGCTTGGGCGTTGGCACCCACGGACGGTCGTATTTGGGGGCGTCGTCGCCAATTGGCGCCAGGGGCAGGTCGCAGACCAGCTCGCCCTGCCATTCCAGTTGCAGGCGGCCGGTATCGGTCACTTCGCCGATAACCGCGAAATCCAGCGCCCATTTGCGGAAAATCGCCTCGGCCTCGGCCTCGCGCCCCGGCTTCAGCACCATCAGCATGCGTTCCTGCGATTCCGAGAGCATCATTTCATAGGGGGTCATCCCGGTTTCGCGGGTGGGCACCTTGTCCATGATCAGGCGGATGCCAACCCCGCCTTTCGAGGCCATCTCGACGCTGGAGCTGGTAAGCCCGGCAGCCCCCATGTCCTGAATGGCGACGATGGCGTCGGTCGCCATCAGTTCCAGGCAGGCCTCGATCAGCAGCTTTTCAAGGAACGGGTCGCCCACCTGCACCGTCGGGCGCTTGTCTTCGGAATCGGCGTCGAACTCAGCCGAGGCCATGGTGGCGCCATGAATGCCGTCGCGCCCGGTTTTCGAGCCGACATAGACGACAGGATTGCCGACACCAGCCGCAGCGGAATAGAAAATCCGGTCGGCTTTGGCTATTCCGACGGTCATGGCGTTCACCAGAATGTTGCCGTTGTAAGAGGGGTGGAAATTCACCTCGCCACCTACCGTTGGCACCCCCACACAATTGCCATAGCCGCCGATGCCCGCCACCACGCCGCGCAGCAGGTGGCGGGTCTTGGGGTGGTCAGCTGCGCCAAAGCGCAGGGCATTCATGTTGGCGACCGGCCGTGCCCCCATGGTGAATACGTCGCGCATGATGCCGCCCACCCCGGTGGCGGCACCCTGATACGGTTCGATGAAGCTGGGGTGGTTGTGGCTTTCCATCTTGAAGATGGCAGCATCGCCATCGCCGATGTCGATGACGCCGGCGTTTTCACCCGGCCCCTGAATGACCCATGGCGCCCTGGTGGGAAGCTTCGCCAGGTGCAGGCGCGACGACTTGTACGAGCAGTGTTCTGACCACATTACTGAAAATATGCCCAGTTCCAGCAGGTTGGGGGTGCGCCCCAGTGCTTTCAGGATGCGCTGGTATTCTTCAGGCGACAGGCCGTGCTGGGCGACGATCTCTGGGGTGATGTGGTCGGTCATGCAAGGCCTTTAGGCCATGCGGGCGAGGGATTGAAGTGGGCGAATCCATCTGGACAATGTTCGCCCTATGTTCTATACGCCGATCTTCGATCTTCCGGGAAGAGGGAGAAGTCAGATGGCGGTAGATAATCCTCCGGCCGGCTATGCCGGCGTTATTCCCTATCTGTGCGTAGCTGATGGTGCAGCGGCGATCGGCTGGTATCAGCGGGTTCTGGGGGCCGAACTGGTTTCCCGTATGGATACACAGGGGAAAGTAGGCCATGCCGAACTGAAAATCAGCGGTGGCCATTTCATGCTGGCCGGCGAGTTCGAGGGGATGAACGCCTCGCCCAAGACGTTGGGCGGAACCTGTGTGCAAATGCTGGTTTACGTGAAAGACCCTGACGCCATCCATGCCAAAGCATTGGCTGAAGGCGCGACGATGACAAAACCGGTCGCGGATCAGCCCTGGGGTGATCGCATGGGTGGCTTTACCGACCCGTTCGGCCATGGCTGGTCGGTAGCCCGGCACATTGAGGATGTGTCGCCTGAAGAAATGACAAGGCGGATGAAGGAAGCCGGTTTTCTATAACGGCATTGACCACCCGGCCCCAGGGCCGTTAGCGACCATTCATGGAACAAGCGCCGCAGTTTGCCGATGTAATTGCGGCGCAGCAACGAATCACCGGCCGCGTGCATGTCACGCCGGTTCTGCGCTGTTCGGCCATTTCGGCGCTGGCCGGGGCGGAACTGTTCTTCAAGGCCGAGAATTTCCAGCGGGCGGGGGCGTTCAAGGCGCGTGGCGCCTTCAACGCCGTGCTTGCCCTTCCGGACGCTGTGGCGCGGCGCGGAGTAGTCACCCATAGCAGCGGCAACCATGGGGCGGCGCTGGCGCTGGCGGCGCGCGAGCGCGGCATTCCCGCCACTGTGGTGATGCCCGAGACGGCGCCCGCCCCCAAGAAGGCGGCCGTTGCCGGCTATGGGGCGCGCATTATCGCGTGCGCGCCGACGCTGGCGGCGCGGCTTGCTGCGGCCGAGGCAGTGATTGCTGAAACCGGCGCGCAGATGATCCCGCCGTTCGACAGCTGCATGGTGGCGGCCGGGCAGGGAACGGCCGCACTCGAACTGCTGGATGCGGCGGGGCCGCTTGACCTCATGGTGGTGCCGGTAGGCGGTGGCGGGTTGCTGGCCGGTACTCTTGCCGTCGGCAAAGCGCGGGGGGTGCGGGTGTTTGCAGCCGAACCGGAACTGGCCGACGATGCCGCGCGCGGCTTTCAGACAGGCTGTCTGCAACCGCAGGTGCTGCCGGTTGCCACCATCGCCGATGGGCTGACCACTGCCATGAGCACCATGACCTTTGCCGCCATGCTGGCAGGGGTGGCGGGGGTGGTGACGGTAAGCGAATCGGCGATCATCGACGCCATGCGGCTGGTGTGGCACCGCATGAAGATCGTGATCGAACCCAGCAGCGCCGTGGCCGTTGCCGCCCTGCTGGGTGGCGCACTGCCGGTGTCTGGCAAGCGGGTGGGGGTGGTTCTGACGGGCGGGAACGTCGATCTCGACCGGTTGCCGTGGTGACGGGGGGCGCTGTGGGCACTGCATCGAACGGCCTGTCGCGGGCCGAAAAAAGCTGGGCGCTGACCGAGGCCGCCAACGAGCCATGGTTCAACCTGGTGCAGCGTTATGCCTTTGCGCCCTATTTCGTTGCGGTTCTGGCGCCGGCGTCGCTTACCGGTGGCGCTGCCAATGGTGCTGCCGAGGGTGCGGCCGTCTGGGGTTATGCCCTGGGGGCAGGCGGCCTGGCGATTGCCATTCTTGCCCCTGTTCTGGGGGCCGTTGCCGATGCCGGTGCCCGTCTCAAACCGTGGCTGATGCTGTTCACGGCGCTGGCGATGCTGGCGGCGCTGTCGCTGTGGTTTGCAGCGCCCGGCGTTGCCCTCTGGCGTGTTGCTCTGGCGATTTTCATCGGCACTGTCGCCACCGAGTTGATGAGCCAGTTCTGCAATGCCTTTCTTCCGCGCATCGCCCCGGTATCCCGCTTTGGCCTGTTGTCGGGCATGGCTTTCGGGGTATCGCAGATCATCGGCATTACGGCCTTGCTGATCATCTTCCTGGTATCCAATAAGCCGCCGGCGTTTCTGGCCGGGGTGCCGCATGTCGCCGAACGCCTCACCGGGCCGGTGGCGGCGTTGGCGATGATCGTGTTCCTGTTGCCGTTCCTGCTTCTGGAACGTGAAACCGCAACGCCACGCAAGACATCGGTTGCGGCGGGGCTTGCCGAGTTGCGCGCTACCCTGCGCGAAGCGTGGGTGGAAAAGCCGGTGCGGTTGTTCCTGATCGGCCGGATGTTCGCTGCCGACGGCATGGCCGTGGTATTCGCCTTCGGGGCGGTGCTTGCCGGGTCGGCCTTCGGGTGGGAGGGGGGCACCCTTGCGGTGTTCGGCATGGCGATCACCGTGTTCGGCGTGATCGGAGGCTTTGCCGCCGGCTGGCTTGACCAGCGAATCGGCACCCGCAGGCTGGTGATCAGCGGGCTGATCATCGTGATGATCGGCACACTTTCCGTGTTGATGACTGATTCCACCCGGCTGTTCGGCATTCCAACAGGGGTGGCATTGGGAACGCCGCTGTCAACACCGCAGGAATGGGGGTTTCTGGCCAGTGGCATGGTGGTGGCGTTGGGGGCGGCGTTTGCCATATCCGCCATGCGGGCGCTGTTGGCCAAGCTGGTTCCCGAAGAGCGCAGTGCTGCCTATTTCGGCCTGTATGCGCTGGTCGGGAAGGCGACGGCGTTTGTCGGGCCAACTCTGGTTGGGGCGATTGCCGCTGCCACCGGAAGCGTGCGTTCGGGGGTGATCGTGGCGCTGGTGTTCACGGGTATCGGCCTGGCAGCGATGTGGCGGGTGAAGGTTGGGGCGCGACAGTCAGCCGCCTGATTCCGGTGGTTCAGGGCGAACGATATCGCGAATGTCGCGGACGAAGCGGCGAAACATGAGGAACACGGCCAGCGTTGCGGCCAGCATCAGCAGCACCAGCGCAAGTGCGATCAGCGGGTGGCTGAGTGCGATCAGCAGGCCGGCCGTGGTTCCAACGTCTTCGGCGCCAGAGAGCACCACATTCGATACCGGCTCAGGGCTCAGATTGACGGCCGCACGGGCCGAGGCCTTGGCGCCGTGCGACGCCAGCGAGAAGCCACCGCCCAGCAGCAGGGTGACGATCTGCCAGACCGGCTGCCCCGGATCGACGATGGCAAGGGCGATCAGCGCCCCGCCCAGTGGCCGGATGAAACTGTGCACGCTGTCCCACGCACTATCCACCCAGGCGACCTTGTCGGCAAGAAATTCGGCCACGGCGCCGGCAACGGCAGCGCCGATCACCCACCAGCTTCCCAGCACCTTCAGGCTGGCAAGGTGTTCGGGAAGCGGCAGCAGATCGAATCGCATGGCAAGACCTGCCACCAGCACTGTCGCATAGATGCGCCAGCCCGCCAGCAGGCTGAAGCTGGCGGCAACGGCGATCAGCTGGGTGGCATCCATGTTGGGGATCATGTGCTTTCCTTTGCTCGGGGGCAAGCCCGTCAACAGGGTGGAACTTTCAGGCGTCAGTGCTTACAGGGGGCAGCGTGAGCCAGATCGATCAGACCCCGCCACCATCATCGCGCAAGCTGTCGAGCCTGTCGCTGCTATGGAACTTCGCCAGCCGCTATCCGTGGCAGATTGCCGGGGCACTGACGGCACTGGTGGTTTCGGCAAGCGCCACCCTTGCCATTCCGCAGGGGCTGAAGCTGGTGGTGGATCGCGGCTTCGGGGCGGGCAAGGCCGCCGATATCTCGCCCTATTTTCTTGGCCTGCTGGCCATCGTGGTGGTGCTGGGGCTTGGCACCTCCATCCGCTTTTATTTTGTCAGCTGGCTGGGAGAGCGGGTGGTGGCCGACCTGCGGCGCGATGTGCAATCGCATCTGCTCACGCTTGATCCCGGCTTTTTCGAAGTGAACCGCCCGTCGGAGATCGCATCGCGGCTGACGGCCGATACCGGCATTGTCGAACAGGTTGTGTCGTCGTCGGCATCAATCGCGCTGCGTAACGCCGTAACCGGGATCGGCGGTGTGATATACCTGTTCTTCCTGTCGCCCAAGCTGACCGGGCTGTTGCTGATCGGCATTCCGTTGGTGGTGGCGCCGATCATCTACATGGGCCGCAAGGTTGCCGCCTTGTCGCGCGCCAGTCAGGACCGGGTGGCCGATGTCGGCGCCATGGTTTCCGAAGTGCTGCATGCCATCAAGACCGTCCAGGCCTTCGTTGCCGAGCCACGTGAACGCGCCCGGTTCGCTGCCACCGTCGAGAGCGCCTTCATCACGGCGCGCAGCCGTATCCGCATGCGAGCGGTGATGACGGGGATCGTCATCATGCTGGTGTTTGGCGCCATCACGCTGGTGCTGTGGCAGGGGGCGGTCGACGTGATCGCCGGGCGGATGAGCGGTGGGGCCATCACCGCCTTCGTGCTGGCGGCCGCGATTGTCGCCGGGGCGTTCGGGGCGCTGACGGAAGTGTATGGCGATTTCATGCGGGCGGCCGGCGCTTCGGCGCGCATCCGCGACCTGCTGGCCGAACAGCCCTCGATTCGCGCACCGGCGAACCCGCTGAAGCTGCCGGCGCCTCCGCAGGGGCGGGTCGAGTTCCGGTTGGTATCGTTCCGCTACCCGAGCCGCCCGGAAATCGCTGCCATCACCGGGGTTTCCCTGCTCGCCGAACCGGGGGAGCGGGTGGCCGTCGTCGGCCCTTCCGGTGCCGGAAAATCAACCCTGTTCCAGCTGGTCCAGCGTTTTTACGACCCGCATGAGGGGGCGGTGCTGATCGATGGGGTCGATCTGCGCCATGCCGATCCGGCCGCCATCCGTTCCCTGATTGCCGTGGTGCCACAGGAAGCAGTGCTGTTTTCGGGGACCGCCCGCGCCAATATCCTGTATGGCCGGCCGGGCGCCAGTGACGAGGAATTGTGGGCAGCAGCCCGGGCTGCCAACGCCGAGGAATTTCTGCGGGCGTTGCCCCAGGGCCTAGAGACCGAGCTGGGCGAAGGCGGCGGGCGGCTTTCGGGTGGCCAGCGCCAGCGAATCGCCATCGCCCGCGCCATCTTGAAGGATGCCCCGATCCTGCTGCTTGACGAGGCGACTTCGGCGCTCGACACCGAGAGCGAGCGGCTGGTGCAGGGCGCGCTCGACCATCTGATGGCGGGACGTACGACGCTGGTGATAGCCCACCGGCTGTCTACCATCCGCGACGCTGATCGCATTTTGGTGATGGAAGATGGCCGGATCGTCGAAACCGGCACCCATGAATCGCTGGGAAGCGCCAGCGGCCTTTACGCACGGCTGGCGGCCCTCGCCGAGATCTGATCAGCTGCCTTCGGCCGGAATGGCGGTGTGGCTGTGGGCAAGCTGCTTCCAGGCCAGAACGCGAAACAGCCAGAAGGCCAGCCCCGCCGCAGCTGCCAGGCCCATGTGCAGCAGCCAGAAGCTGGGGGTGGACATGGTTTCAAACAGGGTGCCGATCTTGCCGGTCAGGGCGTTTCCCGCAAAGAACGCCAGATAATACAAGCCTATGACCGTTGCATTCATCGATGCCGGGGCCAGGCGAGCGAACAGGGCCAGCGAGATGGGCAGCATGTGGGCAAAGGCGATGCTGTTGACGATGTGGAAGCAGACCGGCCACCACAGGCCGATCTTGCCACCGGCGGGCTGGGTGATGGCGGCCATATAAAGGCACAGCATTCCGGCGATGCTGAAGGCACTGCCGATCAGGATCTTCTCCAGCTCGTCCGGTTCGCGGCGGGTTTTTCCCCACCATCGCCAGAACACCGCCACCAGGAACAGGAAGCTGACAGAGACGATGGCGTCGAGGCTGACGAGCCAGGTTGTCGGCAGGCGGATACCAGCAAACACCAGGTCGAAATCCCGGTCTCCCCAGATCATGTAGGCGTTGAAAATCTGCTGGTTGGGGATGAGGGCGATGGCGAGCACCGGTATCAGCAGCAGCAGCGGGATGGCGTGTTTCCAGTCTTCCATGGTGACGGGCAGGCGTTCGCCCTTCACCGTTTCCGATGCCGGCAGATACTTCCAGCCCGCAATATAGATCACAAGGCTTATCAGCATCCCCACGCCGGCGGCACCGAACCCCCAGTGCCAGCCGACCTTTTCGCCAAGGGTGCCAACGATCAACGGTGCGGCGATCACCCCGCCGTTGATCCCCAGATAGAAGATCTGGAAGGCATCGGCGCGGCGCAGGTCTTCCTCGTTGTAGAGGCCGCCTACCTGACTGGCGATGTTGCCCTTCAGCAGGCCCGAGCCAATCACCAGGCACAGCAGCGCCAGAAGAAAGGCCGGTTCCGAAGCCATCAGGAAATGGCCGAGCGCCATGATGATGGCGCCTGCAAGCACGGCCTTGCGCTTGCCCAGCCAGCGGTCGGCCAGCAGCCCGCCGGCAATGGGGGTAAGGTAGACCAGTGCGCCGTAGGCTCCGAATACTGCGGACGCGAGGGCCTGCCCCTCAAGGCCGCCGAACAGCCGGCTGACCGGCTCGAGAAACAGCA
Source organism: Sphingomonadaceae bacterium (assembly GCA_039808025.1). Lineage (GTDB taxonomy): Bacteria > Pseudomonadota > Alphaproteobacteria > Sphingomonadales > Sphingomonadaceae > Sandaracinobacteroides. The sequence goes on along the minus strand of JBDHSK010000002.1, from coordinate 146,272 downwards.
CCTTTTCCTGATGGCCGGGGTGGAAAAGGGCGTTCACCATGTAGAGCACCAGCAGCGCCTGCATTCCATAATAGGAAAAGCGCTCGAACGCCTCGGTGAAGGCCAGATAGGCCAGCCCTTTGGGGTGGCCGAGGAAGCTGGTGTCGGCCGGGTTGTGAATTAGTAGATCCCCCCTTGCTGACGGAAGAAATCACTGTCGGAGCGCACCCGCGTCTTGGGGAGGTTGGGTTGCAGCGCTTTCACCTGTTCGACGCTGCGGTAGATGCGGCGCGGTTCGGCGTCGGCCTTGAACGCCTCCCAGATAACGGCCGCTTTCGGTTCAAATCCGGGCCAGGTTCCATAAACCCGCCGTCCCGAGCGACGGTCGATGCGGATCATGCGGATGCCGGCCGGGGCAATGAACGGGTCGGGTTCGGGGGGGTGATCCTTGAAGGCATTGAGATAGAAATTGCGCCAGATGGGGGCCGCAAAGGTGCCGCCCTGCACGCCGCCCAGATTACGGGGCTTGTCGTAACCGATATACAGCCCGGCCACGAAATGCGGAGTCGCCCCCACGAACCACACGTCCTTGGGGCCGGTGGTGGTTCCGGTTTTGCCGGCGATCGGCACGTCGAGCGAGCGCAACACCGTGGCGGTTCCGCGCTGCACCACGCCCTCCAGCATGTGCACCACCTGATAGGCAGTGCGCGCATCCATCACCTGCCGGCGGTTGTCGGCTGGCCGGGGCATCGCCTGTCCGTTCCATTCTGCGCTGTTGCAGTTTTCACAGATGCGGGTGTCGGCCCGGTAGATGGGTTTGCCGAACCGGTCGACCACCAGGTCGAACAATACGGGTTCAACCCCCTTGCCGCCGTTGATGAGGATCGAATAGGCGTTCACCAGCTTCATTGGCGTGGTTTCACCGGCCCCAAGGGCGATTGCCAGCACCGGCTGGTAATCGCCTATGCCCAGCGTCTTGGCCAGTTTCACAACATTCTTCATGCCGCTGTTGTAGGCGACACGGATGGTCATCAGGTTGCGCGACTGCTCAAGCCCCCAGCGCATCGTCTGGGCACCGGCATAGCCGCCGCCATAGTTGCGGAAGCATTTCTGCCCGAGCTTGGCCGACTGATAGACGCAATAGGGGGCGTCTGACACGATCGTTGCCGGAGTCATGCCGTTGTCGAGCCCGGCAGCATAGACGAACGGCTTGAACGCTGATCCGGGCTGGCGCATCGCCTGGGTGGCCCGGTTGAAGCTGGAGCCGCGCACATCGAAGCCGCCGACCATTGCCAGCACCCGCCCGGTGGCGGGTTCCTGCACCACCAGGGCCCCGGAAACGGCGGGAATCTGGCGCAGGCCGTATTGCGTGCCGCTGATGCGGGCGACCGGGATGACGTCACCGGCTTTCAGAACCTGCCAGGCCGGGCCCTTTTCCCCTGATCGCATGGCGTCGCCGTTATACATCAGGCCCTTGCTTCCATCGGCAAAGCCAAGGTCGATGCGGCCCGCCCCCTTGCCCAGCACGACTGCCGCCCGCCATTCCGGAAACCCGGTGCCAAGGTTCACGGAGCGCAGGCGGTCTTCCCAGCCTTTGCCGAGTTCGATGTGGGCCGATGGCCCCCGCCAGCCACGGCCGGCGTCATAGCGCAGCAGGCCGTTGCGCAGGGCGGTTTCCGCCGCCGCCTGAATGGTGGGGTCGATGGTGGTGCGCACCCACAACCCGCCGGCATAGACGCTGTTGGGGCCGGCTTTGGCATCTTCACCGAAGCGATCGATCAGCTGGCGCCGCACTTCCTCGATAAAATAGCCGCCAACCGTCGCCTGAGTGGATTTGGGCGGTTCGCTGGAAAGGACGATGGGCTGGGCCTGCATGGCAGCCGAATCGGCGCTGCTGAGGAAGCCGTTCTTGGCCATTGCCCCCAGCACGTAATTGCGGCGTTCCAGGGCACGCGCATAGTTGGTTGCCGGGTTGTAGGCCGATGGGGCCTTCAGCAGACCTGCGAGCAGGGCGGCTTCCGGAGCAGTGAGTTCTGCTGCCGGCTTGCCGAAATAGGCCTGGCTCGCGGCCTCGATTCCGTAGGCGTTGCGGCCAAGGAACACCTCGTTCAGATAGAGTTCGAGGATCTGTTCCTTGGTGAACTGCTTTTCGATGCGGCGGGCGAGAATGGCCTCGCGCAGCTTGCGCGCCAGGGAAACCTCGTTGGTCAGAAGCAGGTTCTTGGCCACCTGCTGGGTGATGGTCGACGCCCCTACCGGTCGCTTGTCGTCGCCGAGATTGCGCAGGTTGAGGAGGATGGCATTGAGGATGCCGCTGTAATCCAGCCCCGAATGGGTGAAGAAGGTTTTGTCTTCCGCCGAAGTTACGGCTTCGATCACCACCGGGGGGATTTCCGCGTAGGGCAGGTAGACCCGCCGCTCTCGTGCAAAGGTATGGAAGGGCGTGCCGTCGGCAGCGCGCAGATTGGTGGGAAGCGGCGGCTGGTAATTGGCAAGGCTGGCGGCATCGGGAAGCCCGCGGCCGATCAGCAGCCACAGAAGCAGCGCTGCGGCCAGCGCCAGCCCGAACAGAACAGCCAAGATGATCCATGTGCGGCGTGAGATGGCGCCAGCGAAGGCCATCAGCCGTCCCCACATGCCGGGGTCAGTTTGGGAAGCATCCATCGACGCCCTCTTAGCGATACTGAGGGGCGGGGGAAAGTGTGGCTTTAAAGTCTGGCTTTGCGGGGGCAAATAACTGCCTGTTCGCCAGCCGCGCCGGGTTCAGGCATGCGCAAGGCATGAGCAAGCAAGAAACTCTCTGGCTGGTGGGCGCCGGCCCCGGTGACCCCGACCTGCTGACTCTGAAGGCGGCAAGGCTGATTGCTGCTGCCGATGTCATCGTGCACGACGGGCTGGTGGGCGACGGCGTGCTCGACCTTGCAAGGCCCGATGCCGAACTTATCTCGGTTGCCAAGCGGCGTGATCACCATACCCTGCGGCAAGAGCAGATCAACGATCTGCTGGTGGCGCTGGTTCGTCAGGGACGGAAGGTGGTGCGGCTGAAAGGCGGCGACCCCTTCGTCTTCGGGCGCGGCGGCGAGGAACTTGAGGCGGCGCGCGCCGCCGGTATCAGCTGCAAGGTGGTTCCCGGTGTTTCGGCTGCCCTGGGTTGCGCTGCCGAAGCCTCGCTGCCGCTTACCCATCGCAACCTCTCCTCTGCCGTAACGTTCGTAACCGGAAGCCGTCAGGGCCTTGACGAGCAGGACTGGCGCGGCCTTGCCGGCGCCGGGCGGACCCTGGTGGTGTACATGGGAGTGGCGGGTGCGGCGTCGATTGCCGACAAGCTGATCGAGGCCGGGGTTTCGCCGGATATGCCGGTTGCCGTGCTGGAACGCGGCACGCTTCCCGGCGCGCGGGCCATCCGCACCGTGTTGGCGGGCCTGGGGGCGCTGATGACGGCGGAACAGGTGCAAAGCCCGGCCCTGCTGGTGGTCGGGCGGGTGGCCGGGCTTGCCGATGCCGAAGATGTGCTGGCGGCAACGGCGGCACGGGCGTTCGAGGAGGCATTGCCATGGTGAAACTGCTGACGGGAAACCGGCTGCATTGCGGCCAGGTGATCTGGTGGAAGGGCGATGGCTGGAGCACCAGTTTCAGCCATGCCGTAGGGTTGGCGCCCGAAGACGGCGAGGCGATCCGCCAGCGCGTGGCAGCCGATGAGATGATCAACGATCTCGCCCTAATCGACGCCGAGGAGGTGGACGGGCGGCTGCGCCCCTTGCGCATCCGGGAGCGCATTCGCAGCTATGGCCCGACGGTGCGCCCCGATCTCGCCCATGCCGGGCAGGATTATCGCTGATGTATCGCTACGACGACATCGACCGGCAAATGGTGGCCGCCCGTGTCGCCGAATTCCGCGATCAGGTGACGCGGCGTCTGTCGGGAGATCTGGACGAAGAGCATTTCCGGCCGCTGCGGCTGATGAACGGCCTGTATCTGCAGCTGCATGCCTATATGCTGCGGATTGCCATACCTTATGGCACACTGGCCGCCCGGCAATTGCGCAAGCTGGCCGACATCGCCCGTCGCTATGACCGTGGCTATGGACACTTCACTACCCGGCAGAATATCCAGTTCAACTGGATCAAGCTGGAAGAGGCCCCGGATATCCTCGCCGAACTGGCGACGGTCGACATGCACAGCATCCAGACCTCGGGAAACTGCATACGCAACATTTCGTCTGATCAGTATGCCGGGGCCAGCGCCGACGAAGTGGAAGACCCGCGCCCCTGGGCCGAGCTGATGCGCCAATGGTCGAGCTTCCACCCCGAGTTCAGCTGGCTTCCGCGCAAGTTCAAGATTGCGGTGATCGCCACAGATGCCGATCGCGCGGCGATGCGCTGGCACGATATTGGTGTGCAGCTGGTGCGGCGCGACGGTCAGCTGGGCTTCAGGGTATATGTGGGTGGAGGCATGGGCCGGACGCCACTGATTGCGCCGCTGATCAACGATTTTGTGCCGGCCGGGCAGATCCTCAGCTACTTCGAGGCGGCGCTCAGGGTATATAACCGCTATGGCAGGCGCGACAACCTGTTCAAGGCGCGGATCAAGATTCTGGTGCATGAACTTGGCGCCGAACGCTATGCGGCGGAAGTCGCCGAGGAATTTCTGGTCACGTCACAGCTGGGGATCGACCCGCCCGCTGCAGAAATCGCGCGGATTCGCAGCTTCTTTGCCCCGCCGCTGTTCGAGGAGGGGTTGCCGGAATCCATCGATCGAACCGATCCCGATTTCGCCCATTGGGCCGCACGGCAGGTGCGGGCGCACAAGGCGCCGGGCTATGCGATCGTCAATATTTCGCTGAAGGCGCCGGGCGCCATTCCCGGCGATGCCAGCGCCGACCAGATGGAGGCGATCGCCGAGCTTGCCGAACGCTATTCCTTCGGGGAACTGCGCGTTACCCACAGCCAGAATCTGGTGCTGCCGCATGTGCGGATCATCGATCTGCCGGCGGTGTGGGCAGGATTGCAGGCGGCGGGGCTGGCCCACGCCAACCTCGGGCTGGCTTCCGACATCATCGCCTGCCCCGGCCTTGATTATTGCACGCTTGCCAACGCCCGCTCGATTCCGCTTGCCCAGAAGCTGGGGGTAAGGCTTGCCCCCCGCGAGGAGGAGCTGGGCGACCTGAAGATCAAGATTTCGGGTTGTATCAATGCCTGCGGGCACCACCACGCCGGCCACATCGGCATATTGGGAGTCGATCGCAAAGGGGTGGAGAGCTACCAGTTGCTGCTGGGTGGCTCAGGCGAGGAAGACGCCAGTGCCGCAACCATTCTGGGTCCGGGCTTCAGCGAGGATGGCGTGGTCGAGGCAGTGGCTGCTGTCACCGATGTCTATCTGGCCGAACGGCACGAGGGTGAGCGCCTGCTAGATACCTGGCGGCGTTTGGGCGCTGCCCCGTTCAAGGCTGCTGTTTACGGAGGCGCAAATGACTGAACTTCTGGCGCTTGATGATCGGGCGCGGCTTGATCTGCCTGCGCAACTGCTGATCGAGCCGGGCGAGGATATTCGCGCTGACATCGGCCCCGGGCGGCATCCGGTCATTGGTGTGAATTTTCCGAAGTTCCGCGATGGCCGAGGCTATTCGACAGCGCGTATCCTGCGCGAGCAGGGCTATGGTGGCGATATCCGCGCCATTGGCGACGTAACGATCGACCAGATGCTGTGCCTCAATCGCACAGGCTTCAGTTCGGTGGCGCCAGCCAGACCCATCCCCCGCAACGCTGTCGAAACGGTGTTGTCGCGGTATCCGGCCATCTATCAGCGCGGCGCCAGCAACCGCCTGCCGCTGTGGGCGCTGCGCCACGGAGGAGGCGAGGCCGCGATCCCGCCTTCGGCGCGTCGCTATGGCCCGGCAGACGCCGACGCTCTGACGCGGCGGTTCGATGGGCGCGCCGAAGCGGCGCTGGCGGCTGTTCTTACCGACCCGGCGTTCGGCAAGGTGGCACTGGTATCCTCGTTCGGGGCGGAATCAGCGGTATTGCTGCACCAGGCGGCGCAGATCAGGCGGGATATCCCAGTGCTGGTTGTGGATACCGGCTGGCTGTTTGCTGAAACCCGCGCCCATGCACACGACCTGATCGCGCGGCTGGGGCTCGTCAATGTCCGGTGGCTGAAGCCCGATCCGGCCCTTCTGGCCGAGAAAGACCCCAAGGGCCTGCGCTGGTCGTATGATCCAGATGGCTGCTGCCATATCCGCAAGGTGCTTCCGCTTGAGAAGGGGCTTGCCGGCTATGATCTGTGGATATCGGGCCGCAAGCGCCACCAGAGCAGCACCCGCGCCGCGATGGCGCTGTTCGAGGCAGCAGATGGCCGCTTGAAGCTGAACCCGCTGGCCGGCTGGACGGCGTCGATGGTGCACGACTATGCCCGCAGGCATGACCTGCCGCCCCATCCGCTGGTGGCGCAGGGGTATCCGTCTATCGGTTGTTCGCCGTGCACCTCGCGGGTGCTGCCCGGCGAAGACCCACGCGCCGGGCGCTGGCGCGGCTGGGAAAAATCCGAGTGCGGCATTCACACGGCCCAGCCAGATGACGGCCGCAACGACCCGGTGTTTTAAGGGCCGGGCGAGGCAGAAGCTGCCTGACCGAGGCGGCAGCCTTGGCAGGGATTCCCCGAAGGTTGAAGGCAGGAGGCTGGGGAAGATGAAACTAAGGCCGCCCGGATGCCGGGCGGCCTTTCGTATATTCCCCTTCGGATGTGTGAACCGGCCTGTTCAGCCTGTTTTCACACAAGAAGCCCTTAATGCGCCACGATGTCGAACCGGTGTGCAGGGGGCCACCCTGTACCCTGGCCAGCCAAGCTGCCCTTGGTGACGCCCTACTACCGTGGATGCGGCGATATGTCATCCCTTTGTGCGCCATCCCGGCGGGTTGGCGTGAAATCAGCGGCTGGCTGTTGCGATGCTGCCACAGGCTGGCTACACGCCGATATTCATTTCTGGCAGAGGTTCCATGCTTCTTTCCCGTTATTTGCTCCCTGTCTCGAAAGAGACTCCGTCTGACGCCCAGATCATCTCGCACCAGCTGATGCTGCGCGCCGGGCTGGTGAAGCAGACGGCCTCGGGTATCTACAGCTGGTTGCCGCTGGGGCTGCGGGTGCTGAAAAAGATCGAACAGATCGTCCGCGAAGAGCAGGACCGCGCCGGGGCGCTGGAAATTCTGATGCCAACCGTGCAGCCCGCCGAACTGTGGAGGCAGTCGGGTCGCTATGATGATTATGGCCTTGAAATGTTGCGCATCCGTGACCGGCACGAGCGTGACATGCTCTATGGCCCTACGGCCGAGGAAGTGGTGACGGCCATCTTTCGTGAAACCGCACGGTCGTGGCGCGACCTGCCGCGCATTCTCTATAATATCCAGTGGAAGTTCCGCGACGAGGTGCGGCCGCGTTTCGGGGTGATGCGCGGGCGGGAATTCCTGATGAAGGATGCCTACAGCTTCGATCTGGATGAAGCCGGCGGCCGCCACAGCTATAACCGCATGTTCGTTGCCTACCTGAATACCTTCGCACGTCTGGGCCTGCGGGCCATCCCCATGCAGGCCGACACCGGGCCCATCGGTGGCGACCTGTCGCACGAATTCATCGTGCTGGCGCCCACGGGCGAGAGTGAGGTTTTTTACCACGCCAACTGGGAAAAGCCGGCGCAACTCGGGTCCATCGATTTCGAGGATATGGCAGGGTTGCAGGCAATCGTCGACAGCCATACCCGGGATTATGCCGCCACCGATGAAAAGCGCGATCCGGCGCGCGAGGCGGAAGCGGGCGACGCATTACGACGATCGCGCGGCGTGGAAGTGGGGCACATCTTCTTCTTTGGCGACAAATATTCGCGTCCCATGGGGCTGCGGGTGACGGGCCGCGACGGGCAGGAAACGGTGCCGGTGATGGGAAGCTATGGCATTGGCGTGTCGCGGCTGGTGGGGGCGATCATCGAGGCCAGCCACGATGATGCCGGGATCATCTGGCCCGAGCCGGTGGCGCCGTTTGATATTGGCCTCATCAACCTGCGCGCTGGCGATGCCGCCTGCGATGCCGCTGCCGCCGACGTGCAGGCCAGGCTGGAGGCCATGGGCAAATCGGTGCTTTATGACGATCGCGACGCCCGCGCCGGCGAGAAATTCGCAACGATGGACCTTGTCGGCCTGCCGTGGCAGCTGGCGATTGGCCCCAAGGGGGTGGCAGCCGGCACCATCGAGCTGAAGAACCGGGCCACCGGGGAAAAGCGCGAAGGATCGGTCGAGAGCATATTGGCGGGCCTTGGCCGTTGATCACCGCCTATGAGCGGATGATTGCCGGGCGCTACCTGATGCCCGGCCGCAACGAGCGCTTCATCGTTCTGGTGGCGGCGATTTCGCTGATCGCCGTGGCTCTGGGTGTGGCTGCCCTTATTGCCGTGATGAGCGTGATGAACGGCTTTCGCGCCGAACTGTTCGACCGCATTCAAGGGCTGAACGGCCACGCGGTGGTGCAGGGCTATGGCGGGCGGTTGTCGGGCTGGCAGCAGATCGTCAAGGAAGCGCGGGCGACGCCGGGGGTAACGGCGGCCATCCCGCTGGTTGAGCAGCCGCTGATGGCGAGCCACGATGGCCGGGTAGAGGGCGTGCTGGTGCGCGGCATGACCATCGACGACATCGAGAAGACACCGGTAATCGCCGACAACATCAAGGCCGGGTCGCTAGACCGCCTGAAAGAGGGTGAGCCGGTGGCGGCCATCGGTGCCCGGCTGGCGGAAAATCTGGGTGTGAGGGTGGGCGACCGCATCGCCCTCATATCGCCTGATGGCAATGTGACGCCGTTTGGCGCCGTTCCGCGCATCGTTTCCTACGAGGTGGGGGCGATTTTCGAGATTGGCGTCTATGATTATGACAAGGCATTCGTTGTGCTGCCGCTGGGGGATGCCCAGACGCTGCTGCGCCTTGATAACGACGTGGGAATGATCGAGATCACCACCACCAACCCCGACAAGGTTGGTGAGTTTCTGGCCCCCTTGCAGCAGAAGCTGGGGGGGCAGGCCCTGATCACCGACTGGCGGCAGCTGAATGCCGCCTTGTTCGAGGCGCTGGTGGTCGACCAGCTGGTGACCTTCTGGGTGCTCTCCATCATCATCCTGGTGGCCACGTTCAACATCCTGTCGTCGCTGATCATGCTGGTGCGGGCCAAAACCCGTGACATTGCCATCTTGCGCACCATGGGGGCATCGCGGGCGGCAATGATGCGCATCTTCATGACGGTGGGCACCATGATCGGGGTGCTGGGGGTTGGGCTTGGGGCAGTTCTTGGATTTCTGATTCTCAAATACCGTCAGCAACTTGTTGTTGGTTTCTCAAAAATTACCGGAACCAAGATCTGGGATCCCTCGATACGCTATCTTACCGAGCTTCCCGCAAAGACCGACCCGTCCGAAGTGCTGGCCATCTGCCTGTTCACCATCGTGCTGGCGTTTCTTGCCACCTGGTATCCGGCGTGGCGGGCAGCCTCAACCGACCCGGTAACCGTTCTGAGGTATGAATGACAGCAGCGCTGCAACTGACGGGGCTGACCCGCAGCTTCACCCAGGGCGGCGAGACGATCTCGGTGCTGCGCGGGGTTGATCTGGGCGTGAAGCGCGGCGAGATCGTCGCGCTTCTGGGGCCTTCGGGGTCGGGTAAATCGACCATGTTGCAGGCGGCCGGCCTGCTGGAAGGCGGGTTTGGCGGTTCCATTGCCATCGATGGCACCGAGGCAGCTGGCCTGAGTGATTCCGGGCGCACGGCCCTGCGGCGCGACAAACTGGGTTTTGTCTATCAGTTTCACCACCTGCTTCCCGATTTCACGGCCGAGGAAAACGTCATCCTGCCACAACTGGTGCATGGCGCCCGGCGACCAGAAGCCCGGCAACGTGCCCGCAGCCTGCTTGAGAGCCTTGGGCTGGCAGCGCGGCTTTCGCACCGGCCATCACAGCTTTCGGGTGGCGAGCAGCAGCGTGTGGCGGTGGCGCGGGCGCTTGCCAATCGTCCGGTACTGGTGCTGGCCGACGAGCCGACCGGCAATCTCGACGAAGGCACTGCCGATCGGGTGCTGGAAGCGTTTCTGGCGCTGGTGCGGCACGAAGGGTCGGCGGCGCTGGTCGCCACCCACAACCGCCAGCTGGCGGCCAGGATGGACCGGGTGGTCGAGCTGCACGAAGGGCGGCTGGCGGAAAAATCCTGAAGAACGACCTGAGGAAAGGAACTGGCGATGACTGCTGACGACAGCAGCAACAACTTCCCGGCAGGCTATGTCCCGCCCGCCGTCTGGACATGGGATCAACCCAGTGGCGGCCGGTTCGCCAGCATCAACCGCCCGGTGTCGGGGGCAACCCATCAGCAGGAAATGCCGCGCGGCCGGCACGACCTGCAACTGTATTCGCTGGCCACTCCCAACGGGGTGAAAGTTACCATCTGCCTTGAGGAACTGCTGGAACTGGGGGTGACCGCCGCCGATTATGACGCCTGGCCGATCCGCATCCACGAGGGTGAACAGTTTGCCAGCGGTTTTGTCGGCATCAACCCCAATTCAAAGATTCCGGCGATGCTCGACCATTCGCAGACCCCGCCGGTCGCCCTGTTCGAAAGCGGATCGATCCTGGTGTATCTGGCTGAAAAATTCGGCCATTTTCTGCCGGACTCCGGGGCCGGGCGTGCTGAAACCTTCAACTGGGTGATGTGGCAGGTGGGTTCGGCGCCGTATGTGGGAGGCGGGTTTGGCCACTTCTACAATTATGCGCCCATGAAGATCGCATATGCCATCAACCGCTACGCCATGGAGACCAAGCGGCAGTTGCATGTGCTCGATACCCATCTGGCGACCCGGTCCTTCATGGCAGCGGGCCAATATACCATTGCCGACATGGCGATCTGGCCATGGTATGGTGGCATCGTGCGCGGCGCTATTTATGGCGCTGGTGAATTCCTTAGTGTTCACGATTATCCGCACCTGCTGCGCTGGGCTGAACAGATTGCCGAACGTCCGGCCGTCAAGCGCGGGGCGATGGTCAACAGGTTGTCCGGCCCGTTGGACGAGCAGCTGCACGAACGCCACGAAGCCACGGATTTTCAGAACAATCTTCAAAGCATGATCGAGGCACGCGGCGGCAAGCGAATCTGATCATCCGCCTATCTCCGCCGCCACCAAGAGCGGCGGTCGGCCAGCACGGCCATGGCGGCATTATGGCCGGGCGCCCCGGTGACCCCACCACCGGGGTGGGTGCCTGATCCGCACATGTAAAGCCCGGCAATCGGCGTTCGATAGGCGCCGGCGCCCAGAACCGGCCGGGCGGCCCATAACTGATCGAGGCTGAGCCTGCCGTGCATGATGTCGCCGCTGGTCAGACCGAAAGTCCGTTCCAGCCCGGCTGGCGACAGGGCGCTGTAGCCGATCACCAGCTTGCGGAAACCGGGGGCAAACTGCTCGATGGTGTCGAAGATGGTGGCGACGGCTTCGGATTCGGCATCGTCCCAGTGGCGGCCATCGGGGAGGGCAGGCGCAAACTGCTGGCAGAACAGGCTGGCGACATGGCAGCCCTGGGGGGCGAGGCTGTCGTCAACGGTTGAGGGGATCAGCATTTCAACGATGGGCCGGCGAGACCAGCCGAAGGCACGGGAATCGTGGAAGGCCAGATCCATGTAATCGAGTGAGGGGGCGATGATGATGCCCGAGCGCAGATGCGCGCCGTCATCGGGCCGGGCAGTGAAGCTAGGCAGGCCACTGAGCGCCACGTTCATGCGAAAGGTGCCCGAGCCCATTTTGTAACCGGCAATGCGGCGGCGGAAATCAGCGGGCAGGTCGGCCGGATCGACCAGATGTTCAAACAGCAGCTTCGGCCCGACATTGGCGAGCACCAGCGGCGCAGCGATTTCCGCACCGCTTTCCAGCCTGACCCCCGCAACCTTGCCGCCATCCACAAGCAGCCGCGCCACCGGCGTTTCCAGCCGGATGGCAACGCCTGCCTGTCGGCAGGCTGCCGCCATCGCCTGGGTGATGGCCCCCATGCCGCCGATGCTGTGGCCCCACGCGCCTTTCTTGCCGTTCACTTCGCCAAACACATGGTGGAGCATGACATAGGCCGACCCCGGGGTATCGGGGCTGGCATGATTGCCAACCACGGCGTCGAAGCCGAATGCCGCTTTCACCGGGTCACTTTCGAACCAGCCGTCGAGCACATCGCGCGCTGATTTCAGGAACAGGTCCAGGCAGTCGCGTTGCCGGGCAAGTGGCAGGCAGGCCAGCGGCCCAGCCTGTCGGGCCAGCCGCAGCAGTTCGGGAAGCCCACCCCCGGCTTCGGGCGGGCATTGCAGCACCAGCCCCCGCAGCACGTCTGCCACGCCATCGAGCATGGTGTACCAGCGTGGCAGGACCTCGGCATCGTGCGACGAAAAGCGGCGGATTTCCGCCTGAGTGCGTGCAAGACCGCCGCCCATCGTCAGCGACCGGCCGTCGTCCAGTGGCAGGAAGTTGGCGACTGGTCGTTCCACCACCCGATACCCATGTTCGGCCAACCGCATGTCGGCAATCACCCGGGGTTGCAGCAGGCTGACGGTATAGCTGGCGGTCGAGTTGCGAAAACCCGGCAGAAACTCTTCGGTGACGGCAGCGCCGCCCACGATGGCGCGGCGTTCGAGGACCAGCGGCCTCAGTCCGGCGCGGGCCAGATAGAAGGCCGCCACCAGCCCGTTGTGGCCGCCACCGATGATCAGGGCATCGGGCCTGTCCGGGGGAGACGCCTGCGTCGACATGGAACCCGGATTGTTAAGCGGATTCGCAACCTCCGGCAACGCGCGGAATCGCCGGTTTCGACTTTGGCTGTTCGGGCGACGTTCATCAGGTGACGACAATGAAACGGGGGAATTGCACCTCTTTGATCGTAAGCCCTTCGATATGCATACCCCGTTCTTGACAAGCCGTCGGCTTGGGTCAGCCCTTGCGTTGGTTGCCTCGCTCCTTTCGACCAGCGCCCTGGCGGAGATGGCGGCCGTCAGCGCCGAGCCATCCGAACCTGAGACCAGCGGCACCGGGCCGGTGGCCATCGATGCGGCCGCTGCCGAGGATATTGTCGTGGTGGCCGAGACCGAGCGCGGCGGCGTGCAGGGAACCATCCAGCCGGAAATCCAGCTCGATGCCGCAGATATCCGGGCGCTTGGTGTGTCGTCGATGGACGATATGCTTGAGCAGCTGGGCCCGCAACTGGCAAGTGGCGGCGGCCGTGGTGGCGAGCGCCCGGTGGTGCTGGTGAACGGCAAGCGCGTTTCAGGGTTCCGCGAAATTCACAGCATTCCTCCCGAGGCCATCGAACGGGTGGATATCCTGCCCGAGGAAGTGTCGCTTACCTACGGTTATCCTGCCACCCAGAAGGTCATCAACTTCGTGCTGCGCAAGCAGTTCCGCGCCCTGACGACGGAAGTGAAGGGCGCCATGCCGACGGCGGGTGGCCGTGGGGAAGGAACATTGCAGGCCAATGTCATCAACATTCAGGGCGATAACCGGCTTCTGTTCGATTTTTCCTACGCCCGGCAGGGCATGATCCTCGAGAGCGAGCGCGACATTCTGGCCCGCAGCACAGGATCAATCGCTGGCAATATCAGCCCGGCGGGTACCAACACCGAGATTGACCCGGCGCTGTCGGCTTTGGCGGGAGCGACAGTGACGGTAGCGGCGGTGCCGGGGTCTGCAGCGACCGGTGCGCCGACACTCGACGATTTCGTGGCGGGGGCCAACAGCCCTGGCTCCAGCGATCAGGCGGCCTATCGTTCGCTGGTAGACAGTTCGCGCACGCTGTCGGCGGGGGCCAGTCTCAGCCGGCCGCTGGGGGCGATGCAGGCGACGTTCAGCGCCAACCTCACCAGCACCAACAGCGACGGTCTGCAAGGGCTCCCCTCGGCTTCGCTGCTGCTTCCGGCAGGTAACCCGTTCTCACCTTTTGGCAGCGACGTGACACTGACCCGCCTTGCCGACACTGATGTCGCGCTTGAGCGCAACAGCCGCAGCTGGACAGGGCGCCTTGCCACTTCGCTGGTCGGGCGGGTGGGTGACTATCAGCTTTCGGTGAACGGTTCCTGGGAACATGGCGAAAGCCGCTCGGTGACGGATCGCGGCTATGATCTGTCAGCGCTGACCCAGCAGATACTCGCCAACGACCCGGCGGTGAACCCCTTTGCGCCAGGCGTGATTGCCGGCCCGCTGCTGCAGGACCGATCCGATAGCAACACGGAAGTTGCAACCATCGATTCGTTGCTGAGCGGCGAAATCGCAAGCCTGCCGGCCGGCGGTGTGCGGACCAGCCTGAAGGCCGGGTTCGAGTGGCGCGATATTGCCAGCAATTCGGTCCGCAGCGGCGTTGCTCAGGATATCGATCTCAACCGCTCGACAGGCAGCGGTCAGCTGAGTGTCGATATTCCGATCACCAGCCGGCGCAACGAGGTTCTGGCCGCCATTGGCGACCTGTCGCTGAACCTCAACGCCGCTGCCAGCCAGCTCAGTGATTTCGGGACCCTGAGCACCTGGGGCGTGGGTGGCCGCTGGTCGCCGGTCGAGGCGCTCGGGCTGTCGGCCAGCTATACCAAAGAGGAGGGGGCGCCTTCCATCACCCAGCTCGGAAACCCCAATATCCTTACCCCCAATGTGCGGGTCTTTGATTTCATCCGTGGTGAAACCGTGCTGATCAACCGGCTGGATGGCGGCAACCCGAATCTCAACTCCGACCATCGGCGGGTAGTGAAGCTGGGGGCCAACTGGCGGGCCAGACGCACCGACAACACGACTCTGATGGTGATCGCCAACTATACCGACACCCGCATCGATGACCCGATTGCCTCGTTCCCGACGGCAACCGCCGAACTGGAAGCGGCTTTCCCGCAGCGCTTCGTGCGCGATGCCGAGGGCAAGTTATTGCAGATTGATAACAGGCCGGTGAATTTCCAGCAATCGCACACCCGTGAATTGCGCTGGGGAATCAACTTGATGCAGAAGATTCTTCCATCAGCGCGTGAGCGTGCCGCCATGGAGGCGCGCATCGCCGAGTTTCGCAAACGTCGGGAAGCGGCAGAAGCCGCGCGCAAGCAGGCGGAGGCCGAAGGCCGGCCCCTGCCGCCACCCGACAGGCCTGGCAGCATTTTTGGCGGCAGTGCGCACGGCCCCGGTGGCCCCGGTGGCCCCGGTGGCCCCGGTGGCCCCGGGAGGGCGGGCGGCCCGGGCGGTCCGGGTAGGTCGGGCGGCATGGGGGCGATGGGCCAGGGGCGCTTGATGTTCAGCCTTTTTCACACCTGGCGGTTTGAAAACACTATCTCCATTGCTGACGGGATCCGCGATCTCGACCTTCTGAACGGCTCGGCAGTTGGCAGCATGGGGGGTGTTGCCCGTCATGAGGTGGAAGGAAGGCTGATGGTGTCGAAGAGCGGCCTTGGAAGTCGTCTGGCCGTCAACTGGACAGCGCCGACCAATGTGCTGGTGAACCCCGGCGGCGCTGCCAGCAATGACGATCTGCGCTTTTCTGGCTATGCCAAGGTCAATCTGGCGGTGTTTGCTGATCTTGGCCAGCAGCGCAGTCTGGTGCAGGCCCATCCGTTCTTCCGCAGTTCGCGCATATCCCTCAATATCGACAATCTGTTCGATGCCCGACCCCGGGTGACTGATCGCACCGGGGCTACGCCGGTTGCCTATCAGCCTGATCTGCTGGACCCGGTGGGCCGACGGATCGAGCTGAGCTTCCGCAAGCTGTTTTTCTGAGGGCAGGCGGTCTTCCCGGCCTTGCGGCTTGACAGATTGGCTGGCCGGAGCGACGCCGCCACCATGCAACGTGCCCGATACGCCAGCAACCCGGCCAGAAGCCGGGGGCGGCAGCACCCAGAGCCGGAAAGCCCGCTGCGAACGGCATTCGCCCGTGATCGCGACCGGCTGATCCACTCAACCGCTTTCCGGCGGCTGCGCTACAAGACTCAGGTGTTCGTCGCTCCCGATGGCGATCATTACCGCGTCCGCCTTACCCACAGTATCGAAGTGGCGCAGATCGCCCGCACGATCGCGCGCATACTGGCGCTCGACGAGGATCTGGCCGAAGTTGTGGCGCTGGCCCATGATCTTGGCCATCCACCGTTCGGCCACAGCGGCGAGGATGCCTTGCAGCGGGCGATGGTGGCAGCCGGCGGTTTTGATCACAACGGCCATGCCGTTCGTATCCTCACCCTGCTGGAACAGCGCACCCCGGCCTATGACGGGCTGAACCTGTCGTATGAAGTGCTGGAAGGCATTGCCAAACATAACGGCCCCGTAGAGGCCCCCGGCTGGGCACTGGCGACCGCCAACCGCAGCTGGAACCTCGACCTTGGGGGCTATCCGGGCCTGGAGGCGCAGATCGCCGCCCTTGCCGACGACATCGCCTATAATTCCCACGATCTCGACGATGGGCTGCGCGCCGGACTGCTGACCCTAGAACAGGTTTGCGCCGAGGTGCCGCTGGTGGCTGATCTGTGGCAGCGGGTGAAAGCGGCATGGCCCGGTGAGCGGCGCGAGGGCCTTCTGGTGAAGCAACTGGTGCGCGACCTGATCGGCGCCATGGTCGACACGGTGCTGGCGCAAACCCGGGTGCGGCTGGCTGAACTGGCGCCCGACGGTGTCGAGGACATTCGCGGATGCGGGCGGCCGACAGCGGCGTTTAGCCCGGCGATGATTGCCGCAATCCAGCCTCTGCGCGATCATCTTTACCGTCACATGTACACGGCAGACTCTGTGGCGAGCGTGCGGGCGCCGGCCGAGACGGTGATTGCCGAAACCTTTACCGCGTTGCGCAGCCGGCCCGGCGAGTTGCCCGTCCGCTGGCAAGAGCGGCTGGTAGGGGCTGATGACGTCGCTGCCCAGAGAATCATCGGAGACTATCTGGCCGGCATGACCGACCGTTTCATCATCCGCGAGCATCGCCGGCTGACCGGCCACAGCCCCATGCCCGATGACAGTTACTTCTGAGGAACACAGCCGGTGCTGGAACGCCAACGGGGTCCAGCCGGTTGGCATGGACCCCGTTTCACGGCTACTCACCAGTGATGAGAGCAACAGATGGTCGGAGCGACAGGATTCGAACCTGCGACCCCCACACCCCCAGTGTGATGCGCTACCAGGCTGCGCTACGCTCCGACGTGGGCGGCGGAATAGGCAAAGGGGGGCGCAATGGCAAGCGATGATTGGCTGATTGCAGCGGATCTTTCCCTGTTTCGCGGTGGCAGGCAGCTGTTCAGCGGCATTTCGTTCCGTCTGAGAGGCGGCGAGGCCCTGCTGGTCACCGGGCGCAACGGCGCCGGCAAATCCTCGTTGCTGCGGTTGCTGGCCGGCTTGCTGGCGCCGACCAGCGGGCACATCGACAATCCGTTTTCCATAGGCTGGCTGGCCGCGGAAACCGCCCTCAAGCCCGACCGGCGGGTGGGCGATGAACTGGAATGGTGGGCGACACTCGACGGTGCAACGCCAGCGGCGGTGTCGTTGGCAGCCGAAGCCATGGCGGTATCGCCACTTTTCGAGTTTCGCTGTGGCCAGTTGTCGTCAGGACAGCGGCAACGGGTGGCGCTGGCACGGCTACTGGCTTCGGGCGCCGGGCTATGGCTGCTGGATGAGCCGACCAACACCCTTGATGCCGCTTCAGAGGCGCGGCTGCTTGAGGCCATCGCCGCCCATCGCGCGGCAGGAGGCCTGGTGGTGGTGGCCACCCATCAGGCGCTGCCCCTGCCCGGAGCCCGGTCTCTGACCTTGTAGACAGGCCGCAGCGTCGATGGCTCTCAGGCGGCCGAGGCAATGAACCCGCCACCCATCACCCGGCTGCCCCGGTAGCAGACGGCGGCCTGGCCGGGCGCCACCCCGAATTGCGGCTCGGCCAGCCTGAGGACGGGGGAGGGGCCGGCGAACAGTCGTGCCCTGGCGAGCGGCGCCATCGAGCGCATCTTGACCTCGACATCGAGACCGTCCTGCGGCACCTCGTCGTCGCCCAGCCAGTTCAGGTCATCAAGCCAGACCGTCGAGACGGCAAGAGCCGCACGCGGCCCGACGACCACGCGATTGCTCTCGGGTTCGAGGCGCACGACATACAGCGGCTCGGCCTGCCCTCCGATATCGATGCCGCGCCGCTGGCCGATGGTGAAGCCGATGAGGCCGGCATGGCGGCCCAGTTCGACACCATCGAGATCGACGATGGCGCCGGGGTGGTCGGCCTGCGGACGCAGTTTGCGCACCACGGCGCGGTAATCGCCACCCGGCACGAAGCAGATGTCCTGACTGTCGGGCTTGTCGGCCACCCGCAGGTGGAAATGACGCGCCAGCATCCGCACGCTGGGCTTGTCGAGCCCACCCAGCGGAAACCCGAGCCGCGCCAGTTGCTTGTGGGTGGTTGCGAACAGAAAATAGCTCTGGTCCTTGGAGGGATCGGCAGCACGGTGCAATTCCGGTGCAGCGGGTGTGCCCAGCCGCTGAACATAATGGCCTGTCAGCAGCGCCTCGGCCCCAAGATCATCGGCCACGCCCAGCAGGTCGCGGAATTTCACCGTCTGGTTGCAGCTGATGCAGGGCACAGGAGTTCGCCCCTGCATGTAGGAATCGGCAAAGCTTTCCATTACTTCCGCACGGAAGGCACTTTGATAATCGAGCACGTAATGGGCAAAGCCGCAACTGTCGGCCACGGCGCGGGCATCGGCGATGTCGGAACCGGCGCAACAGCTTCCAGCCCGTGCCGGCGCGTCGTCGTGGTCTGACAGGCGCATGGTGACCCCGATGGTCTCGCAGCCGTGGGCGTGGGCAAGGCTCGCCACCACCGAGGAATCGACCCCGCCCGACATGGCCACCACCACCCGGCTGCCAGGTGGGGGCAGGCGCTGGGCGACAGCGGCAATGGTGGCATCGAGCGACGGACCCGTCGGGCAATCTGTTACAATTGTTTGCCCCATCTTAACCTCGAATCAAGCTAGCACAGCGTTAAATACGCTCAAGATGACCATCGGTAAGCCGTTAGCAATAACCGTGCAGACACCGGCGGTGGTCTTGCGGCCAATGGCAGAAACCTTCTTGTCCTGAACGGGCATAGTGGCGCGCCAGGCCGAGCCAATGCTGGTTGCCACGGCAAAATGCAAGGCGGTGCGACATTTCATGCATCGTGCGCGCGGCTGGTGACTGGACAGGTGAGTGCAGGGATGACCTGGCGAGAGGCCCGAAGGCAGGCGACGGATGGAGGTGAGAGAGCGGCCTGATCAGGGCTCTGAGCGGGAAGTTTTACAGAAGGATCGAACGACATGGACAATTACCGACACAATGTTGCGTCTGCTGACGGTGGCTGTGCATCCGATTCCTCAGACACCGCCGATACGCAATTCCTCGGTTACGGGGAAGAAGCGGACGGACGGTTGTCTGTGCCGGGCGGCATGTCGCGTCCTGCCCAGGTGGAAGGGCCAATGGGCCAGCCCCTCACGCTCGACAATCTGCCACCGCCCAATACCCGCCGCTGGGTCGTGCGCCGCAAGGCCGAGGTGATTGCCGCCATCCGGGGTGGCCTGCTGACCGAGGCCGAGGCGTGCGCGCGTTATCAGCTGTCTCCTGAAGAGCTGGACCTCTGGTCCAGGTCTTTCGAACGCGATGGCGTTCCCGGCCTGCGTGTCACCCGTATCCAGCTCTACCGGGACCATCCCTACCGATCGTTGCGCCCGGCCGGCTCAACCGGCGGGTGGGCGATATGTCGGGGAAGTGAACAACAAGCTGACCAGACAACCAACTGGTTGCGTTGACGTTTTCGTTTAGGAGCGGCCATGATGGATTGTCCGACCGAATTGAAGCACCTGCAACCATCACAGTTGCGTATCCGTTCGCGTGAACCGGGGCAGCGGCCCGAACCCTCTCAATCGGTTCAGGCGCAGGCAGGATCGCGCTCTGGCGGGCTGACAACCCGGTCTGGCGCCCAGACCCGTCAGGATGGCAGGGCGCGCACATCGCGGCTGCTGCTGGTAGAGGATGATCGCGCTCTCGCTGATCTGGTGTCACACCTGCTCGAAGAGGCCGGTTATACGGTTTACCTCACGGATCTGGGTTCTGATGCCATTGATCTGGCGCGCACCTACCCGTTCGATGTGGTGCTGCTCGACCTCAGCCTCCCCGACATGAGCGGTCAACAGGTGCTGCAGCAACTGAACATCGTGCGTCCGCAGATGCCGGTAATCATCCTGTCCGGCGAATCCTCGGTTGCAAGCAAGGTCGAGAATATTCTCGAGGGTGCTGACGATTATATCACCAAGCCGTTTCACCGGGACGAGCTGCTGGCCCGCATCCAGGCGGTTTTGCGCCGAACACGTTCAGGGGCGCCAAGCGAGATCATCCTCGATGGGCTGGTGATCGATCTTGTTGCCCACCGGGCGCTGGTGAATGGGCAGATGGTGCCACTCACCGGCAAGGAATATGCCTGCCTTGAGTTTCTTGCCAGCCGTCGCGGTATGACCGTCACCAAAGAGATGTTTCTGGCGCATCTTTATGGCGGCCGAGACGAGCCGGAAATGAAGATCATAGACGTTTTCATCTGCAAGCTGAGGCGCAAACTGTCGGATGCCGGGGCACCGCAGCTTATCGAAACTGTCTGGGGGCGTGGTTACGTTATCCCCAACTGAAACATACGGTTATACTGGTTTGTTGCGTATGGGCCTGAGGCGCGTATCTTGCCTCAGGCCCGTTTTCTCGGGCCATCGGCAAGGGCGCGCACGATGCCGCGCAGATTGCGGATCTCCTCGGATGTGAAGCGGGCGCGGGTAATCAGAGCAGCGAGGGTACGTTTGGTTGCCGGCGTGCGGTCGGGCACATGGTAATAGCCTGCTTTTTCCAGCGCCTGCTCAAGATGGCTGATCAGCCCTGCCACTTCGTCGTGCGGAGCGGGCCGGGCCTCGGGACGTTGTGACATGGGTGGTGCCGCTGCCTGAAACCATTCATAGCAGATCAGCAGCACCGCCTGCGCCAGATTGATCGAACCGAAGCCTGGGGCCACAGGGCAGGTGATGATCGTCTGCACGGCGGCGAGGTCGTCGGCTGTCAGCCCCGAACGTTCCGGGCCGAACAGAATTCCGCTTTTCAGGCCGTTGGCGGCTGCCGTCCGGATCATGGCGGCGGCTTCGCGCGGGGTGACCACAGGCTTTGGCATGTCGCGCGGGCGTACAGTGGTGGCAAAGCTGAGGTGGCAGCCGTGCAGCGCCTCGGCAACACTGCCGGACAGGGTTGCGGCTGCCAGCACATGATCAGCGCCCGAGGCGGGCGGACCGGCTTCAGGGTTGGGCCAGCCATCACGCGGGCTGACCAGCCGCAGGTCTGAAAGAGTGAAATTCCCCATGGCGCGCGCAGCCATGCCGATGTTCATGCCCAGTTGCGGTCGGACGAGAATGATGGCCGGTTCGATCATGCCGCCCCTTGCCGGTTCACGGGGGTGATTGTCCAGATGCCCGGGTATCAATAGGGCTTGCGTCATGCCTGTCATCGATCGATTCGCGCGCCGGGGGTTCTGGACTACGGCCATGCTGGCCTTTGCCGGCGGGGCGCTTGCCGCCACCGGCTTTGCGCCGATCGGGCAGGTGGTGGGCGCCGTGGCCGGCTGTGCCGTGCTTCTGCTGCTGCTGGCGGCCAACGGCCGTCGCCGCGCCTGGATGATCGGTTATGCCTTTGGCTGGGGGCATTTTCTGCTGGGGCTTACCTGGATCGCCCATGCCTTCACCTTTCAGGCGGAAATGCCGGCGGTGATGGGCTGGGTAGCGGTTGTCGGTCTGGCGGCCTTTCTGGCCCTCTACCCGATGCTGGCGACTGGCCTTGCCCGGCTGCTCACCGCGCGGCTGTTCCCTCTTGTGTTGCTGCTGGCCGGGCTGTTCATCGCCATGGAAATACTGCGTGGACTGCTGTTTTCCGGCTTTGCCTGGAACCCGCTGGGGGCGGCGTGGCTGCAGGTTCCGGTGGTGGCAGGGCTGGCGGCTCTGGTGGGCGCCAATGGCCTTTCGGGGCTGGTGCTGCTGGCGGCAGGCAGCGTGGCGGCCCTTTTCCTGCCCGGTCAGCCGGAGCGCTGGCCGGCGCTGCTGGCTCTGCCAGCGGTTGTGCTGACGGGTATGGTGGTGAGTGCGGTGCGGGCGCCATTGGCGCCGCCAACGGCGTACCGGCTGCTTCTGGTGCAGCCCAATGTCTCGCAGGCGCAGAAACAGTCGGCCGGCGGTCATCTGGCCAGCCTCGACCGGCTGATGGCGCTTACCCGAGAAGGGCTTGATGCAACCCCGGGGGTGGCCGCCGTCATCTGGCCCGAGGCTGCCGTTGAATACCCGCTCGAGGAAGAGCCAGAACTACGCCGCGAGCTGGGCGCCATGCTTGACGGCGGACAGTGGCTGTTGACCGGAGGCGTGGCCCTTCTTCGTGACGAACTGGGAAGGCCTGTTGGCGCCACCAACAGCCTGTATGCCCTTGAGCATGAGGGCACGATTGCCCGCCGTTATGACAAGGCGCATCTGGTGCCCGGCGGCGAATATCTGCCGCTGCGCTGGCTGGCCGAGCCGCTGGGACTGGCGCGGCTGGTGCCCGGCGCTCTGGATTTCATCCCCGGACCCGGACCACAGACCCTGGCTTTGAAGGGGCTGCCTTCGTTCGGGCCGGCCATCTGCTATGAAATCATCTTCCCGGCGGCTATCGTCGATCGCCGGAAGCGGCCTACCTTCATTCTCACCGTGTCGAATGACGCCTGGTTCGGGCCATCAGGTCCGCCCCAGCATCATGCCCAGGCGCGCTTGCGGGCCATCGAGGAGGGACTGCCAGTGGTGCGGGTGACAACCACCGGCATCAGCGGCACCATCGATGCGCACGGGAACCCGGTGGAGACGCTGCCTGTGCATGAGGCGGTTGCGCAAGCTGTGGAATTGCCGGCGCCGGCAGGGGTCACCCCCTTCGCGCGGTTGGGGCTTGTGGCGCCGTTGCTGCTGGCTGGTGCGCTGGTGGCAGCCGGCCTTGTGGTGGCAAGAAAGACTTAAAGGCATGTTTAACTCTCTTGCCAAATGATGGCCGTGGCTTTACCGCTCCTGGAACCAGTTATGGAGCATGTATGGCGCGGCAGAGCTACCTGTTTACTTCGGAATCGGTTTCGGAAGGCCACCCTGACAAGGTAGCGGACCAGATTTCGGATACGGTTGTCGATTTCATGCTGGGGCGCGACCCGTATGCGCGGGTGGCCTGCGAAGCGATGGTGACCACCCAGCGCATTTTTCTTGCCGGAGAAGTGCGCTGCAAGGGCGTTTATGACCCTGTCGAGCACCATTATACCAAGGGCTGGGCCCCGGGCGTGCGCGACGAGATCGAGCAGGCGGTTCGCGGCGTTGTCCGCCGCATCGGCTATGAACAGCGTGGCTTTCACTGGCAGACGGCCGTGTTCGAGAATCACCTGCACGGCCAATCCGACCATATTGCCCAGGGTGTCGACGAGAGTGGCAACAAGGACGAAGGCGCCGGTGATCAAGGCATCATGTTCGGCTATGCCTGCGACGAGACGCCCGAGCTCATGCCGGCAACGCTGTTTTATTCCCACCGCATTCTTGAGCGGCTGGCATCCGACCGTCATTCGCGGGTGGTCGATTTTCTCGAACCCGATGCCAAGAGCCAGGTGACCCTGCAGTATGAAAATGGCGTGCCGGTGGGGGCGACGGCGCTCGTCGTCTCGACCCAGCATGGCGCCGCGCTGTCGAGTGACCAGGGCCAGAAGATCCTGCGCGATTATGTCATGACGGTGCTGACCGACGTGCTTCCCAAAGGCTGGATGCCTGCCGATCAGTCGCAGATCTATGTGAACCCCACCGGCCTGTTCGAGATTGGTGGCCCCGATGGCGATGCCGGCCTCACCGGCCGCAAGATCATCGTTGATACCTATGGGGGTGCGGCACCACATGGCGGCGGCGCTTTTTCCGGCAAGGACCCGACCAAGGTCGACCGCTCTGCCGCCTATGTCGCGCGATATCTGGCCAAGAATGTGGTGGCAGCCGGGCTGGCGCGGCGCTGCACCATCCAGCTTTCCTACGCCATCGGTATTGCCGAGCCCCTGTCGCTGTATGTCGATACCCACGGCACCGGCACGACCGACGCCGCCAAGATAGAAGCCGTGCTGCCGCAGCTGGTTCGCCTCACTCCCAAGGGGATTCGCACCCATCTGGGGCTGAACCGCCCGATCTTCGAGCGTACGGCCGCCTATGGGCATTTCGGACGGACCACCCAGGCCGATGGTGGCTTCAGCTGGGAAAAGACCGATCTGGTCGATGCCCTGAAGGCGATCTAGCACCTCTGGTCTGCGGTTGGGGCCGTGGGTATCTCGCGTCTGGCTGGCGACGGGGCTGGCGGTCGCTGCCCTGCTTCCCTATTTGATAATCCGTGCTGTGGCGTGTAAGCGGCGGCATTCTTTTTTGGCTTTCCAGTTTTCGGGGATGGTATCTGATGTTTTCGACACCGGCTTTCGCTCAGGCGGCAGCACCGGCAAGTGCCGGTGGAATCAGCGTCTTTCTGGTGCAGATGGCACCACTGCTGTTCCTGTTCGTCATCTTCTGGTTCCTGATCATCCGCCCGCAACAGCAACGTGCCAAGCAGCATCGTGCCATGGTCGACGCGGTAAAGCGGGGCGATGATGTGGTGACCGGCGGAGGGTTGCTCGGCCGGGTTGCGAAAGTCGATGGCGACACCGTGGAGGTGGAGCTGGCACCATCGGTGAAGGTGAAAGTAGTGAAAAGCACCTTGTCGTCGGTGACTGTGCGGGGCTCTGCCACCCCCGCCAACGATACCAAGGCCTGATTTCCCGTGCACGAGTTCCCCACCTGGAAAATCTGGAGCGTGGTGCTCGTCGTGGCGGCGGGCATCCTGTTCGCGCTCCCCAACCTGTTTTCGGAAAAGCAGCTGGCAAGCCTGCCGTCGTGGGTTCCGGCCAGACAGCTGAACCTGGGGCTCGACCTGCGAGGTGGCAGCCATATTCTGCTGGAAGCCAGTGCCGATGATATCCGCCGTTCGCGGCTGGAGACTCTGGAAGAGATCGTTCGTTCGGAACTGCGGCAGGCCGAGGGCGGCGCCATCGGGGTGATGGATGTGTCGATCCGTGACGGAGCCGTCAGCTTTACCGTGCGCAATCCCGCGGATGCATCGCGGGCCGTGGCAGAAATGCGCCGGGCGTCTCGCCCGGTCGGGGTTACCGGATCATCCGATCTCGATGTCAGCGCCGAGGGTGCGCGCATCTCTGTGCGGCCGACCGATGCCGGGATCGCCGCAGAAACCGATCAGGCGATGGGGCAGGCTGTTGAAGTCATCCGCCGCCGGATCGACGAAATGGGCACCCGCGAGCCGACGATCGTCCGCCAGGGAGCGAACCGCATCGTCGTGCAGGTTCCGGGCCTCGATGACCCTGCGGCCCTGAAGGCGCTGCTGGGCAAGACCGCCAAGCTTGAGTTCAAGCTCGTCGACATGAATGCCGACCCGGCGCTGGCGGCACAGGGGCGCGCTCCTCCGGGAAGCCAGGTGCTTCCCAATGCCGAAGGTGGCGGCTTTGTCGTGGTCGAGCGTCGCGCCATCATCTCGGGCGATCAGCTGATCGATGCGCAACCCGCTTACGAGCAGGGCATTCCGGTTGTGTCGTTCCGCTTCGATTCGGTTGGCGGGCGGCGGTTCGCCAAGGCGACACAGGAAAATGTCGGCCGGCCGTTTGCCATCATTCTTGATGGCAAGGTGATCTCGGCCCCCCGTATCAATTCGCCAATTCTGGGCGGCTCGGGGATCATCCAGGGCAATTTCACCACGCAGTCTGCCAACGAGCTGGCCGTACTGCTGCGTTCGGGCAAGCTTCCGGTGGCACTCACCGTCATCGAGGAACGCACGGTCGGCCCTGATCTGGGGGCCGATTCGATCCGCGCTGGCGCCATTGCGTCGGCGTTGGCGACAGCCGCAGTCGCGGTGTTCATGGTGCTGACCTACGGTCAGTTCGGCATTTATTCGGTGGTGGCGCTGGTCCTGAACGCCATTCTCATCATTGGCGCCATGTCGGCGATCGGCGCAACTCTGACCCTGCCCGGGATCGCCGGCTTCGTGCTTACGATAGGCGCTGCGGTTGATGCCAACGTGCTGATCAACGAGCGCATCCGCGAGGAATTGCGACGAGGGCGCAGCGTGTCTCAGGCCATTGATCTTGGCTATACTGAAGCCTCGCGCACCATTTTTGACGCCAACCTCACCAACGTCATTGCGGCACTGGTGATGTTCTGGCTGGGTTCGGGGCCGATCAAGGGGTTCGCCATCGTTCTGACCATCGGCGTCATCACTTCGGTGTATACTGCCGTGACGGTCACTCGCCTGATGGTGGCGCTGTGGGTGCGCCGCACCCGCCCGCAAACGCTGGTTCTGTAGGGTAGTTCTGATGCGGTTGATGAAACTCGTTCCCGACCATACGAACTTCCCGTTCGTCCGCTGGAGCCATGTGACAACGCTGGTTTCGGTGGTGCTGGTGCTTGCCAGCATCGCGCTGGTCGCCATTCGCGGCCTGAATTACGGCGTTGATTTCGTTGGCGGCCTCACCATGGAAGTGCGCTTCGAGCAGGCGGCCAAGCTCGACGATCTGCGTTCAGTGGTCAACAAGGCCGGTGCCGGCGAAGCCTCGCTGCAGAGCTTTGGCGACCCGCGCACCGTCTCCATCCGCCTGCCGCTGCCACCCGGAGATGACGCGGCCGTGCAGAAGGTCGTTCAGCATGTGCAGCAGGTGATCAAGGCCAGCAACCCCGATGCCGAGTTCAGGCGGGTGGAAACCGTGTCTGGCAAGGTGTCGGGTGAGCTGGAACGCGATGGCGCCATTGCCATGCTGGTGGCGATGGTGGCGATCGCCATCTATGTGTGGTTCCGCTTCGAATGGCAGTTTGGCGTTGGTGGCCTGGTGGCGCTTGCGCACGACGTGGCGCTGACCCTTGGCCTGTTCGCGATAACCCAGATGGAGTTCGATCTGAATACGGTGGCGGCGATACTCACCATTATCGGCTATTCGTTGAATGATACCATTGTCGTTTACGATCGCATTCGGGAAAATCTGCGTAAATACCGCAAGATGAACATCGAAGAGCTTATCGATTTGTCTATCAACGAAACCCTGCCTCGCACCATCGTCACCTCACTTACCATGATCATTGCCCTTGGTATTTTGGTGCTGTTCGGTGGGCCGGTGCTGTTCGGGTTTTCGGTAGCTATGCTGTTTGGCATTTTCGTCGGCACCTACTCGTCGATTTTCTGGGGGGCGCCCATGCTGATCTGGTTCAAGGTTGGTCCGCACACTTTTGTCGGCACTGAAACGGTGAAATCCAGGGCGAACCCGCACGGACAGGTGTGATGACGGGAATCACCTTCCGGCCGCGCCCATCACTGATCGAGGGCTATAAGCATGCGGGTGGCTGGGTGGTGGAAGGGCATCTGTATCTGCCGGCTATGCGCATCACCCGCACCAGTGTGCAGAGCTTCAGGGGCCTGACTCTGGATGCGGTAGGGGCCGGGCACCTGCCGGAGGACACAACCCTGTTGCTGCTGGGCACCGGTGCCCGCCTGTTGCGGCCACCGCCGGCACTGGTGACGCTTGCCCGGTCGCGCGGCATCCATATCGAGGCGATGGACAGCGCTGCTGCCGCCCGCACCTTCAATCTGCTGGTGCAGGAAGATCGCGAGGTAGCTGCCCTGCTGCTCTAGCAGCCGATGTGCCTTCAGCCGGTCACTTCTGCGGCGATAGAGCGTGCCAGCCGGGCGATGGCTTCGGGGTAGATGCGATGTTCCTCGGCCAGCACCCGGGCTGCCAGCGTTTCCGGGGTGTCGCCGGCCAGCACCGGAACGCGCGCCTGGGCCAGTGCCGGCCCGTCATCGAGGGCTTCGGTTACCAGATGTACGGTGCATCCCGCCTCGGAATCACCGGCTGCCAAGGCCCTGGCATGGGTATCGAGCCCCGGATAGAGCGGCAGCAGCGAGGGATGGATATTGATGATCCGGCCTGGCCAGCTTTGCACGAAGGCCGGTGTGAGAATGCGCATGAAGCCGGCGAGAACGATCAGTTCCACCCCATGTTGCCTGAGGGCAGTGTCGAGTGCCGTGTCGAAATCGCTGCGGCTGGCATAGGCGCGGTGGGGCAGGGCAAGGGTGGGAATCCCCATGTCGGACGCAATGACCAGACCGGCGGCATCGGCCTTGTTGGACAGCACCAGCACGATTTCCGCTGGATAGTCGGGTCGGGCCGCGGCTTTGGCCAGTGCCTCCATGTTCGAGCCGCGCCCTGAAATCAGCACCCCTAGACGGACGCGCCGGCAGGGCTGCTCAGGAGTCATGGGCCGCGACCCATGCTGCCTGCTGCCCCCATGCGCCGGCAGCGCCATGAACCTCGCAGCCGCGTTGACCGGCCTGGATGGCGCCAACCACGAATGCCGATTCGCCCGCCTGTTGCAGGTTGGCGATCACTTCGGCTGCATTGGCCGCAGAAACCGCCAGCACCATGCCCACACCGCAGTTGAAGGTGCGAGCCAGTTCGGCTGCTTCCATCTGGCCCTGCTTCTGAAGCCACTGGAACAGCGGCGGCAGATCCCAGAGGCTGGCGTCGATCCGGGCCCGCAGCCCGGCCGGAAGCACACGGGGGATGTTTTCAAGCAGGCCACCCCCGGTGATATGGGCGAGGGCATTGATGCGCCCGGCCTTCAGTTCGGGAAGCAGGGGCTGCACATAGAGACGGGTGGGCGCCAGCAGCGCATCGATCAGCGGTCGGGCCGAATCGAAGGGGGCAGGGGCCAGGAGATCAGCCCCCTGCACCAGCTTGCGCAGCAGCGAGTAGCCGTTGGAATGCGCGCCCGAAGAGGCAATCCCGATCAGCTGGTCACCGGCTGCCACCCTGTCACCAGTCAGCAACTGGTCGCGTTCGACGGCGCCGACGGCAAACCCGGCCAGATCATAGTCGCCCTTGCCGTACATTCCCGGCATTTCCGCCGTTTCTCCACCGATCAGGGCGCAGCCGGCGGCGGCGCAGGCGCGGGCAATTCCGGCAACCACTTCGGCGGCAACCGAGGTATCCAGTTGGCCACAGGCGAAATAATCCAGGAAAAACAGCGGCTCGGCGCCCTGGACGATCAGGTCGTTGACGCACATGGCGACCAGGTCCTGCCCGATGGTCGCGTGGCGGCCGCTGTCGATCGCAAGGCGCAGCTTGGTGCCGACGCCATCGGTGGCTGCCACCAGCAGCGGGTCGACAAAGCCGGCGGCTTTCGGGTCGAAAATGCCGCCGAAGCCGCCGATTTCCGCATCGGCGCCCTTGCGGCGGGTAGCGCGCACCAGGGGGGCGATCATGTTGACGAGCTGGTTTCCCGCTGCGATGGAAACCCCGGCTTCGGAATAGGTGGCTGGTTTGGTCATGAACGTCTCAGTAGCCAAAGACGAAGCGGCTCGCCACTTGGAATCCCGGCACGGATGCGCCAAAGGCCATGGTAATGACATATCGCTTCCAGAGCCTGCTGATCTGCCTTGCCATGTTGGCCACGGCCCAGCCGGCAATGGCGCAAAGGCGGGCGGCCGACGCCTCGCCGCCACCCAAGTCCGCTGACCCTTCCACACCTACGGCCATCGGCGGCGGCGGCGGCCTGGTCATCAGCGGAATCGATGTCGACGTTGCCGGCAAGAACCCGACCGATGCCCGCATGAACGGCTGGCGAGAAGCGCAGCGGCAGGGCTGGAAAGGTCTGTGGGCGCGGATGTCGGGGCAACCGGCGGCAACGGCACCGGGACTTGCCGATGGTGCCCTCGACAATATTGTTTCGGCAATCGAGATCGAGCGCGAACAGATCGGGCCGCATCGCTATGTTGCCCGGCTGGCAGTCATCTTCGACCGGGTGCGAGCCTCGGCCTATCTGGGCCGCTTTGCGGCGCTGTCGTCTTCGCCGCCTTTTCTGGTGATTCCGGTGCTGCAGGACGCCGCGACACGCAAGGCGCACGAGCCCGACAGCTTGTGGCTGGCTGCCTGGGGACGGTTGAGTGCCGGCGAAACGCCGATCGATTATGTGCGCATTCAGCCCACCCCCGGCGATACCATTTTGCTTAATGCCTGGCAGGCGCAGCGGCGCCACCTGTTTCTGTGGCGAGCGATCATCGACCGCTATCAGGTGGCCGATGTCGTCATTCCCGAACTGATTCTTGACCGCACCTATGAGGGCGGACCTCTGAGTGCGCTGCTGATCGTCAGGTTCGGGCCGATGGGCCGCGAGGTGGGACGGGTGCGACTGGCCAACCGCAGCGGCGATGTGAATGGCCTGATGGATACTGCCGTTCGCGAAGCCGACAAGCTGTATATTGCGGCTTTGCGCAGCGGCAACCTGCTGCCCGACCCGTCGCTTCTTACTCCGGAAGAGCCGCTTGCCGAAATCGAGGACAGCGGGCCGCAACTGGGGGGCTGGGAAGGGGCCGGCGGCATGCAGGTGCGCGTGGTGACTGCCGATGACGCCGCTCTGCAGACGATGCAGCGCACGCTTGCCAGCATACCGGGCATTGCCGGCGTTTCTCTGAAATCGGTGGCATTGGGCGGCGAATCCGTGCTCGATATCCAGGTGACGGTGCCGCTTGATCAGTTGCGCTACAATCTCGACCAGCGCGGGCTGCGGCTGGATCGCGGCGTCATCAGGCCGCGTGCTGCTGGCGAAGCGCCATTGCCGGCGCCAGTCGCCGAAGGCGTAGAGGTGCCCGTGCAGCAGGAAGATACACCGGGCGAGACAGCGGCGGGAACCTGATGGTGGCAGCGGAACAGATGGTGCTGCCGCTGCGCTGGCGGGCAGCGCAGGGCCAGAAGGATTTTTTTGTTTCGCAGGCCAACCATGATGCCGTGCAGTTTCTGGACGGCTGGTCGACATGGCCGATTCCTGCCGCCTTGCTGATCGGCCCCACGGGAAGCGGCAAAAGCCACCTGGCAGCCATTTTTGCCCGACGTGCCAATGCGAGATTATGGGATGACGCTGACCGCGCTGTTGATGAGGAGGCGGTTTTTCACGCCTGGAACAGTGCCATGGAAGAACGCCGGCCATTGCTGCTGACGGCGCGATCAGACCCGCGTGACTGGAACCTGGCGCTGGCCGACCTGCGCAGCAGGCTGGCGGCCACCCCGCGCGTGCTGATCCGGGCGCCGGATGATGCGTTGCTGGAAGCAGTGTTTCTGAAGCAATGGCGCGATCGCGGTATCGAACCGGCCACTGATTTCGTGCGCTATGTGTTGTCGCGCATCGAGCGCAGCTTTGAAATGGTGGCGAGGGCCGTAGAAGTGCTGGACCGTGCCGCCCTTGCCGAGCAGCGGCCGCTGACGGTTGCGCTGGCCCGGGTGGCGCTTCTGGACCTCGAGCCCCGGGCGGATTGAATCACCTGAATATGAAAATGCCGCCACCCCGAGGGGCGGCGGCACCGTTCATTGCCTGCCAATCAGGTGATCAGGCGCGCACTTCATGGCGGCGACGGCGGCGCATGGTGGCGCCCACCATGCCGAAGCCGGCGATCAGCATTGCCCAGGTGGCCGGTTCCGGCACACCGGGGTTGGGGTTGCCGGGGCCGGCGCCATCGGTGGTCAGCGTCGACTTGGCGAGCGTGACCAGCCAGCCGTCATTGTTGACGTCGATCTGGATGCGCACCTGCAGGCCGGTGACGATATCGTCGAAGAAGTTGCTTCCAAGGCTGAAAGAGGTGAAGGCCCATTGATCGTTGGCACCGGCAAGCGGCCCGAGATCCACCCAGGTGCCGCTGTCGAGCGCCCAGATGTGGTCGAACTCACCCTGATCGAAATCAACGTCAAACGCCGAGATGTTCAAGTCTGCCGTGGCAAAGCCGGCAGCGATGCCGCCGTGTGTCCAGCCCCAGTCCTCGCCATTTCCGCGCCAATAGGGCGAATCATACTTCTGGGCATCGGTGGGCACGAAATAGCCGGTGGGGGCCTGAACGACATCGATCGCCGCCTGTGCTGAACCAGCCGTCAGAATCGCAGCCCCGATGGCCGCAGCATATGCAAATTTCATGGATTGCTCCCTGTTTGTCTTTCCACAATAGAAAGGGTTAGCAACGGTTAGCATTGGCACCGGGAAACTTCAATCCTCCATTATTGTGAAAAGTTCATTCTCCCGGTGATCATTGTCAGATATCTGTAAAGCTCCGGGTGCATTGAACATTCATGATCGCGTGGCATGATCAGCGGTGAAAGGAGAAGCACTGGGTATATGGCAAGCGTCAGGCACGGGATCGAGCATGAGGATGGCGATAGTGGCGTGGTGCTTGGGCCTGACCATTACCTGAACCGGGAGCTGAGCTGGCTGGCCTTCAATTCGCGGGTGCTGGAAGAGGCGATGAACCCGGCGCATCCGCTGCTGGAGCGGCTGCGCTTTCTCTCGATTTCGGGCAATAACCTCGACGAGTTCATCATGGTGCGGGTGGCGGGGTTGCGCGGCCAGATGGACGAAGGGATAGAAACGCCGGCCCCTGATGGGGCGACACCCGCCCAGCAGGTGGCGGCCATTGCCGTTGCCGCCGACAGCCTGATGGCCGAGCAGCAGGAAACCTTCGAGATCCTGCGCGGGCTGCTGGCGGAAGCGGACTTCGACATTCTTGATCACGGCCAGCTCGATCCCGCCGAGGCGCAATGGCTGGAGCAGCACTTTCTTTCGCAGATCTTTCCGGTTCTTACCCCGCAGGCCATCGATCCGGCCCACCCTTTTCCGTTCATCCCCAACAAGGGGTTCAGCATCGTGTTCGACATGCGCCGCCTGTCTGATCGCGAGCGGCTGACGGCGCTGCTGATGCTGCCCCCCATGCTGCCGCGCTTTGTGAGGCTGCCGGGTGTGCAGGCGCGGTATGTGGCGCTGGAACAGGTGCTGACGCGGTTCTGCAGCCTGATCTTTCCCGGATTCGAGGTGATGGGGCAGGGGTGCTTTCGTATCATCCGCGACAGCGACATCGAGATCGAGGAGGAAGCCGAAGACCTGGTGCGCTTTTATCAGACAGCGATAAAACGCCGGCGGCGCGGACAGGTGATTCGCCTGAAGATCGAATGCCAGACACCTGAGCGCCTGAAAATCATGGTGAAAGAGGCACTGAAGGTAGACGAGCGCGACGTGACCGAAGTGAAGGGGATTTTAGGCATTGCTGATCTGTCGCGGCTGGTCGACGAAGACCGCCCCGACCTGAAGTTCGAGCCTTATGTGCCGCGTTTTCCCGAACGCATCCGCGAACATGGCGGAGATTGTTTTGCAGCCATCCGCGCCAAAGACATCATCGTTCACCACCCGTACGAGAGTTTCGACGTGGTGCTTGCCTTCCTGCGGCAGGCCGCAGCCGACCCGGATGTGGTGGCGATCAAGCAGACGCTCTATCGCACCGGCAAGAACAGCCCCATCGTGCGCGCTCTGATCGATGCCGCCGAGGCCGGGAAATCGGTGACGGCGATCGTCGAGCTGAAAGCGCGCTTTGATGAGGAACTGAACCTTACCTGGGCAGCGGCCCTTGAGCGCGCCGGAGTGCAGGTGGTTTACGGCTTCATCGAGTGGAAGACTCACGCCAAGATGTCGATGGTGGTGCGCCGCGAAGCCGGCGAACTGAAAACCTACCTGCATCTGGGTACCGGCAATTATCATCCGGTGACGGCGCGTATCTACACCGATCTCAGCTTTTTCACCGCCGATCAGGCGCTCGCCCGTGATGCCGCGCAGGTGTTCAACTATATCACCGGTTATGTGCAGCCGCATGGACTGAAGCATATCGCCATGAGCCCGATGAACCTGCGATCGACGCTGATGGCCGGTATAGATGGCGAAATTGCCCATGCGCAGGCAGGCCGCCCGGCAGCAGTCTGGGCCAAGATGAACAGCCTCGTTGATCCGATCATCATCGAAAAGCTCTATGAGGCGAGCGCGGCCGGCGTCGAGGTGGAACTGGTGGTGCGTGGCATCTGCTGTCTGCGCCCCGGTGTTCCCGGCCTGTCGGAACGGATTGCCGTGCGGTCGATTGTCGGCCGTTTTCTGGAACACAGCCGCATCGTGGTGTTCGGCAATGGCCACCCGCTGCCGTCACGCCGGGCCCGGGTTTACATCACCTCGGCTGATTGGATGCCTCGCAACTTCGATCGCCGGGTGGAGTTGCTGGTAGAGATCCGGAACCCGACGGTTCATGCCCAGGTGCTCGACCAGGTGATGCTCGCCAACCTGAAAGACGACGAACAGAGCTGGGAGATGCAGCCCGATGGCCAGTATGTGCGGGTAAAACCCGGTCACCCCAGCTTCAATCTGCACCGCTATTTCATGACCAATCCGTCGCTCTCTGGCCGCGGGGCGGCGTTGAAACGCGGGGAAACGCCGCGGCTTGTGGTTGATATCTAGCCAGTGCCGGCCAGCGCCGGAATCGGACCGGCGATTGGTGGAGAATCGTCGGGCCGGGCACATTCGGGGTTGAGCCGGAGCCTCTGCCGGGTCTAAGCAACCGCTT
Organism: Sphingomonadaceae bacterium; assembly: GCA_039808025.1. Taxonomy (GTDB): domain Bacteria; phylum Pseudomonadota; class Alphaproteobacteria; order Sphingomonadales; family Sphingomonadaceae; genus Sandaracinobacteroides. Next base: position 111,748 of record JBDHSK010000002.1, on the reverse strand, counting down.
CAATCATAAGGGAGAGACCCATGCTCGATCGTCGCGCCTTCCTGTCGCACGCCATGCTGGTGTCATCGGTTGCCATGTTGCCAGCAGCGGCGCGTGCCGCGCTTGACCCCGGGTTTGCCGCCATCCTCGACAAGATGGCCGATCTGGCGTTGCAGGCCTCGCCTATCACCGCCAGCTATCTGGGGCTGGACAGCGGCAGGAATGCCGGCCTGCGCGCCCGCCTCGATGATGGCGGCGAAGCGGCGCGGCGGGCGGCCCTTGCTGACAACCGCCGCTTTGCCGACATGCTGCGCCCGGTCAATCGTGGGGCTCTGGCAGCAAAAGACCGCTACATGCTGGATTCGCTGCAGTTTCTGCTGGGCAATGGCGCAGCCGGCGGCAGGTTCGCCTATGGTTCGGTCGGAGCGTTCGGCGGCGGTGTGCCCTATATCGTCACCCAGCAGGATGGCTCGTACCAGTTCATTCCCGATTTTCTCGATTCCGTGCACCGGGTGGAGAACAAGGCAGATGCCGAGGCCTATCTCAGCCGGCTGTCGGCATTCGGCCCGCGTCTCGATGCGGAAACGCAGCAGATGAAGGCCGATGTGGCACGCGGCGTGCTGCCACCGGATTTCCTGCTCGATACCGCGCTGAAGCAGTTGCGCGGGCTGCGGTCGGTTGCTGCCGCCAGTTCGGGGCTTGTAACCTCGCTCACTCGTCGCACCTCGGCTGCCAATATTGCCGGAGACTGGGGCAAGCGCGCCGAAAAGATCGTTTCCAGCTCGGTCTATCCGGCTCTTGATCGTCAGATAGCCGCCATTGCCGCCCTAAGACCAAAGGCGACCGCTGATGCCGGGGTGTGGAAGCTTCCCGATGGCGCCGATTATTACCGCTGGGGCCTGCAATACGCCACCAGCACCGACCTGTCGCCCGACGAGATCCACGCCATGGGCCTGCAGCAGGGTGCCGAACTCGATGCCCGCATGGATGCCGTGCTGAAAGCTCAGGGGATGACACAGGGCACGGTTGGCGAGCGCATGTCGGCGCTGACGCGTGACCCGAAGCAGTTATTTCCCAATACCGATGCCGGTCGCGCCGAAGCCATCGCCTATGTGAACCAGAAACTCGATGAACTGCGGGCGATGATGCCGCTCTATTCGCATATGAAGCTGCGCGCTGATCTGGTGGTGAAGCGGGTGCCGCCCGAGATCGAGCAGGGCGCCGCCCTTGGCTACATGAACTTTGCCTCGCTTGATGGGTCGCGCCCGGCCATTTATTACATCAACCTCGCCGATACCGGCAACTGGCCACGCTTCACCATTCCCTCGCTGACGGCGCATGAAGGCATTCCCGGCCACGCATGGCAGGGCGCCTATATGGCCGAACACCGCGATGAAATTCCGCTCATCAGCAATTTCCTCGGCTTCAATGCCTATACCGAAGGCTGGGCGCTTTATGCCGAGCAACTGGTTGATGAACTGGGATTTTACAAGAATGACCCGTTCGGCCAGCTGGGCATGTTCCAGGCGCTGCGCTTCAGGGCATCGCGGCTTGTCACTGATACCGGCCTCCACCACAAGCGCTGGACCCGCGATCAGGCGATCGATTATCTGCAATCCTCGACCGGGCGATCACGCGCCGCCTGCCAGAGCGAAGTCGACCGCTATTGCGCGTCGCCGGCGCAGGCGTGCGGCTACAAGGTGGGTCATACCGAGATCGTGCGGCTGCGTGACCGCATGCAATCGGAGCTGGGTAACCGCTATGACGTGCGCGATTTCAACGATGCCGTCATTCAGGCCGGCGCCATGCCGCTGACCGTTCTGGGAACGGCCATTACCGATGTCATCAATGCAAAGAAGGGCTGACATGTTCGTTCGACCTCTCCTCGTTTCACTGGCGCTTGCCGGGGTAGCCCTGCCGGCGCTTGCCGCCGATGTACGGCAGGTTGGCGCAGCGACCCTGACAAATGTGCCAGCCATTCCAGTCAATGTGACGGATGCCGTGCAGCGTTACCAGAACAGCCGCGCCGCGCTGTTCGAGGGCTGGCTTCCCGATGGATCGATCCTTATCGCCACACGGTTTGGTGAAACCCAGCAGCTCCATCATGTGGCGGCGCCGGGGGCAGCGCGCACCCAGATCACCTTCGGCAATGAACCGATTGCCTCGGCCTATGTCATTCCCGGCACTGATCGTTTCATCATGATCCGTGATACCGGCGGAGACGAATGGTTCCAGCTATATGCCAAGGGTCTCAGTGGCCCGGCCGTGCAGATCACCGAGCCGGGCACGCGCAATGGTGCACCGGTATTCAGCGACGACGGGTCGCTGATGGTGTGGGCGCGTGCCACCAAAGGGTCGGGCGCCTATACCCTGCTGGCCGTCGATCCGAAAAACCCCGGAACCCCGCGCGAGATTCTGAAGGTGGATGGCGCCATTTCACCAAGCGACATTGCCGCCGATGGCAAATCGCTGGTCTATCTGCGCAGCATCTCCAACCGCCAGAGTGAAATCCACATTCTTGACATCGCCACTGGCAAGACCACCCGAGTCGCCCCCGGCGCCCGCGCCCGCTACGAAGATCCACGGTTCCTTCCGGGCGGGAAAAGCCTGATCGCGATTTCCGACCGCGACAGCGACAACCGCCGGCTGGTGGAGATCGACATTGCGACTGGCAAGGAGATCGTGCTGACGCCCGACCTCAAGTGGGATGTCGAGGAATATGACATCACCCGCGATGGCCGGGTGCTGGCCTATTCCGTCAACGAAGATGGCTATTCCCATGTGACCGTGCGCGACCGGATCACCCGCCGCGCCCTGCCGCAGCCGACTTTGCCGGAAGGCGTGCTGACGGCTCTGAAATTCTCGCCCGATGGCAGCAAGCTGGCGATCGGCCTTACCAATGCCACATCGGCGGGTGACGTATGGGTGTGGCAGGTGGATGATGCAAAGCTCACCCGCTGGACGACTTCGGAACTGGGCGAACTGGATGCTGCAAAGCTCTCGGTTCCCACGCTCATCCACTTCAAGTCGTTCGATGGCCGCGAGATTCCGGCGTTTGTCTATCGCCCACGCGGCGTGGCGCCCGGCACGAAAACCCCGGTGATCATGGATATTCACGGCGGGCCGGAATCGCAGACCAGGCCGATCTGGAACTATGGGGCGCAGTATTTTGCCGATACCCTTGGGGCAACGGTGATCCTGCCCAACGTTCGCGGGTCTGATGGGTATGGCAAAACCTATCTGAACCTCGACAATGCCGAGAAGCGCGAGGATTCAGTCAGGGATATCGGCGCGCTGCTCGACTGGATCGCCAAACAGCCCGATCTCGATGCCAGCCGGGTGGCGGTCTATGGCCAGTCGTACGGTGGGTACATGTCGCTTGCGGTGATGACCCATTATTCCGACCGGCTGGTTGGCGGGGTCGAGCGCTATGGAATCAGCGATTTCGCCACCTTCCTTGAACGTACCGAGGCCTATCGCCGCGACAACCGCCGCGCCGAATATGGCGACGAGCGCGATCCGAAGATGCGCCAGGTGTTCGCGAAAATCTCGCCCGCTGCCAACGTCAACCGCATCACCAAGCCGATGCTGGTGATGCAGGGCGCCAACGACCCGCGGGTGCCGCAGTATGAATCAGACCAGATCGTCGAGAAGCTGCGCGCCCGTGGGAACGAGGTGTGGTATGTGCTGTTTGCCGACGAAGGGCATGGCTTCATGAAGAAGCCCAACAACGATCTGCGCCGCGAGGTGGAAACCGTTTTCCTGAAAAAACTGTTCAACGAGAAATAAAGGTTGCGTCACCCGGGTTGGACCATCCAGCCCGGGGGGCGACAGACATCTGGTCTCCGGCTTAGTGGCCCGGGGTAAAATCAGGCTGGCGGCAACCGGTGACAGCGCGCCCCTGCTGGTCGCGGCACGGCGCAGGGGGAAGGCGGGGTTTGGCGTTCAGCGCCCATTCCAGCCCCTTGCGCACGGCGCCGGGCCAGACGCTGGCATGATCTTCACCGGGCAGAACCTCGTTCCTGACCGTCAGCGACGGGTAGTGACGGGATTGCAGGTTGGCGACCAGCTCCGCCTGATCCTCGACCATGGCGTTCCTCGATGATCCGAACGGTTCGGTATCGGGCGCTTCCACCGTTTCCAGCCCGCCCACCAGAAAATACACCTGGGCCGGCATGTCCTTGTGGCGCATGGCATAGCCGCGCTCGCGGGCGATCATCAGGCGGCGATCATACCAGAGCGACGGGCTGATCAGGATATAGCGCTGGAACATCGCCGGGTCAGTCAGAAGCACATGGGTTCCGAACAGGCCCCCATAGCTGTGGCCCAGATAGATGCGCCGGGACGGATCGATGCGGAATCTGGTTTCAAGCCACGGGAACAGCTCGGTCTTCAGGTGCAGCCGATAGGCTTCGGCACCGCCATACTCAACCGGCTTGCCCTGTTCAGGACGGGCATCGATATCCCCATGGGCCGTGGGGGTATAATCGCGGCGGCGGCTGTGCACGCCAGTATCGCCCACGGCATAGCCCAGCCCGACGATGATGGCATCCTCCATCATTCGCCCGCCGCCGCGCAGCCGCCGGTGCAGCCCGGTGACATATGGGATGCTTTGCGGCACATCGGTCACGAACAGCACCGGGTAGCGGCGCGACGGGTCGGCATCATAGCCAAAGGGCAGGGTGACCGAGACATCATAATCCCGGCCCAAAGAAGGCGAGTGGAAGCGGTAGATGCGGGTGTTGGGAAGCGGATAAGGCCGCCCATCATCCGCATTATCAGCAGTGGCGGCCGGTGCCATTACCGATGGCACGCCCTGGGCCAGTGCGGGCAAGGCCGCGGCCAGCAGGATCAGCGCAAGCCATCTCATGGCTGGAAGCGGTTCTCGCGCGGGAAACCCTGGGGCGGCAGCCGGCCGGCGGTGGCGCGGGTGCCCACCCAGAACCCCAGATCAGATTCGTTGCGGGTGCGGCCTGATTCGCCCTGCATCTTCCACGAAAGGCCATCGGCCAGCCGCAAGGTGGTGACGTCCGACAGGCCGCCGCCCTTGTATTTCTGCAACTGCACCCCCTGGCCGCGGCTCATTTCGGGAAGCATTTCCAGCGGGAAGATCAGCAGCTTGCGGTTGTCGCCGATTACCGCCACATGGTCGGCCCCTTCGGCCACCGGCTTCACCACCTTCAAGGTGGCGCCGGGACGCGGGGTCATTACCTGCTTGCCCTTGCGGGTTTCGGCCAGCAGCCCGCTGGCTTCGGCAAGGAAGCCGCGCCCGTCGCTTGCCACCAGCAGCAGGCGACTGTCGGGTGCAAACGGGAACAGCGCCACAATGTCTTCGCCGGCGGGAAGATCAACCATCAGCGCCAGCGGTTCGCCAAAGCCGCGCCCGCCGGGCAGGGTGTTGCAGTCAACGGTGAAGAAGCGTCCGCCAGCCATGGCCACCAGCAGGCGGTCGGTGGTCTCGGCGTGGATGGCAAGCGCCAGCGCGTCGCCTTCCTTGAACTTCAGGGAGTCGATGGCGGTGGCGTCGGCATGGCCTTTCTGCGCCCGGATCCAGTTGCGCTGCGACAGGATCACCGTTACCGGCTCGCGCTCGATCATGGCCTCGCGGCTTAGGGACACGACGGCAGGTGCATCGGCAAAGCTGGTGCGACGCCTGCCCTCAGGGCTGTCGGCGGCATAGAGCCTTGCCAGCTGATCGAGCTGCTTTTTCAATGCGGTGCGCTGGCGGGCCGGTGACTGAACCAGCGCGTCGAGATCGCCCTGTTCGGCAAGCAGCTTGTCCTGCTCATGCCGCAGTTCCATTTCCTCAAGCCGCCGCAATGACCTGAGCCGCATGTTGAGGATGGCTTCCGCCTGCCGGTCGGTCAGCGTGAAGGTGGCCACCAACACCGGCTTGGGCTCGTCCTCTTCGCGGATGATGCGGATCACTTCGTCGAGATTGAGATAGGCGATGATATAGCCCGCGAGCAGTTCCAGCCGGTCAGTAATCTGGGAGAGACGGTGGCGGCTGGCGTTGATCAGCACCGTCTGCCGATGGTCGAGCCAGGCCTGCAGCAGCGCCTTCAGCCCCAGAACCTGCGGGGTGCGGTCGGGCAGCAGCACGTTGAGGTTGATCGACACCCGCGTTTCCAGATCAGTGAGCCGGAACAGGCTTTCCATCAGCTGTTCCGGATCGACGCTGCGCGATTTCGGAACGATCACCAGTCGAATTTCGGAGTCGCTTTCGTCGCGCACATCTTCCAGTATCGGCAGCTTCTTGTCGGCGATCAGTTGCGCCACCTGCTCGACCAGCCGGCTTTTCTGCACCCCCCAGGGGATCTCGCTGATGACGATCGCCCAGGTGCCGCGTCCATGGTCTTCACGGTGCCAGCGGGCGCGCAGCTTTACGCCACCCCGGCCGCTACGAAAGGCTTCGGCGAGAGAGCTGCGCGGCTCGACGATGACTCCGCCGGTCGGGAAATCAGGGCCGGGCATGATCGCCAGCAGGTCGTCGTCGGCGGCGGCCGGGTTCTCCAGCAGCAGCCTGGCGGCGGCGGCGATTTCCGCCACATTGTGCGGCGGGATGGATGTTGCCATGCCCACGGCAATGCCGCTGGCACCATTGGCCAGCAGGTTGGGGAATGCAGCGGGGAAAACCTCGGGCTCTTCCTCTTCGCCGTTGTAGGTGGGGCGAAAGGCGACGGTTTCATCGTCGACACCCTCCATCAGCAGCAGGGCAGCTTTGGTGAGGCGGGCCTCGGTATAGCGCATGGCGGCGGCATTATCGCCATCGATGTTGCCGAAATTGCCCTGACCTTCCACCAGCGGGTATCGCAGTGCAAAGTCCTGGGCGAGCCGCACCATGGCGTCGTAAACAGCGGTATCGCCATGCGGGTGGTATTTGCCGATAACGTCGCCCACCACGCGGGCGCATTTCTTGGGGGCCGATGCCGGGTCGAGCTTCAGAAGCCGCATTGCCCACAGCAGGCGACGATGCACCGGCTTCAGGCCATCGCGCACGTCGGGAAGCGAGCGGGCGGTGATGGTGGACAGCGCATAGACGAGGTAACGCTCGGCAAGGGCGGTATCAAAGGAAGTTGCGACAATTCCGGTTTCGGGATCAGCCATGGCGGCTTCCTAACCGTTGCGGACGGTGCTGCCAACCGCCAGTTGCCGCAGGGTTTCCAGCCGCGGGCCATTCAGCCAGTGGCGGGCGAGAAAATGTCGTGACAACGCAAGCGCCCGGGCCACATCGATGGTATCGGGCGACTGTCCATTCAGCAGGAACGGCGGCAATGGCAGCAGGTGATGCGCCCAGGGCTGCCCGGCTGCCTTGGCCGCTGAGACACCACGGCCGCTGTTGGGGCTGACGAAGGCGGGCGGTTCAGGGCCGCCGAGTGCGCAGGAGCCGAGATCGAGGCCGAACCCTTCTTCTTCGAGCACCAGCAGTTCATAGCGGGCGAGCGCCGCACCGGCCTGTACTGGCGCGATTTCAGCGGCCAGCCCGGCGCACAGGGCATCCAGCGCCTCGGCCAGCCGACGATGCGGCACTGCTTCGGCAAGGGCGGCAGCTGTCAGTTCCGTGGCCCAGGCGAGAATGGCGGCGCTGTGCGCTGCAAATGCGGCCAGCGCCCGGCTTTCCACCAGCTCGACCGTGGCCACCGGCAACTGCCCCTCGTTACGGGCCTGCAGGTGCAGTGCAACGCGATTGCCGGGGTGCAGCACCGCTCGCCGGCGGGCTGAGCGGGCGCCATGCACGAACCCCGCTCTCAGCCCGCCCGCCATCGACAGGAACCGCACGATTGCCCCATGTTCCCCATGGGGCAGCAGCGTCAATACAATGGCGTCGTCGTCATACTCCACACCAGCCCGATGGGCCGGGGCCGGCGCTTAGGCAAGTGCCTTGCGCCGCCGTGCCGCCATCCCCACCAGCCCGAAGCCAGTAATCAGTAGGGCCCAGGTGGCAGGTTCGGGGATGAGCGCCTCACCCAGTCCGTTGATATCGTCGATGGCGATAGGGGTGCCGTCAAGCGATGTCCAGCGAATGGTGGTGATGTCGGAGGTCTGTCCAGGTTCGATGATGCCTGCCTGCGCATCGGAACCCCAGACAAAATACTGGTCGGCTCCATATATTACGGTGCTGAACTGGACAATCTCGGTCCAGTAATCAGGGCCGCAGCAGCCGGTATCCTTGTGTCCCAGTATTTCAATGAGCACTCCGTTCTTGCTGCTAACCCGCATTTCCATGCGGTTGAAGGCGCAGCAATGTTCACTCAGGTTCGGGTCAAGTCCGGTGAAGCTGAGTGCGGTGCCATAATAGACGTTATTTCCGCCCATGGCATAGAAAGGATCAACCGACACACCCGGAGATTGCACCGTGCCGCCATAAAACCTGCCGAACCCTGGTTCGAGATCAAGCAGATACGGATTGGGTGCGCCGATGGCGTAACTCTCGAAATCCTGACCACTGACCACAGCCGCCGATGGCGCAGAGCCGAGCAGGCCGAACACGGCAATACCTGTTACTGGAATGAATTGCTTGAACATTTCGCCCCCCATTTCCGATACTTTTGCAAACATATCAGAAAAAAGCTGAAATGCGTAGCCATAACAGACAAACGGGCTAGTCCAGCCACTCCATCCCGAGGTCGCGCCAGATGTCACGGCTTTCCGCCCAGCCAGGCCTTACTTTCACATGCAAAAACAGGTGGGCAGGGCGGCCGAGCATCGCGGCCAGCTCGTGGCGGGCCAGTTCGCCGATCTGGCGGATGCGCGCCCCCTTTGCCCCCACCACGATCGCTTTCTGGCTGTCGCGTTCAACATAGATCTGGGCGTGCACGGTCACCGCGCCGTCGGGTCGCTCCTCGAACTTCTCGATATGAACGGCCGTGGCATAGGGCAGTTCCTGACCCAACTGCAAAAACAGTTGTTCGCGCACCAGTTCCGCCGCCATCATGCGCGAAGGGGCGTCGGTCAGCTGATCTTCGGGGAACAGCCACGGACCCTCGGGCATCGCATCGGCCAGTGCTGCCTTCAGGTCGGAAATGCCGTCGCCAGTGCGGGCCGATACCATGAATGTCTGCGCGAAAGCGCCGATGGCGTTGGCACGGGCCGCCAGCAACAACAGCGATTCCTTGTCGGCAATGTCGACTTTGTTGAGCACCAGCCACCGTTTCCTGCCCCTTTCGGCAACCGCGCGCAGCAGTTCCTCAACTTCGGGGCGCAGGCCGGCCCTGGCATCGATGATCAGCAGCACAACGTCTGAGTCGGCAGAGCCTTCCCATGCGGATTTCACCATCGCGCGGTCCAGTCGCCGGCGCGGCTGAAAAATGCCCGGTGTATCAACCAGCAGAATCTGGGTCTGGCCACACATCGCCACCCCCGTCAGCCGCACTCGGGTTGTCTGCACCTTGGGGCTGACGATTGCCACTTTCTGGCCAACCAGCGCGTTCACCAGAGTCGATTTGCCGGCATTGGGGGCGCCGATAAGAGCCGCCACGCCGGCCCGGGTAACGGGTTCAGGCATCATGTTCCTTCAGAAATCGGGTGGCAGCCAGTGTTTCGGCTTCCTGCTTGCTGCTGCCTTCAGCCTGCACAGGGGGCAGGTGAGCGACGGTCAACTCTACCAGAAAGCGCGGGTTGTGGTGCGGGCCGCTGCGGTTCAGCAACTGATATCCGGGCGCCCTTAGCGCACGAGCCGCCGCCCATTCCTGCACTGCTGATTTGGGATGCTTGGGGGCGTCTTTGGCGCTGGTGATCTCAGGCTCGAAGACCTTGCGCACCAATACCTCGGCGGCGGCCATACCGGCAGTCAGGAACAAGGCGCCTATCAGGGCTTCCAGCACGTCACCAAGGATATTGTCGCTGTTGGCACCACCGTCTGAACGTGCCTGCACCCCCAGCCTGACATGACTGGGAATGTCGATGCGCCGGGCTACGCGGGCGCAGGTCTCGCGGCTGACCAGTTTGGCCATACGACGGGTGAGCTGCCCTTCGCTGTCTTCCGGGAACCGCTGATACAACCAGTGGCCCATGGCGGCCCCCAGCACCCGGTCGCCCAGAAACTCCAGCCGTTCATAATTGCGCGGTCCGTAGCTCTTGTGGGTGAGGGCAGCCAGCAGCATCGCCTCTGGAACGGCTGCGAAGCCATTGGCAGCGGCCCAGTCGTGCAACGCCTTGCTATTGGCCGGTTCGCTCAAGATTGCCCCCGGGATGTGACGATGCTCTGCCTGGCTGAGCGGTGCGGCCTGTTTTCGGGCATCTGTGCGGATTGCCGCTGGTTCAGATAGGTTGCCGTTGAAAATATCATGGCGTTTTGCCTGTGCTGCGCTAACACAAGTGTCAAGCTGCCATTCAACCGGCAGACCGGCAGTTCGCGCCCGATTGGGGCATTGCATTCAAGGGGGTCTATGCTTCCACACCTGTCCCGTCAGTGGGCACATCTCGAACGTCTTGCCCGGAGCTGGTCAGCCGACATTTCCTCTTTGTTCGATCAGTCTGGCCGAATGGAGAAACTGGCGCTCTCAACGTGTGGGATTTACTTTGATTTCAGCAAGTTACCACTTGACGATCAGGTGATCGATGGGCTCATTGATCTGACGGCGGCGGCCGACTTTCCGGGCTGGCGCCGGAAACTTGCCTGCGGCGAGGTGGTGAACCCGTCCGAAGGGCGGCCGGCAAGCCACATGGCCTTGCGTGATCCGTCCAACAGGGCCGCCATCGCCCCGGCCCTTGCCATGGCAAAGACGGTTCGCGACGGCGGGTTCGGCACGATCAGCGATGTGATCCACATCGGCATTGGCGGCTCGGCGCTGGGGCCGCATCTGCTGGTTGACGCGCTTGGTGATCCGGCGCTTGGTGGGCAGGGTGACGGGCCACGCATTCACGTCGCCGCCAATATCGATGGCGGGGCGCTTGCCCGGGCGTTTGCAGCTGCCAACCCGGCAACCACCATGATCATTGCCGTTTCCAAGACCTTCACCACCCAGGAAACATTGCTCAACCTCGATGCCGCCATTGCCTGGCTGCAAGCCCATGAGGTTACCGAACCACTGTCGCGGGTGATCGCCGTAACCGCGGCCCCAGAGCGAGCGCAGGAGCGCGGGATCAGGACGATTCTGGAATTCGGTGACTCGGTTGGTGGCCGTTATTCGCTGTGGTCACCGGTAGGGCTGCCGCTGGCTGTTCGGGCTGGCCCGGAGATTTTTTCCGCATTGCTTGATGGCGCCCATGCCATGGACCGCCATTTTCTTGCGGCGCCGCTGGTTGCCAACGCCCCGGTTCTGGCGGCGCTGGCCGATGTCTGGCAGGCCTGTTTCCTGAACAGGCCAACCCGGGCAATCTTTGCCTATGATGAACGCCTGCGGCTGCTTGCGCCCTATCTTCAGCAGCTCGAAATGGAATCGAACGGTAAATCGGTGGCGCGCGATGGCACATCGCTGCCGTTCCCCACGGCTGCCATCAGCTGGGGCGGCACTGGAACCGATGCCCAGCACGCGGTCTTTCAGTTGCTGCATCAGGGCACCCACCACGATCCGGTAGAGTTTGTGGCCGTGGCAACGGCCGGGCACGGCCTTGACCCGCAGCACCACCGGCTGCTGCTTGCCAACTGCTTTGCCCAAGGGGCGGCGCTGCTGAAGGGGCGCAGCCATGACGAAGCACTGGCTGAAGCCCGCGGAGACCCGGCGCTGGCTGCCGCCCGCAGCTTTTCCGGCAATCGCGGCTCATCGACGATCCTGCTCGATCAGCTTTCGCCCGACCGGCTGGGAGCTTTGCTGGCCTTTTATGAAGCCCGCACCTTCACGGCCGGGGTGTTGATGGGGCTGAACAGCTTCGATCAGTGGGGGGTGGAACTGGGGAAACAGGTTGCCAACCAGCTGGCCAGTGGCAAGCCATCGGGGCTTGACCCCTCGACGATGGCACTGATGCGCAGGGCCTGCCTGTCGGGCTGACGACGCACGGCTGGCTGGTGAAAAGCAGTTGGCAAGCAGCGGTGTGGCAGCGTATAGGCCCGCTTCCTTTCCTGCGCGGGCGTGGCGGAATGGTAGACGCAGTGGACTCAAAATCCACCGTTGGCAACAACATGTCGGTTCGAGTCCGACCGCCCGTACCATCGTGAACCGGGCCCGGCGCATGGCCTGCCTCCACTACCCGCGTCGATCTGCCGCCTGTTGGCCGGAACTGCGCCGGTTTGCACAAGGCGAATTTGCGGCCTAGTCAGTTACTCCTGTGTTCGTGGCCGAAGCTCCATTGGTTGTGTTGCCATGGCGCTGTTCGGCGTTGGTCATACTGGTTATCGGGAAGACCCGGGAAAGGGACTGATCCGCCATGCAAGCGTTGCGTCATCTGATCGTTCTGGCCGCCCCGCATCGGCTGCCGTTTCTGGTGGGCACCCTCAATCTGGCGCTACTGGCGATCTGGTGGGCCTTCCAGCTTTCCGGGCACTGGGCTGACCAGGGGGCGATCCCCATGCGGATGCTGCATGGGCCGGCGATGATCTACCTGCTGTTCCCGCCGTTCATTTTCGGGTTCCTTCTCACCACCTTTCCACGCTGGATGAACCAGCCGGATTTCGGGCTGACCTCTTATGCGCCCATTGCCATTTTGCTGATGGCTGGTTCGTTGGCGGCCCATACCGGCCTGTGGACGGGGCTGGCGGGCGCCATCGAGGTGGGCTTCTTCCTGATCGCCTTTGGCTGGCTTCTGGCCATTTTTCGGCTGGTTGGTGTGGTGGCCACCAACCGGCGGGCGGGGCGGCCCGGTGTCGTTCACGCCTGGTCGGCGCTGCTGGCGCTGTCGCTGGGGTTATTGGGGCTGCTGCTGGCGACCGGTTTCGTCTTTACCTTTGAACCGTGGATGTGGCTGGCGGGCAACCGCATCGGGCTCAATGGTTTCCTGCTGCCGGTATTCCTGACGGTTGCGCACCGCATGGTGCCGTTTTTCGCCGGGAATGTGGTGAAGGGCTATGTGCGCTGGCGGCCTGACTGGCTGCTGCTGGCCATCTGGGCGCTGCTGGGTATCCGTCTGGTGGGCGAGCTTGGCGGTGTGCAGGCGCTGGCTGTCATCGGGTCTGGCGGGCTGGCGCTGCTGACGGCATGGATGCTGTGGAAGTGGTGGCCGCACGACAAGGCGCCGGGCCTTTTGCATGTGCTGTTCTGGGGGCTGCTGTGGGCGCCGATAGGCTTCGCAATGCAGACGGCGGCTGATCTTGGTGCATCGCTGGGTCTGGGGCCCGACCATGCCCTGTTCATCGGCTTTGCCGGCTGCCTGGTGGTGGCGATGGTCACCCGCGTGACCCAGGGGCATTCCGGCCGGCCGCTGGAGATGTCGACACCGGCGTGGATCGCCTTCTTCGGCATGCAGGCAACGGCGATTCTGCGGGTGACATCGGCGATCCGTGGCGATCTGCCCGGCTGGCTGAGCGTTACGGCTGCGGTGTTCGTTGTGGGCGTGTTGCCATGGTGTGTGCACCACGGGCTGATCTACCTGAAAAAGCGCGTGGACGGCAGGCCGGGCTGAACCGCGGCGGGCATGCCGGCCTGTTGGCGGGCGCCCTCTGGCCTGATGGTGGGTGGTGAGGGTTTCGAACCCCCGACCCTCTCGGTGTAAACGAGATGCTCTACCGCTGAGCTAACCACCCGATCGCCAAGGCAGGCGCCAAAGGCGGTTAGAGAAACCGTCCGGCGGGCGCAACCCCCATCAGCTGCTGCGGGCTTCCATCAGCCGGGCGTCGGCCATGGCGATGGCGGGCTCCAGTGCAGCCACCCCTTGCGCCACCCCGAACCGTGCACCGATACGCACTTCGACGGTCTGGCCATCTGACCCGGGCACGACATAGGGCAAAATCTGCGCCGAGGCGAGAATGGCCTGCTGACGATCGAGTCGATCGGCCGGAAGGATCGCGGCAAACTCATCACCACCCCAGCGGCTCAGCACGCCGTAGGGGCTGACGGCCGACTGCAGGCGCATGGCCACCTGTTGCAGCAGGGCGTCGCCAAACATGTGGCCATGCGTATCGTTCATCGCCTTGAAGCCAACCAGATCGATCAGCAGGAGCGCCTTGTCACCACGGGTGCTTTCCCAGGCACGGGCCAGCCCTCGCCGGTTGGGGAGGCCGGTGAGCGGATCATTGTGGGCGGCCATTGTCAGGCTGTCGACCCGGCGTTTCAGCCGCAGCGTGACGAACAGCGTCACCAGCAGTGCCAATGCCAGCAGTAGAGACAGGAAAGACAGCAGGAGGATGGCTGTGGGAATCATGCCCCGAGGCTGGCAAGTGCCCTCGCCATGGCGTCAATCGCGTCGGTCGACTGGTCCCAGCGGACAACCAGCCGCGCGGCGTCGGGGCCTTCAGCCTCGGCATCGTAAAAGCTGAAACCCTGCGTTCGCAGATGCGCGCGCTCGGCAGGGCTGAGGCGGACGAACAGGATATTGGCCTGAACCGGATACAACAGCCTGTTGCCAGCAACGGCCGCCAGACGCTGCGCCCCGGCGTTGGCGGCGCGGGCATTGTCGAGCCAGAAGTGATTTTCCACCATGGCCAGCAGCTGGGCCGCGGCAAACCGCCCTTTCGAGGGCATCATGCCGGCGCGTTTGCGACGCACCGGCAGAGTGAGGGCAAGATCGGGCCGGAATACAACGACGGCCTCGGACGACATGCCGCCATTCTTGATGCACCCGAACGACAGAATATCGATGCCGGCTTTCCAGCTTATGTCGGCCGGGTGGCAACCCAGCGCCGCAACGGCATTGGCAAAGCGGGCGCCATCCATGTGCATGACCAGATTTCTGGCTTCTGCCCAACGGGATAGGTTATAGAGCTCGTCTGGTGTGTAAAGTGTTCCCAGCTCTGTCGCCTGGGTGACGCTGATGGCCGCTGGCTGGACTTGATGCACATCGCCGCGCCGGCGCGCCGTGGCCTCGTCGAGAAGGGCGGAAGTCAGTTTGCCCTGGTCGCCTTTCACCGGCAGCAGCGATGCCCCACCGCTGAAAAACGGAACGGCGCCGGCTTCATCCATCTCGATATGGGCGCTGGCCTCACACCAGACGCCGTTGAAGGGCAGCACCGCGCTCGCCAGTGACAAGGCGTTGGCGGCCGTTCCCGATGGAACGGCAAAAGCATGGCACCGCTTGCCGAACAGCCGCGAAAAGGCATCGTCGAGGCGGGTGGACCAGGGGTCGCTATCGTAGGCGGTGGCCTGAGCGGCGATGGCCCCGGTCACGGCTTCCACCACGGTCGGGTGTACGCCGGCGGCGTTGTCGGAGGTGAAGTCGCTCATTGGTACTGATCCACAAAATCCTCCGCCGAGTCGGTAAATCGGGTGAACTCCCGCTCGAAGATAAGCGGAACCGTGCCCGTCGCGCCATGGCGTTGTTTGGCAACGATCACTTCGGCGCGGCCGCGCAGGCGTTCGGCCTTTTCCAGCCACGCCTGGAACTTCTCGCTGCCGTCTTCGGGTTTGCGGCTTTCGTGATAATATTCCTCGCGGAATACGAACATCACGATATCGGCGTCCTGTTCGATGGTCCCGGATTCGCGAAGGTCTGACAACTGAGGCCGCTTGTCTTCGCGGTTTTCAACCTGACGGCTAAGCTGTGACAGTGCAAGCACTGGAATATCAAGCTCTTTGGCCAGAGTCTTGAGGCCGCGTGTGATCTCGCTGATTTCCGCCACCCGGTTTTCGGCGGCGTTGCGGGCCGTTCCCTGCAGCAGTTGCAGATAGTCAATGACGATAAAGCCGATCTTCTTCTGGCGTTTCAGCCGGCGGGCGCGGGTGCGCAGGGCAGCGATGCTGAGGGCTGGCGTGTCGTCGATATAAAGCGGCAGGTCGTGCAGGCTTTCGGCGGCACGCGCCAGTTCGTTGAATTCCGCCTGCGAAATCTTCCCCATGCGCAGCTTTTCCGAACTGATGCGTGATTGTTCAGACAGGATGCGGTTGGCAAGCTGATCGGCCGACATTTCGAGGCTGAAAAACGCCACCGGTGCACCTGTGGAGGGAGAGATGCCATCGAGAGCATCCTGCTTGGCGCGATAGGCCGTCGAGAAGGCGATGTTGGTGGCAAGCGCCGTTTTGCCCATGGCCGGCCGCCCGGCAAGAATCACCAGGTCGGAATTGTGCAGCCCGCCCATCTTGCTGTTGAGACCGGCAAGACCGGTGGTGAGCCCCGACAGGTGACCGCCTGATTTCATGGCGTTGGCGGCCATGCGCACCGCCTTGGTGGCGGCAGTGGCGAAATCCTGGGTGGTGCCGGCGACATCCCCGGTTTCCGCCACCTTGTAAAGGGCTTCTTCGGCGGCCTCGATCTGCCGCAGTGGCGCGACATCGGCCGAGGTATCGGTTGCGGATTCCACCAGTTCAGACCCGACGCGCACCAGTTCGCGCAGCAGCGCCAGATCATAGATCTGGCGGGCGCAATCGCGCGCCGCCACCAGCACCGAAGGGTCTTCTGTGAGGCGGATGAGGTAGATAGGCCCGCCCAGTTCCGCCATCGCGGGGTCACGCTCGAACAGGGGCTTCAGTGTAACGGGGCTAACCACCATGTTCTGGTCGATCAGTTTGCGGATCTGGGCGTAGATGCGGCCGTGCAGCGGTTCATAAAAATGTTCGGGCCGCAATTGCAGGATCACTTCCTCGGCCAGCCGGTTCTCGATCATCAGGGCGCCAAGCAGCGCTTTTTCCGCCTCGATGTTGAAGGGAAGCGTGGCCGCGGCAGCGGCAGAGGTGCCACCAGCGGGCTGCAGAGAGGGTAGGCTTGCCATTATGCGGCTATCTGCACTGCTTCAGCAGATTCGGGCAACTCTGCGGCCTGTGGATTTCGTGGATCATTCCTCCTGGTCGAGGGGAAGGCTGGCCTGTGTTCCGGCGGGGGGCTTCAGCCCCAGGTGCGCCCAGGCCGTGGCGTTCAGCACCCGCCCGCGCGCGGTTCGGGCCACCAGCCCCTGCTGGATGAGGAAGGGCTCCACCACATCCTCCAGTGTGTCGCGCGCTTCGGAGAGCCCGGCGGCCAGCGTTTCAATACCCACCGGACCGCCACGATAAAGATCAGCGATCATCCACAGGTAGCGGCGATCCTGAGCATCGAGGCCCAGGGCATCGACTTCCAGCCGCGACAGCGCCTGATCGGCAAAGGCGGCATCGACGGCGCCGGGGCGCCCGACGGCGAAATCGCGCACCCGCCGCAGCAGCCGGCCGGCGATGCGCGGCGTACCACGGGCGCGCCGGGCGATTTCTGAAGCACCACTGTCATCGAGCGCCATGTCGAGCAGGCGGGCAGCCCGTGTCACCACCCCGTGCAGTTCCTCGACCGAATAGAAATTGAGGCGCACCGGAATGCCGAAGCGGTCGCGCAGAGGCTGGGTGACGAGCCCGGCGCGCGTGGTGGCACCGATCAGCGTGAAGGGGGGCAGATCTATGCGGATCGACCGCGCCGAGGGCCCCTCGCCGATCATCAGATCAAGGGCGCGGTCTTCCATTGCCGGATAGAGAATTTCTTCAACGGCTGGCGACAGACGATGGATTTCATCGATGAACAATACGTCGTTGGGTTCGAGATTGGTAAGCAGTGCCGCGAGGTCGCCGGCCTTGGCGATCACCGGGCCCGAGGTGGCGCGAAACCCCACCCCCAGTTCGCGCGCCACAATCTGGGCCAATGTCGTCTTGCCAAGGCCGGGCGGCCCCGACAGCAGCACATGGTCGAGCGATTCGCCACGGCTGCGCGCGGCATCGATGAACACCCGCAGGTTGGCGCGCGCGGCCGGCTGGCCGACGAAATCCGCCAGCCGTTTGGGGCGCAGGGCGGCATCGGCATCGTCTTGCGCCCGCTCTGCCGACAGGATGGGGTTCTCGCTCATGCCTTGGCCCGCTTCAGTGCTTCACGGATGAGGGTGGAAGCGGGCAGCTCTGTGCCCAGCTGCTGCTCTGCCTCGGTGACGAAGCGCAGGGCTTCGGCAGGGCGGAACCCCAGATTCTCGAGTGCGGAGAGAGCATCAGCGGCCGCCGACGAGGCGGGGGCTGCTTCAGGGCTTCCGGAACTGCCCCCGGTTCCGGCCGGGGCCTTGCCCTTCAGTTCGGTGATGATGCGGGCGGCCAGCCGTGGGCCCACGCCGTTGGCACGGCTGATCATGGCCTTGTCATCGAAGGTTATGGCGCGCGCCAGTTCCTCGGCGGTCAGGGTACCGAGAAGGGCGAGCGCCACTTTGGCGCCAACGCCCTGCACGCTGGTCAGCAGGCGGAACCAGTCGCGTTCGGTAGTGGTGCCAAAGCCGGTAAGGGTGATGGCGTCTTCACGCACCGAGGTTTCGATCAGCAGGAAGCAGGCCACATCGGGTTGCAGGCTGCCCAGTGTGCGGGTTGAGGCCTGCACCAGATAGCCGACGCCGCCGACCTCGATGACGGCATGGTCGGCGCCGATCGATTGCACCAGCCCTTTCAACGAGGCGATCATGCTGCCACCACCCGTTGCGGGGCGGTGCGCAGATGGGCATGGGCAATCGCCACAGCAAGCGCATCTGCTTCATCTTCGCCCATCGGCCCGCAGCCTGGCAGCAGCCGCGCCACCATCGCCATCACCTGCGTCTTGTCGGCAGTGCCGGTGCCGACCACCGCCTTTTTCACCAGCCGTGTGGCGTGTTCGGCGTGGGGGAGGTTGGCAATCGCCAGCAACACCACGCCGCGCGCCTGCCCCAGCTTCAGCGTTGATTGCGGATTGCGGTTCACAAACACTTCCTCCACCGCCGCCTCGGCAGGCTGATGGGCGCGCAGCAGATCGGCAAGGCCCTGATGCAGTTGCAGCAGCCGCGCCGCCAGCGACAGGGCAGGAGTGGTGACGATCACGCCATGGGCGACATGCGTCAGGCGGTTGCCCTCGGCCTTGATCAGGCCCCAGCCAGTTCGGCCAAGTCCCGGATCAAGGCCGAGGATCAGGGTCATAGCCCGGCCAGGACGTCGTCGGCGATATCGTAGTTGCCATAGACATTCTGCACATCGTCGCTGTCTTCGAGTGCATCGATCATTTTCAGCAACTGGGCCGCCGTGTCAGCGCCAACCGCCACGCTGTCTTTGGGGCGCCAGGCCAGTTTTGCGCCTTCAGCCGGACCAAGCGCCGCTTCCAGCGCCCGCGCCACTTCGTGCAGCGCATCTGGCGCCGTCCAGATGTCGTGGCCGTCATCGCTCGATTCGACGTCATCGGCGCCGGCTTCGAGAGCGGCCTCGAACACGGCGTCGGCGCTGCCCGCACTGGCCGGGTAGGAAATAAGCCCCAGACGATCAAAGCCATGCGACACCGAGCCAGTGGAACCGACGTTGCCACCATTCTTGGAAAAGGCAGTGCGCACATCGGTTGCCGTGCGGTTCCTATTGTCGGTCAGGGTTTCGACGATGATCGAGACTCCGCCCGGCCCGAACCCTTCGTAGCGTACTTCTTCGTAATTGTCGGCATCGCCACCCTCGGCCTTTTTCAGTGCCCGTTCGATATTGTCCTTGGGCATGGAATTGGCCTTGGCAGTGGCGATCACCGCCCTCAACCGCGGGTTGAACTCCGGGTCAGAGTTACCGCCCTTGGCGGCAGTGGTGATCTCGCGCGCCAGCTTGGAAAACAGCCTCGAGCGCTTCGCATCCTGCGCGCCCTTGCGGTACATGATGTTCTTGAACTTGGAATGACCTGCCATACACTCTGCCTTATCGTGCGTGCTGTCCTATGGGAAGTGGCGACCGCAAGCGGCCGACTCCGCGCCTATTGGTCAGACGTTCAGAGCCGCCCTGTAGGTGTCGAGCAGGGCTTCCATTTCCGCGCGAGCGTTGGCGTCCATCTTGCGCAGCTTCACAATTGAACGCATGGTTTTCACATCATAGCCATTGGCCTTGGCCTCGGCGTAAACGTCCTTGATGTCGTCGGCGATACCGCGTTTTTCTTCTTCCAGTGTCTCGATACGCTCGATGAACAGCTTGAGCTGCTCGGCGGAAACGTTGGCGCTTCCCATTCCTTGCCTTTCCGGTTGATCAAGCGCCGCAGCTAGCGGCGGCTTGGGGTTTTCGCAACCGTCAAACCTCTCTATGAGCCGCCGGCCATGCCATCGACTGTTGCTGACCCCGTGCCTGTGGACGGAACCTATGCCGAGCTTCTGAAGCTTGCGGGCCCCAATGTGATGTCGCGGCTGGGGGTGATGGCCATGGGGCTGACCGACGCCATCGTCGTTGGCCACCACAGTGCCGAACAACTGGGCTTTCACTCGCTGGGGTGGGCGCCCACTGGAACAGTGATGGTGACGGGACTCGGGCTGCTGATGGGCATCCAGGTGATGACTGCGCGCTATCGAGGTGCCGGTCAGCCCGAAATGACGGGGGCAGTGCTGCAGCGCGGGCTGTTCTATGCGCTGCTGATCGGGCTGATCTCGACGGTGGTGCTGGCAGCGGGCGGGCCGTTTGTTCTTGCCCATATGGGCCTTCCGCCGGCCGTTGTGAACGGGGCAACGCCGGTGCTGCTGGTCTTTTCCCTGTCGATCACCCCGTATCTGCTGGCTGATGCCGTATGGCTGTGGCTGGAAGGGCAGGAGCGCCCGCATGTGCCGATGGTTGCCATGTGGGTTGCCAATGCCGTCAATCTGGCATTGGCTTTGTGGCTTGTGCCGGGAACCTCGCCGTTTCCGGTTTCAGGGGCGTTGGCGGCTGCATGGGTTACGTTCTTTGCACGAACAGCGCTGATGCTGATGCTGTTTGCGTGGGTGTGGCATTGGCCGCAATCCCGTGAGCTGGGGGTTTTCTGGCGCGGCGGACATGTTCGCGCCGCCTCGCGAGAGCAACGGCGCATCGGCTATGCCTCGGGGATCTCGTTTGCAATCGAAGGCGGCGCCTTTTCCGCAATCAGTTTCATAGCCGCCCAGCTGGGGGTGATGGCGGTGGCAGCATGGGCAGTGGTCATCAATGTGGCGTCACTGGTGTTCATGGTGCCGCTGGGCATTGCCGCCGCCACCGGGGTGCTGGTGGCCCGCAGTGTGGGGGCACGCCATCTGCCCGGTGTGCGGCGGGCCTTTCGCATGGGCATGACGCTGGCATTATCGGTACTGGCGCTGATTTCACTGGTGGTGTTCTTCGACAGCGGGCTGGTTGTGCGCATTTACGCCGATGACCCGGCACTGCTGGCGATGGCCGGGCCACCGCTGTTTGTCGCCTGTTTCTTCTTCATGGCCGATGGCGCGCAAGTAGTGAGTGCGCAGGCGTTACGGTCACGCGGCGATATCTGGTGGCCGACTGCCATGCATTTCGTCAGCTACATCGTCGTCATGCTGCCGCTGTGCTGGTGGCTGGGGGTTGGCCGCGGGCTGGGTCTGTCAGGCATCGTCTGGGGGGTGGCGGTCGCCAGCCTGCTGTCCGGGTTCGCCTTGTGGATGCGATTTGTGGCGCTGGGCGGCCGGATGCGCAGCGAAAGCGCCTGACCGCCAGCCGTCGAAAGATCAGACCTTGGTGAGGGCAGCACCTTCTGTCGGAACGGGCCGGTTGCGCCGCAGGGCAAGCCCGACCAGCCCGACGCCACTTACCATCATTACCCAGCTTGCCGGTTCGGGAACGGCCGGTGCGACGATGGGAGGTTCCGGGTTGGGATTGGGATTGGGATTGGGATTGGGATTGGGGTTGGTGCCACCACCGCCGTCTGGCCGGCCACCTCCGCCGCCCCAGCCTCCGCCGCCTCCACCCCAGCCGCCTCCACCTGTTGGCGGAAAGACAGCGGGGTAATACAGGCCAGGTATGCCGCCGGGTTCGCCGACCAACCCTTTGCCGGGGTTGGGTTCAAAGGGCACTGGTGACAGGTCGGCAAGGTTGGTGCCGCCAAGGCTGGGTGCCGGGCAATCATCGACGGTGAATGCAGGTTGGGCCGGGGCTTGTGCCACCGGGATGCGCGGTGTGCGGCGCGGTGCGGCGCGGTGCCTGGCCGGGGCGCTGATTTTCTTGACCGCCGGGGTTGGAGCCCGCACCTTCTGAACGGCAACCACCGAACCGGCTCCCATCGAGCCAGCCGCCAGCAGCGCACAGATTTCCTTCAGTCCGATCATAACGTCTCTCACTGTTGTGAAAGACAATGCCAATAACCGTTAACCAAATTCCCCCTGACTGTTCAGTAATTATGCCTGAACAGGGAAGAGTAGGGTAACAGACCAGCTTTGCCTTTCCGTCTTGAGTATCAGATGACCTTTTGGAGCTGATACATCAAGACGGATGACGGCAATCTTTGCAGTGATTTACACTTGGTTTTACAAGAAGATAATTAACAATAATTCACATCCCGGGGCGGTCTGGAGCTTGTCAGACCTACTACGGGTTACAGGGCGAACAGCGACGGGTCGCCACCGGTGGCGGCGATGTTGACGGTGATGGTGCGCTCGACAGCATAGCGCAGCAGCGCGTGCGGCCCGCCCGCCTTGGGTCCGGTTCCGGAAAGCCCTTCACCGCCAAAGGGTTGAACCCCAACCACGGCCCCGGTCATCGAGCGGTTCACATAGCTGTTGCCGGCTGGCACCAGCTCGCGGATGCGCTCAACGAAGCGGTCGGTGCGGCTGTGGATTCCCAGAGTCAGCCCATAGCCGCGCGCGGCCAGCCGCCGCGCCACATGGTCGAGTTCGTCGGCCTTGTAACGGTAGATGTGCAGGATCGGCCCGAACACCTCGCGTTCCAGGAAATCCGGAGTCGGCACTTCGGCGATGACCGGTCCGAAGAAGGTGCCGCGCCGGGCAAGATCGCCGGGATCGAGTCGTTTCAGTATGCGGGCATCCTTGTCGAGGCGCGCAAGGTGGGCCTCGAGCCCCGCTCTTGCCTCGCTGTCGATCACCGGGCCGACATCGGTTTGCGGGCTGGCAGGATCGCCCAGCACCATGGCATCGACAGCGCCATTCAGGGTTTCGATCAGCTGATCGGCGGATTCCTCGGGCAGAAACAACATGCGCAGGGCCGAACACCGCTGCCCCGCCGACCCGAAGGCTGACAGAAGAACGTCATCGACGACCTGCTCCTTCAGGGCCGAGGTGTCGACGAACATGGCATTGAGGCCACCGGTTTCAGCGATCAGCGGGATGATGGCGCCGGGCCTTGCCGCAATGGCGCGGTTGATCGCCCAGGCGGTATCGGTGCCGCCGGTGAAGGCGACGCCATCGACCAGCGGATGCGACACCAGTGCCGCCCCCACCGTCGCACCATTGCCGGGAATCAGGGCCAGCAGCCGTGGATCAAGCCCTGCCTTGTGGAAGGCCTGCACCGAAGCGGCTGCGACCAATGGCGTTTGTTCGGCGGGTTTTGCAAGCACGGCATTGCCGGCTGCCAGTGCTGCGGCGATCTGCCCCGTGAAGATGGCAAGCGGGAAGTTCCACGGTGAGATGCAGGTGAAGGTGCCACGGCCTGCCAGTTGCAGGGCATTGGTTTCCCCCACCGGTCCAGGCAGCGGCTTGGGCGCCCCGAACTGCTGTTCGGCAAGATTGGCGTAATAGCGGCAGAAATCGGCAGCTTCACGCACTTCGGCAATACCGTCGTTCAGGGTCTTGCCGCCTTCGCGCGACAGCAGGGCGATCAGATTGTCGGTGTCGGCTTCCAGCAGGTCGGCGGTGCGGCGCAGCACTTCGGCGCGGGCCGGGCCACCCAGCAGATCCCAGGCCGGCATTGCCGCGCGAGCCAGTTTTGCTGCCTCGTCGATATCTTCGGTGGTGGCGGGGTGCACGGTTCCGGCAATCACGCCAGCGTCGGCCGGGCTGGGAATGGCCACCCCCGGTGTGTGGGTGCGCAACTCTCCGTTGATGATCGGCCCTGATACCGCCGGGCGCAGCGCCCTGGTTGCCCGGTCAGCCAGTTCGCGGGCGGCGGCGATACTGTAGTCCCGGCCTTCAGGGTTCCGGCGGCCGGGGCCATACATGTTGATGGGCGTGGGGATTTTCGGGTGACGGTCGGGCGCTGCCTCGACGGCGGTGATCGGGTCGGCAACTACATGGGCGGCCGGCACCCGTTCGTCGAGCAGGGCATGAACGAAGCTGGAGTTGGCGCCGTTTTCCAGCAGGCGGCGCACCAGATAGGGCAGCAGTTCCTCGTGGCTTCCAACCGGTGCGTAGGCACGCACCTTGCGGGCCAGTCCGGCAGCCTCGTAAAGCGCCTCGCCCATGCCGTGCAGGCGCTGATGTTCGATGCGGATGCCCTTGCGTTCGGCCATGTGCTGAACCGCCACCAGTGTGTGGGCGTTATGGGTGGCGAATTGCGGATAGAGGGCCGGCGCTTCGTTGATCAGCGCCTGGGCCGATACCAGATAGTTGAGGTCAGTCGCCGGTTTGGTGGTGAAAACCGGATAATCGGGCCGGCCGTTCATCTGGGCAAGCTTGATCTCGGTATCCCAGTAGGCGCCCTTCACCAGTCGCACCATGATCCGCCGCCCAGACGTCCGCGCCAGTGCCGCGAGGGACTGGATGACGTCGAGCGAGCGCTTCTGATAGGCCTGCACCACAACGCCAAGCCCGGTCCAGCTGCCAAGCGACGGTTCGTGCGCCAGCTTGTCGATCAGCTTCATCGACAGCACCAGCCGGTCGGCCTCTTCGGCGTCGATCGCCAGGTTGAGATCGTGGCGCGCCGCCAGTTCGGCAAGCGCAAGCAGGCGCGGATAGAGCGTGTCCCAGACCCGCTGTTCCTGAACGGCCTGATAGCGTGGCGACAGGGCCGATAGCTTGACCGAGACGCCATGGCCATCTTCAGGGGGAAGCCCCTTACCCCGGGCACGACCAACCGCTTCGATGGCTTCGGCATAGATGCGGGCATAGCGTTCGGCGTCGGCCTCGGTGCGCGCCCCTTCGCCCAGCATATCGAAAGAGCACAGATATTTTTCCTTGGCGGCCCGCTTCAGGGCGTCGCCGATGGTGCGCCCCAGCACGAATTGTTCGCCCATGATGCGAACCGCAGTCGACACGGCCTTGCGCACAACTGGCTGGCCAAGTTGGTTGGTGATGCGGCGCATGAAGCCGACGGGGTCTTTCTTGCCTTCCTCGTCGACATCGACGAATCGTCGGGTCAGCATCAGCCCCCAGGTCGATGCGTTGATGAACAGACTGTCGGACTGGCCGAGATGGGCTTCCCAGTCTCCGGAGCCGATTTTCTCGGCGATCAGCAGGCTCTGGGTTTCATCGTCGGGGATGCGCAGCAGGGCTTCCGCCAGACACATCAGCGCCAGCCCTTCCTGCGTGCCCAGTGAAAACTGCTGCAGGAACCCCTCGACGACGCCCTGACGGGCCGGCGAATTGCGGGCGGTCTCCACCAGCCTGGTGGCGCGTTCGACGATCTGCTTTCGCTCGGCAGCTGTCAGCGGATTGGCGGCAAGCAGGTTCCTGACCACCTGTGCCTCGTCAGCATATTTGGCATCATCGAGGGCTTCCCACGGGGAGACTGCTGAGGACGTTGCGCCAGCCATTGAAACCTCCATAACACATGAATTGATATAAATTCGCTATACACGAGGAAGTGCCAAATGTCTTGCGTAATATAATTTCATATACAGAATTTTTAAAGTGAAATATGATAATAACCGAATATCATGCGGCTGAAGCTTTACGGCCGAACAACTGGTAGATGATGATGCCGCCAGCGTTCCACAACAGGAAATAGTGCTGGGTCTGGATGGGGAGGCTGAAGAACAGATAGATACAGCCCAATATGGCGATACCGCCAACCAGCGGCGCTGCCGGGGTGCGGAACAGACGTGGCGCATCAGGAGCGCGGCGCCGCATGATCAGCATGCAGGTGGCGACCGCAACGAACGCCGCAAGCGTGCCGGCATTGGCGAGTGCGGCGATCTCGTCGAGCGGGAAGAATCCGGCGATCAGCCCGACGATGATGGCGGTGAACACGGTGATACGCACCGGGGTGCCGCGGTGGGACACATGGGCCAGCCATTTCGGCAACAGGCCATCGCGGGCCATCACGAAGAAGATGCGGCTCTGCCCGAACAGGAAGGCCAGAAGCACGGTGGGCAGGGCAATGACGGCAGACCCAGCCAGATAGGTGGCTGCCCATGGTTTATCGAGTTCCCTGAGGATGAGTGCCAGCGGTTCGGGGCTGTTGGCAAAGCCCAGGAACGGCACGGCGCCGACGGCGGCTGCTGCCACCACCATGTAGATAATAATGCACGCCACCATCGAGCCGACGATGCCACGCGGCAGGTTGCGTCCCGGATCCTTGGTTTCCTCGGCGGCGGTGGCGATGGCGTCGAACCCATAGAAGGCAAAGAAAATGATGGCGGCCGCAGCCATGACCCCGCGTTCGACGCCATCAGGGCCCATGGTCTTGGCAAAGCCGAACGGCATGAAGGGATGCAGATAGCTGCTGTTGAACGCCGGCATGGCAACGATCACGAACACCACGAGCGCCAGAATCTTCACCACCACCAGCGCGGCGTTGACGGTGGCGCTTTCCTTGGTGCCCACCATCAGCATGCCCGCCACTACGGCGATGATGAAGATGGCCGGCAGATTGACGATGCCCCCCAGTTCCGGAGACTGCATGATCTCCATCGGCACGCCAAATGCCGTTTCCAGCAAGGGTGCGGCATAGCCAGCCCAGCCAACGGCAACGGCGCTGACCACCAGCGAATATTCAAGAATCAGGCTCCAGCCGATCACCCAGGCGATCAGCTCTCCGATCACCACATAGGTATAGGTATAGGCGCTTCCCGAGGCCGGGATCATCACGGCCATTTCCGCATAGCACAAGGCAGCGCAGGCGCAGATGAGCCCGGCGATCACGAACGACAGGATGACGGCGGGGCCGGCCTTGTCGGCGCCGATGCCGATCAGGGTAAGGATGCCGGTGCCGACGATGGCGCCAACGCCGAGCGCCACCAGATGCGGCCAGCCAAGAGTGGGCGTCAGGCGCTGGTCGGCCTGCATTTCGGACGTGGCGTCAATCGCCTTGCGGCTGTTCCAGCTCATTATTCTCTCCCATCTGCCGGTGCATCTTGCTGATGCGCCCGGTGCCTCGTTATAGGTGCTTCCCGGAGGAGCTTCGATGCTTGATACGATTGACCGGAATATTCTTCGGACATTGCAGCAAGACGGTCGAATCACCAATCAGGAGTTGGCCGCCCGATCGGGCATCTCGCCATCTGCCTGCTTTGACCGGCTTCGTAAACTGAGGGAACAGGGGTATGTGCAGGATATTGTCGCCCTGCTCGACCCGACGCGTCTGAACCGGGCGCTGCTGATATTCATCGAGATCCATCTGGATCGCACCACCAACAATGTGTTCGAGCAATTTGCCGAAGCGATGAAAAGTCTGCCGGAAGTGTTGGAATGTCATATGGTGGCCGGTGGCTTCGATTATCTGCTGAAAGTAAGAGTGGCAGACATGGCGGCCTATCGTCGCTTTCTTGGTGATTCCCTCACCACGATGCCCGGCGTTCGTGAAACCCGCACTTATGCCGTGCTCGAGGAAGTGAAGAATACCACCGCCCTGCCAATCTGACCACTGGAAGGCAAGGGCGGTGGAAGACAGGGCATTGGCGGCTGCGCTGCCTTGCGCCAGACCGTCGGGTTGGCCCGATCGAATGTGGTGCTTCGATCGGGCAGCGCTTTACTGCTGGTTGGGAGCCGAGGCACCAAGGCGGGCGCGTTCGGCCTTCACCATGGCCTCCACTTCGGCCAGCAGCTTGGGGGCATCATAGAGGATTCCGTCTTTCATGGTGTAGCGCACGCCGCCCACCCGCTCGAGCTTGCCGGTACGATCATCGAGACGCAGCGCCTTGGTGCCATACAAGGTTTTCAGGTTCTGCAGCGGGTTTTCGGTAGTGATCACCAGGTCAGCCAGCATCCCCGGTCGCACCACGCCCATGGGGGGGTGGCCACCCTTGTGCTTGTACAGGCTTTCCGCCCCCCACATGGTGGCAGCGCGGATGATTTCCAGCGGGTTGAAGCCGGCTTCGCGCATCAGTTCCAGTTCCTCGACATAGGCGAACCCATAGGTCTTGAAGATGAACCCGCTGTCGGTGCCAACCGTGACTTTCCCGCCCATATTCTTGTAATCATTCACAACCTTGAAGAACAGGTTGTAGAACTGTTTCCAGGCAAATTCGTTTTCCGTTGTCCAGTCAAAGAAATAGCTGCCATGGTTGGTACGCGATGACTGGAAATAGTCCCACATCTGCGGCGTGGTATAATTGGCATGCCATTCGGCGGTACGGGCGCGCATCAGATCGCGTGAGGCGGCGTAGATGTTGAACGTCGGGTTGAATTCAACGCCGGATTTCAGCTGATCCTGCAGATATTCCTTCCACTGGTCGGTGCCGGGGCCATACACCTGGTTCCAGATCTCTGCCACCTCGCCAAACCGGTTCTGTTCATTGTTGTAATCATAGTTGGGTGGAAAATCCTGAATGGTGCGATCCTTCAGGAGCGATTCCATATGCCCGTAATAATGGGTAATGATGTCAAGGCCTGCTGCCGCCGCCTGACGGGCATTGAAGTTCGCGATACCCAGTTGCGACAGGTGGGCGATGGTGCCCATGTTGTTTTTGTGAGCCTCATCGATCAGCGCCTTGAAGACTTCCGGCGTTTCATTGGGGCTGTTGAAGAACTTGATGCCATCGACGCCATTCTTTGCCGCCCACTGCACCCAGGCGCGAGCCTTCTCGACGCTATCGACCGTGCCGCCTGACCATCCCGAGCCGGGTGTCTGGTAGTTGAAGATACGGGGGGCGACGATTTCATTGCGGGCCGAGCGCGCCTTTTCCGAGACGGATACGGCGTTGCTGGCCAGCGGCACGCCACGCACCGAAGTGACACCATGGGCCAGCCACAGCTTGTAGGCGTACGAGGCATCGGGCGCCTTGTCGGGCCCGGGCAGATGAACGTGCATGTCGGTGAAGCCGGGCATCACATACATGCCGGTGCCGTCGAGTTCATAGTCGGCATCGCTGGGCGGACGGCCATCTTTCGACGGCAGCCCCGGCCAGCCCGACTGGGTGATGGCAGCGATCTTGTTGCCTTCGATAACGATGTCGAAGCGGCTGCGCGGCGGAGCGCCGGTGCCGTCGATCAGCGTGACATTGCGGATCACCATCTTGCGGAAGGGGCCGATGCCCTGATCGCTGGTGCGCGCTGGCGCTCCGGTTACTTCGCGGAACTGCGCCTGACCTGGGGTGGCGGCCAATATGACAAGACCTATGGCCGCTCCGAGCTTCAGACAGAATTTCCGCATGATGTTCCCCTTCCTCAATCAGTCATCTGGTTGTGCGCTTGCAATTCCAGAGCCAAAACTCGGGAATCGGCGCGTTTTTCTCTAGTTACGAGGTACGCCCTGCTCAGGCCAGCCGCGTTTGATTTTTTCCGCTTTTACCTGTTCGGCAACTTCGGCCAGAAGCTTTTTGGCATCATAGACGATACCGTCCTTTACCGTATAGGAAACGCCGCCAACACGTTCGAGTTTCTGGGTTTTCTCGTTCAGTCGCAGAGTGCCGGTGCCATACAGGGTCTTGAAGTTCTGCAGCGGGTTTTCCTTCACCAGCACCAGGTCGGCTATCTTGCCCACCCGCACCTGGCCAATGGGCGGGTCGACGATGCCCTTGGGTTCATAAAGGGTCAGCGCCCCGTTGAGAGTGGCGGCCTGGATCACCTCGTGCGGGTTGAACCCGGCTTCCTGCAGCAGTTCCAGCTCTTCCGGGTAGCTGAAACCATAGGTCTTGAAGATGAAGCCGCTGTCGGTCCCCACCGTCACTCGTCCGCCCATATTCTTGTAATCATTTACCAGCTGCATGAAGCGCTTGTAGAAGTTGCGCCACTGCACTTCGTGGGTGGTTGTCCAGTCAAAGAAGTATGAGCCATGGTTGATGCGGCTGGACTGGAAGAACTCCCACAATTGCGGCATTGTGTAATTATCGTGCCAGTCTGCGTTGCGAGCCCGCATGAGGTCGCGGCTGGCAAGGTATATCGTCATCGTCGGGTCGAATGTGACGTTGTGTTCCAGCTGGAATTTCAGGTATTCCTTCCATTCGTCAGAGCCGGGGTCGAAGATCTTGTCCCAGATATCAGCGACTTCTCCGAAGCGATATTGTTCGTCGTTGTAGTTGTAGTTCAGGCTCCAGGGCTGGATCCGGTTGTTTTTCAGCAGTGATTCGAAGTGCCCGTAATAGTGGGTGACGGTGCCCAGCCCGGCTTCACCCGATTGCCGGGCGTTCATCCGCGAGACACCGATCTGCGAATGGTGGGTGACGGTGCCCAGATGCTGCTTTTTCGCTTCATCGAGGGCGGCCTTGTAGGCTTCCGGCCCCTGTTCGGGGCTGAGTGTGAACTTGATGCAGTCGATCCCGGCCTTGGCGGCCCACTGCACCCAGGCACGCATGCCCTCGGGTGTGTGGGTGGGCTTTTTCCCCCAGCCATTGCCTTCGCCCGGCCGCGCACAGGTGAAGATGCGCGGCGCCACGATCTCGTTGGCAGCCGACCGCCGCTGTTCGGAAAGAGAGACATCGAGCGGTGCCAGACCCACGCCGCGAACGGTGGTGATGCCATGCGCCAGCCACAGCTTGTAGGAATAGCTCATGTCGGGCGCCTTGTCGTCACCCGAGGCGTGAACGTGCATGTCGATGAAGCCGGGCAGGGCGTACATGCCGGTGGCGTCGAGTTCGTAATCGAACTCTCGCGGTTCGCGGTCGGCTTTTAGTGGCAGGGCGGGGGTTCCGGCCTGTCTGATGTCGGTGATGCGGTTGCGCTCGATCACGATGTCGACCGGGCCGCGCGGCGGCGCCCCCGAGCCATCGATCAGCGTGACTCCGCGGATCACCATGCGGTTGTAGGGGCCGGCGCCTTCCCCGGCCTTGCGGGCCGGAGCCGGCACATTGGTGACGGCAGCAAGCGCGGAAGGTGCGGCCGAGCCGAGCAGAACGGCGAGACAGACGAGTTTCCCGAAGTTCATCATCATGCCCTTTCCTAGAAGCGCCGGCTGAGATTGAGGCCGATGGTGCGCGGCGGGGCGCTGAACACGGTGCTGAAGCCGCCGGTGTTCGAGCTGCTGCCGACACTGTTGATGGCGACGGTATCCATCAGGTTATTGACGAACAGTGCCACGCCCCACAGGCTATCCGGTTCTTGCAGGCCCACGCGCAGGTTGACCAGCTGGTATGCCGGGTTGGTGCGGCGATAAGTGTCGGTGGGCGACAGCGTCGAGTAGGACGAGCCGACGTGGGCGAAATCGACCCGCGCCAGCAGGTCGACACTGCCGGACAACGGTTTCAGATATTCGACCGAAGCACTCGCTGTCCAGCGTGGCACGCTGACCAGGCGGTCGCCCTTGCGGCCCGAGGCAATGACGATGTCGCTGATCTGGTCTTCGGTGAGTCGGGCGTCGGTGAAGCCCAGCGCGCCGTTGAACGACAGTTCGGGGGTGATCCGCGCTGACAGTTCCGCTTCGGCGCCCCAGATGCGTGAGGCCCCGACGTTGGAGATCAACCCAAACACCGATCCGGTCCCTGACGTGCGGGCCGAAACCTGCATGTTGGTCCAGTCGATGCGGTAACCGGCCAGGTTGAAATAGACGCCAGGCATCAGCGTGGTCTTGGCGCCGAGTTCATAGTTCCACAGACTGTCCGAGCTGTAGCCGGCCATGGCGGCCGGCAACCCGATGACCTGGTTGACCCCGCCGGGACGGAAGCCCTGCGCCGCCTGCGCATAAAGCATCAGGCCGCTGCGCGCCTCCCACGAGGCGTTGAACTTGAAGATGAAGCCGTCTTCCTTGTTGGTGGCTTCGGTATAGGGGGTGACCACCGAGGCATAGTGGATCTGCCCCTGGGTGATGACGCCGCCCACCGTCTTCTTGAAGTTGTAATAGCGGGTGCCGCCAGTCAGGGTAAGCTGATCAAAGAATTTGTAGCTGATTTCCGCAAAGGCGGCGGTCTGGGTCAGGTGGTCGGAAATGGTGCGGTCGTAGCGGATGTTGTAAGGGTCGTTGGGGTTGCGGATGTTCCCGCTGGCCGGGTCACCCAGCAGCAGGGTGGAGCGCACCGTAGTCTTGCGGTTCTCATGGAATGCCCCGACCGTCCACTGAAACGGGCTGTCGGTTGTGGAATTGAGCCGGATTTCCGATACCCAGTTATTGACGGATTGCGGCTGCCACAGGCTGGAAACCTGAATTTCCCGTGTCGAGATCAGATATTCGTCGAGCTGTTGCGGGGTGCAGACACCCTGGTTGCGCAGCAGATAGCGGTTGCAGCCGGCGGCCGTGTCGCGGCCGTTGAAGGTATCGGACACGTCGCCAAGAACGATTCGATCGCGGTCGAACCAGGCGGTCATGGCAGTAAGAGCCACCGGGCCGAAATCATAGCGCAGGGTGCCGGAGTAGATGCGGTTTGTATCGTAGTTGCCGGATTCCGAACGGCCGTTGGTGACATAGGGCACGCCGGTCTCGAGAATCCACCGCGAGCTGTCGGTCTCGACCTTTTCATAAAAAGCCGCGAGATCGATGGTCAGGTCGTCCACCGGGGTCCAGCGCAGCATGGCGCGACCGCCATAGCTATGGCCATCGTTGATATTCTTCCGGTCATAGACACTGTTATCGACATATCCGGCAAACTGGTTGAAGTTGCCGACGACCCTGAGCGCCAGCGTATCCGCCACGATGGGCAGGTTGATCATCGCATCCATCGACATGCCGACGCTGCCGCTTTTGACGCTGGTGAGGTTGGCAGAGGCGGCGGCCGCAACGCCGCTGGCGTCAGGCTTGTTCATGATGATGCGCAGAGTTCCGCCCATCGACCCCGAGCCGAACAGCGTGCCTTGCGGACCACGCAGAACTTCGGCGCGTTCCACATCGAACAGCCGGAAATCGGGGGTGGCACCTGCCGCGTCGGAGGTGGTGCCGACCGAACCGGAGACCGGCACTTCATCGTAATAGACGCCAACCGTCGGCTCGCCCGACGACTGGATGCCGCGGATGAGCACCCGCCGGCTGCCCGGGCCGCCATCGACGATCCGCAATGATGGCGCCGAGCGCTGCAGTTCGGTGAAGCTGGTGGTGCCGCTGCGTTCCAGCGACTGGCCAGTCTGCACCGAGATGGCGATGGGTGTATCCTGCAGGCTGGTGTCGCGGCGCAGGGCGGAAACGATGATCTCCTGATCTTCCGGAACAGGCGGAGACCCGACCTGAGCGTTAACCGGCGTTGCCAGCAAGGCCAGCGCCAGCGCGGAGCCGGCGGTCAGCCGCAAAGACGTGCGGCGTCGATCGTGTTGAACACGGTAAATCCCCATCGATAATCCTCCTGCACCTCTGGCTAATACCTTTATGAATATTCTTTACGCGTGGTATTACGCCGATGATTTTACACCCATTCCTTGTTTGGCACGAAGATAACAGAATGTGTGACGGAATATCGTGAGGTTAACGAATTTTTACCTGAATTTCGTTCATGAAACAGAAAGATATTTCTATTGTTTCAAAAACCCGGAAGAATGGCGCTGAAAATTAGACAATCAGCATGGGTTCCCGATGATTCGTGGGAAGAATCAGGGTGATACCGAAACTGGCACGTTGGAGGGCAGATCGGAGGGGCAGGCCGTAGGGAGTGGCAGGCGGGTGCGGTGGTATTGGTCGGTCAGGGTTGGCGTTCGCCAAACAGGGCGGTACCGATGCGGATACAGGTGGCGCCAAGGGCGGCCGCCACGTCGAAATCGCTGCTCATCCCCATGCTGAGACCGGTGAGTTCGTGGCGTTTCGCCAGTTTGGCCAACAGCGCGAAATAGGGGGCTGGATCCTTGTCGGCTGGGGGAACGGCCATCAACCCTTCGATGGTCAGACCACAGTCGCGGCTGTTGGCAAGCAGAGCCGGCAGGTTGGCAATGGCAACGCCGCCTTTTTGTGGTTCGTCACCGATGTTCACCTGCACGAACAGCCGCGGGTGGCGGCCCCAACGGTCGATGGCTTTGGCAAGAGCGGTTACCAGTGATGGCCGATCGAGGCTGTGGATGACATCGAACAGGCGTACGGCGTCGTCTGCCTTGTTCGATTGCAGCTGGCCAACGAGGTGCAGCAGGATATCAGGGTAGTCGGCCAGCAGCTCCGGCCATTTGCCCTGCGCTTCCTGTACCCGGTTTTCACCGAATTGCCGCTGCCCGGCTGCCAGCAGGGGGCGGATCTCGGCTGCGGTGCGGGTCTTGCTGACGGCAATGATGGCGGGCGCCGGGTGGCCGCCCCGGCGCGCCGCAGCAGATACCGCAGCCTGGACCTGTTGCAGTCGTTGGGCAGTATCTCCGGTTGGTGTTACGGGCTTGTGGGCAATGGCCTTCTTCATGGCGCCGCCCTATAGAGCAACGGCCGATGACAACCAAGCTGCCCAGAGTGCCCGCTGTTCCCACGGCCTGGCTGATGACCGATGCGCGGCTGGGCGGGGAGGCCGATTCCGACCCGCTGTGGCGGGCCATTGCCCGTTTGCCGGAAGGCGCCGGCATTGTTTTCCGACATCAGCATCTGGCGCCGGAGGATCGCCTGGCCCTGTATCGGCGTGTAGCTGAGGTGGCAGAACTGCGGGGCCTAATTCTGGTGGCTGCCGGGTTCGAGGGGGCCAATGGCCGCCACTACTCGGCAGCGGCGGTGCGGCGCGCCGTGCGTACTTCCGGACGGCGGTTCCGGACCGGCCTGACCACCGCCTCGGCCCACAGCCGGCGGGAAATGTGCGCCGCCGTGTGTTCCGGCGCCGATCTGATCTTCCTCTCTCCGGTGTTTGCTACCCGGAGCCATCCCGGCACCACACCCCTTGGGCCGCTGCGCTTCGGCCTGCTGGCCCGCAGCTGCCCGGTGCCGGTCATCGCTCTGGGTGGCATGACCCCGGCACGCTGCAAACGCCTGAGGCCACTTGGAGCCGCAGGCTTTGCTGCAATCGACTGGTGGGTGCAGTAATAACTGTAACCACCTGAGTTTACAGGTGTTTTACCGTGGGCGAGGCAGGCTCGGACCGAACGGACGGCTGGTGCCTTGCGGGCGATCACGACGCGGCATCTGCGCCTGATAGGCAACCAGGCAATGTTCGCTGCAATAGGGAAAGCCGGGGTTCACCGGGTGTCCGCAGAAGTGGAAATCCGGTTCATCGGGGTGGCCGATCGGCCATTTGCATATCCGCTCGTTCAGGTCGAGCAGGGTGACGCGCGCACCCTTCGGACGTGGTTTCGAGGCGGCTGCGACCGGTTCCGGCAATGCTCCCGCAGTCAGGTCGTGCGAGGCTGCAGCCGAGGGGGCCGGCGATGGTGGGCTGTCTGCGCTCCGGTTCAGGCGCGTGTGGGTCTCGGGCGCTGGGGCAACGGCGGCTGGCGCATCGGGGCTGACTTTGGCTGAGACTTCGGACGTAGCCGCAACCCCATGGGTGGCGGTATCGGCCTGGGCGACTGCGGCGGCTGCCGAGGCTTGCGTGGCGGTCGGGGCAGCTGTCGCGCTGTCGGCTGCCATTACCTTGGCGCCGGGCCTGGCTTTGACAGTGGCCTTTTCAGGTGCTGGCGCTGGCTTTGTGGCTTCGGTGGCGGCGGTTGATGTCGCCTCGATCTGACTCGGTTTTGCTGTCTTGGCGCCTTTTGCTGCTGCCGGGGCCTTGGCAGAGGTTTTTTCCTGGGATTTCAGAGGAGAAGGCCGAGAAGACAGCCCCAGACGGTGCGCCTTTCCGATCACGGCATTGCGTGACAGGCCTTCGCCCAGGGTTTCGGCGATCTGGCTTGCCGACAGACCCTGTTCCCAATATTGCTTCAGCGCCGCGATACGCTCTTCAGTCCAGGCCATCTGGCGTTGCACCTTTCCTTGGCTGCTTGTTCGTCTGCACCTCTTGCAGCCGGTGCGGGGGCGTCGCTAGAGACGGGCCATGCACCAGCCTGTTTCCCATCAGCCTTCTGCCCCTGCCGAACACCCGCAACCCGGGGTTCCGTGGATCAAGGGCGTAAACACGCTGGGGGTGAAGACCCTTTATGTGAAGGAAGTGCAGCGTTTCTTCAAGGTGCAGTTGCAGACAATCTGGGCCCCTGCCGCCACCACGATGCTGTTTCTTGCCGTTTTCACCCTGGCGCTGGGGCGGGCGCGCGGCGATGTGCTGGGGGTGCCCTATGCCACTTTTCTGGCCCCCGGACTGATCATCATGGGAATGGTGCAGAATTCCTTTCAGAACAGCCTGTCTTCGCTGTTGATCGCCAAGGTGCAGGGCACCATCGTCGATGTGCTGATGCCTCCGCTCTCGTCGCTTGAGCTTTTGTTTGCCTATACGGCAGGCGCCGTGACCCGGGCGCTGGCCGTGGGCCTTGCCATCTGGGTGGCCATGCTGTTCTGGCCGGGGGTTGATGTGAGTTTGCGCGATCCGTGGCTGGTGCTGTTGTTCGGGATGCTGGGCTCGGCGATGCTGGCACTGATCGGGGTGCTCACCGGCATCTGGGCCGACAAGTTCGACCATGGCGCCGCCGTCACCAATTTCCTTATCCAGCCGCTCACCCTGCTTTCGGGCACATTTTACGCCATTGGCCATTTGCCGCCGGCCATGCAGACGGTCAGCCGTTTCAACCCGTTCTTTTACATGATCGACGGGTTTCGCGCCGGTTTTCTGGGTGTGGGGGAAACCTCGCCGCTGCTGGGGGCGGTGGTATTGTCGGCGATTGTGGTGGCACTGGCTTTGCTCTCCCACCGCGTCCTGGAATCGGGGTGGAAATTGCGGGCCTGAGCCATTATGGTCGCCGCCCGTCGGCGGGGCTTTACCTCCTGCCGTTAAATCCTTTCGTTACCCCTTTCGATTCTGCCGGTCCGGCCCTTTTCTGGAGATCCCCCATGACCATTTCGCCGCTGATGCCCGTTTACCCACGTTGCGGGTTCGAGCCGGTGCGTGGCGAGGGGGCCTATCTGTTCGACAAGGACGGCAACAAGTGGCTCGATTTTGCTGCCGGCATTGCCGTCAATTGCCTTGGCCACGGCCATCCGCACCTCACGCAGGCCATCCAGAAGCAGGCGGCAACGCTGATGCATGTCTCCAACGTCTACGGGTCGCCGCAGCAGATGTCGGTGGCGGAACGGCTGGTGGCCCAGACCTTTGCCGACACAGTGTTTTTCACCAACTCGGGGGCTGAGGCGGTGGAGTGCGCAATGAAGACGGCGCGTGCCTACCAATATGCGGGTGGCCACCCCGAGAAGTTCCGCATCATAACCTTTTCCAACGCCTTTCATGGCCGTACCTATGCGACGATTTCGGCAACCGATCAGGAAAAGCTGCGCAAGGGGTTCGAGCCTCTGCCCGACTGGTTCCACACGGTGCCCTACAACGATCTGGAGGCGGTGAAGGCCGCCATCGACCCGTCTGTGGGGGCCATCATGCTTGAGCCGGTGCAGGGCGAGGGCGGGATTCGCGCTGCCGACCAGGCGTTCATGAAGGGCCTGCGGGAACTGGCCGATACGCACGACCTGATGCTGGTGCTCGACGAGGTGCAGACCGGGGTGGGGCGCACCGGCACGCTGTTCGCCCATGAACAATATGGAATCAAGCCCGACATCATGGCGGTGGCCAAGGGCATTGGCGGCGGCTTTCCGGTGGGGGCCTGCCTTGCAACAGAAAAGGCGGCGCGCGGCATGGGGTTTGGCGCCCACGGCTCAACCTATGGTGGCAACCCGCTTGCCATGGCGGCCGTCAATGCCGTTCTGGATATCGTCGCCCAACCGGAGTTTCTGGCCGAGGTGCGCGCCAGGGCGGCACGGCTGCGGGCCGCTTTCGAGCAGCTGATCCCCAACCACGACATGTTCCTGGAAGTGCGGGGCCTGGGCCTGCTGCTGGGCATCAAGATAAAGGGCGATAACCGTGCCTTCGTTGCCCACGCGCGCGATAACCACCACCTGCTGACGGTGGCGGCCGGAGACAATGTGGTGCGGGTGGCACCGCCGCTAAACATCGGAGACGAACATATCCGCGAATGTATCGATAAGCTGTCGGCAGCCGCCACCAGTTTCGAGGCAGCCGGCAAAGCCGCCTGATGACCATGACGCGCCACTGTCTCAACCTTTCCGATATCGGGCCAGCGGGGCTTCGCCAGGTGCTCGACCATTGTCACGCCCGCAAGAAGGCCCGTCTGGGGCTTCCCAATGGCGAGGCCGACCGGGACGCGCCGCTGGCCGGCCATCTGCTTGCCAGCATCTTTGAAAAGCCAAGTACCCGCACCCGGCTGAGTTTCGATGTGGCGATGCGACAGCTTGGTGGCAGTGCCATCACCCTGTCGGCGGCGGAAATGCAGCTGGGTCGCGGCGAAACCGTGGAAGACACGGCGCGGGTGGTGAGCGGCTTTGTCGATGCGGTGATGATCCGCGCCAACCGCCATGCCGACGTCGAGGCCTTTGCCCGTCATGCCACCATTCCGGTGGTCAACGGACTGACCGAGCGTTCGCATCCCTGCCAGATCGTCGCTGACCTGATGACCGTGGAAGAGCATTTCGGCCAACCAGCCGATGCCCTGACATGGGCATGGGTCGGGGATGGCAACAATGTGTGCAATTCCCTGATCGAGGCTGCCGGGCTGCTGGGCCTTGCCCTGCGCATCGCCCACCCCGAAGGCTATGCGCCCGATGCCGGGTTCGTAGCCATGGCCCGCAAGCGTGGCGCAGCAATTGACATAGGCGCTTCGGCGCAGACCGCAGTTGCCGGTGCCGATGTGGTGGTGACGGATACCTGGGTCTCGATGGGGGATACCGATGCCGATGTGCGACTGAGCGCCTTTCGTGGCTATCAGGTTGGGCCGGAGCTGATGGCGCTGGCTGCGCCCGCTGCGGTGTTCCTGCATTGTCTTCCGGCCCACCGGGGCGAAGAAGTGACAGAAACCGTGATCGACGGGCCGCAGTCGCTGGTGTTTCCAGAGGCCGCCAACCGGGTGCATGCCCAGAAGGGCGTGATCCTCTGGGCGCTGGATCGATTGGGCTGATGCCGGAAGACGCCTCAACCGGGGGCGACCGGATGCTCAGGTTTGCGGTTCCCGGCAGGCATGTTCGTGGACGGCTGGTGCGGCTTCATAATGTCGTCGACGAGATCGTGTCTGCCCATGCCTACCCCGATGGCATTGCCGAGGTGCTGGCCGAGGCCGTCGTGCTGGCGGCCCTGATTGGCGGAGTGCTGCGGCAGGATGACGGGCAACTCACCCTGCAGGTAAAGGGGGAGGGCGGGCAGATCCGCCTGCTGGTTGCCGATTACCGCAATGGAGAGCTTCGCGGCTATGCCGCACAGGAGCTTGATCGCCGCAGTGCCCCCGGTTCGGCCTTGCAGGTGCTGTTCGGTAACGGACAGCTGGTGATCACGCTGGATCAGAGTGCATCGCACGAACGCTATCAGGGGATCGTGGCGCTGGCGGGGGAAAGCCTTCACGAGGCGGCCGAGGCCTATTTTGCCAACAGTGAACAGCTGCCAACCGTGCTGCGGATCGCGGCACGGCGCGGCACCGACGGGCGCTGGACGGCGGGCGGGCTGCTGGTGCAACACCTTCCGCGCGGCGAGGAAGGCGGTGGCCGGCTGATGGCGGCAGAAACCGGGGCCGACTGGCAGCATATGGCGGTGCTTGCTGGCAGTGTGCAGCCCGGCGAGCTGACCGACCCGTCGCTGCCGCTGGACAGTCTGCTGTGGCGGCTGTTCCATCAGGAGGAGGTGCGGATTTTCCCCGAGCAGCCGCTGACGAGGGGGTGCCGCTGTTCCGAAGCACGCATCAGCCAGGTTCTGCTGCAGTTCCCCGAATCGGAACGTGCCGGCATGCGTGACGAAGAAGGTGTGATTGTCGTTGACTGTGAATTTTGTGCGCGCCAGTTCCACATGCGATTATAAACTGGCACACCCGGCCCGTAGTAGCGTCGAGACGCATCAGACGGAAAAGCAGGAGGTATGCGGATACTGCAGGCGGCTCTACTCTTCCTGATACCTGCCATGTCGCTGGCGGCAGCGCCGCCGCTGCGCGTCCTGTCCGACTGGGTGGGGGGCAAGTGGCAGGTGGCCAAAACAGACAGTCGGCCGGGGACGCAGATGTGTCTGGCGAGCCCCGATGCCATGCTGGCGGGCGGCCGCTCATCGTCTGGCTGTACCTATGCCGTCATCCAGGACGAGCCGGATCGGGCTACGGTCACCTACCGCTGCCCGCACGGGCGGCAGGGGCGCACCACTGTGCGCCGCGATGCCCACGATATCTATACTGTCGATGCCCAGGGGGTCGCCCATGGCCTGCCATTTGGCGACCGGGCCGAGTGGCGCCGTGTGGGGCAGTGCTGAAACGCTGGTTTTGGTAGCCGAAGGCGGAACTATAGAGGATTGACGTTTGAACGCGGCATGT
The DNA here is from genome assembly GCA_039808025.1 of Sphingomonadaceae bacterium. Classification (GTDB taxonomy): domain Bacteria; phylum Pseudomonadota; class Alphaproteobacteria; order Sphingomonadales; family Sphingomonadaceae; genus Sandaracinobacteroides. The sequence continues at coordinate 71,502 of JBDHSK010000002.1, read as the reverse complement.
GCAAGGCTTGCCGTGTCGACGGGGAGACCCGGTGACGCTGCGGGAGAGTGTGCCGGTAAACCCCGGCATCGCCGAAGGAGCAACCGCCCCCGGAATCTCTCAGGCCAAAGGACCGCGGCGTCTCATCCTTGGATTCGACAGTCTGGAAAGTGCGTCACACTCCGGTCGAGGGTTGATGCCGCCGAAGGGGTAAGCCGCCTGTCCAGCGGTGAAAGCTCTCAGGCCGGGTGACAGACGGGGGTGGTATGGCGGCGTTGGCTGCCGCTACTGTCACGGGAGGCTGTGTGTCGGATCTTCACCTGTTACCGCTTGATACCCTTCATCACCGGCTGGGGGCCCGCATGGTGCCATTTGCCGGCTATTCCATGCCGGTTCAGTATGAAGGGGTGATGGCCGAGCATCTGCACACGCGTGCCAGTGCCGGCCTGTTCGATGTCTCGCACATGGGCCAGCTGGTGCTGGAAGGCGATGGTGCGGCCGCATGGCTGGAATCGCTGGCGCCGGGTGATTTCAAGGCGCTGGCTCCGGGGCGGATGCGCTATTCGCTGTTATTGTCAGACGATGGCGGCACCCTTGATGACCTGATGGTCACCAACACGGGCAGCCACTTTTATCTGGTGGTCAATGGCGCCACCAAATTCGATGATCTGCGCCACATGGAAGCGCGGCTGCCGGAAGGGCTGACGCTGACCCACTGCCAGGACCTGGCGCTGCTGGCGCTGCAGGGGCCGAAGGCGGCCGAGGTAATGCAGAGCCTGAACATCAGGCCGGAACATCCTGATATTGTGGATGTTACGGCGATGAAGTTCATGACTGTCGGCCCCTATCTGTGGGGAGATGTGCGTCTGGGGGTCAGCCGGTCGGGCTATACCGGCGAAGATGGCTACGAGATTTCGCTGGCCGCCACCGATGCCGAAGCCTTTGCCGAGGCGCTGCTTGCCGATGAGCGGGTGAAGCCCATCGGGCTTGGCGCACGCGATTCCCTGCGTCTCGAAGCGGGTTTGCCGCTATATGGCAATGATCTGACCTCGGATATCACCCCCGTCGAGGCCGGACTCGCCTTTGCCATATCCAAGCGTCGTCGCGAAGAGGGCGGTTTTCCCGGCGCGGCGCGCATTCTTGCACAATTGCGCGATGGCGCGGCGCGGCAGCGCGTGGGCATTCGCCCCGAAGGACGGCAGCCGGTGCGCGAAGGTGCCGGGATATTCGCCGGCGGGCGCCAGGTCGGCACCGTGACATCGGGCGGGTTCGGCCCGTCGGTCGGCGGGCCGATCGCCATGGGATATGTAGAATCTGCCGTCGCTGCGGTTGGCAGCGCACTGGAACTTGAGGTGCGGGGCCGGCGCCTGCCAGCTGTTGTTGTGCCCTTGCCCTTTCACCAGAAAAGCCACCATCGTTGAGGAGCCATTTCATGCGCTATTATTCCAAGGAACATGAGTGGGTTGAGGTTGACGGAGACACCGCGACCGTTGGGATCACCCAGTATGCGGCAGACCAGCTCGGCGATATCGTGTTCGTCGAGTTGCCATCCACCGGAGCGGCACTGAAGGTTGGCGGCGATGCCGCCGTCGTGGAATCGGTGAAAGCCGCCAGTGATGTCTATGCACCACTGTCGGGGAAGGTGGTTTCGGCCAATGACGAGCTGGCAGGAGACCCGGCGCTTCTGAACGCCGACCCCGAGGGCAAGGGCTGGATGTTCACAATGACACTCGATGACACAAAGGAGCTTTCAGCCCTGATGTCGGCGGATGCCTATGAAGCCTATACGGCAACCCTGTAACATCCTTTCAATTCTGCATGTCTATACATCTGCATGTCTATTCAGTGGAATCCTGAGCAGTACGCCACCAATGCCGGCTTCGTGCCGGCGCTGGGCCATGCGGCGCTGGCGCTGCTTGGCGTTGGAAGCCACGACCATGTTCTTGATCTTGGCTGTGGTGATGGCGCGCTGACCAGCGACATCGTAGCGACGGGTGCCACTGTGCTTGGGGTGGATAGTTCGCCGGCCATGCTGGAGGCTGCCCGCAAGCGCGGGCTCGATGTGCGGCAGGAAGACGCCCAGAACCTGCCGTTCGATGGTGTGTTCACGGCGGTGTTCAGCAACGCGGCGCTGCACTGGATGCCTGACCAGCGGGCGGTTGCTTCCGGGGTGTTTCGCGCCCTGCAGCCCGGTGGTCGCTATGCCGGAGAGTGCGGTGGGTTCGGCAACATTGCCGCCATCCGCACCGCCTTGCACTGCACTCTGGCGCGGCATGGATTCAATGCGGCTGCCGCCAGCGTGCAGGTGTATCAGACTGTCGATGAATTCCGCCGGATTCACGAGGAGGCCGGCTTCATCAATGTCGAACCGGTGCTGATTCCCCGTCCGACGCCCTTGCCGCTGGGCATGAATTCCTGGCTTGCCACATTTCGCAGCGGATTGCTGGGGGCGGCCGGGGTTCCGGCTGGGCAGCAGGAAGCCATCCTGAACGATGTCGAACAGCTTTTGCGGCCGGTTCTGTGTGATGCCGCCGGAAACTGGACTGCTGATTATGTGCGCCTGCGCTGGCGGGCCGAGAAACCGAGGTAACAATGCGCTATCTTCCGCTTACCCCTGAAGACCGTGCCGCCATGCTGGCAAAGATCGGTGTTGCCGGCATCGACGACCTGTTCATTGACGTTCCGTCAGAGGTGCGGGTGCAAGGCACCATCGCCGGGCTGCCCGATCACCAGACCGAGCAACAGGTCGAGCGCAATCTTTCGGCCATGGCACGCCGTAACCTCTCGGCCGGAGATCACCCCTTCTTTCTGGGCGCGGGCGCCTATCGGCACCATATTCCGGCAGCTGTCGATCACCTGATCCAGCGGGGCGAGTTCCTGACCAGCTACACCCCCTACCAGCCGGAAATTGCCCAGGGCACCTTGCAGTATCTGTTCGAGTTTCAGACTCAGGTGGCGCGTCTTCTGGGAATGGAGGTGGCCAACGCCTCGATGTATGACGGGTCGACCGCCATGACCGAGGCCATCTTCATGGCCGGCCGTATCACCCGCCGCCGCCGCACACTGATCAGCGCCGGTGTTCACCCCCAGTATCGCAAGGCCGCTCAGACCCTGTGCCGCTTTACCGAAGACGAACTGGTGGTGGGCCTTCCGGCCAGCCGTTTTTCGCCACCGACGGCAGATACGTCTGAACTCATTGGCCAGATCGATGACAGTGTTTCGGCCGTTGTCGTCCAGTATCCCGATTTTCTGGGCCATGTCACAGACCTTGGGGCGCTGGCCGATGCCGCGCATGCAAAAGGGGCATTGCTGGTGGTCGTCGTCACCGAGCCGGTGGCCCTTGGCATGCTGAAATCGCCCGGTGAAATGGGGGCGGATATCGTGGTGGGCGAGGGCCAGTCGCTGGGGGTAGGCCTACAGTTTGGTGGCCCCCACCTTGGCCTTTTTGCCTGCCATAACAAGCATGTGCGGCAAATGCCTGGGCGGTTGTGCGGAGAAACTGTCGATGCCGACGGCAGGCGGGGGTTCGTGCTGACGCTGTCAACGCGGGAACAACATATCCGTCGCGAAAAGGCGACCTCCAACATCTGCACCAATTCCGGACTGATGAGCCTTGCCTTTTCCATTCACCTCTCGCTGTTGGGGGAAAAGGGGCTTCGCCACCTGGCGCAACTGAACCATGCCCGCGCCGCGATCGTCGCCGACAAGGTGTCAGCCATACCGGGGATAACCTTGCTGACCCCGGTTTTCTTCAATGAATTCACTGTGAAACTTCCGGTGCCGGCGCGGCAGGCCGTTCGCGACATGGCCGACCGGGGGGTATTGGGTGGCGTTGCGGTTGCCCGATTGTGCCCCGAAGAATCATCCCTCGCCGACCAGTTGATCATCGCGGTTACCGAAACCGTCAGTGACGAAGATATTTCCGCACTGGAACAAGCTCTTGCAGAGGTTTGCGCATGAACATGCTGAACGAAGGCCGCCCCACTGCCCCGGTTGCCACCAGCGCACAGGCGGCTCCGGCAACCTATACCGGTAACCGTGCGCTGATGCTGGAAGAACCGCTGCTGTTTGAAATTGGCAGTCTGGCGGTAACCGGAGTCGATTTCGAGGCGATTCCCCAACACCGCTCTCGTCTGGCCGGGCTGGAACGCACGGCGCCGATCAACCTGCCCGGCCTGTCGGAAGGGGAGGCGGTTCGACACTACACCCGTCTGTCGCGGCAGAATTATGCCATCGATCTGGGGATGTTTCCGCTTGGGTCGTGCACCATGAAGCATAATCCGCGGCTGAACGAGAAGCTGGCGCGACTTCCCGGATTCAACGACATTCATCCGCTGCAGCCCCAGCATACCGTGCAGGGGGCGCTGCAACTGATCAGCGAGCTGGCCGACTGGCTGGTGAAACTGACGGGGATGCACAGCGTGTCGATGGCGCCCAAGGCAGGCGCGCATGGCGAATTGTGCGGCATGCTGGCGATCCGGGCGGCTCTGGAAGCGCGCGGAGATGCGCGGTCAGTGGTACTGGTGCCGGAATCATCGCACGGCACCAACCCGGCAACGGCAGCATTCTGTGGGTACCGCGTCGAGACCATACCCGCCAATGCGCGCGGCCGCGTGGATTTCGAAGCGTTGGTCAGAAGGCTCGGTCCCGATGTCGCTGCGGTGATGATCACCAACCCCAACACCTGCGGTCTGTTCGAGCCAGACATGAAGCGCATCTCGCAAGCTGTTCATGATGCTGGTGGGTTTGTGTATTGTGACGGAGCGAATTTCAACGCCATCGTTGGCCGGGTGCGCCCCGGCGATCTTGGCGTCGATGCCATGCACATCAACCTGCACAAGACTTTCAGTACCCCACATGGCGGCGGCGGTCCGGGCGCCGGCCCGGTAGTGTTTTCCAAGGCCTTGTCACCGTTTGCGCCGCTGCCTTTCAGCAAGCGCCATGACGATGGCCATTTCAGCCTTATAGAGGAGGAAACGGCTGGCGATGAACATGCCCGGACATTCGGGCGCATGTCGGCTTTTCATGGCCAGATGGGGATGTTCGTGCGGGCGCTGGCCTATATGCAGAGCCACGGTGCCGATGGGTTGAAGCAGGTGGCGGAAGATGCTGTTCTCAATGCCAATTATCTGCTGCGCTCGCTTGAAGATGTGATGCATGCACCCTATGGCAAGTCTGGGCCTTGCATGCATGAAGCGCTGTTCGATGACAGCCATCTTGAGGGCAGCGGCTTATCGACCCTGGATATCGCCAAGGCCCTGATCGACGAAGGCTTCCACCCGATGACCATGTATTTCCCACTGGTTGTGCACGGGGCAATGCTGATTGAGCCAACCGAAACCGAGGGGCGCCAACGCCTGGACGAGTTTATCGGTGTTATGCGGCATCTCGCCGATTCGGTGAAGAAGGGCGAGGGCGGCTGGATGAAGTCTGCCCCGCATTATGCCCCCCGGGCGCGTCTCGACGAGACGCGGGCCGCCCGCCAGCCTGTTCTGTCGGTCCCGCTTGCTGCAAGTTGATGGCCGGAAGCCCTGATACTTGCCGGGCGACGGCTGATTGTTGCGCGTTGGTAATGATTCCTTGATTTTTTAATTCTGGAATCATTTTCAACCGGTTGCAGTCCCCTCAACATTAATGTATGTTCAGGTCAGCTGGGTGTCTGCGTTGTAAGGCGTGGCAATCGGCGGATACTGCTGGGAGTTCCGATGGGGCCACATATCCGGCTGGATAAGTGGCAGGGGGGGGCTGCGAGTTTCGGTTTGTTTTTCGTATCCTGCCTGTGAGTACCCGTTTGAATTCTCATCCATTTGATCGCGCAGGTCGGCGCGTAGCAAGGGGTGCACAATGGATATGAAGCTTTTAATTCCTGTAGTTGCGGCGCCGTTGGCGCTGGTGATGTCGGCGCCAGCAGCAGCGCTGGGGCCCAACGTCGCCACAGGTTCCTATGGAAACCTGCACTGGGAAGCCCGCAGCATGCTGGTGGGCACCGGGCCGACCAACGCCGGGCATGGCAGCACCGTCAACACGGCACCGATGCCGGCTTTTTCAGGTACGGTTGGCCTGCTGATGGGGGGCTATGTGTGCTCGGGCACGCTGCTTTCCGATCATCGAACCATCCTTACTGCCGCACACTGCGTCAATGGCGTTAATGATGACGGGGTCACTGTGTTCTTCCGGGATCCGGGCACCGACGAGGACGTGCAGTTCTACTATGGTGGCCCCGGGTACACCACCGTGCAGTCGAGCCAGGTGTTCGTTCACGGAAGCTATACGGGCAATGTGATCGATCATAACGACATCGCCCTTGTGCGGCTTTCCCAGGCAGCGCCGGCTTTTGCCGATACCTATGATCTTTATACCGGCAACCTGAAGGGTGAAATCGCCACTGTCACCGGCTATGGCTCCACCTCGTCGATTGGCGGTTGGGCAGGTGTCAACACCGTAAACCCCAACCGTCTGGGCTGGTTCCGTAACGGCGACAACAAGCTCGATTTCCGCCTTGGCGACCCTGATTTCGGTTCGGTATGGGGTGCGATCCTTGGCGAGCCGATGTCGCAGATCGAATACAGCTATCTGTTCGATTTCGATAATGGCCTCGCAGCCAACGATACCGCGTGCATAGTCACTCAGGCATCAGATTTCGGGGGGGTGCCCGGCACCAGCTATTGCGATCTTGGTGTTGGTGTCCGTGAAGTCGGTGTTGCCGGTGGCGACTCGGGCGGCGGTTCGTTCATCGATGGCAAGGTTGCTACCGTGAACTCCTATGGCCTGACGTTTGGGTCGGCATGGGGCGACGTCGATAATAATCTGAACTCAAGCTATGGTGAATTCACCGGCGTTGTTCCTGTTAATTTCCATACCAACTGGATCATCGACCGCATGGTCACCGTGCCGGAACCGGCCACCTGGGCGATGCTGATCATCGGCTTCGGTGCTGTGGGTCTTTCGGCCCGTCGCCGCCGTCGCGAATCCGTATCTGCCTGAGCCAGCAGGTTGTTGCAGAGGGCCGGCGGGGCAACTCGCCGGCCCTTCTTTTTTCGGGCCTTGCAACGATCGAGTGGGAGGCATAAGCTCCTCCAATCCATAATTGGAGGGGCACCATGAACATGAAATATTTTGTTGTGTTGGCGGCAACTGTGGCTATGCCATTGGCTGCGGCGCAGGCGGGCGAGCGCGTCGAAACCGGCGTGATCAACGGCATGAAATATACCGCCAAGAGCATGCTTGTCGGGCAAACATCGACGGCAACTCTGGCAGGTGGCGGTGACCCCATTTATTTCGCCAATATGCCGAAATACAATGGCGTCGTTGCGCTCATCATGGATTATGATAACGGTTCCTACATCTGCACCGGCAGTCTTGTCGGCGCCCGTAAAATCGTCACTGCCGGGCACTGTGTGAGCGGTGGCGCGGGGACGGCCAACCCCAACAAGACGACTGCCTATTTCTATGACTGGGGCAATGGCGACCCTGACCACCACTGGTCGCAGGCCGGCAGTGTGGCTGTCGATGTCAGTCATTATTTCGTCAACCCTGGCTATACGGGCGAAGTCATTGATCAGAATGACGTAGCCGTATTGGGCCTTGCGGCCGATGCCCCGAGTTTCGCCACCATCTATGGCATCAATTATAGCGGTGATCTGACCGGGGTCGATTTCAATGTGGCTGGTAATGGCAACCGTTCCGATACCGGTGGTGCGGTTGGCGCCAACCTTGGCAACGGCCGGCTGCGGCAGGGTGATAACAGATATTCCTTTGCCCTGGGGGATGCCGCGTTCGGCGGATTCTTCACGGATGACAGCTGGTGGGGAATGAAGGCGCAGTATTCCTTTGTGTCTGACTTTGACAACGGGCTTGCCGCCAATGACACCGGGTGCATCATCACGATGGATTTCGGAAGCCTGCTGGGCTGTGACGGCTGGCGAGGCGCCACGGAAGTTGGCGTTGCCGGTGGCGACTCGGGTGGGCCACAGTTCGTTGACGGCAAGGTTGCCTCGGTCACCTCTTATGGGCTCAGCTTCGGGTCTGCATACGGCGATGTCGATGACGATCTGAACTCATCCTGGGGAGAGTTCAGCGGCTATGCCCCGCTGTATATCCATCAGCAGTGGCTCAACTCGGTCGTTCCGGAACCGGCCACCTGGGCGATGCTGATCGTTGGCTTTGGCGCCGTGGGTCTTGCGGCCCGCCGCCGCCGTCGCGACTCCGTCTCAGCCTGAGGTTTGCGACCCTATCCATCCGGGCCGGCGGGGAAACCCGCCGGCTTTTTTCAAGCCAGTGGTATGGCCGATGCCTCTGCGGCGGGTGCTAAAATATGCATGTGAAATACAAGAAACCCGTTGCAACCAGCGGCAAAAAGGGCCAATTTCAGTTATGCGCGGGTTGATCCACAGCAAATTTTTCATCCGCGGTCACACCCGTTAGAACCAAAATAGCTACAAAATATAGCGTTCCAACGTTGACATCGCTACCATTGGTAGTAGTCTCGGAATTGCGTGATCGCCGGGAGGGATGCCACCGGGTTCGCCAACGCGTTCAGCACCTCCTATATGGATCATGCACGACCGGGCCGTCATGGCGCTGCAAGCGGGCAGCGGAGGTTCGCGCTGTGTGAATTGGGGGTGGCCTGAAAGGGCAGCCGGGCAAGAGGCAGCCACACAGGCGCGATGATGGACGATTGGCCAGCTGGTGCTGGCAGGCCGGTTAGCAGATGAGGGGATGACATGGATTTCGATCGCGGCACAACCGACATGACGACATCGGCGACAGTTGTTGCGTCGCCACCATCGTCTCATGCCATTTTCGGCCCGCGCTTTCCCGTTGAGATCGATCAGGGCCGGGACAGCAAGCTGACAGCCTTTGGAATCGAGACTCTGCGCGACCGTTACCTGTTGCCGGGAGAAGGGTGCCAGGATCTGTTTGCCCGGGTGGCAGCGGCCTATGCCGACGATGCCGACCACGCCCAGCGTCTCTATGATTATATCTCGAATCTGTGGTTCATGCCCGCCACCCCGGTTCTGTCGAACGGTGGAACCGGTCGCGGCCTGCCGATCAGCTGCTATCTCAATTCCGTGAACGACAGCCTGGAAGGCATCGTCAATACCTGGAACGAGAATGTGTGGCTTGCGTCACGCGGTGGTGGCATCGGCACCTATTGGGGGCGGGTGCGCGGCATTGGCGAACCAGTGGGCCTCAACGGCAAGACCAGCGGCATCATTCCGTTCGTGCGGGTGATGGATTCGCTGACATTGGCCATTTCGCAGGGGTCGTTGCGGCGCGGGTCGGCGGCCGTTTATCTCGACGTGTCACACCCTGAAATCGAGGAGTTTCTCGAGATCCGCAAACCCAGCGGCGATTTCAACCGCAAGGCACTGAATCTGCACCATGGCGTTCTGATCACCGATGCCTTCATGGAGGCGGTGCGTGCTGGCCAGACCTTCGATCTCGTCTCGCCCAAAACCGGCGACAAGCGTGGGGAAGTTGATGCGCGCTCGCTGTTCCAGAAGCTGGTTGAAACCCGCCTCGCCACCGGTGAGCCTTATATCGTCTTCATCGATCAGGTGAATCGCACCATGCCACGCCACCAGCGCGAACTGGGGCTGAAGGTTTCCACGTCCAATCTCTGCTCAGAGATCACCCTTCCCACCGGGCCTGACCATCTGGGCAATGACCGCACGGCGGTCTGTTGTCTGTCGAGCCTCAACATCGAGACCTGGGATCAATGGAAGGATCAGCCGCGCTTCATCGAGGATGTCATGCGTTTCCTCGACAATGTGCTGTCTGATTATATTGAACGTGCACCCGATGAAATGGCCCGCGCCCGCTACGCAGCCAGCCGGGAGCGGTCGGTTGGCCTTGGTGTCATGGGGTTGCACAGCTATTTCCAGTCGCATGGTGTGCCGTTCGAATCGGCAGCGGCCAAAGCCTGGAATCTCAAGATGTTCCGGCATATCCGCCAGAAGGTAGACGAGGCATCGATGCTGCTGGCTGCCGAACGTGGCCCGTGCCCCGATGCGGCAGAAAAAGGCGTGATGGAGCGGTTTTCCTGCAAGATGGCGATCGCGCCCACGGCGTCGATCAGCATCATTTGCGGTGGCGCCAGCGCCTGCATCGAGCCGATTCCAGCCAATATCTATACCCACAAGACGCTGTCGGGCAGCTTTGCGGTCAAGAACCCTTATCTGGAAAAACTGCTGATCGAGAAAGCCAAGAATTCCGAAACTGTGTGGAACTCCATCCTTGAGCAGGGAGGGTCGGTGCAACACCTCGATTTTCTGACTGCAGATGAAAAGGCGACGTTCCGCACCGCTTTCGAGATTGACCAGCGCTGGCTTCTGGAGCTGGCGGGGGATCGAACGCCCTATATCGACCAGGCGCAATCGCTCAACATTTTCCTGCCGGCTGATGTCGACAAGTGGGATCTGATGATGTTGCACTTCCGGGCGTGGGAGTTGGGAATAAAGTCGCTTTATTACTTACGTTCAAAATCTGTGCGGCGCGCCGGATTTGCCGGCGCTGTGGATAGCGACAACACCATTGATCTGAAAAGAGTGGAGTTGCCTCAGACCGATTACGATGAATGTCTGGCGTGTCAGTAACTGGCCATTTTGCCGGTTCTGCTGTAGTGTTGATGACGAAAGGCGAAGACCATGCCACTTCTTGAAGCATCCCGCGTTTACAAGCCCTTTGAATATCCGTGGGCGTATGAGTATTGGAAGCTTCAGCAGCAGGTGCACTGGCTTCCGGAAGAAGTGCCGCTGGGCGAGGATTGCCGTGATTGGGCGCAGAAGCTTGCCGACCATGAACGCAACCTGCTGACGCAGATTTTCCGCTTTTTCACTCAGGCCGACGTGGAAGTGCAGGATTGCTATCACGAAAAGTACGGGCGGGTGTTCAAGCCCACAGAAATCAAGATGATGCTGACTGCCTTCAGCAACATGGAGACCGTCCACATCGCCGCCTATAGTCACCTTCTGGATACTGTCGGAATGCCCGAGAGTGAATATTCGGCATTTCTCTCCTATTCGGAAATGCGGGACAAGGTCGATTATCTGTCGACGTTCGGGGTGGATACCGATGCTGACATCGCCCGGACGCTGGCAATGTTCGGTGGTTTTACTGAGGGTGTGCAGCTGTTTGCATCGTTCGCGATGCTGATGAATTTCCCCCGGTTCAACAAGATGAAGGGAATGGGGCAGATCATTTCGTGGTCGGTTCGTGACGAGAGCCTGCATTGCGAAGGTATCACGCGCCTGTTCCACGCCTTCTGTTCAGAACGCCAGTGCCTGACGCGCAGCGTCAAGGACGACATTATCGACATGTGCCAGAAGACAGTGCGCCTTGAAGATGCCTTTATTGATCTGGCGTTCGAGATGGGGCCGGTTCCCGGCATGTCGGCCATCGAGATCAAGCGGTACATCCGCTATATTGCTGACTGGCGTCTGAAGCAGTTGGGGATGGCCCCGATTTATCTGATCGAGGATCACCCGTTACCATGGCTGCAACCATTGCTGAACGGGGTGGAGCACGCCAACTTCTTTGAAACCCGCGCCACCGAATATTCCAAGGCAGCAACGCGAGGCACCTGGAACGACGTGTGGGATGCCTTTGATCGCCGCCAGCAGGCCAAGACTCTGGAAGTGGCGAACGATACCGTCAGTGTGCCTGACCTGCTGGGTGAGGCGGCGCTCGGCGAGTGACGGGCCGGCGGATTGGTTATCCAGGCCAGGAGGCTGTTCCTGGCCTGGGTGATTGACGGCGGCTGCCATCGCCCGCATCAACATTAATCATGTTCCTGACCTTCCTTGATTCCCTGCGGGCAGCCGGTGTGCCAGCCTCGTTGAAGGAACATCTGCTGCTGCTGGAGGCTTTGGGTTCAGGCGTCATCGCCCAGCGTATCGACGATTTCTATTATCTGTCGCGCGCCATTTATGTGAAGGATGAGGCGCACCTTGACCGGTTCGACAGAGTGTTTGCTCAGGTGTTCCGGGGTGTGGAAACGGTTGCCGGTGAAGCAGGCGTCTCCCTGCCGGAAGACTGGCTGAAGAAGCTGGCTGAACTGCACCTGACCCCTGAAGAAATGGCTGAGATCAAGGCGCTGGGTTCGTGGGACGAAATCATGGAGACGCTGAGAAAGCGTCTGGAAGAGCAGCAGGGGCGTCATCAGGGCGGCAACAAGTGGATTGGCACTGCCGGAACGTCGCCGTTTGGCGCCCATGGCTATAATCCTGAAGGCGTGCGTATCGGCCAGGAAAAGGGGCGTCACGGCCGTGCTGTTAAAGTGTGGGACAAGCGGGAGTTTCGCAATCTCGATTCGACGGTCGAGCTGGGTACGCGCAACATCAAGATTGCGCTGCGCCGTCTGCGCAAGTTTGCCCGTGAAGGTGCCGCCGATGAGCTCGACCTCGATTCGACGATCCGTGGAACGGCGCGGCGTGGCTATCTTGACATCGTCATGCGCCCAGAACGCCATAATGCCGTAAAACTGCTGCTGTTTCTCGATGTCGGAGGGTCGATGGACCCTTACATCCGGGTGATGGAGGAGTTGTTCTCGGCGGCACGGTCTGAGTTCAAGCATCTGGAATATTATTACTTTCACAACTGCCCGTACGAAGGGCTGTGGAAAGATAATCGCCGCCGGCATGCCGAGCGCACACCCACAGCTGAGGTGATGCGCACCTTCGGCCATGACTATAAGCTGGTATTCGTTGGCGATGCTTCGATGAGTCCTTACGAGATCAGTCAGCCGGGTGGGTCGGTTGAGCACTGGAACGAGGAGGCCGGCGAAGTGTGGATGCGCCGGCTGACGGCAAACTGGCCGGCAGCGGTGTGGATCAACCCGATCCCCGAACAGCACTGGACGGTGAGCCAGTCCATTCGCATGATGCAGCAACTGATGGAGGGCCGCATGTATCCGCTGACGCTTGAGGGGCTGGATGATGCCATGCGGGAACTGTCCCGCCGCCGTTGAAAGAGCAACCAGCAATCCTGTAGAAGGATTGAGCAGGCACACTAACAGGAGACTGACCATGGGATTGTTTGCAACACTGAAAGAAAAGATCTTCGGCAGCGACGAAGCAAAGGAACTGCAGGCCAAGGCCGCGCCAGCCGCCGCCCCGGCTGCGGCGCCCGCGGCAGCGCCGGCCCCCAAGCCTGTCAACCTGGAAGAAACGCTGGCCTATATGGCGCAAAAGCGTGGCCAGCCCAGCAATTACAAGACGTCCATTGTTGACCTTATGAAGCTGGTAGGCATGGATTCCTCGTTGAGTGCCCGCAAGGAACTGGCACAGGATCTGGGCTATACCGGCGCGCTCGATGGCAGTGCCGAAATGAACATCTGGCTGCACAAGGCAGTGATGGCCAAGCTGGCGGAAGCCAAGGTCTGACAATCGGCAACGGGATTCAGGGCATGCCACGACGGGTGTCCTGAATTGCCGCAGATGCTGCACTTGCGTTGACATGGGCGCCTTCGTGCGCCATTCGCCACACCATCCACTGGGGAAGGCAGCACGACATGAAAATCCTCGTGCCCGTGAAGCGGGTTGTCGATTACAATGTGAAGGTCAGGGTCAAGTCTGACCAGACGGGCGTGGAGCTCGCCAACGTCAAGATGAGCATGAACCCCTTCGACGAGATTGCCGTCGAGGAAGCGGTGCGCCTGAAGGAAAAAGGGGTGGCGACTGAGGTTGTGGCGGTCTCGATCGGTCCGGCGCAGGCTCAGGAAACCATCCGCACCGCGCTCGCCATGGGGGCCGACCGCGGGATTCTCGTCACCGTTGATGGGCCGACGGAAAGCCTTGGTGTCGCCAAGGTGCTGGCCAAGATTATGATTGAAGAACAGCCGGGCCTGGTGATCCTTGGCAAGCAGGCGATCGACGATGACGCCAACCAGACCGGCCAGATGCTTGCGGCACTGACCGGGCGTCCTCAGGGCACCTTTGCTTCGAAGGTGGAGGTTTCGGGAGACAAGGTTTCGGTCACCCGTGAAGTTGATGGTGGCCTTGAAACCGTCGAGCTGAGCCTGCCGGCCATCATCACCACCGATTTGCGCCTGAACGAGCCGCGCTATGCTTCGCTGCCCAACATCATGAAGGCCAAGTCGAAGCCGGTCGCCAACAAGACGCCGGCCGATTACGGCGTCGATATGGCACCGCGCCTCACCACACTGAAAGTCAGCGAGCCTGCCAAGCGCCAGGCCGGCATCAAGGTGAAGACGGTGGATGAACTGATCGAGAAGCTGAAAGAAGCGGGAGCAATCGCATGAGCATCCTCGTTCTGGCGGAACATGACAACAAGGTACTGAAAGATGCGACGCTGGCGGCGGTAACAGCAGCACGCCAGCTGGCCGGCCATGCCGGTGGCGATGTGGTGCTGCTGGTGGCAGGGGCGGGTTGCGGAGCCGTTGCCGCCGAAGCTGCCAAGGTGGAAGGCGTTGCGAAGGTCTTGTGCGCCGATGACCCAGCCTATGCCGAAGCGCTGGCCGAAAATGTGGCGCCGCTGATCGTCGGCTTGATGCCGGGCTTTGATGCGCTGGTGGCCCCGGCCACCTCTCGTGGCAAGAATATCGCTCCACGGGTCGCGGCCAGCCTCGATGTCGCGCAGATTTCCGACATTATTTCAGTGGAATCGGCGGATACCTTCACACGGCCTATTTATGCCGGCAATGCGATTGCCACGGTGCGCACATCTGATACCAAGAAGGTGATCACCGTGCGCGGAACGGCGTTTGCCAAGGCTGCGGCCACTGGTGGCAATGCCGTGGTTGAACCGGTGAGTGCCACGGCTGATGCCGGACTTTCGGCATTCAAGGGGGCCGAGCTTACGGTTTCCGCCCGGCCGGAACTGACGGCTGCCAAGATCATCGTCTCGGGTGGCCGGGCGCTGGCTTCGGCCGAGAATTTCCATGCCGTTATCGAGCCGCTGGCCGACAAGCTGGGTGCCGCCGTTGGCGCTTCGCGCGCAGCGGTCGATGCCGGTTATGCCCCCAACGATTACCAGGTGGGGCAGACCGGCAAGATCGTCGCTCCTGAGCTTTATGTGGCGATCGGCATTTCGGGCGCCATCCAGCATCTGGCCGGGATGAAGGATTCGAAGGTGATCGTTGCCATCAACAAGGACGAAGAGGCGCCGATCTTCCAGGTGGCGGATTTCGGACTGGTGGGCGACCTGTTCACTATCGTGCCTGAACTGACTGGCAAGCTCTGACCATGCAGGTGGGGGTGATCGGTGCCGGGCTGATGGGCTCGGGCATCGCGCAGGTTGCGGCTGCAGCCGGCCATCAGGTGGTGCTGAGCGATATCGAGGCATCGCGTGCCGAGGCTGGCAAGGCGGCCATTGCCAAGGGGCTGGGCCGTCAGCTGGCAAAGGGGGCGATGGATCAATCCGCCGTCGATTCCTTGCTGGCGCGCATCACCACTGCCGGCAGCACCGAGCCGCTGCTGGATTCCGATGTCGTGATCGAGGCGGCCACCGAAAACCCCGAGCTGAAGAAGAAGATCTTTGCGGGTCTTGCCGGACGGTTGCGGGCCGATGCACTGCTGGCCACCAACACGTCTTCCATTTCCATCACCATGCTGGCAGCCGCTACCGACAGACCGCAGCATTTCGTTGGCCTCCACTTCTTCAACCCGGTTCCGGTGATGAAGCTGGTGGAAGTGATCCCCGGCCTTGCCACCTCAGACGAAACCCGCAATCGGGCCAGGGCCTTTGCCGAGGGGTTGGGAAAAACGGTGATCGTGGCCGAAGACAGCCCTGGATTCATCGTCAACCGCGTGCTCTGCCCAATGATGAACGAAGCGATCTTTGCCCTTGGGGAAGGGGTAGGCAGCGTCGAGGATATTGATGCCGGAATGAAGCTGGGCGCCAATCTTCCGATGGGGCCGCTCACTCTGGCGGATTTTGTCGGACTCGACACGTTGAAGGCGGTAATGGAAGTGATGGTGGCGGCAACCGGAGACCAGAAATACCGCCCGGCACCCCTGCTGGTGAAATATGTGGAAGCCGGGTGGACGGGGCGGAAAAGCGGACGCGGCTTTTACGATTACAGCGGCGACAGGCCAGTTCCCAGCCGCTGAATACGACGCAGGATGAAAAAAAGGGCGGCGGGGGATTGTTCCCCGCCGCCCTTCTTGTTGGTTGCCGCTGTTTCAGGCCGTGGCGGGTGTGCGCCGACGCAGCGCCGTGCCAACCAGCCCGAAGCCAGCAATCAGCAGTGCCCAGGTGGCCGCTTCCGGCACGGCGCCGTTGCCGTCACGAAGCACCCAGGTTTCAGCAGCTGCGTTCTGTCCATTCGGCCCCGGTGCGTTCCAGATATAACCGCTTGTTGCATCACCATAGTCGCAGTGGGAGAACAGATGGGTGAACCAGTTGGAGGCGCAGATGACATTGCCGCTTCCGTCGAGGAAATCAGACGGGGCAGGGCCAGTCAGCAGGTCAGCCGCCGTGGCGATGCGCCAGCCCTGGGTGGACTGGTAGCTCATGTCGATTTCGGCACCCGCCCAGCATCCACCGGGCGAGCAGGGGCTGGCCCAGGCCCAGTCAACACCGCCGAAGGTGATGTAGTTGGTGCTAGGAACCGGAACGTTCTGGATCGCCGCTGAAGCGGGTGTGGTGACGGTGGCAAGCGCCAAAGCGGTCGCTGCCAGAAACATATTGCGCATGGTAACTCTCCCTGTTTACAGTCCCCCATGTTGGGGAGATTTCGTTATATACTGATACTTTGGTCAGCCCCAAATGATTTTTATTGCGTTTCAATGCTGAATAATAGCGATATCTGATTGCGAAGAGGAGGGTTGGCCATGCAGGTTCATGATCTGCTGTTGCTGGCTTCTGCATTGGGTGGCGCACTGCTTATGGGCAGTTGCAGCAACAGCGGTGGTAGCCAGTCCCGCTATGTCTGGGTGGCTGATGGAGAGCCGGTAAACTGCATCAATTCCGCGCAAATTCGTGGCTTCAATGTGGTGAGTGATACCGTGATCGAATTCGAGATGGCCGGGAATCGGCGTTATCGCAATCAGTTGCCCTTCCAGTGTCAGGATCTGCGGTTTGGTTCGCGCATCCGGCACAATGGCCGCGGCATGCAGTTGTGCAACACCGATACCATCTCGGTGCTGGGGCTGGGGCCTTCATCCACCCCGATGAGCCGCAATTGCCCCCTTGGCCAGTTCCAACCGATGTCACGGATGCAGGTCCCTGCTGCGGCTGGCTAAAGTTCGGGTTGCAACAATGGCTTCGGGCTGGCACCTAACGAATTATCAGCCGGGCGGAGTCTTCATTGCGTAGAAATCTCACCTTCTGGATTCTGGTCGCCCTCGTGCTGGGGTTGATTGCCGGATTCGTTGCCAACCGCACCCTGACGGCCGAGGCCGCTTCGGAAGTGGCCCACAATCTGTCGATCATCACAGATCTGTTCCTGCGGCTCATCAAGATGATCATCGCCCCGCTGGTGTTGGCGGCGCTGATTTCCGGGATCGGCCATATGGGTGGGGATGCCAGCGCGTTGGGGCGGATTGGTGGTCGTGCCATCCTGTGGTTCATCGGCGCATCGATGGTGTCGATTGTGATTGGTATTGTCGCCGTCAATTTCCTGCAGCCGGGCGTCGGCCTCGATCTGCCGTTGCCGCCCGTTGACAGCAGTTCCGGGGTTGAGAGGGAAGCCTTCAACTTGAAAACCTTCGTCACACATCTGGTGCCGAAATCGATTTTTGAGGCGATGGCCAATAACGAGATCCTGCAGATCGTCATCTTCTCGTTGTTTGCCGGTACGGCGCTGGCCGCCATGGGTGAAAAAGGCTTGCCACTGCTGAAGGCGATGGACGGGCTGATGCACCTGATGCTGATCGTGACGGGGTATGTAATGAAAACCGCGCCGATTGCGGTTTTTGCGGCCGTAACTGCCACCATCGCCGAACGCGGCCTGTCGGTGGTGCTGACGTATGGCGCCTTCATGGGTGGTTTTTATGTCGCCTTGTCGTTGCTGATGCTGACGGTGCTGGCGGCGGGCGGCGTGGTGATCGGCATGAAGAATGTGGTTCGGCTTGCCCGCGAAATCTGGGATCCATTCGTGCTGGCCTTTTCCACTGCCAGTTCCGAGGCGGCCTACCCCAAGACCCTCGACGCTCTCGACCGGTTCGGGATCCCGCCAAAGATATCCAGCTTCGTTCTGCCGCTGGGGTACAGCTTCAACCTTGATGGCTCGATGATGTATTGTTCGTTTGCAACGATCTTCATTGCCCAGGCCTACGGGATCGAGCTGACCTTCCTGCAGGAAATCACCATGCTGCTGCTGCTGCTGGTCACCTCGAAGGGGATGGCCGGGGTGCCGCGCGCCTCGCTGGTGGTGATTGCTGCAACGCTGGGCTTTTTCAACATCCCCGAAGCCGGGCTGGTGCTGATTCTGGCAGTAGATCACTTCCTCGACATGGGGCGTTCAGCCAGCAATGTGGTGGGGAACGCCGTGGCAACGGCGGTGGTTGCGGAATGGGAAGGCCGGCGGGAGCAGAAAGAGCATAACCAGTCAGCGCCCGTATCCTGACCGACCGCGCGGTCAATCAGGAAATCTGGCGCCCGATCAGGAGAGCGGGATCGGCTGCCGGCCCTTGGGATCGGGCCCGTAGCGGTTGATGCCACGGGTGCCATCGATCAGGAAGAAGATCAGCAGCACCAGCGCCCCGCCGGGAATGATGCCGATCAGCACCCACCATCCGGAAAAATCCGCTTCGTGCAGCCGGCGCACCGAAACGGCCAGTGTCGGCAGAAACATGAAAAGGCCAAAGGCCAGAAAGGCCATCATCGGCCAGAATGACGGGCTGCCACTTGCCACCATCTGCTGAAAGACCATGGTGTCATCGACGAAAACGCTTTTGTCAGTGACGGCATTGCTGGCGGCGCTGGCGATGATCCATGTGAACAGTGCAATCTCCATGAAGGCCAGAAACAGGTGGAACAGCCAGTATTCCAGCCTTCGCGCCCGCCCGGTGAATACCGCATATTTCCGCAAAGGCTGGAACATCAGGCTCATGAAATACGTCCTTTAGGATCGGCGCCAAAGCGATTGGGGCCCCTGGTGCCATCCAGCAGATAAAAAACCAGCAGCACGAGACTGCCAATACCGGTGATCCCCAACAACAGCCACCATCCGCTTTTGTTGTTGCCGTGCAGGCGGCGAACCTGAACAGCGAGGCTGGGCAGAAAGATTGCCGCCAGAAAAACAAACAGGATGGTGGAGAAGACAGGGTTGACGAACCCGGTAATCAGCTTGTCGCCAGGAGAATCGATATACGGATTGAATACCGGCCTGGAAAGGGACAGTAGAAACGCAGTGACCACTCCGATCAGCAGTTGCCACAGCCAGAATTCCTTGCGGCGCGCCCTGCCGGAAAAGATGGCGTATTTCCGTAGTGGTTCCAGCATGGTTGGCCCCCGCCCATGGTCTATACCCGAAGTTTCGCAGAACCGGGGCGGTGGGGCAACAGCAGATTTCAGCCCTGCTGGCGCAAGGGCCTGCGGAAACCCAGCGCCTCGGCGACATGTGCGCGTTCGGTGCGCGCTGCACCAGCGAGATCGGCAACCGATCGCGCCACCCGCAGGGTGCGCACCCAGGCGCGCGCTGACAGTTTCAGGGTTTCAGCGGCCCGCAACAGCAGTGTCCGTGCATCGTCAGCCAGCATGTCCGGTGTTTCCAGTAGCTTGCCATCAGCTTCGGCGTTGCAGCGCGCACTGGTGCCGGCATAGCGAGCGGTCTGTACGGCGCGCGCAGCCGCGACCCGCGCTGCCACCTCGGCGCTGCCCTCGGCGGGTGGGGGCAGGGCAAGATCGCTTGCCTTGACCGCCTGAATATCAACGAAAATGTCGATCCTGTCGATCAGCGGGCCAGAAATGCGCGACTGGTAATCATCAGCGCAGCGCGGGGCGCGCGAACAGGCAAGTGCGGCATCGGCCAGATGGCCGCAGCGACATGGGTTCATCGCTGCCACCAGTTGCACGCGGGCCGGGTAGGTGGCGTGAACGGCGGCGCGGGCCACTTCCACCTCGCCGCGTTCCAGCGGCTGTCGCAGGGCATCGAGTACCGGGCGCTGGAACTCGGGCAATTCATCTAGAAACAGCACACCCAGATGGGCAAGGCTGACTTCGCCGGGGCGGGCGCGCGGCCCGCCCCCCACCAGTGCCGCCATCGACGCCGAATGGTGGGGTGAGCGAAAGGGGCGGTGCCGGGCAATGCGGCCGCCTTCCAGCGTGCCGGCCACCGATGCGATCATCGCCACCTCCAGGGCTTCGGGCGTGGAGAGTGGTGGCAGGATACCGGGAAGGGCGGCCGCCAGCATGGATTTGCCCGCCCCTGGCGGACCGTTCATGCACAGGTTGTGGCCACCGGCAGCTGCAATCTCGAGCGCGCGTTTCGGGGTTTCCTGCCCCTTCACATCGCCGAGGTCTGGGCCGGTGAATGCTCTGGCCTCCAGCCGGGCCGGATCGGGCGGTGACAGCAGGGCGCTGCCACGGAAGTGGCTGACCAGAGCATTGAGATCAGGGGCCGCCAGCACATCCAGCCCAAGGCGATCGCTCATCAGCCAGGCCGCCTCCGGGCCTTGCGTACCGGGGCAGATCAATCCCATGTCGTGACTGGCGGCATACATGGCCGCCAGCAACACCCCGGGGGTAGCCGTGATGCGGGCGTCAAGTGCCAGCTCGCCCACCGCCACATAGCGCCCCAGCTGTTCAGCATCGACGATGCCCATCGCCGCAAGCAGGCCAAGGGCGATCGGCAGATCATAGTGGGAGCCGTTCTTTTCGAGGTCGGCCGGGGCGAGGTTCACGGTGATGCGCTTGGCGGGCATGGCAAGCCCCAGTGCTGCAAAGGCCGCCGTGACCCGATCACGGCTTTCCTTGACGGCCTTGTCGGGCAGGCCCACCACCAGAAAGCCGAACTGGCCGGGCACCAGTTGCACCTGAACATCAACAGGCCGGGCTTCAAGCCCGACATAGGCAAGCGTTGCCACACGGGCGACCATCATTCCCCCTTCCGGTCCGACCCGGATGTTTTCCCTAGCCGCAGTTGGCGGGCGGGTCTATGCTGCAAATGCGAGAGGAGGAATGCGTGACCAAAGCCCAACCGCCGACGATCCAGAACCCGGATATCCGCATGCTGGGGCGCATTCTGGGTGATGTCATCCGCGAGCGAGGCGGAGAGGCGCTGTTCCGTCGCATCGAGGCGATTCGTTCCGCTTCGGTGAACCGCTATCGCGGACGTGCCGATGTGGTGACGGTTTCCTCGCAACTGGGGGCGCTTACCCTCGATGATACCGCTGATTTCCTGCGGGCGTTCATGCTGTTTTCCATGCTGGCGAACCTCGCCGAGGACCGGCAGATGGCCGGCGCATCGGGCGCCGCCCTTGAGAAAACCCCTGGCCTCACCGACGCCGTTGCCGATCTTGAAAGCAAGGGCATTGCCCGTGAAACCATCCTGGCGACGTTGCAGCGCGCCCGGGTGATGCCGGTGCTGACGGCGCACCCGACCGAGGTGCGGCGCAAGAGCATGATCGACCACCGCAACCGCATTGCCGACTTGATGGAGCTGGCGGATCGCGGCGTGACCACTACTGCTACCGGCGAATCGATCGAGCAGGCGATTCACCGGCAGGTGGCGCTGCTGTGGCAGACCCGGCCGTTGCGGGTGGAACGCATAAGGGTTGCCGACGAAATCGAGATTGCGTTGCAGTGGCTTGCCGAGGATTTCGTGCCGGTGATGCCGGCGCTGTTACAGCACTGGTCGCAGGCCTTCGGTGAAACGCCGGCACCGTTTCTGGCGGTTGGCAGCTGGATTGGCGGTGACCGCGACGGCAATCCCAATGTTCAGGCGGAATCGCTGAAGCTGGCGCTGGCCGGCGGGGCACGCGCCCTGTTCATCTGGTATCTGGATCAGGTGCATCATCTGGGGGCGGAACTGTCGATCTCCTCTGAAGTTGCGCCCATTCTTGAACGGGTGGAGCGGCTGGCGGAACGGGGAAACGATCCGTCACCGGCCCGCAAGGATGAACCCTATCGCCGGGCGCTGACCGGTATCTATGCGCGTCTGGCCGCCACCATGCGCTATCTTGGCGCCGGAGAGCCGCCACGCCCGCCACGGGTGAGCGGGGAATGCTATGAAACCCCGCAGCAGTTTTCGGCCGATCTCGATGTGCTGGCAGAAGGGGCGGCGCTGGCCGGTGTGGGGGGTGGTGCGCTTGATACGCTGCGCCTGGCCGTGCGCCTGTTCGGCTTTCATCTGGCCACCCTTGATCTGCGCCAGAACAGCGATGTTCATGAAAGCTGCGTTGCGGAACTGCTGGCAACTGCCGGAGTGGAGCCGGATTATCGGGCCTTGCCTGAACCCCAACGGGTGGCGTTGCTTTTGAAAGAGCTGGCAAGCCCGCGTCTGCTGACAACGCCCTATGCCCGGCTGAGTGACAAGACCCGCGAGGAACTGGCGATCTTCAGGGCAGCGGCAGACGCCCGCACCCGGCAGGGCAATGCCGCGATCACCACGTCGATCATATCCAAGACCGCGAGCCTTTCCGACCTGCTTGAGCCGATGCTGATGATGCGCGAAACCGGGTTGCTGACTCCGGGATCTCCGCCTCGCCCGCACCTGATGGTGGTGCCGCTGTTTGAAACCATTGCCGACCTGAAGGCTGCCAGCGGTATTATGCAGGCGTTTCTGGCACTGCCGGCGGTGGCCGAGGCGGCACGGGCGCGTGGCGCCCAGGAAGTGATGATCGGCTATTCCGACAGCAACAAGGATGGCGGCCACCTTACATCAACATGGGAACTGTACCGCGCCAGCGAGGAACTGGGGAAGGTATTTGCCGAGGCTGATGTGCCCATTCAGCTGTTCCATGGGCGTGGCGGGTCGGTCGGCCGGGGTGGCGGGTCGAGCTTTGCTGCCATCCGCGCCCAGCCGCCAGGCACTGTGAACGCCCGCATCCGCATCACCGAGCAGGGAGAAATCATCGCTGCCAAATACGGCTCTCCGGAAGCGGCGGCGCGCACGCTCGACAGCATGGCTGCGGCCACCTTGTATGCAACGCTTGATCCGCCGGAAATCGACAGGGCGCAGTTCGAGCGTTTCTGCACGGCCATGGACAGCCTCTCTGATCTGGCGATGACAGCCTACCGCGACCTCATCTACAAGGAACCGGGGTTCAGGGCCTTCTTTCACGCCATGACGCCGATCCGTGAGATCGGCGACCTGAAGATCGGCTCGCGGCCACCTTCGCGCACCCGGTCTGATGCCATCGAGGACCTGCGCGCCATCCCGTGGGTGTTCAGCTGGTCGCAGGCGCGGGTGATGCTTCCCGGCTGGTATGGCGCCGGGCAGGCGTTTTCCGGATTTGCCGACAAGGGATTGCTGAAAGCCATGATGGCGGAATGGCCGTTTTTCCAGACGATGATGGCCAATATGGAGATGGTGCTTGCCAAGTCGGACATGGGGATTGCCGCCCGTTACGCTGAACTGGCCGGCCCCGAAGGGCAGCCGCTGTTCAGGCGGATACAGGATGGCTGGCGACTGACGGTGGACAGCGTGATGGAGATTTCCGGCCAGTCGCGCCTGCTGGAAAGCAACCCGGCGCTCGATGCCTCGATCCGGCTGCGGCTTCCCTATATCGAGCCGCTGAACCTTTTGCAGGTAGAGCTTCTGAAGCGCCACCGCGCCGGCGAGACCGATTACCGCATTGCCGAGGGGTTGCAGATGTCGCTGAATGCTATTGCCACCGCGCTCAGAAACTCGGGCTGAGGGTAGCGCGCCACGGTTGACAGCGCCGTGGATTTTCCCCATAGGGCCGCCGTTCGCAGCGCCGTTTCACCCGTTCCCGGGTGGGGTCGCTGCGCTTTTCATCTTTCCGGTTTGAGGATAGTCTGATGTTCGCGGTGGTTCGCACGGGTGGCAAGCAGTATCGGGTTTCCGCCGATGATCATATCATCGTGGAAAAGCTCGACGGAGAAGCCGGCAGCAAGATCGAGCTCGCCGATGTGCTTCTCGTGTCGGATGGCGGTACTCTGAAAGACGCCGGCAAGGTGAAGGTGACGGCCGAGATCGTTGCCCAGAACCGTGGCGAGAAGGTGATCATCTTCAAGAAGCGCCGCCGTCACAACTATCGCCGCCGTAACGGCCACCGTCAGTATCAGACGGTTCTGAAGATTCTCTCGATCGCGTAAAGGAGCCTGAACAATGGCACATAAAAAGGCAGGCGGCTCGTCACGCAACGGTCGCGACTCGCATTCCAAGCGTCTGGGTGTGAAGCTGTTCGGTGGCCAGGAAGCGGTGGCCGGCAACATCATCGTTCGCCAGCGCGGCACCAAATTCTATCCGGGCACCAATGTCGGCATTGGCCGTGATCACACGCTGTTTGCCACCGCCAACGGCCGGGTGGATTTTCACGAAGGCAAGCAGGGCCGGCAATATGTGTCGATCAGGGTTGCCGAAGCGGCGGAATAACGCTGCTTTCAGCACTGAACAGGGAAGGCCGGGCTGTCCCCGGCCTTTTTCATGTTAAGGCCTCTGCACCATGATGTTTCTCGATCAGGCCAAGATTCACCTCAAGTCCGGGTGGGGCGGCGATGGCTGTGTCAGCTTCCGGCGCGAAAAATTCATTGAATTCGGCGGCCCGAACGGTGGCAATGGCGGCAAGGGCGGAGATATCATTTTCAAGGCGGTCGAAGGGCTTAATACCCTTATTGATTTCCGCTATACGCAGCATTTTCGCGCCCAGCGCGGCCATCACGGCATGGGTAGCGATCGCCATGGCGCCAACGGCGAAACCCTCGTCATACCGGTTCCCGTCGGCACCCAGATCCTGGCCGACGATGACGAGCGCACACTGCTCGCCGATCTTGAACAGCCGGGGCAGCAGGTGCTGCTGCTGCGTGGCGGGGATGGCGGCAAGGGCAATGCCCACTACAAAAGCAGCACCAACCGCGCCCCGCGCCAGTTCCAGAAGGGTTTTCCCGGCACCGAAATGTCGGTGTGGCTGCGATTGAAGCTGTTGGCCGATGTCGGGCTGGTTGGTTTGCCCAACGCCGGGAAATCCAGCTTTCTCAATGCGGTAACCAATGCCAAGGCCAAGGTGGGCGCCTATGCCTTCACCACCTTGCGGCCACAACTTGGCGTCGTTTCCCACCACGGGCACGAGTTCGTAATGGCGGATATTCCCGGTCTTATCGAAGGGGCAGCCGACGGGGCAGGGATCGGGGACCGCTTTCTCGGCCATGTCGAGCGTTGCCGGCTGCTGCTGCATCTTGTCGATGCCGGCGGCGAAGCGCCAACTGCCGGCTATGATATCGTCCGCGGCGAGCTGGAAGCCTATGGCGCCGGCCTCGATGACAAGGTGGAGATGGTGCTGTTGTCGAAGGCGGATACCGCAACGCCACAGAAGATCGCGGCGGTAAGTCGCGCCATTGAAAGGCGCACCGGGCAGAAGCCGATCGTGGTCTCGGCCATGACCGGCGCGGGAATGGAGGCCGTGCTCGATGCCGTTCTCGACGCCCTAGGTGTTGCAGATGCCAAGGTCCCCGCCTCGGGCGACGAGAGCTGGTCGCCACTGTGAGCGCCGCACGGGCTGCCATGTTTGCACCGGCTGCGGCGCGACGGCTGGTGGTGAAAGTGGGGTCGTCGCTGCTGGTGGCAAGCGATGGCGAGGTGCGGCAGGACTGGCTGAAGACGCTGGTTGCCGATCTGGCGGCGCGCCATCAGGCCGGCCAGCAGATCATGGTGGTTTCTTCAGGAGCCATTGCGCTTGGGTCGCGGCGTCTGAGGTTGGCCAGGGGGGGGCGCGCCAGCCTTGAGGATGCCCAGGCGGCAGCTGCAACCGGCCAGATTCTGCTGGCCGGATTGTGGGCACGGCTGCTGGCCGAACATGGCATTGCTGCTGCGCAGATCCTTCTCACCCTGGGGGATTTCGAGGACCGCCGTCGCTGGCTGAATGCCAGCGCCACGATCGATCGCCTGTTGTCGCTGGGTGTGGTGCCGATCCTCAACGAGAATGATTCGGTTGCAACCGAAGAGATCCGCTTTGGCGACAATGACCGACTGGCGGCACGGGCAGCACAGGCCGGGCGTGCCGATGCCGTGATCCTGCTGTCGGATATCGATGGCCTCTACACCGCCAACCCGGCCACTGACCCGCAGGCGCAATTCATTGCAACCGTGACGGATATTTCCGCCATTGCCCATATGGCCAGCCGCGAGTCGTCGTCGGGCATGGGTTCAGGCGGCATGGCCGCCAAGGTGGAAGCCGCGCGCATCGCCCATGCCGCCGGCATCCCGGTGCTGATTGCCGCTGGCAAACCCGACCATCCGCTGGCTCTGTTCGAAACAACGGGCAAGGGAACGATTTTCACGGCCACCGAGGCATTGCGTGCCCGCAAGGCATGGCTTGCCGGCCGGTTGCGGGTAAAGGGGCGGTTGCATGTCGATGCAGGAGCGGCCCGGGCGTTGCGCGCTGGCAACAGCCTTCTTTCGGCCGGGGTGACAGCCGTTGAGGGCCAGTTCGTTCGTGGTGATGCCGTTGATGTGGTGGACGAGGCTGGCCGTGTGATTGCC
The DNA here is from genome assembly GCA_039808025.1 of Sphingomonadaceae bacterium. Taxonomy (GTDB): domain Bacteria; phylum Pseudomonadota; class Alphaproteobacteria; order Sphingomonadales; family Sphingomonadaceae; genus Sandaracinobacteroides. The sequence continues at coordinate 44,951 of JBDHSK010000002.1, read as the reverse complement.
CGCGGGCTGATCAGCTATGATGCAGCCGATGCGCGCGCCATCGCCGGCAAGCGCCGCGAGGTGGCCGCTGCGGTTCTGGGCTATGCGCCGCGCTCAGCCGTCGTCCACCGCGATCAGCTGGTCATGCTGTAGCGGCAGCCAGCTTCCGGCGGGTGGCGAGGCCCACCAGGCCGAAACCAGCGATCATCAGCCCCCAGCTTGCTGGTTCGGGAATGGCGTCGCTGATGGTGATAGTCCAGTCAAAAGGCGTGTAAATCGCGTTATCCAGCCAGATGCCCCGAAGCGTTACCCAAGACATTTCCTCGTAGAAATGTGGGCCATCCCAGTCATTATCCCACCATGAATTATAAGAATAATAATTGGATGATGGTACTGACCCTTGTGATACTAACGTAAATACATTAGAATAGAGGAATACATAGTAGTCGTATTCTATACCATTCCCATCCTTGAATAAACGCAATACGGTACTTTGTTCAAGAACCATATCCAGGTATTCCCCGGATACCAATGACCGTGACAGTTCGAACGCAACGGTAAACGGGATATCATAGGTGAACACAGGGACAAAGAAATAATAGCTTCCCCAGGATGGATCCATGGTATCGGAAATGGAGAACAGCACCGCTGCATCGACAGCAGGCGTCATTGCCAGCAGGGAAGCCGCTGCCACGAATTTCGCAATCATACTCTTACCCCCATTCATAATATCTGCCCGCTGCAGTTGTAGCACAGGTTTACCTGAAATTACAATTTATGAGTGATGATTGAATTAATTGCAGCTTTTCAATGGAATGAAAGCTTCCCGCCTGAGGAGACTCGCATTATAGGCCTGCCATGGCCGATGGAATGAACATGCTCGCGGCGACGGATCACATGGCCGAGGTGGCTGGGCGGGCGCGGGCAGCGCAGCGCCTGGTGGCGGTTGCGCCCACCATGCAGAAGGTGGCGGCGGTGCGGCAGGCGGCGGCTGCCATTCGCAAGGATGCCCTGGTCATCGCTGAAGCCAACGCTTGCGACATGGCGGCTGCAACCGGTCTGTCGCCTGCCTTGCTTGATCGTCTGTTGCTGACACCGGACCGGATCGAGTCGATGGCGGCGGCGCTTGATGCTCTGGCCGAACTTCCTGACCCGGTGGGCGAGGTGATGTCCGGGTGGACACGCCCCAACGGGTTGCAGTTCCGGCGTGTCAGGGTGCCGCTGGGGGTAATCGGCATCATCTATGAATCGCGGCCCAATGTGACGGCCGATGCCGGCATGCTGTGCCTGATGTCGGGCAATGCCGCCATCCTGCGTTGCGGGCGCGAGGCATTACATTCGGCCGGCGCCATTCATGCGGCTCTGACGTCGGGACTGACGGCTGCCGGGCTTCCAGGCGACAGCATTCAGCTGGTTGAAACTGCTGATCGGGCGATGGTGGGGGCGATGCTGACGGCCAGTGGCCTGATCGACGTGATCATTCCGCGAGGAGGCAAAGGGCTGGTGGCGCGGGTGCAGTCCGAAGCGCGGGTGCCGGTACTGGCGCACCTGGATGGTAACAATCACGTCTATGTTGATGGGAACGCAGACGAATCGATGGCCCGTTCCATCGTTCTGAATGCCAAGATGCGGCGGCCCGGTGTATGCGGGGCGATGGAGACGCTGCTGATCGATCGCGCCTACCCGCACAAGAGCGAACTTTTGCTGGCCTTGCTGGACAGCGGCTGCGAAGTGCGTGCCGATGAGCAGCTGGCGAACCTTGACGACCGCCTGAAACCGGCGACGGCAACCGACTGGGATACCGAGTATCTTGATGCGATTGCTGCTGCGGCCATGGTTGATGGCGTGGATGGCGCCATCGCCCATATCGCAGCGCATGGCAGCGGCCATACCGACGCCATCGTCACCGATGATGCCGTAGCGGCCGCGCGCTTTGTTTCGGGGGTTGATTCAGCAATCGTCATTCACAATGCCTCGACCCAGTTTGCTGACGGTGGCGAGTTCGGGTTCGGGGCGGAAATCGGCATTGCTACCGGCCGGCTGCATGCCCGCGGCCCGGTGGCACTGGAAGGTTTGACCACCTACAAGACGGTCATCACGGGCAACGGGCAGGTGCGTCCCGCTTGAACAGGGGCTTCGCCATCGGCCTGCTGGGCGGGTCGTTCAACCCGGCCCATGGTGGCCACCGCCGCCTGAGCGTGGCAGCCTTGCAGCGCCTGCACCTCGATGCCGTGTGGTGGCTGGTTTCACCGCAGAACCCGCTGAAACCGGTGACGGGCATGGCACCGCTTTCTGCGCGTGTGGCTTCGGCGCGGCGGGTGGCGCGTCACCCGCGTATTTGCCCCACCGATATCGAGACAGCACTTGGCACCCGCCTGACCATCGATACATTGCGGGCGCTGAAGAGGCGTTTTCCCCATGTCCGCTTCGTGTGGCTGATGGGGTCTGACAATCTGGCGCAGTTTCACTGCTGGGCAAACTGGCGCGGCATTGCCCGTGAAGTGCCGATTGTAGTGATTGCGCGTCCGGGGTATGCTGGCAGCAGCCAGTTCGCCCCGGCCATGGGCTGGCTGCGACGCTGGCGTCGCTCCAACCCCGCCGGGTGGAGGAACTGGACTCTGCCGGCTATCGGCTTTGCCTGTTTTGGGCTTGACCCGAGATCAGCGACGGCAGTGCGCCGCGAGGCGCCCCATTGGGCGACTTCGCTTCCCATGGAGGACACAGCGATTTGAACGACACCACCGACAGCGTGGAGCAATTGCACGCGCGTATCCTGAAATGTCTGGAGGATGGGCAGGCCGACGAGATAGTCACGATTCCGCTTGCCGGCAAAAGCACCATTGCCGACCACATGATCATTGCATCGGGGAGATCGGCGCGGCAGGTGGCGGCACTGGCCCAGCGGATCGAGCATGATGTCAAGCACGACCTGAACCGCAACGTGCGGATCGAGGGCCTGTCAACGGCCGACTGGGTGTTGATCGATGCAAGCGACGTGATCGTTCACCTGTTCCGGCCGGAAGTGCGGCAGTTCTACAACCTTGAGAAGATGTGGAATTTCGATGCTGGCGGCGCCCCGGTCAGGGCTGCGGGCGCCCGGCCCTGAAACTGTCGGTTCTGGCGTTCGGCAAGGCCGGCAGAGGCCCGGAGGCCGAGCTTGTGGCCCGCTATCTGAAGCGCATCACCTGGGGGGCGACCATCACGGAATTGCCCGATGGTGGTCGCTTTCCACCGGCCGGCAATGCCCGCACCGTTGTGCTTGACGAGCGCGGCCGTTCCCTTCCCAGCACCGAACTGGCGGCAGTATTGGGGCGCTGGCGTGATGACGGCGTGCGCGAGGTGCGGTTTCTGCTTGGTCCGGCAGATGGCCATGACTCTGAGACCCGAGATCGCGCCGATCTCGTTCTGGCGTTCGGCCCGGCTACCTGGCCGCATCTGCTGGCAAGGGTGATGCTGGCCGAGCAACTGTATCGTGCCTGGTCGATTCTGGGCGGTCACCCCTATCATCGGGAATAATATGCGAACCTGCATCAGCTCTGGATCACGCTTTGAGCAGGATATCGGCTACGCGCGCGCTGTCGTAGCCGATGGCTGGGTGTTCGTTTCGGGCACCACCGGCTATGATTACCAGACGATGCAACTGCCCGATGGCGTCGAGGCGCAGTGCGAGCAGGCACTTGCCAACATCGATGCGGCACTGCGTCAAGCCGGTGGCGGCATCGCCGATCTCGTGCGGGTGCGCTATCTGCTGGCCGATGCCACCGAGTTCCAGCTCTGCTGGCCGATTCTGCGGCGCTGGCTGGGTGTTGTTCGACCGGCCGCCACCATGCTCGAGGCCCGGCTGATGGATCCGTTGATGCGGATCGAGATAGAGGCAACGGCCCGCTTGCAGACCCCTGATCGAAGCCTGTAGCCTGTCGCCGTGGAATCATCTGCTCTTTGGGCCGTCATCGGCTATTTTCTTGGTAGCATCCCCTTCGGGATGCTACTGACCTATGCCGCCGGTGGGGGCGATATCCGCGCCATCGGCTCGGGAAATATCGGCGCCACCAATGTGCTGCGCACCGGGCGAAAGGGTCTGGCGGCTGCCACCCTGCTGCTCGATGCCGGCAAGGGGGCACTGGCAGTGTGGCTGGGCCAGCACTTTGCGGGAGAGACGGCGGCACTTGCCGCTGGTGCTGGTGCGTTTGTTGGCCATGTGCACCCGCTGTGGTTGAAGTTTCGTGGTGGCAAGGGGGTGGCGACCCTGCTGGGGGTGTGCCTGATGCTCAGCCCGCTGGCCGGGCTAGCTTTTGCAGTGGCCTGGCTCGGGGTGGCGTTGGCCAGCCGGATCTCGTCGCTGGGGGGGATGGCTGGCGGCTTTGCGGCTGCTGCAACCCTCGGGGCGATGCATCAGCTGCGGCCGGCGCTGATCATTCTGGTACTGGCGCTGTGGGTGTTGCGCACCCACCGTGAGAATATCCGCCGGCTGCTTGCGGGAACGGAGCCACGGATCGGCAGCAAGTGACGACGGAACCAGCGGGAACCCTTGCCGAGCCTGAGCGCCTGGCGCGGCTGCGGCTGATCCGCACCGATGGCATCGGCGCTGTTACCTATTGGCAGTTGCTGAAGCGCCATGGCAACGCACGTTCAGCCATTGAGGCGCTGCTGGATGCCGGCAAACGATTGGCACCCCCAGGTGTGGAAGCAGAGTTTGCGACCACCGCCAGATTGGGCATGCGCCACCTGTTCGCAGGAGAGGCAGATTATCCGCCCCTGCTGGCGGAACTGGCCGACCCGCCGCCTTTGCTGCTGACAAGCGGGGATGTGTCTCTGGCCGGGCGTCCGGCGATTGCCATGGTGGGGGCCCGGAACGCCAGCGCGGTGGGGCAGGGCCTTGCCCGCGCCATGGCGGCGGAACTGGCGCAGGCTGGGTTCGTCATCGTATCGGGGTTGGCGCGCGGAATCGACCATGCCGCCCATACCGGTGCCCGGCCGGGGTGCACCATAGCCTGTGTCGCCGGTGGGCTGGATATCGCCTATCCGAGCGAACACGCCAATCTGCAGCGCAGGATCGCCGAGGAAGGGCTGCTGATTTCCGAGCAACCCCCCGGCGTCGAGCCGCAGGCGCGCCATTTCCCGCGCCGTAACCGGCTGATTGCCGGAGTTGCCCAGGCGCTGGTGGTGATCGAGGCGGCAAAGGGTTCGGGAAGCCTCATCACGGCACGTATCGCCACCGAGGCCGGGCGCGATGTGATGGTGGTGCCGGGCCACCCGTCGGACCCGCGTTCGGGCGGTGGCAACAGCCTTCTGAAGGATGGAGCGATACTGGTTGAGAATGCAGCGGATGTGCTGGCAGCGCTGTCACCTTTTCAGCCCCTGGTGCGGCAGCCACAACCGCAACCCCGCAACAGGGGGGCGTCACTGGTGCATATGCGGCCACCGGCCGAGCAACAGCCTGCGGGGCCCGAGCCCCCTTCACCCGATGCTTTTACTGATCTGCTGACGGTTTCAGGTGTCGCCATCGACGAACTCGTGCGGTTGTCAGGACGAACGGCGGCTGACGTTCAGGCGCTGCTGGCCGACCTTGAGATCGAGGGCAAGGTGGTGCGTCTGGCGGGTGGGCGGGTGGCTCTGGCTGGCTGATCGGGCCTTGCGAGGTTGCTTTATCCGGTTGGGGGCGGCTATTGGGCCGCGCCTCAGGAAGGACACCGGATGGATCTTGTCATTGTAGAATCGCCAGCCAAGGCGCGGACCATCGAGGGTTATCTGGGTGGCAAGGCGCGGGTGCTTGCCAGTTTCGGCCATGTCCGCGACCTGCCCGCCAAGGATGGCAGCGTCGATCCGGATGCCGATTTTGCGATGCGCTGGGAAGTATCGGCCGATCGCGCCAGGCAATTGAAGGCAATCACCGACGCCGCCAGAACCGCCGACCGGGTGATTCTGGCCACCGACCCTGATCGCGAAGGTGAGGCGATCAGCTGGCACCTTGCCGAACTGCTGAAGCAGAAAAAGGCGGTGAAGCCCGAAGCTCTGAAGCGCATCACCTTCAATGCCATCACCCGGGATGCCGTCAAGACGGCGATGGCCGCCCCGCGTGACGTCGATCAGCCACTGGTCGATGCCTATCTGGCGCGGCGGGCGCTCGATTATCTGGTGGGGTTCACCCTGTCGCCGGTGCTGTGGCGCAAGCTGCCGGGGGCGCGCAGTGCCGGGCGGGTGCAGTCGGTGGCCTTGCGGCTGATCGTCGAGCGCGAGCGCGAGATCGAACAGTTCATCGCGAAGGAATACTGGACGGTCGAGGCGGCCATGAAAACAGCCGGCGGGCATGGCTTTACCGCGCGGCTGACGATGCTCGATGGGCGCAAGCTCGACAAGTTCGCACTTCCTGATGAGGCAAGCGCCGAGGCCGCCCGCCAAACAGTGGCTGCAGCGGGTTTCAGCGTGTCGTCGGTTGAAAAGAAGGATGTGCTGCGCCATCCGGCGCCGCCGTTCACCACCTCTACCTTGCAGCAGGAGGCGTCGCGCAAGCTGGGGATGGGGGCGCAGGACACCATGCGCACCGCCCAGAAACTGTATGAGGCAGGCCTGATCACCTATATGCGCACCGACGGCGTTTCCATGGATGCCGGGGCCATTGCACAGGCCCGCGATGTGGTGATGGAACGTTATGGACGCGACTATGTTCCACAAAATCCGCGCCATTACAGTGTGAAAGCCAAGAATGCGCAGGAAGCGCATGAAGCCATCCGCCCCACCGACATGGGCAGGGTGGCTTCGGCTTCGGGGCTGTCAGGAAGCGAGGCGCGGCTGTATGACCTGATCTGGAAACGGGCGATTGCCTCGCAAATGGCCAGCGCACACCTTGAGCGCACCACCGTCGACATGGTGTCGGCCGATGGATTGACCGGCCTTCGTGCAACCGGGACTGTCGTGGTGTTTGCCGGCTTCCTGGCCCTCTATGCCGAGGGGCAGGACGAGCAGGACACCAGCCAGCTTCCGGGCGGAGACGACGGCGAGGATGCCCGCCTGCCGCGGCTGATGACAGGTGACAGCCTTATCACTGAACGTGCTGAAAAAACGCAGCATTTCACCCAGCCACCGCCCCGCTATTCCGAGGCCAGCCTTGTGAAGCGGCTGGAGGAACTGGGGATTGGCCGGCCGTCCACCTATGCATCGATCATCCAGGTGCTGAAAGACCGCGATTATGTGCGGCTTGAGCAGAAACGCTTCATCCCCGAGGAAAAAGGGCGGATCGTTACGGCGTTCCTCGAGCGGTTTTTCGAGCGCTATGTCGAGTATGATTTCACGGCCGGTCTGGAATCGCAGCTCGATGACATTTCCGCCGATACCGCCGACTGGCGCACCGTTCTGCGAGATTTCTGGCGCGATTTCAAACCCAAGACCGAGGAGGTGCTGAAGCACAGCCCGATGGAGATCGAGGATGCCCTCGACAGCTTCATGGCGCCGCACCTGTTTCCGCCGCATGCCGATGGCAGCGATCCGCGCCGTTGCCCCAGCTGCGGAGAAGGCAGGCTCAGCCTGAAGGTAGGCCGTTACGGCCCTTTCATCTCGTGCTCGAATTACCCCGAATGCCGCTACACCCGCCAGCTTGCCGGCGGTAACGAGCAGGATGGCCCGACGGCCCTTGGCGACGACCCGACCACTGGCCTCGCTGTAGAGGTGAAAACCGGCCGCTTTGGCCGCTATGTGCAATCAGGGGACAAACGCTCGAGCATTCCCCGTGACTGGGGCGAGATCGATCTCGACAAGGCCCTGCAACTGCTGTCGTTGCCGCGTGAAGTAGGCATTCACCCCGAAACCGGGCTTCCCATTATCGCCAATCTCGGCCGATACGGGCCTTATCTGCTGCATGATGGCAAATACGCCAATCTGAAAGACAGCAACGATCTGTTCGAGATCGGGATGAATGCGGCCGTGGTGAAACTTGCCGAGCCAAAGGGCGGAAACCGGCGAGTGCCGGCAGAGCCGCTGATGCTTTTGGGACCACACCCGGAAACCGGTGCCGAGGTAAAGGTGCTGGATGGGCGGTTTGGACCCTATGTGACTGATGGCACCACCAATGCCACGGTGAAGAAGGGCGTTGATCCCAAATCGTTGACCATGGAGCAGGCAGTGGCGATGCTGGCCGAGCGTGCGGCCAGCAGCCCCGCGCGCAAGCGCAAGGCTGCCCCAGCCAAAACAGCCGCCAAATCGCGCAAGAAGGCTGCCGCAAGCAAGCCCGCCGCAAGCAGGAATACGGCCCGCAAACCGACTTCCAAGGGAGTCTGACAGCCCGACAACGGAAAGAGGAACGTGCATGACGCTACCTGACCGGGACGCCATACTGGCCTTTATCCGTCAATCCAGCACTTCGGTTGGCAAGCGCGAGATTGCCCGAGCCTTTCACCTGAAAGGTGCCGAGCGCCAGGCTCTGAAGCAGCTGCTGGGCGAGCTTGAAGAGGAGGGGGTGCTGGATTCCGGGCCGGGGCGGTCGTTTCATATGGGCGGAGGACTGCCTCGGGTAACCGTGCTTAGCGTGGTGTTCGCGCAAGGGGCTCGTATCGTCGCCCGCCCGGAACGGTGGGAGCATGAGGGCACCGCCCCGGATGTGGTGGTGGCGCAGGCGAATCGTCGAGGCCATCTGGCCGAGCGTCTGAAACCCGGTGACCGCATTCTTGCCCGTATCTCGGGCGAGCCGCCGCGTTATCTTGGGGTGGTGATCAAGCGGCTGCCGCGTGGCCATGCCCATATGCTTGGGGTGGTTCGCAAGGATGACGATGGGGCGCTGCATCTGCAGCCGGTCGACAAGCGATCGCGCCGGCGCTGGCCAATACATCACAGTGCTGAAGTCTCTCCGGGGATGCTGGTCCGCGCCGAATTGAAAGGTTCCGGCCAGCGTTCGGTCGCCCATGTCACGGCATTGCTGGGAGACCCGTTCGCCACCGGCCTTTCACTTTCAGACATTGCCATTGCTTCCAAGGGGATACCGGCAGAGTTTCCTTCCGGAGTTGAAGACGAGGCCCAGCGTGCCGAAAACCGGCCGCTTGGCCCACGCGCGGACTGGACCGCCATTCCCTTCGTGACCATTGACCCGGCCGACGCCCGTGATTTCGATGATGCCGTTTACGCCGAGCCGGACGGCAGCGGCTGGCGTCTGCTGGTCGCCATTGCCGACGTCAGCTGGTATGTGCGGCCGGGAACGGCGCTCGATCGGTCGGCCTTTGATCGTGGCAACAGCGTCTATTTCCCCGATCAGGTGGTGCCGATGTTGCCTGAGGCCTTGTCGGCAGGAGCGTGCAGCCTGAAATCGGGGGCCGGCAAGGCGGTGCTTGTGGCCGAGCTTCGCCTGTCGGAGCAGGGCGAGCTGAAGGCGTGGTCGTTCCATCGCGCCAGGGTGCGGATCGCCGAGAACCTCGCCTATGAACAGGCGCAGGCGATCATCGACGGCCAGGAAGAAAGCCCGTTGGGGGCTAACGTTCTGGAGCCGTTGTGGGGATGCTGGCGGGCGCTGATGACCGCACGCAACCGTCGGGATCCTCTGGATCTGGAACTGCCGGAAAAGCGGGTGGTGCTGGACGAGCGCGGCCGCATATCCGCCATTGTCGAGCGCCAGCGGCTCGATGCCCACCGGGTGATCGAGGAGATGATGATTGCCGCCAATGTGGCCGCTGCCAAAGCGCTGGAGGTGAAAAAGGCGCCGGTCATGTACCGCAACCATGCAAGCCCTGAGCGGGAGAAGCTGATCAGCCTGAAAGACTATCTGGGGACACTTGGGGTCAGCTTTGCGCTGGGACAGGTGATTACCACTTCCACCTTCAACCATGTTCTAAACCGCACCAGGGAACGCACGGATTTTCCTGAAATTTCCGAAGCAGTTTTGCGGGCGCAGATGCAAGCCAGCTATGGCCCGCGCAACGAGGGGCATTTCGGTCTGTCGCTAGGTAGTTATGCGCATTTCACATCGCCGATCCGCCGCTATGCCGATGTGCTGGTGCACCGCTCGCTTGTGGCGGCCTACGGGCTGGGCGAAGGTGGCCTGTCCGACGACGCGGGGTCGCGGTTTGCAGCGATTGGCGAACATATCAGCTTCACCGAGCGGCGAGCCATGGAGGCCGAACGCGAGACGCTCGATCGTTACGTGGCCCGTTATCTTGCCGACCGGGTGGGGCAGATCGTGCGGGCGCGCATTTCAGGGGTGCAGGCCTTCGGCTTTTTCGCAACGGTCGAAACCATCGGTGGCGATGGGCTGGTTCCGGTTTCCGCCCTTGGTGAGGAACGGTTCCGCTATGACGAGGCCGGTCGTTACCTTGAGGGGGTGGAGAGCGGCCGCCGCTTTGCGCCGGGCCAATGGCTCGACCTGAAGCTTGAGGAAGCAGACCCGGTGAGTGGCGGCCTGCGCTTTTCGCTGCCGGGCGTTGATCCGGTGGAAAGCGGCTCCCGGTTCCGCCGTGCCGGCCGTCGTTTCGGCCCCGGCGGCAGGGGCGGGCCGCCGCCCGGTGTGCGGCGAGGCCGGCGGGGTTGACCTGCAAGGGGGTTTTGGCGTAGAGGCGCGGCCTTTCCGGAAGGGCGTCTGGCGTCCTCCTTTTTTCATGGTTCGAGGACAAGATGGCGAAGCCGACAACGGTCAAGATCAAGCTCGTGAGCACGGCGGATACGGGCTATTATTATGTGACCAAGAAGAATCCGCGGACCCAGACGGAGAAGCTGAGCTTCCGCAAATATGATCCGGTCAAGCGCGAACACGTCGAGTTCAAGGAAGCCAAGATCAAGTAATCGGCGGCGCCGCTTGCGGCATTGCCCACCCCGCGTGCCGGCGCTAGAGCAGGGGCATGGATCAGGTTCTGGCCCTGCAGGCTCTGGCGGCCGTAATCGCTGATGATCGCCTGCGCGACCGTTTCATGGCGTTGACCGGCTATGACGCGGCGACTTTGCGCGCTCGCGCTGCTGAAACCGATGTGCAGCGTGCGGTCATTGCGTTTCTGGGCGCTCACGAGCCTGACCTCATCGATGTGGCGTCGCGGCTGAACGTCAGCCCCCAGACATTGGCGGCTGCGGCGTGAAGCCACGGCTGATTCTTGATTGCGACGGGGTGATTCTTGAATTCATCGCCCCGTTCACCAGCTGGCTGGCGCACGAGCACGGCATCAGAATGCAGCTCTCTGGCCCGACGATTGCCAACAGTCTTACCCGCCTGTCAGATGGCGCAGCCGTTGATGATGCGCGTTTTCCGGCCCTTCTTAACGGGTTTTTCGCAACCGGCCTCTTCACCCAGCCGCCAACGCCTGGCGCTAAAAGCGCGCTGGCCTCGCTGGCCGCCGACATGGAGATCGTGGTGCTGACCAATCTGCCCGCCCAGTGGCGCGATCAGCGGGTGGAATCGCTGCGGAACCACGGCTTTGATTTCCCGGTGGTGGTGAATGATGGCCCCAAAGGCCCGCGGGTAATGGAACTTGCCAACGGCCGCCCCGCGGTGTTTGTCGATGATCTGCCCTCGCACCATCGCAGCGCCGCCAGACATGCGCCGGATGTCGGCCGCCTGCACATGGTTGGGGACCCGGCGCTGGGGGCCCTGATGCCGGAAAGCGGCGATGCCCATGCCCGCATCGATGACTGGGTGCGGGCCGAACCATGGATCAGAAAGCGAATGGAAGGATATCATCATGAGCGTTGACAAGCGGATCGAGGAATTGGGCCTGGTTTTGCCGGCTGCGGCTGCTCCGGTGGCATCGTATGTGCCGACGGTCGAGGCTGACAACATGCTGTATGTGTCGGGGCAAATCTCGATTGCGGCCGACGGGTCGCTGATCACCGGCCGCGTTGGCGCCGACATGGATGTCGAGGCCGGGCGCAAGGCGGCCGAACGCTGCGCGCTGATGATTCTTTCTCAGGTCAAGGCCGCACTTGGCGGAAACTGGGGCCGGGTGGAACGGGTGGTGAAGCTGGGTGTGTTCGTGCAATGCACTGCGGAATTCACCCAACATCCGGAAGTCGCCAATGGCGCGTCCGACCTGATGGTCGCCGTGTTCGGTGATGCCGGCAAGCACAGCCGTGCAGCCGTTGGCGTGCCGTCGCTGCCGCGCAACGTGGCCGTCGAAGTGGATGCCGTAATTCAGTTGCGGTGAGCCGTCACGGCAGCCGCGTGCGGCTGATTGAAAGCGCCGCCGACATCAGCGGCGCTGTGTGGGACCGGCTGGCGGGCTCAGGCAACCCCTTTGCCCGTCATGCCTATTTTTCGGCACTGGAAGACAGTGGCAGTGCAACCGCAGAAAGCGGATGGCGCCCGTTGCACCTGGTGGCAGAAGATAAAGAGAATGCCATCATCGGCATATTGCCGGGCTATCTGAAATCACACAGCCTTGGCGAGTATGTGTTCGATCATGGCTGGGCAGAGGCGCTTGAGCGAGCGGGCGGCCACTATTACCCCAAGGTGCAGCATGCCACGCCGTTCACACCGGCCACTGCCCCGAAGCTGCTGGCCGCAGATGAAGACGTGCGGCATTTGCTGGTGGCGGGAAGCATGGCAGTGGTTGAGAACAACGGCCTTTCCGGCAGCCATGCCACGTTCCTGACTGATGCGGATGCTGCAGACTTTGCAGCTGCCGGCTGGTTGCAGCGCCTCGATGTTCAGTTCCACTGGCTGAACCGTGGATATCGCGATTTTGAGGATTTTCTAGGGAATCTGGCGTCTCGTAAGCGCAAGACCTTGCGCCACGAGCGCGCGGCCGCACTGGGGGCCATCGATGGGGTTGAACGGCTGTCAGGCCGCAGCCTGACCGAGGCGGCGTGGGATGCTTTCTGGCGTTTTTATCAGGACACCGGCAGTCGCAAATGGGGGCGACCCTACCTTACGCGCACGTTTTTCTCGCTGATCTCTGAACGCATGGGCGATCAGGTGGTGCTGGTGCTGGCAAAGAAGGGAGGGCGCTATGTGGCGGGTGCCCTGAACTTCATTGGCGATGACTGCCTTTATGGCCGCCACTGGGGGGCTATCGAACATATCCCCTATCTGCATTTCGAACTCTGCTATCATCAGGCGATCGATATTGCCTGTGAATATGGCCTTGCGCGAGTGGAGGCCGGCGCCCAGGGACCGCACAAGCTGGCGCGTGGTTATCAGCCGGTTGAGACGCGGTCTGCCCACTTTATCGCCAACCCGTCGCTGCGCCGGGCCATCGCTGACTTTCTGCGGCGCGAACAGCCCGCCGTCCATTCCGAAGCGCAGTTTCTTGCGCAAAGCCTGCCGTTCCGGAACGAACCCGGCGACTGATGTTGGCGACGGGCGGTCAGCTTTCCGCGCCATAGCTGTGCAGCAGCGGGCCGTTGTCGCGCAGCCAGCGCCGGGCCGGTGTGTGTGGGCCACCCAGCAGGTCTGCGGCCAGCCGCCAGAAACCGGGGCCATGATCCGGGTGGGCCAGATGGGCAGCCTCGTGGGCGATCAGAGCCTTCTGCACGAATGTTGGGGCCAGCAGCAGCCGCCAGCTGTAAGTGATGCGGCCACGCCCGCACGACCCCCAGCGGCTGCGCCAGTCTCCGGCTGTGACCTTGCACAGCGGCTGGCCGATACGCGCGGCAAGCTGGTGTGTAGGTGGCGCGAACTGGCGCACGGCCTCTGCCGCCAGCCATCGTCGCACCCGGCTGGCAAACAGCGGTCCGTCGCCGCTGATGTGCAGGGTATCGCCCGTGCGCACGATCCGCCGGTTGCTGCCAGCTTCCAGAAGCAAGTTGCTTTCCCCGAACGGCAGCACAAGCCCGGGGCGGAACGGGTGTGGCGGTGGCATTCGCAGATGTTTCTGCTGCTCGACCCAGTTGCGTTGTTCGGCAAGCCAGGCGATGGCGCGACGCTGGGATACGCCGGCTGGAAGGGTAAGCTGCAGGGTGCGGCTGCTGGCGCACAGCCGCATGCTGAGGCGTCGTGCCTGTGGCCGGATACGCACGACGAGCGGCACTCCGGCGATGTCTGCGGGAAAAGCGGGTGTGCCGAAGATCATGGCATGGGCCCGGACGATCTGGGGGCAGGCCCGTCACCGCGCCGCATCAGCAACCAGAACAGCAGGATGCCGGGCAATGCCAGCAGAGTGGTAAGAATGTAGAACTGCGCGAACCCAAGCGCTTCCACCAGTGCGCCAGCGGTCGTTCCCTGAATGAATCGTCCCAGAATCGACGACATGGCCGACAGCAGGGCAAACTGGGTGGCGGTAAAGCGCAGGTCACACAGCCACGACAGATAGGCGACCACGGCCACCCCGCCGATGCCGGACGAGAAATTCTCGAACCCGATGGTGGCTGCCAGGCCGATGTTGGAGTGCCCGGTGGCAGCAAGGAGAGCGAAGCTGAGGTTGGAGATCGCCATAAGGATGAGGCTGAGCATTACGGCGCGCATCATGCCAAGGCGGGTATAGACGATACCGCCGACAAATATGCCGATCAGGGTGGCGAACAGCCCGAACCCGACATCAAACGCAGCAACTTCTGAACGGGTGAAGCCGAGATCGTTCAGCAGCAGCCGCAGGGTAAGGTTGGCAAGAGTATCGCCGATCTTGTGAAAGACGATGAAGGCCAGCACCAGCCAAGCAGCTGGCCGCGTGAGGAAATCGGCCAGTGGGTCGATTATGGCCGCCTTCACCCGTGCCATTCCGGAATACGGGGCCGTTTCGGTGGCGAGTGCGGCTTCCCGCCGGGGAGGCTCACCAAGGAGGAGTCCGGCGATCAGGGCTGGCACCACGAAAATGGCGGAGGCCAGATAGCCCATGTTCCACCCGGCCTGATCGGCTACCAGCAGCGCCAGCGCCCCGGCGCCGGCCGAGCCTAGCCGCCAGCCATACTGGCTCATCCCTGAGCCGACGCCCAGTTGTTCGGGGGTCAGGCTTTCGATGCGGTAGGCATCGATGACGATATCGAAGGTAGCGCCGAAAAAAGCGGTGGCAAGAGCGGCCGCCACCATCATGGAAATATCGGCAACCGGGTCTACCATGCCCATCCAGCTGATGGCGGCGGCGGTTCCGGCGGCGATCAACAGCAGCCAGGCGCGGCGCTGGCCGATGACGCGTGCCAGCCCCGGAAGGGTGACGCGATCGATCACCGGCGCCCACAGGAACTTGAAATTATAGAGAAGGAAGGTCAGCGCGAATGCTGTTACGGCCTTCTTGTCGATTCCGGTTTCCGCCAGCCGGGTGGTGAGGGTAGATGCGATCATCGCGAAGGGCGCGCCCGACGAAAGCCCCAGCAGCAGCGCGCCAAGGGGTGCGCGTTCCAGGTAGGGGCGCACGGCGTTGAGCCAGTTGCCCGGTTGTTCAGCCATTTCCATCGGTGGTTTGTGGCGGCAATTCATCGGGAAGGGAAGGCGGATTTCCCGAGGGTCGGTCAGGCGATGATGTCAGGGATGAGCAGATCGTTGATGATGGCGATTTCGTCCTTCAGGCGCAGCTTGCGCTTTTTCAACCGGGCTATGGCCAGCAGGTCGGGGGCGCTGACGCTCGACAGCGCCAGAATGGCGGCATCGAGATCGCGATGTTCCTGTGTCAGCTGGTGCAGACGTATCTTCAGTTCCGTTTCGTCCATGCCACGCTGCCCATCTGCAACTGCTACCCGCCGGGGATCGGGATTTGCTGGCGATTTGGCGCGAACCGGGCCAGCAGTCAACCACCAGCCGAGTCGATCAGAACGATGTCGGTTCCTGTCGGAGATAAGGACTACAGCTGGTGGCGACGTACCATGGTTTACCTATATGATGATGCTGAGTGTCAGGGTTGCGTATGGGCTATGAAGCCGGGTCAATCCGTGATTTATTGCAGGTTCGCCCAGTGCGAATCCGCCTGTGGCGAGCGTTGAACCAACGAAAGGAGACGCCTCATGGCCAGCGCCCATCTCGAAGCATTGCAGTCAAGGCATGCACACCTTGACGGACAGATTGCCACCGAGATGAACCGCCCCATGCCCGATGATGCGCTGATCAGCCGTCTGAAACGGGAAAAGCTGAAAGTGAAGGAGGAAATCGGCCGACTGCAATAACTTACGGTGCCGACGGGCCTTTGTGCTTGCCACAATGGCCCGCCGGCAGTTGGCCATATATTACAGATAGTTTCAGCAGATAGTACCAGCAGATAGTATCAGGCAGACGATCGCAGCACTGATAGTTTGCTGAGCGGCGGTGTGACCCCTGTTGGGCCTTATCTGCTGTGCCGAGCTCGCAGGGTCAGCTCTGTCCGGGAACGGCGGCAGAGCCGGCAAGCAGACCGCCATCGATGGTAAATTCCGCCCCGGTAACATAAGCGGATGCGTCTGACGCCAGCATCAGGGCAATGGCTGCCACTTCCTGCGGATGGCCAAAGCGCTGCAATGGCGTATCGGCAACCAGTGCCTGCATCCGCGCGGTGCGTTCCGGCCCTTGGCCCAGCAATGGTTCCCACATCGGGGTGAGGATGGCGGCCGGGTGGATGGAGTTGCAGCGGATCTTCCAGCCCTGCTGAGCGCAATAAAGCGCCACCGATTTGCTGTGATTACGCACCGCTGCCTTCGAGGCGGCATAGGCGGCGGCGAGCGGGATGCCGACCATTGCAGACCGCGAGGATATGTTGATGATCGATCCCTCGCCGCGTGCCTTCATCGCCTTGATGGCATAACGGCACCCCAGAAATGTACCATCGAGGTTCACCCGGTGCACGGCGTGCCAGTCTGAGAGGCTGGCATTTTCGGGGTCGTGGCGGGCATCTCCGTGTTCAAGGCCGGTGATACCAGCGTTGTTCACCATCACATCGATAGCGGGAACTTTGCGCAACAGGCGCGTCCAGTCGGCCTCTTCGCCGACGTCGAGAGGTTCGAACCGGCACCCGATGCGCCTTGCCGTGGCGGCGCCGGCGGCGACGTCAATATCGGTGGCAATGACAATGGCGCCTTCCGTGCGGAACAGCGTAGCAATGGCGGCGCCGATCCCGCGGGCCGCACCGGTAATCACACAGACCTTACCAGCAAGTTCCGGCATGTTGGCCTCGCGGGGTTTCGTTTGCCAAGGGGTAGGTTGGCGGTTAGAAGTGGTCAATCCGCATCGAATGATTTCAGCATGCGCCGCACCTTATCAATGGCGTTCTTCTTGATCTGGCAGATCCGTGCTGCCCCCACACCCATGGTCTGGCCGATTTCCTCGAGGTTCAGCTCTTCGACGAAGTAGAGTTGCAGCACCATTGCTTCGCGTTCCGGAAGTTTGCCGATTGCCTCGATCAGTGCCTGCCGTAATTCCGCAGATTGCAATTGCTCGAAGGCATCGGGCTCGTCGCTGGTGAACCAGATGCTATGATCGGAATAGACTTCATCGAGCGATTCATAGCGTACCCCCTGCGTTGACTGGATGGCCTCATGGATGTCGGCTACCGGCATGTTGAGACGTTCCGCGAGCTCGATATTGGTGGGCATGCGTCCCAGCTGGCCGGCAAGCTGTTCGCGCGCGGCATTCAGTTCCCGACGCCGTTTCAGCGCCGAACGGCACAAGGTGGCCTGTTTGCGCAATGCATCGATCATGGCGCCACGAACCCGGACGTTGGCGTAGGTGGCAAAGACGGCATGGCCCCGGTCTTCGAAGGTGCGCGCTGCTTCGATAAGGGCGATCATGCCGATCTGCATCAGCTCTTCGATGTCGAGCGCCGACGACACCCGGGCATGGGTATGCCAGGCAATCTTGCGAACCAGCCCGAGGTGGTTATGGATCAGGCGCTCGGGGTCACGGGCGGCCAGAGCGGCGGGGGCGTAAAGGCCCGGGTCCAATCCAAGACGGGCATCCATCGGTTCTACTCCTGCGGTGATGGGGGGGTGGCAGTTACTTCGTCGCCGATCACGGCGACGACATCGACGGCACAGGTTTCGGGAAGTTCGGCGAAGCTGAGAACGGGGATGGCAGCCGGCTGTCGCAGAAGTCGCCACAGTGCCCGGCGCGGTCCCTGTTGAGAGACAAGGGCGATTGGCAGCCCTGCCGCAACCGAAGCAGCAGCGGCATTGCGCACGGCTTCAGAGAGGCGGGCGCCAAGGCTGGGCTCGAAAGGCCACGCCGCTTGCGGCTGCGCGCGCCATGCCGCGCCCAGAAGGGCTTCGAGCTGCGGAGACAGGGCGATCAGTTGCAACACCCCTCCCGCCGGAGCGATGGCCGACACGATCAGCCCGCCGATGCGTTCGCGGACCAGTTCCACCAGCTCGGATGGATCCTGGGTTTTCTGCGCTGCAAGAGCAATCGCTGCACCGATGCGGGGGAAATCCCGCAGGGAAACGCCTTCTTCGAGCAGTGTCTGGCAGACCGCAGTCAGAGTAGGCAGCGGAAGGGTCTTGGTGCCGATGCTGGCTGCCAATTGCGGTTGTCGGCGGCCCAGAGTCTCGACAAGAGCGTGGGCGTCATCCTGACCGAACACCATGTATGCCCGTTCACGCAACAGCTTGTGCAGGTGCGTTCCAATAACGGTTGAAGGGTCAACGACGGTATAGCCGGCTTCCAGTGCCTGCTGTTCAAGCTCGGGTGAGATCCAGCGGGCGTTCAGTCCGAAGGCCGGGTCTTTCACCTGTTTGCCGGGCAGGTCGGCGCTCACAGTCTCTGCCTCGAGTGCCAGCAGGTCGGCCGGCCATGCCTCACCCTGGCCGGCCACTTCACCGGCAATAGAGATGCGATAACTGTTGGGAGACAGCCCAAGGTCATCCCGGACCCGCACCATCGGCACCAGAAACCCCAGTTCGCGTGAAAGCTGGCGCCGCACGCCGGTAATCCGCGTCATTAGCGGCGATTCGCTCTCCACCAGGGCAATGAGAGCATATCCGATCTCGACGGTGATGGTGGCGGTTTCCCCGACATCCGACCAGTCGATCTGCGGCTCCGACTGGGGAGTGACGGATTCGGGCAGCTGGGGAGGTGTGGCCGATTGCCGCTGCAGTTTCCAGGCCACGGCGCCGGCCAGCGCACTGGCGGGCAGCAGCACCAGTGAAGGCATGCCCGGCATGAAGCCCAGGGCGCCCAGAATGGCAGCGGCTGGCCACCATGCGGCGGGACTGGAGAATTGCAGGCCCAACTGGTCGGCCAGCTTACTGCTTTCGGTGGTGCGGGTGACAAGGACTGCAGCGGCGATGGAGAGTAGCAACGCCGGCACCTGCGCTACCAGCGCATCGCCTACCGAGAGAAGCATGTAGATGCCCGCGGCTTCGGAGAAGGTGAGATCATGGCTGACGACGCCGATGATCATGCCGCCGATGATGTTTATGGCGAGGATGAGGATTCCGGCTACGGCATCGCCCTTCACGAATTTCGAAGCGCCGTCCATCGAACCGTAGAAATCGGCCTCGGTCGCCACTTCGATACGACGGGCACGGGCCTGATCAGGGGTCAGCATCCCGGCGTTCAAGTCAGCGTCGATCGCCATCTGCTTGCCGGGCAGGGCGTCGAGAGTGAAGCGCGCACTCACTTCCGATACCCGTCCCGCCCCCTTGGCGATGACGGCCAGGTTGATGATCATCAGAATGGAAAAGACGATGATCCCCACTGCGAAATTACCGCCGATCAGCACTTTGCCGAAGGCCTCGATGACGTGACCGGCGGCAGCCGTGCCTTCATGGCCGTTGACAAGCACCACCCGTGTCGAGGCGACGTTCAAAGCCAGCCGCAACAGGGTTGCAAACAGCAGAACCGTTGGAAACGCTGAGAAATCCATCGGCCTGGAGGCCTGCAGAACCACCATGAGCATGACGAGCGACAGCAGGATGTTGCCGACGAAGAACATGTCGAGCATTACCGCCGGGATGGGCACGACCATCAGCAACACGACCGTCAGGATGGCAAGTGGCAGCAGACCGCTGGTCAGCAGCTTCTGCAGGGATTCCCGGCTTGCGAAGCTTAGGGTCGCCATCAGCCGCCCCCCAGCTGCGCGAGCAGCAGATAGGCGGCCTGCGCGGCACGCCGGGCCTCGGCGGCGCTTGGCGGTGCGGAAACGGGCTTTGCGATTGTTGTAATGGCCGGTTTGCCCGGCGATGAAGCTGATGCGTTGCTGGCCCTGCCGCCGGTTGCGGCCACAGGCGCAGAGCTGCCACCTGGAGATCCGGTGAAGCGGGCGCGCAGCAGGTCGAAGACCTCGGCAAGTGAGCGGGATTGCCCGGCCTGGATGTTGGTGAAAATGGCGCGATTGGCGCGCGCAGCGGCGGGAAGCAGTTCGGCTGCGGCCATGCCGGGGTTGGTGGCCATGGCCGACAGGAAGCGCGCGGCCCCGCCGACACCGAGGAAATGCGCCAGATACAGTTCGGCGCCATCAACCGCCCGCCCCAGCCGCGCCGACAGGGCCCTGGCGTTGTCTGCCATGAGTTCAGCCGCCATCAGGCTGGCGATGGCCGGGTCGCGGCGCATGGCCAGTGCCTCTGCGCGGCTGGAGGGTGTTATGCCATGTTCCCGGCCATGGCGGGCAAGAGTGGAAAGCCAGGTGGAATCAATGAACTGGAACAGGCCGGTGGCACTGGAGGTTCTGGCCCTGGCGTTCGGGTTGAAGCCGGACTCAAGGCGGGCGGTGTTCAGGAGCGTGGCAAAATCCACCCCGACGCGGCTTGCCGCCGCCTGAAGCGCCGGCAATACCCCCGATGCAGCCGCCCCGCGCGTAGCGCCATCGACACCCCCGCGCGTAGCGCCATCGACACCCCCGCGCGTAGCGCCATCGATACCTGCAGAATAGGGTAACGGTTCAACTCCCATGCTGTCAGGCTAGCAAGCTGATAACGATTATGGGGGGAAACCGCCTCCATTCCGGATGTTGATCTGCGAGGAACCCGGTGACCTTGAATCTTGCAGGAGCAGCTGCGGCCAGCCATCATTATCATGTATTGATAAACAGAAGAAAATCTATTACATGTTAACCATTGGGTGTTAAGTAGAGTCGAGACATTTTCTGGCCTGTGAAAGTATTCTTTCCTCAGGGAGGAGTGGTATGACCATCCGATCATTGTATATGGCCAGTTTTGAAAAGACTGGCGGCCCGGCACTGGTAGCCCGGCATGGGCTGACCAGCGCCCAGTATCAACAGGCGTTCGATCAGTATGTGGGGCAGGGCTACCGCCTGCGCTGTGTGTCGGGCTATGACAGCGGCAGCGGTGCGCGTTATGCCGCCATCTGGGACAAATCACCCGGCGGGGCATGGGTGGCCCGCCATGGCATGACCGGGGCGCAATATCAGGCAGAGTTCGACAGGCTGGTACGGGATGGCTTCCGGCTGAAGATGGTGAATGGTGCCTCGATCGCCGGATCGCCGCGTTTTGCCGCCTTGTGGGAGAAGGTGGCGGGTGGCGCCTGGATAGCGCGTCACGGCCTGTCTGGTCAGCAGTATCAGCAGGAATTCAACCAGCATACCGGCGATGGATTTCGCCTGACCTGGGTTTCGGTTTATGCCGATGGCGGCCAGGCCCGTTATGCCGCCATCTGGGAGAAGGCCTCAGGCCCGCAGTGGGTAGCGCGGCACGGGCTTGAGGAAGCGGCGTATCGAAGCGCTGCTGCCGCCTATGCCGCCCAGGGGTATGATCAGGTTTGCGGCGGCGCCGTCACTCTGGGTGGCAAGGATTATTACTGCGGGTTGTGGGAACTGCGCTCGGTTGCCAGCATTGCGCACCACGGCATGACGGGTGGCACCTACCAGCTGAAGTTCAATGACCTGCTGGCCCAGGGCTATCGGCCCCGGTTCGTTACCGGCTATGCTGGCGCCGATCCGGTTGATGTGGTTCTGAACTTTCAGCCGCTGGCGCAGACCTATGGCAACTGGTGCTGGGCCGCCTGCTCGACGGCGATCGCCCGCTTCTACGACGCCAACACCGCCTGGACCCAGTGCCTTGTCGCCAACGATCAGAAAGGCGTCAGCAACTGTTGCACATCAGCTGGCGGGAATGCGCCATGCAATACCTATGGCTCTCTGAGCGAGGCCCTGAAAACCGTGGGGCATTATGTCAGCCATAACAGCAGCATCACCAGTTTCGCTGATGTTGAACAGGAGGTGCTGAAGGGGCGGCCGTTGGGTATCCGGGTGGCCTGGAGCGGTGGCGGCGCGCACTTCATAGCAGCCACCGGCACCGAGGATGACGAATGTGTGTGGATTGCCGATTCCGGCGGTGGCACACTGTCTCTGGTTGATTATGACACGCTGAAGACCGCCTACCGGGGTTCCGGTTCGTGGACCAACAGTTATTTCACCAGCGCCTGAGCAGCAGGAAAGGAGACCAACCGATGCCTGTGATCATGCAGGAACCTCCGGCCGCCACTGTCGAGGCGCTCGACAAGGCGCTGGCACGCTTTGTCGTGCGGGCCGGCACGGCGGTCACCCCGGCGCAGATCGATGCCGCATCCGCTGGCGCTGACACCACGATAAGGCCCAGCATCTTCAGCCGGTCGGCAACCATGGCGGCGGGAATCAGGGCTTGGGCGGCACGGGCCAAGAAGGATGTCCGCCCTCCGGCGGCCCCTGTGGTGGTGATGGGGCTCGATGATCTCTCCGCGGGAAAGAGCCCGCGCGAGGTCCGGCCGCGGCTGTGGGCGCAATTCCTCGACAGCTCGACCGAGGCGCCGGCGGTTGCCGATGTCGAGGTGGACACCAACCGCTTTCTTGCGGTTACCGAAGGCCCGGCGATTTCGGCGATGAGCAGAACCATAGCCGATGCCCGGCGGCAGGAGGGGCGGCAGGCGGAAGTGCGCGCCCTGTCGATCATCGATGTGCCGGCGCTGCACCTGAAGGCAGTCTGGCTGAAGGGCGAAGCGGGCGATGCCGACGACATCGTCATTCCCAGCCCCGGGCCGATTGCACCACTTGAGGCCGGAAGGCGATACAGTCTTGACGACTTTCGCCGGATCGTCGGGGAGATGGCCAGAGACCGTCTGCGCCAGGTTGGGCCCGAAACGGGTGGATAAGTTCCCGTCGGGCCGTTGCGAGGGGGGTTGACGAACCCGATGGCAGGCCCGACTTAGTCGGACCATGAACCGCGATCCGTTTTTCATGAACCCCGCCACCCCCTTCGCCCCGCAACCGCAGGGCGGGCTGGTTCCCATCGTCATCGAGCAATCGAGCCGGGGGGAACGCTCGTTCGACATCTTTTCGCGGCTGCTGCGCGAACGCATCGTGTTCGTGAACGGGCCGATCGAAGATACCATGGCGTCGCTCATCGTCGCCCAACTGCTGTTCCTCGAGGCGGAAAACCCCAAAAAAGACATCTTCATGTACATCAATTCGCCAGGTGGGGTGATCACCTCGGGCATGGCGATCTATGATACCATGCAGTATATCCGCCCCAAGGTCGGCACGGTGTGCATCGGCCAGGCGGCGTCGATGGGCAGTTTCCTGCTGGCTGCCGGAGAGCCGGGGATGCGCGTGGCGCTCGCCAATGCCCGCATCATGGTGCACCAGCCCTCGGGTGGCGCCCAGGGGCAGGCGACCGATATCGAGATTCAGGCGCGTGAGATCATCCGGGTGCGCGCGCACATGAACAGCCTGTATGCCAAATTCACCGGCAAACCGGTCGAAGAGATCGAGACGGCGGTAGAGCGTGACAAGTTCATGTCGGCCGAGGAAGCCCGGGTGTTCGGGCTTGTCGACGAAGTGATGGAAAAGCGCCCGACACCGGCCGAAAACGACGCAAAGGCCGCCTGATCGACGTGGCTGGCAGCTGGCCGTGACACCTGGAGGCGCCATCTGCTATGGCCCCGGTGCCAGCGTCTGGCAGCCTTTGGCCCTTGCGGCCCGGCGAATTGGCGCTAATTTGGTAGTGGCCTGCTGCCATCGGGCTGCGGGCAGAAAGCGGGAAGATGACAAAATCCACCAGCTCTGACGGCAAGAACGTCCTCTATTGCTCTTTCTGCGGCAAGAGCCAGCACGAGGTAAAAAAGCTGATCGCGGGGCCCACCGTATTTATCTGCGACGAATGCGTTGAGTTGTGCAACGACATCATCCGTGAAGAAACCCGCAGCAACCTGGTGAAATCTCGCGATGGCGTGCCCACCCCGCGCGAGATCATGAAGGTGCTCGACGATTATGTGATCGGGCAGAGCCATGCCAAGCGGGTGCTCTCGGTGGCGGTACACAACCACTACAAGCGGCTGGCCCATGGCGGCAAGGGTGCCGAGGTTGAGCTCGCCAAATCGAACATCCTGCTGGTGGGGCCGACGGGCTGCGGCAAGACACTGCTGGCACAGACGCTTGCGCGCATTCTCGATGTGCCCTTCACCATGGCTGACGCCACGACGCTGACCGAGGCCGGTTATGTGGGGGAAGATGTCGAGAACATCATCCTGAAGCTGTTGCAGGCCAGCGACTATAACGTCGAGCGCGCCCAGCGCGGCATCGTCTATATCGACGAGATCGACAAGATCAGCCGCAAGGCCGACAATCCGTCGATCACCCGCGACGTGTCGGGCGAAGGCGTGCAGCAGGCGCTGCTGAAGATCATGGAAGGGACGACGGCAAGCGTACCGCCGCAAGGTGGGCGCAAGCATCCGCAGCAGGAGTTCCTGCAGGTTGATACCACCAACATCCTGTTCATTTGCGGCGGGGCTTTTTCGGGGCTTGACCGCATCATCGCCGACCGGCTGCAGGGAAAATCGATCGGCTTTGGGGCCCATGTGGCAGCCCCTGACGAACGTCGCACCGGCGAAGTATTGCGGCAGTGCGAGCCCGAGGATCTGCTGAAGTTCGGACTGATCCCTGAATTTGTCGGCCGCTTGCCGGTGATCGCCACCCTCGAAGATCTCGACGAGGCCGCACTCATCAAGATCTTGACTGAACCGAAGAACGCCCTGTCGAAGCAATATGCCCGCCTGTTCGAGATGGAGGGTGTGAAGCTGTCGTTTACGGAAGATGCCCTGGTCGAGGTGGCGCGGCGCGCCATCGAGCGCAAGACCGGAGCGCGCGGCCTGCGGTCGATCCTCGAAGGCATCCTGCTTGACACCATGTTCGAATTGCCGGGCATGGAAACAGTCGAGGAAGTGGTGATTGACGGCGAAGTGGTGCGTGGACTGAAGGAGCCGGTGCGGATTCTGCGGGCTGACAAAGCCGCCTGAGGGCCGCGCCAGATTGCCAGTTCGAGTGACAGACTGCGAGCGCGGATCCAGGCGGCATGCTGCGGCCATCTGAAGCCATGGCGTGCGCTTGTGCTGGCTGACCTTCAGCATATCGTACCGCGATTTTACCATGTTGGTGAGGGGCTGGGTCTCGACCTTCCTGACCGTGAAGGTAGCAGTGTCGGGATTATTTACATTCTGGCGGGGGACACACTGGCCTAAGTCATTGATTTTCCGTATTGGCACAAAACTTGCATGGATTTCATTACCAAAAATGATGCAATTCTTGCATCCTGAGGGGGAGGTATCATGACCATGCGCCACCATATCGCCATTGTAGCAGCTTTTGCCATCGGCACTGCTGCCACTGCGGCCACTACCTATACCAGCGAGTCAGCCTTTCATGCTGCAGCTGGTGGCGGGCTGAGTTTCGAGAGCTTTGAATCGCCATCATCGGTTACCGGCACTTCGGTTACGCTTGCCGATGTTACCTTCAGCTGCATTAATGGTGGTTCCACCTATTGCCCGGGGTTCTTTGGGGTTCGCAGCCTGAACGCGACCGATGGCGTGCAAACGGTCTATGGGGCCTCTCCTGACAGCCTGGTGTTTACGTTCAACAGTCCCATCACGCACTTCGGCATCGATGTGATTGATTTTGGCACCGTTGGCGCCAGTGATCTGACGATTGACTGGGGCAATGGTTCAGAAGTGCTGTATTCCAGCTATTCAGGTGGCGGTGTCTTGTTTGCCGGGGTGATCGATTCCATGGGCTTCACCACGGTAACATTTACTGCCTCGGCCCCGGCTGACGGCATCGATTTCGACCGCCTTTTCTACAAGGGCACGGTTCCTGAACCTGCCACCTGGGCGCTGCTGATTGCCGGCTTCGGGCTGGTGGGTATTGCAGCGCGCCGGCAGAAGGTGGCCAGGGTCGCCTGACCCGAAACCGGGAGCGACTGGCAGATTTGTTCTGAGGGCAGCCTGGCAGTAAGGCCCGGCCACAGATGCGTCTGTGGCCGGGTATTCTCTGGCTCTGCACCTCATGAGTCGCACCGGCAGTGCCAAAAACATTACCAAAATTTCATCGGCCCTCCACCGTCGCGCAGGGTCGGGGGGTGCATAACACCTGTGTCGAGACGGAATGCCTCCGCCAGACATCAGGAGAACATCCATGAGAATTGTTTCTGCGTCGCTGTTGTCAGGCCTGGCGGCGCTTGGGATCATGGCTGCGCCGGTATTGGCGGCGCCTGCCCCACATGCCGCGCCGGCCAGGACGGAAAAGGCGACCAAGGTTGTGAAACAGCAGAAGATGGAAAAGAAAGCTGACAGCAGGATGAAATAACAGAGCTTCCGGGCGCAGACCATCCTCCTGAGCGCCCATGGCAGCGTCGGTTTGTGTGGTCCTTGTGGTTGCGGCCAGCCCATCTCCCCAATCGGCCGGCATCAAGGGCACTCACAAAACCGACGCTGCTAAAGCTTTGGTATGAAAAGATTTACTGAAAAACTACTTGTGCTGGTGGACATGGTCAGGCGGCCATCGTGTAGGTGACAAACGGCTGCCACCAGCGACAGGCCAAGCCCCGCGCCGACCAGATGTCGTGACGGGTCGAGCCTGCCGAACCGCCGTAGAGCCTGTTGCTGCTGCTCTTTGGCAATGCCAGGCCCGCAATCTGTAACCGTAAGTTTGGTGCCATTATTCAGCATAGAGGCGCTTAGCGTTACTGTGCCGGGTCGTGCATATTTCAGGGCATTGTCGATCAGGTTGGCAATGGCCTGGCCCAGAAGTTCATGGTGAGCGATGATCGGCACTGGCTGCATGGGCGCCAGAACGAGGGTATAACCCTGATCTTCGGCCAATGGCGCATAGAGTTCGGCAATATCACGCATCATCTCGGCGGCGTCGAAGTGCGTGAACCGTGCCTTGCCGATCCCCGCCTCGGCCTCGCTGATCTGCATCGCGGTTGTCAGCATGGCCAGCAGGGCATCGGCTTCGGTGGAAAGCGATTGCAGGGCCAGCAGTGTACCGGGATCATCGGTGGCCGCAACGGCCCGGTCGGTTGCTACCCGTATGCGCATCAGCGGTGAACGCAGGTCGTGGGCCAGCCCGTCTGTCACCAGCCGCAGTTCGCCCACCAGTGCCTCGATACGGTCGAGCATGGCGTTGATTCCGCGGGCCAGCCGTTCGAACGCGTCGCCAGAACCATCCAGCAGGGTTCTTCCCGACAGGTTGCCTTTGGCGACCTCATCGACGGTGGTGGCGATCGCTGCAACCCGTTGGCTGACCATTCTGGCAGCAAGCCATGCACCAAGTGCGGCCAGCGGCAATGAGAGAAGCAGCACCCCGATCATCGCCTCCTCGACAACTGCGCCCAGCTGCATGGAATTTTCGACCACGTGGCCGGTGAACAGCCGCGAGCCATCGGCAAGAATAGTTACCGAGGCGATCATCCGTTCAGGATCATCGGCATTGAGGCGATAGAGGGTGATGGGCCGCCAGCGACCATCAGCGGGCAGCGACAGGGGCAAGGTAGAGATGTTTCCGGCGATCGGCCGGCCTGTCGGGTCTGTCAGCAGGATGACGGCCTGATCATGGCCGGGGCCACGGATGCGGCTGTGAACGAGGGCCAGCATGGCCGGCCGCTGGCCCATACCGAATGCAGTGGTAAGATCGTCGCGCAGTTCCGAGGCCTCGGCCCTGGCGATGGCGGTCAGCTCGCTGGAGGTGCGCTGGTGCACTGCCAGCAGAATCAGCGACGAGGCGCCTACCTGAAGTGCGAACACCAGTGCGGCAAACCGCAGCGTCGAGGAACGCCACCAGCCGCGACCGGGGCGGTTGACGGCCATCTCAGGCCTGCTGGCCCAGCCGGTAACCGGCGCCGCGAACCGTGTGCAGCAGGGCCGGGCCTTCCGCATCGATCTTGCGACGAAGCCGGCTGATATGCACATCGATAACGTTGGTTCCCGGGTCAAAATGATAGTCCCACACCGCCTCAAGCAGCATGGTGCGGGTCACCACTTCCTCCTGATGCCGCAACAGATATTCCAGCAGCCGGAATTCGCGGGGTTGCAGGTCGATCCGGTGCCCACCCCGTTTCACCCGCCGTGCCAGCAAGTCCATCTCGAGATCGGCACACGATAACCGGGTTTCGGCCATGGTGGTGGGGGCACGGCGGCGCAGCAGCAGGTGGATGCGCGCGAGAAGCTCGGCGAAGGCAAAGGGTTTGGCCAGATAATCATCCGAGCCGCCAGTCAGGCCGGTTACCCGATCGTCGACAGACGCCAGCGCCGAGAGGATCAGCACCGGCGTTTCGATAGCGGCTGCGCGCAGGGCAGCCAGCACGGCCATGCCGTCGAGGCCGGGCAACAACCGGTCGAGGATGATGGCGTCGTAATGCCCGTCGCTGGCCATGAACAGGCCATCACGGCCATCGGCGGCATGATCGACGGAAAAGCCGGCCTCGGTCAGGCCCTTGGTGATGTAGGCAGCCGCGGTAGCATCATCTTCGATGACGAGGAGGTGGTGGGTCATGGGCAATCATAGCTTCTGGCGTCTACCCTTGCTCTGATTTTTTTTCGTGCACTGACCCGTTTTCCGCGATGATTGCGCTTTAACACGCAGGAGAGGTGTGTGTCATTGCTTTGGCATAGGATGATTGGGGGTATATATGCGGATTTTTGCGTTTCTTGCAGCCAGCGCAAGCGTTGCAGCCTTGGCGATGCCGGCAGCAGCGGCAACCTATGTGTTCAACAGCGGCATCTTTGTGCCAGGGGTTACCGCCCCTGATCCGCTGATGTCGCCCGATGTTCTGGAACTGAATACCAGCAGCAACAAGACATGGGTAAGCCCCGGCTTCACCAACCAGTCTGGCACCGTCAAGTGGAATGCCGGAAATCTTTATCTGAACAATGCCGCCATCGTGAACAACAACCTGTGGGATGCCAGCGACGATTATGGCATCTATCACTCCGGTGGCACCACAAGTTTCACCAACAACGGCACTTTCCGCAAGAGTGGTGGATTCGGAAACACCACCATCGACAATAATAATTTTATCAATAATGGTATTATTGACGCTCAGACCGGAACAATACTTTTTAATGGTAATGGTACGACTTTCAACAGCGGCAGCTCATTCACCGGGGCGGGCGTGGTGAATATTGCCCAAAACGCCGCCTTCAACGGCGCCATGAATTCTCAGAATCTGTTGTTCAGCAACGGTACGTTCACAGGCAATGCCGCGCAACTGAACGGGGTGGCAGGATTTACCGCCGGCACCTTTGCCGGAACCTGGGAGGTAGCGAGCGGCGCGACCCTGTCGTCGACCGGAAGCAGCAACCGCTTCCTCGCCGGCTCGTTCACCAACAACGGCACGTTCGACTGGCAGGGTGGCAACCTCTATCTCACCAGCGCCAGCGTGGTGAACAACGGCCTGTGGGAAGATAGCGGTGATAACGGCATCTATCACTCCGGTGGCACCACAAGTTTCACCAACAACGGCACTTTCCGCAAGAATGGCGGTTCCGGCAACACCACTATCGGCAATAATAATTTTATCAATAATGGTATTATTGATGCTCAGACCGGAACAATACTTTTTATTGGTAATGGCACGACGTTCAACAGCGGTAGCGTCTTCACCGGGTCAGGTGTGGTGAATATTGCTAACAACGCCACCTTCAACGGCGCCATGAATTCGCAGAATCTGCTGTTCAGCAACGGCACCTACACTGGCAATGCCGCGCAACTGAACGGGGTGGCAAGCTTTACCGCCGGCACCTTTGCCGGAACCTGGGAGGTGGCGAGCGGCGCGACCCTGTCGTCGACCGGAAGCAGCAATCGCTACCTCGCCGGCTCGTTCACCAACAACGGCACGTTCGACTGGCAGGGTGGCAACCTCTATCTCACCAGCGCCAGCGTGGTGAACAACGGCCTGTGGGAAGATAGCGGTGATAACGGCATCTATCACTCCGGTGGCACCACAAGTTTCACCAACAACGGCACTTTCCGCAAGAATGGCGGTTCCGGCAACACCACTATCGGCAATAATAATTTTATCAATAATGGTATTATTGATGCTCAGACCGGAACAATACTTTTTATTGGTAATGGCACGACGTTCAACGGCGGTAGCGTCTTCACCGGGTCAGGTGTGGTGAATATTGCTAACAACGCCACCTTCAACGATGATTTCAACTCTCAGAATCTGTTGTTCAGCAACGGCACCTACACTGGCAATGCCGCGCAACTGAACGGGGTGGCAGGATTTACCGCCGGCACCTTTGCCGGAACCTGGGAGGTGGCGAGCGGCGCGACCCTGTCGTCGACCGGAAGCAGCAACCGCTTCCTCGCCGGCTCGTTCACCAACAACGGCACGTTCGACTGGCAGGGTGGCAACCTCTATCTCACCAGCGCCAGCGTGGTGAACAACGGCCTGTGGGAAGCCAGCGACGATAACGGCATCTACCATGCTTCCGGCACCAACAGCTTCATCAACAATGGCATGTTCCTCAAGAGCGGCGGATTCGGCAACACTACCATTGCCAACAACGTCCCGTTCCAGAACCATGGGGTGATGAATGTGCTTTCGGGCACCATTGCCCTGCCGACGAACTTTGCCAACGATGGAACGATAGCAGGGACCGGCAGCTACTATCTTTCGGGCATCCTCACCAACAATGGCACGATCGCGCCGGGCGACATCGGGGCGGCGGGGACACTGTCGCTGCTTGGCAATTACAGCCAGTCGGCCGCGGGCACGTTGGCGTCGCAGCTGGCGTCGAGCCTTGCCTGGGATCTGTTCAACATCAGCGGCACCGCGTCGTTGGGTGGCACGTTGGCAATCAGCTGCATCCTCAGCTGCAACATCAGCAACGGCGACACCTTCGTGCTGCTCGATTCGGATGGTACTCTGACCGGAACCTTCGCCAATGTGACCACCAGCGGGTTCCTCAACGGGTTCGCCTATGATGTGCTCTATGATTATCAGGCGGGCAGGGTGCTTTTGTCGGTGCTTGATGTCGGCCAGCAACCGCCGGGGCCGGGGCCGGGTGTGCCGGAACCCGCTACCTGGGCGTTGCTGATCGCCGGCTTCGGGCTGGTGGGGGCTGCAGCGCGGCGGCGCCGGATCCTGGGCCGTACCGCACACTGACCCGGGCGTCAGCGGGCGGCGCATGCCCCATGGTGCCGCCCGCTGATCATTTCACCGCACCCCCTGAATGTCGGGCCTGGCGCACTATATGTGTGAGAGGTTGCTTGCTGGGCAGATTGGGTGGTGTCGGAAACTCAGGTGGAAACGTTCGCGCAATTTTGCGCCAGTATTCGGGCCTGTCGCGTGTGTGAGGCGCACCTGCCGCTGGGGCCGAAACCGATTTTCCAGTTGGCGCCTACTGCCACCTTGATGATCACCAGTCAGGCACCGGGGCGGGTAGCGCACACCAGCGGCATTCCCTTTTCCGATGCCTCGGGCGACCGCCTGCGGGCATGGATGGGGGTGACGCTGGCGCAGTTCCATGATGCCAGCCGGGTGGCCATTTTTCCCATGGGGCTTTGCTATCCGGGAACGCTGGCCGGGGCCGGCGATGCCCCGCCGCGCCCCGAGTGTGCGCCATTGTGGCGGCAGCCGGTGCTGGACAGGCTGCCAGATCTGCGCCTGACGCTTCTGGTTGGCAGCTATGCCATCAACCATGTGCTGGGGGCAGGCCGGGTGGCAGACCGGGTGCGGGCCTTTCGCCAGTATCTGCCGGCTTTTTTCCCGTTACCGCACCCATCGTGGCGCTCGGTGGGGTGGATGACGCGCAACCCCTGGTTCGAGGCAGAGGTGCTGCCTTGCCTGCGGGAAGAGGTGCAGCGACATTTCCGCTGATCGCGGGGGCGATCAGCCTTGGCGCGCGCCGTTCAGTAATCCTTCGGCCAGCAGGCGGTTGGCGCGTCTTGCCACCTCGTGGAGATCGTCGCCTTCTCCCCAGATACCATAGCGCAGCCCCAGAAACACGTTCATGCCGATGATCGCCCAGGCTTCCACCTCGCCGACATCGGTGCGGTATTCGCCCGCCTTTACCCCGGCCTGCAAACGGGCGAGGATTCGCTGCACAGTGGTTCTATAGTGGTCGGCATAGGCGTCAGGCGCAACGAACTCGGACTCGTCGATGATGCGATACAGGTGCTTGTGGGCGGCGGTGTGCACCAGAAAGGCATCGAGTGCCTCATGTTCGGCGCTGATGGCGTCTGGCGCGGCCTTTACACGCGGGGCCACTTCGTCGCGCACCTGCGACGATAAGTCCGACACCAGGGCCCGGAATATCTCTTCCTTGCTGGGAAACCACGTATAGAAGCTGCCCAGCGCCACTCCAGCCCGGCGGGTGATGTCGCTGATGCCGGTAGCGTGGAACCCGTTGGCGCCGAACTCGTGGGCAGCAGCATCGAGGAGGGCGCGGTGGGTGCGGCGTCCGCGTTCGGTGCGGGGTGTGCGGTCGGGTGCGAGAGGCGTCGACTGTTGCCCGTTTGCATCACTCATGATGGTTCCTTTGCACTGCGGCCCGAAGCAGCAGCCTGATCAGTTGAAACTTGATTCAGGTTTCAGTATGCGATCTTTCATGCATTTCACAAGCCCGAATTGGGCGAGGGCCTACAGGAGATTATTGGCATGAGACATCTTGGCAGTCTTTCGCTGATGGCGTTGGCGGCGACACTGGCATTTCCGGCTCAGGCCCAGCAGGCCCCTGCCGGCGACACGCAGGTATCATCCGAAGACATCATCGTGTCGGCACGGCGGCGCAATGAATCGCTGATCGACGTGCCGATCGCGGTTACAGCCATTTCGGG
Source organism: Sphingomonadaceae bacterium (assembly GCA_039808025.1). Classification (GTDB taxonomy): domain Bacteria; phylum Pseudomonadota; class Alphaproteobacteria; order Sphingomonadales; family Sphingomonadaceae; genus Sandaracinobacteroides. The sequence goes on along the minus strand of JBDHSK010000002.1, from coordinate 12,135 downwards.
CAGCACGCTGGAAGCTCAGGGCGCGCCCGACATCACTTCGCTGCAGCGCCAGACCCCGAACATGACGGCGGAGGTGGCGCGCGGCTCCAACTCGACGCTGATCGCCTTTATCCGTGGCGTCGGCCAGCAAGACCCGCTGTGGGGCTTCGAGCCGGGCGTCGGCCTTTATATCGACGACGTATATATGGCCCGGCCGCAAGGTGCCGTTCTCGATATCTTCGATGTCGAGCGCATCGAAGTGCTGCGCGGGCCGCAGGGCACGCTTTATGGCCGCAACACCATCGGTGGCGCCATCAAATATGTGACCAAGCGCCTCGGCCACGAGTTTTCCGGTCAGGTGCGGGCCACCTATGGCAGCTATGACCAGATCGATCTGTCGGGCGTGGTTGCCATTCCGCTCACCGATACTCTGTCGATCGGCGGCGGGGTGCTGTGGTCGCAGCGCGACGGCTATGGCAAGAACCTCACCACCGGGGTCGACCAGTACGACAAGGACGTGGTGGCCGGCCGTCTGTCGCTCGAGTTCGACAATGGGCCCGTTTTCATCCGGCTGGCCGGAGACCGCACCGAAGACCGTTCGCACCCCCGCCACGGCACCCGCCTGGTTGGCAACGGCGGACTTCCTGCCTTTGAGCCGACGGAAAGCGTCTATGATACCCGCGCCGGCATCGGCGACCACAACTATGTGGTCAATCAGGGCGTCAGCCTGACGGCACAGGTCGAAGTGGCGGAAGATATCACCCTGAAGTCGATTACCGCCTATCGCGATGGCCGAACCGACACGCTGATCGATTTCGACAATACCGCAGGCCCGGTGCTGGATATTCCGGCCTGGTATTCCGACTGGCAGTTCACTCAGGAAGTGCAGGCGCTGGTGGAAAAAGACCGTTGGCAGGCCGTGTTTGGCGCCTATTACCTTGAGGGCCGGGCTTCGGGCGCCTTCGACACCGTGCTTGGCGGTTTGAACTTCACCACGCTGACGGCTGGTAACGTCAAGACCAAGTCGATCGCCCTGTTTGGTGATGTCTCGTACAACCTGACCGACGAACTGAAACTGTCGGCCGGCCTGCGCTGGACCAAGGACGACAAGACCGGCACGGTGCTGCGTACCCAGTATCTGGGCATTCGTTCGCCGGAATTCGGCAATTCGTCGGCCATCTACCTGGCGACCCGCACCGATTACACCAACAGCCGCTCGTTCGAGAAGGCGACTCCGCGCATCTCGCTCAGCTATCAGCCGAGCGCAGACCTCAACCTCTATGCCAGCTGGGGCCGTGGCTTCAAATCGGGCGGGTTCGACATGCGTGGCGATGCCTTGCTTACGCCGACGACGGTCAATGGGTATGCGCCGGAAACCATCGACAGCTATGAAGTGGGCCTGAAGGGTGCCTTCCTCGATCGCACGCTGTTCCTCAACACGGCGGCCTTCTATTCCAAATACAAGGATCAGCAGGTGACGGTGCAGCGGCCCGATGTGGCGGGCGGCATTGCCTCGTTCGTCGACAATGCCGGCAAGGCCCGCATCTGGGGCTTCGAGGCGGAAGCGCGGATGGTACCGACCGATAATTTCCAGGTGCAGTTCGCTTTCGGCTACACCAATGCCAAGTACCTGGAGTTCTTCACCTATATTCTGGGTGGTACCACTCCTGTCGACGTTTCCGACCAGCGGGTGTTCCAGAACACGCCGGAACTGTCGATGTCGGCAACGGCAACCTGGTCGATGGACGTGGCCGGTGGACGCCTGTCGATCATGCCGTCGGTTTCGCACCGCTCGAAGGTGTCGATGTTCGAAATCCCGACGCCTGCACTCGATCAGCCGGGCTATGTGCTGGTTGACGCATCGGTCAACTGGACGTCACCCGACGATCGTTTCAACATCGGTGTTCATGGTCGCAACCTCACCGATACCCGCTATCGGGTGGGTGGCTACAACTTCCCCGGTGCGCTCTTCGGTAACTCGATCATTGGGTACTATGGCGCTCCCCGCACCTTCTCGGTGACTGCGGGCTACCGTTTCTGATCGTATCTCCAGCAGCGACCTGCCCCCGGGGAAGAAATTCCCCGGGGGTTTTTCTTGTCAGTTGGCAGGGTTTGCCGGTGGCGGTGACGGCATCCGGCGGTCGCCACCGCGCATCTCGCGCCGGTGCTTCATCATGTTGGACATGCGCTCCCGGCCCATCTGCGACGCCTTGGCAAAGGCCTTGCGATCTTCCGGAGAGAGCTTTTGCAGCGCCGCGATCAGCGCCTGCTGACGCCGGGCATGCTGGCCGTCGACGATGCGCCGCTCGTCGTCCATGGCCTTGGCCAGTGCCGCCGGGTCGAAGCGGTCGGCAGCGACCGCCTGGTTCACCCGGTCACGGGCGGCCTTCAGGGCACTGCGATCCTGCGCGTTGCTGAAGGCTTTCATGGATTCCACCATCATCCGGCGGCCCTCCGGCGACATACCGGCGAACATTCCGGGATGACGCATGCCGGGGCCGCCATGGGCCATCCGCACCGATGGAGCAGGAGTGGCAGCCGGGGCCGCAGGTGTGGCGGCCGTCTGCGCCATGGCGGGAACCATTGGCAGGGCCAGCAACAACGTGGCAACAGTGATGCCCTTGCCGGTAGTTCCGGAACGAACATGGTTTCGTTTCAACATCATAGCAGGATTTCCTCTTCCTCGTCGGTTGGAATATGCAGCAGTGCAAAGCTGGCAAGCGCCGGATCGGCGCTGCTGGCCTGAATCGGCTGCGAGACGGTGCCAACGGCCACGGCTTGCGGTACGGGTTGCCGCTGAGCCATGGTGACTCCGATGGCGGCTACCACCAGCGAGGCGGCAATGGCTCCGCCGCCCGCTATCCGCCACCATTGCGGGCGCTCAGTGGCAACCGCCGATGATGGGGTGGCAATGATCCGTCCATGATCGATCATACGTTGCACCGCGACCGTATCCCCCGCTCCGGCAGGGTCGGCCTTTGCCCAGGTAGCAAGCATTTCGTTCAGTTCGTCATCGCGGTTCATTGGTCATCCTTCACGCCTGTCAGGCGGATTCTCAGTTCGGCGCGCCCCCGGGTCAGCAGGCCCTCGACGGCTTTTTCACTGCACGACAGAGCCTCGGCGATTTCCGCCATCGACAGGCCATCGCCGTGAAACAGCGACAGGGCGGCCCTCTGGCGTGGTGGAAGTATGGCCATGGCGGCCTGAACCCGGGCCGCTACATCTGCCTGTTCGGCCCGCTGCAGCGGGTCGGGGTCGGGCGCTGCCAGGTTGGCGGCATCGTCGAGAGGGGCCACCGGCCTTAATCGTCTGCGGCCATCGAGCGTGACGTTCAGAAGCATACGTCGCCACCAGGCGGCAAAGGTGCCGCGTGAGGGATCGAAGCGCGATGCTTCACGCCACAAGCGGGTGAGCGCTTCCTGCACGGCGTCTTCAGCCAGTATGGCATCCCCCAGAACACGCCCCGCCAGCGCCAGTGCCGGGCGGGCAAGCTGTCGCGTCAGGGTGGCGAAGGCTTCGGCATCGCCGGCAGCAGCGCGCCGCAGCAGCAGGCTTTCCAGTTCGGTCGCCACTTCGGTCGGGTCTGGGGCGTTCATCATCCGCATATGGGGAATACGCGGCCGGCTGGCGATATCCCCCGATCTAGCCGGTAAGACCGGCCAGCGTCGCAAGGCCGAGGAATAGCAGGAACCCCATCGAATCGGTGATCATGGTGACGAACACCGACGAGGCCACCGCTGGGTCGGCCCCCAGCCGTTTCAGCCCCAGCGGCACCAGAGTTCCGGCAAACCCGGCCACCAGCAGATTGAACACGGTGGCCGCCCCGATAACCGCGCCAAGGCGGAAATCGTGGAATACCAGTGACACGCCGAGACCAAGCAGCATGGCGATGCTGAGCCCGTTCAGAAGGGCAATCAGCGCTTCGCGGCGCACGGTGCGCGGCGAGTTGGCGCCTGTAAGCTGGCCGGTTGCCAGTGCCCGCACCACGACGGCCATGGTCTGGTTGCCGGTGTTGCCGCCGATCGAGGCGACGATGGGGGTGAGCGCTGCCAGAATGACCATTTTTTCGATGGTGTCGCTGAAGCTTGCTATGACGCTTGCGGAAACGATGGCGGTTCCAAGGTTGGCGATCAGCCAGCGCACCCGCGACTTGTAGCTGTCGATCACCGGCTCGAAAATGTCGCCATCGCCCGCACCAGAGAGTTTCAGGATATCCTCGCTGGCTTCCTCGGCGATGATGTGCACCACATCGTCGGCGGTGATGACGCCTGTCAGTCGCCCCTCGGCATCGACGACGGCGGCCGAGATCAGTGCGTATTTCTGAAACAGCAGGGCCACCTGTTCCTGGTCCATGTCGACGGGAATCAGGGTCTGCTGGCGTTGCATGGCATCGGATACGGTCACCCAGCGCGGCGAAGTCAGAACCCACGACAGGCGAATGGTGCCGACGGGGCGATGATCTGGCGACACCACGAAGATTTCCCAGAAGTCTGTAACTCCGAATTCGTGGTGGCGCATCCAGTCGATGACATTGCCGATGGTGAAATGTTCAGGCACCGCGATCAGTTCGCGCTGCATCATCCGCCCGGCAGATTCTTCGGGGTAGGAAAGGGCGGTCTCGATTGCGACCCGATCGTCGGCCGACAGTTCGTCGAGAACCTTTTCCTGCTCGTGCGGCTCAAGCTCTTCGATCAGGGCGACGGCGTCGTCGGTGTCCATCTCGGACACGGCCTCGGCGACCTGGGCTGGGGCCAGTTCACCGACGATTTCGTCGCGCACCCAGTCGTTCAGTTCCGCGAGGATCTCGGCGTTGAGGTCGGGCCCCAGGGCAACAGCCAGACTGGCCCGCTGGGCCTCGGGCAATTGTTCGAACAGGTCAGCGACATCGGCGGGGTGCAGCGGCTTGACCAGGGCACGGATTTCCGCCTCGTCGCTGGCCAGCAGCGCCGTTTCGATGGCGCGCAGAAAGCCCGGCTGCAACGGGTTGTCGGCTATCGCTTCGCTTGGCTCGATCTCGGACATTGCCGCAGGCTTGAACCGGGATTGGCGCGATTGCAACCACCTGCCTTGGGGTGAAACGGGTTTTTTGTGCAGGCTTTTCGGGCCGGTATGCCATGCGGGAAAATCGGGGAAATCAGGCTATCGGCAAATTCCCGTCGGTTGCTGCTTGACAGCCATGGCGAACACTGCCTAAAGCGCCGCCTCCGATGCGCGGGCGTAGCTCAGTCGGTTAGAGTGCCGGCCTGTCACGCCGGAGGTCGCGGGTTCGAGCCCCGTCGCTCGCGCCACCTTGCCTTCACCGGAGGGCTGGTGGGAGGCATCGTCAGAGGCGCTCCCGGAAGGGGGCGCCTTTCTTTTTGGCGTTCGCTCAGTCGTGCGGGGGGTCTGGCGGCCCGCCCCGCCAGCGGCCGGTCTCTATCCAGACGATCAGCGGCCTTGCAGGAATGATCCAGGCCGTTCCCAGAAGCAGCCAGATCGGCATCTGCAACAGCGGGTTCAGCCGCGAAACCGGCGCAAACAGCCATACAGCCAGCACGGCATAGAGCAGCAGGCCAATGAGCAGGCCGATGATTCCGAACGAACGTCTGAGGCTGGGCATGGGCGGCATAGTAATGGCAGCAATGCCTGCTGTCACGGTTGCCTTGCCGGGATGGCGCCGGTAGAGGCGCAACCATGAAGCAGGATCTGTTGTCTGGCCGCAGCCTCTGGCTGCTGGGGTGCGGTGCCATGGGTGGCGCGCTGTTGTCGAACTGGCTGGCGGCCGGGGTAGATCCGCAAACGGTGACGGTAATCGATCCGAACCCCGCGGTCCTTCCCGACCAGCCGGCAGTGCGGTGCGTTTCCTCTATGGCCGAAGCTGGTGCGGCACCCGATATTCTGGTGCTTGCCATCAAGCCGCAGATGCTGCCGGCCATGACGGCAGAGATTGCAGCGGCCTGCACGGGGGCGCTGATGGTTTCGATGCTGGCGGGTGTGCGCACTGCCACGCTTTCCCACCTGTTCCCGATGGCCCGGCATGTGCGGATCATGCCCAACCTTACCGTGCGGATCGGCCGGGGGGTGACAGTGATGTTTCCCTGCGGCGCTACCGATGCCGATTGCCGGACGATGGATGCCCTGATGGCCCCCACCGGCCTTGCCCTATGGCTTGAGGAAGAGCAGGCTTTCGATGCCGTGACCGCGGTTTCGGGTTGCGGCCCGGCCTTTGTGTTCCGGTTCATTGAAACTCTGGCAGGGGCTGGCGAGGCCGCGGGGATCGAGCCTGAGACCGCCGCCCGACTGGCGCTGGAAACGGTTGCGGGGGCGGCCCAGATGGCTGTGCAATCAACGCTGTCGCCTGCAGTGCTGCGCCAGCAGGTCACAAGCCCCAATGGCGTCACCCAGGTAGGGCTTGATGTGCTAGATGGCGATGGCGCGCTTTCGGCACTTATGCGCGCAACGGTTCGCGCCGCTTCCGAACGTTCGCGGGCGCTGGCGACAGCAGCTGACATGGCTGCCGATTCCTGAAGGCGGGCTCAGTGGTGTCAGGCCGAGGGTGCGGAATGACGGCCCTGACGGTTGAGATCATCGATCATGGCCCGTTGCTGCAGGGGGATCATCCCGGTCAACACCGCCCAGAAACCGCTGACAGCATGCTGTCCGGCGGCCGCATAGGCCGAGGCGACGTTGTGTCGAAGCGCTTCGAACAATTCGGATTCCAGAGCCTTGCCGCTGCTGGTCAGCCGCATGCAGCGCTGCCGGCGATCATGGATTCCAACGCTCTGTTCGGCCAGTCCCAGCCGCACAAGGTCTGCCAGAACCCGCGACAGTGATTGCTTGGTTACTCCCAGCAACCGCAACAGGTCGGAAACGGCAAGGCCCGGCTGGCGGGCAATGAAATAGAGCGCTCGCTGATGCGCCCGCCCCAGGCCATGGCGGGCGAGCAGGGCATCGGCCTCCCGGATCATGCTGGCATAGCCAAAGATCAGCAGCTCGATGCCGCGCCTGATCTCGCTTTCGCGCAGGAACAGGGCCGACGCATGAGCCGGCTGGCCGGTTGTTGGCGCGGGGCCGGCAAGGGGGGAGGGGGTGTCAATCACATTGACCAGTTTTGCCGCAGCGTGCTAGCCGCAGCAAGCGAAAGGATGGCCCAAAATGAGCATTGCGACGTTCGATGACCGTGATGGCACGATCTGGATGGATGGAAAACTGATCCCCTGGCGTGAGTCCAAGGTTCATGTGCTGACCCATGCCATGCATTATGCTAGCGCCGTCTTCGAGGGGCAGCGCGCCTATAATGGAACGATTTACGCTCTGTCGGAACATTCCGAGAGGCTTATCAATTCCGCCAGGATCCTCGGGTTCACCATTCCCTATACCCGCGAACAGATCGACGACGCCTGCCGCGAGACTCTGGCTGCCAGCGGGCTTGCCGATGCCTATGTGCGGCCACTGGCGTGGCGCGGCAGCGAGCAGATGGGGGTGGCCGCCCAGAAAACCCGTATTCATCTGGCCATCGCCTGCTGGGCCTGGGGCGCCTATTTCGGTGAGGAAGCGCTTGCCAAGGGTCTGCGGCTGGAAATCGCTCCGTGGCGGCGCCCGGCGCCCTATACCGCGCCCACTGCCTCCAAGGCGGCCGGCCTTTACATGATCTGCACCCTTTCCAAGCACCACGCAGCCGAACATGGCTATGATGACGCCATGATGCTCGACTGGCGCGGTCAGGTGGCGGAAGCCACCGGTGCCAATATCTTTTTCGTGAAAGACGGCGTGATCCATACGCCAACCCCGGATTGCTTCCTTGACGGCATCACCCGCCGTTCGGTGATCCGGCTTGCCCGGCGCCGCGGGGTAGAAGTGGTTGAACGGGCCATCTGGCCGGAAGAGCTGGAAAGCTTCGAACAATGCTTCCTTACCGGTAGTGCCGCCGAAGTAACTCCGGTAGGCAGCATTGGCCCGTGGACCTTCGAGGTAGGCGATCTGACCCGCCAGATGATGACGGATTATGCGTCTTTGGTGCGCGGCACCCTGCCGAACAACTGAACCGCCCGGCGGCCCGGCGCATGCCGGCAGCCAGAACTGGACTTCGGCCCGGCGCATGCCGGCAGCCAGAACTGGACTTCGGCCCGGCGCATGCCGGCAGCCAGAACTGGACCGGCGTGACGCAGGCGCAGCGACGAATGCTGCCGGAACCGCGACGTTCAGGGGGGGGCGAGTGTTGACGGGCCGCGCGGAATTTAATTACAGGGCGACTGCTTCAGGAGAGATTGGTTTGACGCCAGAGATGAGGTGCAGGGTTAAGGGTGCCACAATGCTGGTGCTGGCAGCCTCGATGGGGCTTGCACCTGTTTCAGGGGTGGTTCCTGTACATGCCCAGACCATCGATCCGTCGATGCTGCAGGCCCTGCAACGCCAGCTGGGATCGGCGGCACCTTCATCGCAGGCGCCCGCCGCCGAGCCGGCACCTCAGAACGGCGAGGCGGAATTGCCCGGTATTGCCGGCGGCCGCGTCGATACCACCGAAGAGCAGGAATTGCGCCGTGCCCAGGCCCGCCGTGATCTGGCCGGGCTGTATCAGCCATCGACGATTGAGAGCGATTACAGGCGGCGCACGCAGGATCGCGACCTGCGGCAGTTCGGCTATGATTTCCTGCAGTCGGCCCGCCCTCCGAGCGGTACCCGCAGTGGAGCCGTCGGCAGTGATTATGTGCTTGGCATCGGCGATGAACTGTCCGTCAGTTTTCGTGGCGCCGTCAACAACAGCTTCCGCGCCAGTGTCGACCGTGATGGCCGGGTAGTGGTGGGAACTTTGCCGCCAATCATGGCGGCCGGGCGTTCGCTGGGCGAAGTGCGCAGGCAGATTGCCGCTGAAACCAAACGAACCATGCTGGCGACCGAGGCTTTTGTCACGGTTGGCGACATACGCTCGATCAGCGTTTTCGTCGGCGGTGAAGTGGAACGCCCTGGCCAGATCAGCCTCAATTCCTTGTCGGATATCGGCACGGCGATCTCGATGGCAGGCGGGGTGCGCCGTTCGGGGTCGCTGCGACGGGTGCGGCTGGTGCGCGCAGGCGGCGGTACGGTCAGCGTCGATCTCTATGGGCTGTTCGGGATCGGTGCCCCCCCGGCCATCAAACTGCGTGATGGCGACCGCATCATCGTTCCAGTCATCGGGCCGACGGTGGCTGTTACCGGGGCGGTGGCGCGGCCCGGCATCTATGAATTGGCGGGGACGTCAACCGCCGGATCAATCATTGCTTATGCGGGCGGGGCCATCCGTCAGCGCGGCGCCCAGATCGTGGTGAGCCGTATCCAGCCTGACGGCAGCGAAGTGTTCGAACGTGCCGCAACGGCTTCCAGCCGGATCCTGGGGGGCGATGCCGTGCAGGTGGTCGGAAGATCGGCAGGTGGCGTGCAGGGCAGGGTGACGTTGCTGGGGAATGTCGACAACCCCGGCCCCCGTCCGCTGGCGGCGGCGACAACGGTTGCCGACCTGGTGGGGAGCACGGCCGATCTGCGGCCCGATACGTATTTGCCTGCCGCTGTCATCAGCCGGGTAAGCCCGACAACAGGGGCGCGGCGATTTGAAGTCATCAATCTTTCCAGTGCGTTGCGCAATCTTCCGTCGCCGGCATTGCGAGGTGACGATCAGCTTTACCTGTTCTCTCGTGCGGATATCCGGTTTCTGAACAGCGCTCCGGTTCGTCAGATCATCCTCGGTGGTATCAATCTGTTGCCACAGTGCAATTCCCTTGTGACGCTGGCGTCAACTGTTACCGACACAGACAGTTACCGCTTCAGCGCCGCGACGCGCGGTAGCCTGGTGGTACAGTCAGAGCAGGGGGCGACATTGGGGAGCATTGGCGGCATTCGACAGGCCGGCAATCGCGTCACCCAAGACGATGCCGACCTGAAGCGCAGGGACGACCGCGAGGTCGAGACCTGCCCGTCAGTATTCGAGAGCGTTCCACAGCTCCTCACCACGCTTCTTGAACATTCCCTGAGTGTTGGCGGATCGGTCCGGGTGCCGGGGGCCTATCCGGTAGGGTCAGATATTACTGCCGCTGATATCGTCGATCTGGCGGGAGGTATGGTAACCGGGTCACGGGGGGTTGTACTCGACATCAATCGGACGGACGGTAGTTCAGAACGAGTTGATGCCGGGAGCGATCCGGCCCTGGTGTTCAGGCAGACCCTTCTGGCGGCCGGAGACGACATTCGCTTCAATGCCCAGCAACCGGTGTTCGAGTCATCGGCCGTGCTGCTGAGTGGCGAGGTGAACCGGCCGGGGCTTTATTCGATCCGCCGTGGCGAGAAGCTTTCGGAGCTGCTGCACCGTGCCGGTGGCCTTGCCGACCAGGCCTATCCCTATGGTGCTGTTTTCACGCGGGTCAGTGTAAAAGAGGCCCAGCAGGATGGCTTCAAGCGTACAGCGCGCGAACTGAACAACAGTCTGCTGGCGGTGGCAGCACGATCGCAACAGGCCAGCGCCGAGGGCCTGGCCGGGGCTGCGGCACTTGCCTCGACACTTGCCAATACCGAAGCCTCAGGACGCATGGTGGTGGAAGCCGACCCGCGGGTTCTGGCAATCCGTCCCGATCTCGATGTCAATCTCGAGGCTGGCGACCGGATCTTCATTCCCAAGCGACCGCGCTACGTGATCGCGCTCGGCGATGTGAATAACCCGGGTGCCCTGCAGTTTGTGGCAGGAAAGAATGTCGGCTCGTATCTGAGCGAGGCAGGAGGAACGCTTGCAACCGCTGATCGCGGACGGGTGTTTGTGGTGTTGCCCAACGGCACGGCGCAGCCGGTGCGCGGCGGTGGATGGTCGAACAATTCCGGTATGGTGCTGCCGCCAGGGTCGACCATCATCGTTCCCAAGAACATCGATCCGCTTTACAAGCTGTCGATCATCCGCGATGTCACCACCATCATCGCCCAACTGGCGACATCGGTGGCAACGGTTGCAGTGCTGGCGACGAGGTAGCGATGGGGGAAGCAATGATCCGCCTGCTGTTTCTGCTGCTGGGAGCTGGTGTGGCACTGGGTGTCAGTCTGAATGCCCGTCAGCTCGGCATGTGGCTTGGCTTGCTGGATTATCCGGATGGTAAGGGCGGACGCAAGCTGCACCGGCATATCACTCCGCTGGTTGGCGGTATCGGAATCGTCGGAGCGGCCGTACTGGCTTCGCTGTTGCTGATTGTTGCCGATCCTTCGCGGGTGTCGCCAGATATTCTCCTGTGGTTCTTGTTTCTCGTGGTCGGCATGGCAATTCTGGGGGCGGTTGATGACCGTGTGGAGCTGTCGCCACAGTTACGCCTGCTGCTGGCAACCCTGCTCATTGTCGTCACGGTTCATCAGGTCGGGGATTTCAGGGTTGGAACCCTGTATTTTGCCGCTCAGGGTTCGCCGATGGTTCTGCCGGGTATTCTTGGCACCGCCTTCACGGTTTTGTGCCTTGTTGGGCTGTTGAACGCCGTGAACATGGCCGATGGCAAGAATGGAATGGTGATCGGGCAGGCCATAGTGTGGTCAGCCATTCTGTATTTCCGTCTTCCACCCGAAATGACGCCGCTGATTCTCTGCCTGATGGGGGCGCTGCTGGTGCTGATGTGGTTCAATATGCGGGGGCGGCTGTTTCTGGGTGATGGTGGCAGTTACGGGTTGTCGGCCATTTTCGGGCTCCTGGCGATATATGCCTGGAATCAGGGACATTCCAGCATGCGTTCAGGCGATATCGCCCTGATTTTTGCAGTACCGGTATTCGACACGATCCGGCTGATGATCTGGCGTGTGCTGAACGGCAAAAGCCCCTTCACCCCCGGCCGGGATCATCTGCATCACCTGCTGTTCATTCGCTGGGGTTGGCCAGCACCCTTGAGCTGGGTGTTGATGCTGGTGGCGCTGCCCAATCTGGCCGCAGTTGCCTTTCCCGGAACGGCGCCACTGTGGCTGGCGGTAACCTTCGTTGTTTATGTGCTGATGCTGGTGGTGGCCACGTCGGGATCGGCGCGCCGGGTGGCCTGAACTGCAACAGGGGGCTTGCAGCCGCTGATGCATCGGGCTATCAGCGCGCCTCACCCCCGGAACACACCGGATATTGGGGCGTAGCCAAGCGGTAAGGCAGCGGTTTTTGGTACCGCCATTCCCAGGTTCGAATCCTGGCGCCCCAGCCAC
>JBDHSK010000001.1:0-378625 GCA_039808025.1 Sphingomonadaceae bacterium | reverse complement strand
ACCGGATTGCGGCGCCCGCCGCCGGTAACCAGCAGGTTTTGCGGTTTCACCGGCAACTGTGACAGGGTGGCGGCCACCGTTGCCGCCGCCAGCGCGGTCAGGGTGGCGGCGCCATCAGCAGCCGACAACCCATCGGCCAGCGCCATGCTGAAATCGGCACGGTCAAGCGAGCGCGGCCTGCCCCCGGCCGCCAACCCGCTGATAGCGGAGCTGATGCGGGCGGTATCCACCGTGCCCTGGGCAGCCAGCGCCCCGTCGCGGTCAAAGCGGCCGAGGCCGTGGGCGGCTACCCAATCGTCAAGCGGGCCATTGCCGGGGCCGGTGTCGCAGGCGCCCCACGGGTCGTCTTCGGCAAATCCAGCAAACCAGCTGATGTTCGCCACCCCGCCGATATTCAGCACCGCTGCCGGGCCGGCGACACCGGCCGCCTGCAGAATGGCGCGATGATAGCCGGGCGCCAGTGGCGCGCCTTCGCCGCCTGCTGCCACATCGGCCGAGCGGAAATCATGCACCACGGGAAGGCCGGTTAGCTGTGCCAGTAGCGGCGCATCGCCCACTTGCCAGGTGAAGGGGCAGGGGTGGCCGGAGGATGGCGGGCGGTGAGCCACGGTCTGCCCGTGAAAGCCGATGATTTCCGCGGTGTCGCCGCCGTCAATGCGGGCGATGGCTTGCGCATGTGTCCGCGTCACCATCGCTTCGGCCTCGGCGATCAGCGGGTCGGGCCCGGGGGAAGGCATCGCCAGCGCCCGGGCCGTGGCGCGTTGCAGCAGTGCCCGTTCGGCGTCGGTGTAAGGGCGTTCGGCAAAGGCCAGCGGCTGCACCATCCCCTCGCCATCGGTGTCGATCAGGGCAACATCGACGGCATCGAGCGAGGTGCCCGACATCAGGCCGATGGCCCGTATCAGCTTGCTACCCAAGTGTCCGATCCCGTGCTAAGCGCCGCCGCATCATGGCCTACACATCCTCTCTTTTGCGCCTGCTCGATGAGCGTGGCTATATCCACCAGATCACCGATTCCGAAGGGCTTGACAGCCTTGCCGCCAGCCAGATCGTGCCCGGCTATATCGGCTTTGACCCGACCGCGCCATCACTGCATGTCGGGTCGCTGGTGCAGATCATGCTGCTGCGCCGGTTGCAACAGGCCGGCCACAAGCCGATCGTGGTGATGGGCGGCGGCACCGGCAAGATCGGCGACCCGAGCTTCAAGGATGAAGCCCGGCGGCTGATGACGGATGACGTGATTGCCGAGAATGTCGCCTCGATACGCCGGGTGTTCGAGCGGTTCCTGACCTTTGGCGACGGCCCTTGCGACGCCATCATGGTCGATAATGCCGACTGGCTCGACAAGCTGGAATATATCCCCTTCTTGCGGGAAATCGGCCAGCACTTCTCGGTGAACCGGATGCTGAGCTTTGATTCCGTGAAGCTCAGGCTCGACCGCGAGCAATCGCTGTCGTTCCTTGAGTTCAATTACATGATCTTGCAGGGCTATGATTTCCTTGAGCTGGCGCGCCGCCATGGCTGCCGCCTGCAGATGGGGGGCTCTGACCAGTGGGGCAATATCGTCAACGGCATCGAACTTGCCCGCCGGGTGGATGGCACCCAGTTGTTCGGAGTGACGACCCCGCTCATCACTACGGCGGATGGCGGCAAGATGGGCAAGACGATGAAGGGGGCGGTGTGGCTCAACCCGGAATCGCTCTCTGACTGGGACTATTGGCAGTTCTGGCGCAACACCGATGATCGTGATGTCGGCCGCTTCCTGCGCCTGTTCACCGATCTGCCGCTCGAAGAAATCGCCCGTCTGGAGGCGCTGGAAGGGGCCGGCATCAACGACGCCAAGGTGGTGCTGGCCAATGCCGCAACCGCCATGTGCCGGGGGGCGGACGCCGCCAGAGCCTGTGAGGAAACCGCACGATCCACCTTCGGCGCCGGCGGCAGCGGCGGCGAACTACCGGCTCTTGCCGTCAGTGGCACGGTTTCGCTAGTCGACGCGCTAGTGCAACTGGGCCTTGCCGCGTCGAAAGGTGAGGCGCGCCGCAAGATCGGCGAGAAGGCCGTGCGCGTCGATGGTGTGGTGGTTGGCGACCCGGCGGCACAGGTGGCTGCTCCGGCGAAACTGTCGCTCGGCAAGAAGCGCCACGCTCTGCTGGTTGCCGGGTAGGGCGGCTTATTGGCAGGCGCGGATGCCGCCTACGGGAAGCACCAGCGTTTCGCCATCAGCAGCCGTGATGTCGATACTGCCGGAATCGATGATGGCGCCGTTGCTGACTGCAGCGCCATCGCGGAACACCAGATCGACCCCGATGCTGAGGCCATCGCCACTATAGTGCGAGGGCCCGCTGGCGGCGAGCGTGACCGCCCGGCGGTTGCGCTGAAGAAGCAGTGTCTGGCGCTGCTCGTCGATCATGGCGATGCGCAAGGGGGGCTGGGCCTTCGACCACAGCATGATCACGCACTGGCCCGGAGCAATCTTCTGCTGGGGGAGATCCTGCAGGCCAAGGCTGGCGACCGAGAGGGCAAGGATGGAAAGCATCATGGAGTCGCTCCGAAACTGGCGGACAGGGTCTGATTGCCGAGCGGTTGCACGGACAGCGCCGTGAACCGTGCCCCCGCGGCCTCGAGATCGGCAAGGGCTGGCAGAAGCGCCCGGGCACGGGCGGCCGGGATGGTGACAGTCACGCCGCTTCCGGTTTCGCCGATCACGGCATCATTGAACCCGGCCTTCAGCAGGATGGCACGGGTTTCCCGGACCAGGTCTGCGATGCTGTGCAGAGCGGGTTTATTCCGCAACGCATTGAGAATTGCGGCATCGTTTCCGGCAGCCACCAGCTGCTGGCGGGCAAGCGCCACGGGGGGGCCACCCTCTACCAGAGTAGATCGCCGGTCAGCCATCAGGATATCGGTTCCCAGCCGTTCAACGGTGAAGGGCCCGGCGGCAAGGCGGGGCAGCACGGTATTGATGGCATTGGCAGGCCCGCCCAGCACGACCCGCAACTGCTCACCCTCCATCGACACGCCAGTCAGGTGCGCTTCAGGCACCTGCTCGAGTTCATGGGCGATGAACGTCAGGCGGGCGCCGATCGCTGCTCCTTCCGCCCTGCGCCGTGCTTTGGCCAGCGCCACAGCCGCAGACGCCGCGTCCTCAGGGGTGGATGAGCCAAGAAAGCGGCTGGCCAGCTGGCGGGTGCCGGCGTCAAACGCCTGCACGGCCCGCCGTTCCTGCCGCGCGTGGATGAGCCCCGGGGCCAGCGCCAGCAACAGGGCGAGGACTGCGAGACCACCCACGCACAGCTGGAACGGCCGTTCACGCCACCAGCGCCGGGTGGGGGCGAAAGGCCCCTGCATCAGATCGATGGGGAGCGGGGTATCGTCGCCGATGGCCGGATGGAATGGCTGCGCCTTATCGATCGCCCCGGCGACCAGATGCTCGGCCAGAGCCGGTTCGGTGGCGCCGGCGTTGTCGTCGGTGCGGAACAGCAGCAGATCTTCGAGAGTGGCGACGCCTCCTTCCTGTAGCAGCAGGGCTGCGGGAACCATATGCACTGGCGTGTGCCCGGAGGCTGCAAAGAGCGAGAGGTGCGCATGCATGTTTTCATGGCTGATGACGGCGACCCAGCTCTTTCCTTCGGAGTTGGCAGGGCCGATGGCGATGTGAAGATCCTCGATCGGCTGGCTGGCGAGATCGATGATCTGGCCGCGGGCTTCGTCAAGGCGTCGGGCCGGCGATGTATTGTTCAGCCACAGATGATGCAGCGCAACATCGTCACCGGGGATAATGGCGATCACCGTGCCCCCGGGTTCCGGCCCGAGTGCCCTGATGCCCGACGTGGTTTCCAGCAGCCAGTTCAACCGATTGCCTCCTCAGGGGGTGGTGGGGGTTCCAGTGGTTTCCATGTGACGGCAGAAATGTGCGCCGGCTGCGGAACCGTATCCAGCAGAATCTGGCGGGTGTGGCGCAGGCGTGCCGTGGTCGCTTCCACTTCGACCAGCATCCAGCGGCTGTCGGTGCGCAGAGCTTGGGCGCCGGCATTGTTCGGCGGGGGTGACACCATGGCCTGCTGCCAGAAATCGGTTGGTGACGCCCACCCCTGTTGTGGCCGGGATGCCAGCATCCGCCGGGCGACATCGACAGGAACCCCCGATGCTGCCAGCAGGGGAACGTCAGCCACGGTCAGGGCATTGAGATCGAGGGCAGCCTGTTCACGGTTGGGAAGCGCACACAGCAGATGACCGGCTTTCTGCCAGTGGGCGGCTGAGACGCCGCGAACGGTTGCCCACTCGCTGCCGTCAGCCCACAGCATGCCATCTTGTGCCAGCCGCGTGGCGGTCGCTTCGGCAAGGGTGGCGGCCTGGGTGGCATCGATGCCAGCCGCGGTCAGCAGCTTGCGGAAATCTTCGGCGCGGGCCTGTGGCGGCAGGGGCGGTTGGTCTGCTGCGGTGGGTGCTGGCGCCATGGCATTGAGATTGAAGCAGTTCCCGGCACTGGAAAAGCGCAGGGTGATGCGGCCGTCGGCAAGTGCGAAGCTGATGGGATCAGGGTGCTTGGCGTTGGGCTGGTGGGCGGCCGTCTTGACCTTGAACACCAGGAACCGGGCCGCCGTCACGCCGGACTCGGCCAGCAGTATGACCTGATGGCGGGCGCTGGCGTCATCGAGGTGGGTGGTTGCCGATTTGAGGCGCGACAGGCCAAGGCTGGTGAGGGCTGCCAGAAGCACCACGGTTGCCAGCACTGCCAGCAGGGCAGCGCCACGTTCACCGCTTTGCAAACGACGCGGGCTGGCTGAGGCGCTATAGGGCATCACGCACCCATATTTTTCCCGGTGGTGCATCACGCACCTGCGTTTTTATTGGGTGGTGCATCACGCACCTGCGTTTTTATTGGGTGGTGCATCACGCACCTACCGTGAACCGCAGGGTGACGGGGGGGCTGCTGGTGCGCTGTACCGTCAGTTCGATGGCGCGCGGCAGGCTTTCCGGCTGCAGCGGCTCCCATCGGGTTTGCCAGCCCCGGTCGTCGGCCACCCGCAGCTTGATGGCCGTTACATCATTGACCATCACCACGGCCCGGCCGGGCGGGCTGCCATCGAGTGCCGGAAAGGTCTGCCGCAGCAGGCGGTGGCCATCGAACCCCCAGGCAATCTTCTCTATAGCCGGAAGCTGGTGGGACAGGCCGCGGCGAACCAGAACCAGCCCTTGCGGCATCAGCACGAAGGCCGGCAGCCGCCCGCCATCAGCGGCGATGCTGGGACGGGCCGCTGCCTGCCCGAGGTCGGCGGCCAGGGTCATCCGCATGGTTTCGAGGCTGCCGAGATCAGCGAGCGCCTGTTCGCTGCGGGCAAAGCTGCGGCTGGACGTGGTGACGAGTGCCGTCGCCACGCTGGCGATAATGCCGAACACCAGCAGGGCCACCAGCATTTCAACCAGTGTGAAACCGGACTGCCCCTTGCCTGGTGTGCGGCGCCGGAAATGAGGCAGGCAGTGGTTCATGACGGTGACTGTTGCCGCCCTGGCCAGATGAGCGGGCGGATCAGCTGACGTCTGGCGACCGGGGCTTGGCCGGGTGCCGGTGCGACGGCGATGTCGATCAACACCATGTCGGGCAGCAACTGGTCGTCGATGGTGGGGTTGGTGGTCGTCTGCCAGTACCAGTCGTGCCCGGCGTTGCGACTGGTGCCGCTGCGGGTGCCGGTGGGGGCATGGGGGGCGACCATGATGTCGATGGCGATGTTATCGGCCTCCAGCCGGGCAGCGGCGGTGGTTGCGAGGCTTGCGGCCCCGCCCAGCTGGAACGTCTGAAAGCGCGCCAGAGTGAGACCGACGAGGCTGAGAAGCAGCATCGCCACCAGCATCTCGATCAGTGCGAAACCACCCTCGGCGCGCATGGCCGGTTACTCCCGGTCGCTGCGCAGATCGGCGTTGTCGCCGTCGCCGCCGGTCTCACCATCGGCGCCGGTCGAGACGATGGCATAGGGTGCGCCATTGTCGCCGGGCACGACATAGCGATAGGGGTGGCCCCAGGGATCCTGCGGCAGCTTCTTCAGCTTGGCCCCGAGGGGGCCCGGCTGGGTGAGCACCGCAAGCCCTTCCTCCTGGGTAGGGTAGCGCCCGGAGTCGATGCGCCAGAACTCAAGCCCCTGTTCGATAAGGGCGATATCGGCCTTGGCCTTTTGAACCTGCGCCCGGCCCTGCATGGGCAGCACATTGATGACGACGACAGTGGTGAGCAGCCCGATGATTGCCAGCACCACCAGCAATTCAACGAGAGTGAACCCGGCCTGATTGGTGCGGGTGGCCATAACCGGGCGGGGGCGGACGGGGTGTGGGGGCATCACGAGGCTCCGACGCCGGCTCCGGCCAGCGTGTTGAGTTGCAGGATGGGTAGCAGAACGGCAAGAATGATGAGGGCGACGATCGCCCCCAGCATCACGATGATCAGTGGCTCGGCCAGTGCCAGGAAGGTGCGGCTGCGGTCCTGCAACTGGCGGTCGAGCGATTGCGCCGCTGATTCGAGCAGAGGGGCAAGCCGCCCCGCCGCTTCCCCCGATTGCGTCAGCGACAGCAGCAGTGCCGGTGGCCGCGGCAACAAAGACAGGCTGGCAGACAGCGAGGCGCCACTGCGCACCTGCCGGGCCATGCGCATGGTGGCTTCGCGCCAGGCCGCGTTGCCAAGAGTAGGGGCGGTTATGGTCAATGCTTCGGCGAGCGGCAGCCCGGCGGTAAGCATGGTGGCCAGCAACCGCGACCAGCGCACGGCGATCACCGTGGCGATCCAGTTGCCAGCCAGCGGCAGCGTCAACAGGCGATGATCGAGGCGGTCGTGGTTGGCGGGTTGCCGGACCCACCAAAGGCCGGCACCCGCCGATACGGCGAGCAGCAGCATCAGCAGCCACCACCAGTTCTTGAGGGCAGCCGATACCCCGAGCACCAGCCGGGTGAGGAGAGGCAGGGTCTGGCCGGAGGCCGTGAGCTGTTCGGCAATGCCGGGGACCACGAAAATCAACATGGCGAGAATGACGCCAAGCGCCACTACCAGCAGCAAAAGCGGGTAGGCGAGCGCTGCCAGCAGCTTCGAGCGCAGCGCCACATCGGCTTCCAGCGTGTCGGCAAGCCGGGACAGCAGCAGGGGCAGCCGTCCTGAGGCCTCGCCGGCAGCAATGGTGGCGCGGATATCCTCGGGGAAGGCCGAAGCCGGCAGAGCCGCTGCCAGCGAACTTCCAGACTGCAACGCCCGGTTGGTGCGTTGCAGAATGGCCTTTTGCGCGGGGTTGGCCGGCTGGCGCGCCAGTGTGGCGATGGCATCGGAGATGGGCATGACCGCAACCAGGGTCGCCATCTGGCGGATCAGGGTGGCGCGTGCCTGAGCCGACATGCGCGGCGCTGACGGCGCGGCGCGCAGCGACCGCTTCCACAGTGGCTGAGCGGGGGCTGATGGCCGCTGGTGGGCATGGGCCGTCATCGGCTGGCAGCGGCGGCATCGCCGGACGGATCGCGTCGGCGTGCGGCTTCGCCCTGAAACAGCGGCAGAACCTCGGTGGGGGTGGTGGCGCCGCTGATGACCGCCGCACGGGCGCTTTCCTTCAATGACTGGTGGAGACCGGCTGCTTCCAGCTGGGCTTCGCTGGCACCGGCGTTGATGTGGGCGCGCAGATCCGTGTCGGCGGTGATCAGCTCGAACAGTCCGCGACGGCGGGCATAGCCGGTGTGGCGACAGGCCGGGCAGCCGTTCGCCTTGGCGACTGTCATGCCGGCCGGGATGGCCAACCGTTGCGCCAGTGCCGGCGCCAGCGGCTCGCGGGTCGCACAGGTGGGACAGGTGAGCCTAACCAGCCGCTGGGCGACCACTGCCCGCAAGGTGGCGGCGATCAGGAAGCTTTCCACCCCGAAGTCGCGCAGGCGGGTAATGGCTCCGGCCGCCGAATTGGCATGCACGGTTGACAGCACCAGGTGGCCGGTAAGGGCGGCCTGCACGGCAATTTCGGCGGTTTCACGGTCGCGGATCTCTCCTACCATCACCACGTCCGGGTCCTGACGGAGGATGGCGCGCAACCCCTGGGCAAAGGTCAGCCCCACCCGGGTATCGACCTGCGTCTGACCAACTCCGGGGATGGCATATTCCACCGGGTCTTCCACGGTGAGGATGTTGCGTCGTCCGTCGGCCAGTGTTTTCAGAGCTGCATAAAGGGTGGTGGTTTTGCCGGCCCCCGTCGGACCGGTGACCAGAACGATGCCGTTGGGGGCGCCAAGGGCTTCGGCAAGGGCCGCCCGGGTATCAGGGTCGAGCCCCAGGTCATCGAGCGCCAGGGCCACGGCCGCCTGATCGAGAATGCGCATCACCACCCGTTCGCCGCCGCGCGCCGGCAGTGTCGATACCCTGACGTCGAGGGTGCGGTTGCCCAGCAGCAGCGAGATGCGGCCATCTTGTGGCAGCCGTTTTTCGGCGATGTCGAGCCGCGCCATCACCTTGACGCGCGATACCAGCATGGGGGCAATTTCGGGCGGAAGCCGCAGCACTTCCTCCATCACCCCGTCGCGCCGCAGACGCACCGCCATGCCATCGTCGCCGGGTTCAAGATGGATATCGGACGCGCCCTGCTGCACTGCCTGGGTGACAAGGGCGTTGATCAGCCGGATGACCGGGGCGGCATCGTCGTTGTCGAGCAGATCGGCAGTATCGCGGGCGAGGCTTGCAAGATTGGCAGCGGCTGCGGCATCGGCGGCAGCCGCCAGCCCATCGGTGGAATAGAGGGTCGAGAGCAGCTGCTCGAACTGGTCGTCGGCCAGAGGTTCCACCAGAAGCCGGGTGCTGGCGAAACGGCGCGCCTCGAGAATGGCGCCTGGCCCAGCACTGGCGCGCACACCCAGCCGCGGGCCACCTTCAGCATTGGCCGGAAGCAGCAGCACGCCATGGCGGCGGGCAAAGGCATAGGGCAGCACCCTGTTTTCGGGTGCCGGAAGCGCGTCATCCTGAAGGGGGGCCGCCATCAGGAGGAAGGCCCCGCTGGCAGGGGCCGCGGCTGATAGGGCGGTGGAGTCCGCAGATAATCCCAGGCCAGGGCATCGAGGCTCGCGTAACCGCCCCGTTCCTGCTGTTGTTCACGCACTGTGTTCCAGCGGCCGGCCGTCAGTTCATCGGCATCGGCCTGCGAGCGCACAATGGTGGGGCGGATGAAGATCATCAGGTTGGTTTTGGTGTGGTTCTTGGTTTTCGAGCTGAAGAGCGTGCCCAGAACGGGAATATCACCAAGCAGCGGGACACGCTGGAACGAGCGGCGTTCGGAATCTTCAAGTAGGCCGCCAAGCGCCAGAATCTGGCCGTTGCCGACGGTGACGGCAGTTTCCAGCTCGCGTTTGTTCAGAACGAAATCGGTGTTGACGGTGGAGGCGATCGACGAAACCACCTGCTTGAGCGTCAGGGTGATGGTGCCGCCGGCGTTGATCTGCGGGCGAACCGAAAGCTGGATGCCGACATCCTGACGCTGGACGGTGCGGAAGCTGTTGTCGAGGTTGTTGCCGAGCGCTTCGCCGGTGGTAACGGGAATTTCCTGCCCCACCAGGATGCGGGCCGGCTGGTTGTCGAGCGTGAGAAGCGACGGAGTCGAGAGGATGTTCGAATCGACATCGCCTTTGACGGCGTTGATGACGAAGCCGAAGATGGTGTCGTTGCCGATCGAGCCGATGGAGCCGGTGATGCCCGTGGTTCCGAGGATCGAGTTGACGGCGGCTTCCCGGAACTTTTCGCCGGCTGCCCCCGGGATCAGCCCCTTGTCGGCTGCGATGGCGCCGGTGATTGCCAGCAGGGTGGGGGCGGCGTTGGAGAAGGTCGAGGATACCAGAGGGACGGTGCCGCCGCGCCCGGCCAGCATCCACTGCACCCCGAGCTGGCGGGCGGCGGCGTCTGAAATCTCGACGATGATCGCTTCCACCTGCACCTGGGCGCGCCGGGTATCGAGCTGGCGGATCACTTCACCGAGTTCACGCTGAATGTCGCTGGTGGCGGCAATGATGATGGCGTTGGCGCCTTCGTAGCGGGCGATGATGGCGCGCGCGCGGGGGTCGCCACTGGCAACTCCGATGTTGGTGGACGTGAGGGCGGCAGACCCCGTCGATCCGGAGACAGTGGTGGTCGACGGGGCCGAAGTCAGCCCGCCACGCTGGCGGTTTCCGGCAAATGGGGTTCCGGCAGGCAGTGTGGGGCCGGCAGTGGCGTTGCCGGTGGGGGTGGGTTGCTGGCCCATCAATTGTTGCAGCACCGGCATGATCGCCGAGGCATCGGCGTTCTCAAGGAAGATCACCCGCGTTTCCCGACCGTCGTCTGCCTTGCGGTCGAGGTCGCGCGCCAGCGTCACCAGGCGTTTCACCTGGGCAGGCTCTCCCTTGATGGCGAGGGCGTTGGAGGCATCGATTGCGACGACGGTGGTGGCAGCCCCCCCCGCTCCGGCCTGGCCGGGTTGCGTCGACAGCCGCGACAGCGATTGCGCCAGTTCCCGCGCCCCGGCATTTTTCAGCGGCACCACTTCGGTTACGCTGCGATCGCGGTCGATCTTGGCAAGCAGCTGCCGGGCACGGCTGACGTTATCGGCAAAATCCGTGACGATGACGGCATTGCCCGAGCGATTGGCGGCAATCACGCCATTGCGGCTGAGTGCCGGGCGGATCGATTCGAGCGCCTGCTGGGCGTCGATATGGTCGAGCGGGATCACGGTGGTGGTGAACTGCCCGCCTCTGCCGATACTTCCGGCGCCGGCTTCAGCGGGCTGGATGCGATACTGACCTCTGCCCGATGGCACCGCCACATAGCCGTTGGCGCGCAATGTCGACAGGAACAGCTCGAAATACTGGCTGCGGCCAAGTGGACGCTCGGACACCACCGAGATCCGCCCCTGCACCCTTGGGTCGATCACGAAGCTGGCGCCAGTCACCCGGGCGACATCGGCGATGAAGGTGCGGATATCGGCGTCGCGCAGGTTGATGGTGGTCTGGGCGCGGGCCGGCGCGTGCGGGGCAAGTGCAGGAACAGCCAGTACCAGGAGGGCAACCGAAACAGCCGTTGGGGGAAGACGCATGCGCATGGCTCTCAATCCTGGCGGGGCGGTGCGGCTGCCACCATGGCGGCGCCGGCGGGCGGAGTGTCGGCGGACGGTTCGGCAGGCGTGATGTCGGGGGCGTCGCTGGCGGCGGCATCGGCCGGGGGACTGGACGCAGAGGCCGAAGACGCCGGTGCGTCAAAATTCTGGACTGGGGCTTCACTGCTGTTGTCGAGCCACAGGGCCTCACGGGTACCGGAGCGATCGAGGATGACATGATCGGAAGCAATGGAGGCCAGAGTCACCCCGTTGCTGATGGTGTCGCCCACCTGAAACAGCTTCTGCTCGTCGTTGCCGACGGCGATGATGGCCGCACCTTGCCCGGTGGCGGTATCGTTGCGCACGCCATGCAGGCTTAGCGGCAGGGCGGTGACCGGGAGTGCTGCCGAATCTGACCCTTTGGCCGGAAAGAACGGGTCGAACCGGGCCAGTAGCGCCCGGTCGGCCAGGGCGGGCTGGCTGATGTGCGGCGCGTCGGGCAGCGGGCTGTTGAGCGCCGACAGCACCTTCAGCCCCAGGAATCCGCACAGGATGCCAAGGCAGATCAGCAGGAGATGGCCGGGGTGAAACCGGCGGTTCAGCAAAGGATACCCCCCTTGACGGGTTTGTTTGTTGTCATCGATTCCACCCGGTGCGGTCGGCCCAGATGGTTAACGCCTAAGGGGGCATCGGCAAGGTTGCAAGTCATCGGGGCGATGAATGCGTCCGGCGTGGTTGTTTCATGCGGTCAGGCGTGTCAAAGCCGGCATGGCCAGCCACAGGGGAAAGGCAACGGCCGCCAGACAGGCGCCCAACGGGATATGGCTGAGCGGCCGGCCCTGCAAGGCCCGCAGCCCCGCCAGCACCAGGCCCAGAACTGCAGCCAGCAGCAGCAGCAGCGGAAGTATTGGCCAGCCGAGCCACGCCCCCAGCCCCGCCATCAGTTTCACATCGCCAAGTCCCAGCCCCTCTTGCTGGCGCAACACCCGATAGGCCAGTGCGATCAGCAGCAGCACCCCGCCGCCGATGGCCGCCCCCAGCAGCCGATTGGCCAGAGCGCCATTGCCCATCAGCAGACCTGCGCCCAGCAGTGGCATGGTCAGCGCATCGGGCAGCCACAGATGTTCGGCGTCGAGCACCAGCAGCGCCAGCAGCAGCCAGCCCAGCGTGGCGCCTGCCAGCGCGCCTGGCGCTGGTTCCGCCGCAAAGGCGGCAATCCCGATCAGCGCTGATCCAAGTTCGATTGCCGGGTGGCGCCAGTCGATTGCGGCGCCGCAGTGGTGGCAGCGCCCCCGCGCCACCACGAACGACAACAACGGTACCAGTTCGGACCAGCGAAGTGTGCGCGAACAACCATCGCAGTGCGAACGACCCCACAGGGATTCGCCACGCGGCCAGCGCACCACCAGCGTGGCGAGAAACGAACCGGCAACCAGCCCCAGCAGGGCGCCGGCCAGCAGCCACGTCCAGGGGGGAGGGGCGATCATGGTGCCTTGTTTCATTGCCGGAAGGGCAAGTAAAGCCTGCCCTGGATACCGGCTTTGCCCTTTCGTCGCAGCTGCCATTGGTCTAGCGAGGGGGTGGAAACCACAGGGAACGGGAACCGCAGATGACTGCAACAGGCGAACTCTTCATCGGTGCCAAGGCAGGTGGCGCTGACCCGCAGTATCTGGTGCTGAAGCGTGCCAATCGCCACGGCCTGATTGCCGGCGCCACCGGTACCGGCAAGACGGTGTCGATGCAGGTGATTGCCGAAGGGCTGAGCAAGGCGGGGGTGGCGGTGTTCATGGCCGATGTGAAGGGTGACCTTTCGGCCATGGCGTTGCCCGGGTCGCCATCGGCCAAAACCCACGAGGCCTTCCAGAAGCGCGCCGCCGATATTGGCATGGGAACGCTCGAATATGCCGGCAATCCGGTCGTGTTCTGGGATCTGTTCGGTGAACAGGGGCATCCAGTCAGGGCCACCATCTCGGAAATGGGGCCGCTGCTGCTGGCTCGCCTGCTTGACCTCAACGACACCCAGGAAGGGGTGCTGGCCATTGCTTTCAAGGTTGCTGATGATCAGGGGCTTTTGCTGCTCGATCTCAAAGATCTGAAGCAGATGCTGGCGTGGTGCGGCGACCATGCCGCCGAACTGGCGACTTCCTATGGCAATGTAACGGCACAGTCGATCGGCGCCATCCAGCGGCAGCTGCTGGCTCTGGAATCGCAGGGGGCCGCCAATTTCTTCGGAGAACCGGCGCTTGCCATCACTGACCTGATCGCCGTTGACGATCAGGGCCGCGGTCAGGTGAACATACTGGCGGCCGACAAGCTGATGTCCAGCCCCAAGCTCTATGCCACCTTCCTGCTGTGGCTGCTTTCCGAGCTGTTCGAGGTACTTCCGGAAGTGGGTGACCCCGACAAGCCAAAACTGGTGTTCTTCTTCGACGAGGCGCACCTTCTTTTCGATGACGCCCCCAAAGCGCTGATCGACAAGGTGGAGCAGGTGGTGCGGCTAATCCGCTCGAAGGGTGTGGGGGTGTATTTCGTCACCCAGAACCCCATCGATGTGCCGGATACGGTGGCTGGCCAGCTGGGGAACCGGGTGCAACATGCGCTGCGCGCCTTCACCCCGCGCGACCAGAAGGCAGTGAAGGCGGCAGCCACCACCTTTCGCCCCAACCCCAAGGTCGATGTTGAGCGCGAGATTCAGGAGCTGAAGACCGGTGAAGCGCTGGTGTCGCTGCTGATGGCCGATGGAGCGCCCACCCCGGTTGAACGCACACTGATCGCCCCGCCGGCATCACGCCTTGGGCCGCTGACAGCCGACGAGCGCAAGGTGATCGTCACCTCGTCGCCGCTGGCTGGCCGCTATGAGCAGATGGTCGACCGCGAATCGGCCTTCGAGATTCTGTCGGCCAAGGCGCAGGAAAGTGCGCAGGCCAAGGCCGCCGAGCAGGCGGAAGCGCAGGCGCGAAAAGAGGCCATTGCCAAGGCGAAAGCCGATGCCGCTGCTGAACGTGCTTATCGCAAGAGCCCGCAGGGCCAGATCCAGAAAGTGGCGGTGGCGGTGGCGGCCAGCATGGCGACCCAGATGGGCCGAAGCCTGGTGCGGGGCCTGCTGGGCGGGCTGATGCGCCGCCGCCGCTGAATTACAGCCGGTCGATGGCGGTTTGCGGCTGCGTGAACCATTGCGGGCCGCCAACGGCCGTGTAGAAATGGTCTTCCAGCCGCACGCCGAACTGGTCGGGCACCACGATCATCGGCTCGTTCGAGAAGCACATTCCCGGCGCCAGCGGGGTTGTGTCGCCGCGCACCAGATAGGCGGGTTCGTGGATGGAAAGACCAATGCCGTGGCCAGTGCGGTGCGGCAGGCCGGGCAGCCGGTAATCCGGCCCTAAACCAGCATCAGTAAGCACCTTGCGGGCGGCGGCATCGACACTTTCGCAGGTCGCGCCGATTTGTGCAGCGGTAAAGGCAGCGGCTTGCGCCTGCTTTTCCAGCGCCCAGATGTCGTGTTCGCGGGTGCCCACCTTGCCGAAAGCGTAGGTGCGGGTGATATCGCTGTTATAGCCTTCCACCTGGGTGCCGGTGTCAATCAGCACCAGCTGGTTTTCCTGCAGCTGCTGGTCGCCGGGAAGGCCATGCGGGAAGGCGGTGGCGCGCCCGAACTGGACGATGCAGAAGGTGGAGGCGCTGCCAGCCAGTGCGATATGGGCATCGTTGATGAAGCGCTTGACGGTGCTGGCAGTAATGCCGGGGTGGAGGATGGAGGCGGCCAGATGCTGCACCTTCAGGGTAATATGCTTGGCGCGCTGCATCAGGGCAATTTCAGCGGGGCTTTTGCACATGCGGCACCCATCGATCACGGGCGCACCATCGGCGAGCGTCAGCCATGGCGCATGGCCCGCCAGTCGCAGCGCCATCTGATAGGGAAGCGACGGGTCGATCAGCAGTTTTTTCCAGCTGCGCGCGGCATCGGCGACCAGTGCGAACGGGTCTTCGTCTTCCTGCCACAGCCGGATGTCGGCGGAAATGCCGAGATCGGCCTGCAATGTCCCCAGCTCGAAGAAGGGGCAGATCATGATCGGCGCGCCTTCTACCGGAAGCAGCATCGCCACCAGCCGTTCACTTGCCCCCCACGGCACCCCGGCAAAATAGCGCAGCGACATGCCGGCGTTCACCAGCAGCGCGTCACTGCCGGCGGCGGCGATCAGGGTGCGGGCGCGTTGCAGCCGCTCCTGCCGTTCCTCCCTGCTGATGGGGGCCGGTGTGCCGGGGAAGGGTTGCAGGCTGGCCAGCACTTCGGCTGCGTTGGCGCCACCAATCATACGGGTTCCTTTCAGAAGCGATCGAGGTCGAAGGCAGCCAGACCGGGATCGTGGCCGGCCAGAAGCTGTGTCAGCAGTTCGGCAGTGATTGGCGCCAGCGTCAGGCCGAGGTGTTGGTGGCCAATGGCGTAGACAAGATTTTCGGCGTGGCGGCTGCGGCCGATCGCCGGCAGATAATCGGGCAGGGTGGGTCGCGCCCCCATCCAGCGCTGGAAGGACCCATCGACCGGCAGCCCCAGTGTGCGGATCTGATGTTCCAGCCATTGCCACTTGCGCGGGTCGGGCGGGGCGGAAAAACGGGTGAATTCAACGAACGATGACGCCTGGATGTAGGTTTCAAAGCGCGCCGCGATCAGCGACCGGTCTTCGAACACCAGTGGTGGCAGGGTTGCTGGCCACTGATGTGCCTGCCAGCGCAGGTGATAGCCACGTTCGGCAATCAAGGGCACCCGGTGCCCTGCCACCCGCAGCAATTCGCCCGACCGCGCCCCGGCGGCCACCAGAACCAGCCCCGGGGTGCGTGTCGTATCGCCGTTGACGGACACAGCCATGGTGCGGCCTTGCATGACGGTGCGCACCTCGCCGCGGGTCAAGCGACCACCGGCGGTGATGATGGCCTGCCGCAACGTCTCGATCAGCCGTGGCAGCGATTGCACCTGGGCTGTACCACTGAAACGAATGCCGCCTTTCGCATGCGGCGATACCGCCGCCACAGCGGCGAGGTCTGCCGCAGAGGCAGGGGCGAAGCGGGCCGTACCGGTATTGGTGGCCTGCCAGCGGGCCATTCCGGCTGCGGCGGTTCCGGCGCTTTCCCACAGCAGCAGGTGGCCACCTTCGCGCAGCAGCGGTTCGCCGGGCAGGCTGGCAGACAAGCGTTGCCACGCCGGTAGCGCCCCGGCCATCAGCCCTTGCAGCGCCTGCTGCCCGGCGGCAAAGCGATCGGGGCGGGCGGCCTCAAGCAGTTCCAGTCCGAACGGTAGCCACGCTGTCAGGCCGGCCAATGGGAAGGCGGCGGCGCCGCGCGGCCACAGGCGGCCGGGCAGGGTTCGCGCCGCCGACCACGAAGCCAGCGGCACCACCTGCTCGGTGGCGATATGGCCGGCATTGCCCAGCGAGGCAGCCGTTGGCGCACCATTGCCGATCAGCTCTACCCGGTAACCGGAGCGAAGAAGTGCCAGCGCCGCGCACAGGCCGACGACACCATCGCCGATGACGATACTGTCAACGCGGCTGGTCATGGTGCGAGAGGCCGTCTCGCTACCAGATCGATGAGAGCTGACTGGCCGTGGTGGCCTGACCCTTCGGCAATTTCGGCATCATAAGCAGTGAGCGACAAGATCTCGAACCCGGCGAATGCTGCACGCAGCATTGCTTCGTCATACATGTTTTCGGCTATCGGCGGCCCGCCGGTGCCATAGCCCAGCTGTTCGGGGCGGTAGCCCTCAAGCAGGATCAGCCCGCCGGGCTTCACGGCGTTGCGCATGTGGCTGAACAGGGTGGCCCGATCGGCCGGGCCGGCGAACTGGATGAAGATGGCGACGATGGCGTCGTAGCGGGCCACCGGCCAGGCCCAGGTGGTGAGGTCGGCCAGATGAAATGACAGGCTGACGCCGTGGCGGGATGCCAGATTGGCTGCCTTGCGCTGCCCTACTGCCGAGATGTCGACGGCTGTGACCTGATGGCCCTGCCGGGCCAGCCATACGCCGTTGCGCCCTTCGCCGTCGGCTACTGCCAGCACGTCAGAACCGGCGGCGATGCGACCGGCTTCTCGCCGCAGGAAGGCATTGGGCTCGGTTCCGAAAATATAATCGGCAGCCGCGAACCGGCTGTCCCACTGCTCCCTGCTCATGGTTGCACCTTTCCGTCTGTCAGTCGGCGAACACCCGGTCGAAGATGGTGTCGATACGGGCGAAGTGGTGATCAAGGGTGAACAGGGCGTCGAGCTGCTCTGCCGACAGCCGCGACGTCACGTCCGGGTCGGCACCCAACAGGTCGCGCAGTTGCAGCTGGCCATCGGATTCCCACACCTTCATGGCGTTACGCTGGACGATCCGGTAGCTGTCCTCGCGCGAGACCCCGGCCTGGGTAAGGGCAAGCAGCACCCGCTGCGAATGGATGAGGCCACCCATGCGGTTCATGTTGCGCAGCATCCGTTCGGGGTAGATCAGCAATTTGTCGATCACACCCGTCAGACGCGCCAGCGCAAAATCGAGCGTGATGGTGGCATCCGGGCCGATGCCGCGCTCGACCGAGGAATGGGAAATGTCGCGCTCGTGCCACAGCGCCACATTTTCAAGCGCTGGCGTGACCGCCGAGCGCACGAGGCGGGCCAGGCCGGTGAGATTTTCGGTCAGCACCGGGTTGCGCTTGTGCGGCATTGCCGACGAGCCTTTCTGCCCGGGCGAAAAATACTCCTCGGCCTCAAGCACTTCAGTGCGTTGCAGATGGCGAACCTCGATCGCCAGGCGTTCAACCGAGGAGGCAATGGCTCCAAGGGTTGCAAAGAACATGGCGTGGCGGTCGCGCGGGATCACCTGAGTGCTGATCGGTTCCACCGCAAGCCCCAGTTTTGCAGCGACATGCGCTTCGACGGCGGGATCGATGTTGGCAAAGGTGCCGACCGCCCCGGAAATGGCGCAGGTAGCGATTTCGGAGCGTGCCGCCACCAGCCGGGCGCGGCAACGGCTGAACTCGGCATAGGCCTGGGCCAGCTTGAAGCCGAAGGTGACGGGTTCGGCGTGGATCCCGTGGCTGCGGCCGATGGTGGGTGTATACTTATGTTCGATGGCGCGGCGCCTGATGGCGGCCAGCAGGGCATCGAGATCGGCGAGCAGAATATCCGAGGCACGCGCCAGCTGCACGGCAAGACAGGTGTCGAGCACGTCGGACGAGGTCATGCCCTGGTGCATGAAGCGGGCTTCGTCGCCGACCTGTTCGGCAACCCAGGTGAGGAAGGCGATCACATCATGCTTGGTGACGGCCTCGATTGCGTCGATGGCGGCCACGTCGATGGCGGGCTTCGTCGCCCACCAGGCCCACAGCGCCCGGGCGGCCGATTTTGGCACCACCCCCAGTTCGCCCAGTGCCTCGGTGGCGTGGGCCTCGATTTCAAACCAGATGGCATAGCGGTTTTCAGGCGACCAGATGGCCGTCATTTCAGGGCGGGAATAGCGGGGAATCATGGCACGCCGTTAGCCCATCACGATCTTTCGCTCAAGCAGGGCAGTACGGGCACGCGCCACGGCGGCCAGCTGATTGGAGTGACTTCTGACCGGCTGGGTGAAACGCCATTCGCACACGGTTTGCGAAGGGGTCAGCAGCAGGTGCATGTAACCGCGCTGCGACAGATCGGTAAACCGCAGGTCGGGGTTGGCACGCATCAGGGCAGCGCCCAGCTTGTCGGCGGAGCCGGGAAAATCGGCCTCGAGCCCCGGCATGGTCACTGACTGCACGGCAAATTCCACGCCGGCCGGCTGATCATCGCTGGTGAGGTTGCTTGCCCAGCCATTATGACGCCCGGCGGCCAGCGACACCAGATCGACGGCCTGATGGCGGGCAGTGGCCAGAATGCGGGCCCGCGCTGCCGGGTAGCCATCCCACCCGGTCAGGCGCATCGGCAACCCTGCCTTGCCCAGCAGTGCGGCAGTGTGAATATCCGGCCGGACTGCCGGGCTGGCGAACATTTCGGCGTCGGTGGGCATCAGCAGCCTCGCCATCATGGCTGCCTGAGCGAGAATCTGACGACGCAGGCCAAGGCGCGCATCGGCTGCCATGGTGGCGAGCAGCCAGCTTTCCTGATCGCGCCCCAGAAACTGCCGCGACCCTTCCACCCAGCCATCGTCGCGCAACCGTGCCAGCATTGCCAGCGGGTCGGCTGCGCGCGTGGCCGCCGTCGGGTCGAGCGACGGATCGCGGCCGGGCATATGGGTATCGAGCCGGTACAGCACGCCAAGACTTCCCAGCGGGTAGCGGGCAAAGCGGGCATCACTGACCGGCAGCCAATCGCGCCATGCGCCAAGGGCGGCGGCCGCTGCCTCGGCGGACAACCCGGCATCAAGCCGATGATCATCGAACAGGGCAATGAAGGGATGGCGGGCGTGCATGGCCTGCAGGTCGGGATCGGAACGGACGGCCCTGTAGTGGGCCCAATGATCAGCCCGGGTGAGCGGGTTGGCCGGTTGCGCGTCCGCGCGGCCGGCAAGGGTTGCAGCGACGGTGCCTTGAGGCGGAAGGCAGAGATAGTTGCCCAGATGCAGTGCCAGATCGATGTCGTTGGCGACAGCCGCGTGGGCATAGGCGTTGAACCAGCCCTGGCTGGCGTTGGTGCAGGCGAACACTCCGATGCGCAGTTGTGGCGTGCCGGCCGCCGGGAGGGTGCGGGTCTGACCGGGGGGTGACTGGCTGTTGTCGGGGCCGAGCCAGCGGTAATGATAGGTGGCGGCGGGAGAAAGACCGCTGACGGTTGTGCGGGCAGTGAAGTCGCGCTTCGGGTCGGTTGTGGTTTCGGCAACGATGCGGCCATCGGTCATGCGCGCGTTGGTCGCAAGTTCCAGTTGCAGCGGCACGGCGGCATGGCCGTCATCGACATAGCGGGTCCAGAAGGTCATTGAGTCGGGGCCCGGCTCGCCACTGGCGACACCGTGCGTGAAGGCACTGCTGATTTTCAGTTTGGCGTGGCGTCTGCCGCGCTGGCGCGACTGCCGGCGAGGTTCCCGGCCAAGGGCCGGAAATGCCAGCATGGCAGCAGCGCCTATCCCGAACAGGCGACGGCTGATCATTGGTTCATCGTTTCGATACCTTCATTATGGTTATGCTTGCGCCGGATATGGGCTTTGTCCAGTGTTGACGAACGCCAGCCATGATGGAACCATGCTTTTGCGCGGTGGAGGGGCGCGGCCATGACGGAGGTGCAGGCGCAGGTATCGGCCGAGGAATGGGCGTTGCGAGTTGATCTTGCCTGCGCGTTCCGTCTGGTTGCCCATTATGGCTGGGACGACCTGATCTTCACCCACATGTCGGTACGAATTCCCGGGCCCGAGCATCATTTTCTCATCAACCCCTACAACCTGATGTTCGACGAGATCACGGCTTCGTCGCTGGTGAAGATCGACGTGAACGGCAACGCCGTGATGGAGACCCCCTATCTGACCAACCCCGCCGGGTTCACCATCCACTCTGCCATCCACATGTCGCGCGAGGATGCGCGGGCGGTCATACACCTGCATACGCCCATGGGGCAGGCGGTTTCCGCCATGAGCGAGGGGCTGATGCCGCTGACCCAGACCGCCATGCTGATCCGTGAGGAAATCGCCTATCATCATTACGAGGGGGTGGCGACCGACCTTGCCGAGCGGGAGCGGCTGGTTGCTGATCTGGGTACCAGGAAGGCGATGATTCTGCGCAACCATGGAACGCTGACCATGGGCCAGACCATCGCCGAGGCCTTTCTTTCCATGTACTTTCTCGAGCGTGCCTGCGAGGCGCAGATCCATGCCCTTTCCGGAGGGGTGGGTCTGTTGAACAAGCCGCCGCAGGGAACGCCAGAGAAGGTGGCTGAACAGGGGCGGATGAGCCTTGATGTCGCGGCCAATTTTCTTGCGTGGCCGGCGCTGCGGCGTCGGATGGACAGGTTGAGCCCAGGCTATGACAGCTAGGTTTGCAGTCAGGTTTGCAGCAAAGCGTGGCAGCCATGCCACAGCGTGGATTTTCAGCCATGCACTCTGGCATTCACGGCAAAAGGATGTTAAAGCCATACCATGAGGACGCTTCGGAACCCCTTGAATCGCCTTGGAATCCGGATGTTGCCACTTTCGGCCTTGGTGGCGGTTGGGCTGCTTGTGCCGCTGGCGACGACACCGGCGTCTGCGCTCAGCCTCTACGAGCAGCCCAAGTATGCGGCGTTTCTGGCTGATGCGGATACGGGTGAGATTCTCTATTCCCGCCAGGCGGATATGGCACGGTTCCCGGCCTCGATCACCAAGGTGATGACCTTGTATCTGGTGTTCGAGCGGCTGGCAGCCGGCACCCTCCATCTTGACGACAAGGTGGTGATGAGCCGTCATGCAGCCAGCCAGCCGCCATCGAAGCTGGGGTTGAAACCGGGGGAATCGCTGACGGTCGATCAGGCCATCCGCAGCCTGGCCACCAAATCGGCCAATGATGTGGCGGTGGCGCTGGCCGAGAAGGTTTCAGGTTCTGAAGAGAAGTTTGCTGAACTGATGACAGCGCGCGCCCGCAAGCTTGGCATGATGAACACCATGTTCGTCAATGCCAATGGCCTTCCCGATAGCCGGCAGGTGACCACGGCGCGCGATATCTACCTGCTATCGCAGGCGACCATCCGCAATTTTCCGCAATATTACAGCTATTACCAGCAGCAGGAATTTCTGTTCGGCAACAAGGTGCTGCCTAACCACAACGGGTTGTTGCGCACCATGCCCGGGGTTGACGGCATCAAGACCGGATATACCAGGGCCGCCGGGTTCACTCTGGCGGCCTCGGCCGTGCGCAGTGGCAAGCGGTTGATTGCCGTGGTGCTGGGCGGGCCCAGCCGTCTTGCGCGCGACAATAATGTCGAAAGCCTGCTGACGGCAGGGTTTTCCGTGCTGTCGGCTCGCCAGAGCGGGCGACGGATGAACGTCGCCGACCTGCTGGCCGAACCGGGCGACCTCAACGATCAGGTGTTGACGACCCTGGTAGAACAGGGAAGTGCCCTCGGCCGCTAGCATCGGGGCCCAGGTGCCCAAGGCACAGCGCCCTGATCGTGGCTGAGCGATGCGTGGATGCACGGCCTGAATATCCGGGACGGTGAATGACGGTATCATGGCTGCAACTGTGATGTTGGTGCGGCCCTCTGATCAGGGAAGCCACCAGGCCTGCTCAATGTACTGACAGCTTCTTGGGCCTTGCTGGCGGGTAGGCGGGGGGAGGGCTACCCGCATGCTCTGATCGCGACCGGTCGTTCAATCGGGAAACGCCTGCGACGTGACATGGGGCTGCAAGATGATCCGATCGAAGGCAGGCTGGCCGGGGCAGCGCTGCGTGATCTGTGCCAACTGGCGGCGGTAGCTCGCGTAGGGGTCAGGATCGAAGTTTCTGCCCCGTTGGCATAACCCAACCCGGCGAACCTTGCAGCATGGTGCGAGGCCGGCCGGGCCGGGTTGATGACCGTTACAAAGCTCAGGCCGTGACGGCTGAGCGACGGCGCAGGGCAGCGCCAACCAGCCCGAAGCCGGCGATCAGCAGCGCCCAGGCCGCTGGTTCCGGAACGCCGGGGTTGGGGATCGGCGTATCGCCGATTATGGCGCCATCATAGGCAAGCCCGGAGTCGAAGGCAGTATCAGACCAGTTCACCACCCCGAATGTCAGGTTGTAGGTGCCTGCCGTGTTGATAGTGTAGGTCATCTCGATCCAGTCGGTATAGCCGCAGCCATTACTGAAACAGCCCGAACCCACCGGTGACCAGGTTGGCGCCCCGCCAATGATGTTGACCGGATAGGGGTTGAGGGTGACGCCCGGCGCAATGGGCGGCATGCCGAACCCCGGCACGGTGCTGCCTGAAGGGGTGGTGCGCGCGGTAAACAGCGTGAGATTGGCGTCACCTCCAAGTGAGACCCAGGCATAATCAGCATAACCGGCGCCATCGGTCGTGACGTAGTTGAAATAAAATTTCAGCACATCGCCAGCATTGGCCGTGAAGTTGGCGGTGGTGGAAGTGGAGCCGTCGGTTTCGCTTCCGAGGCCAAGACCGCTCATCGTGACGCCGCCATAGGTCGTGACATAGCCATAGGTACCGCCGTCAGGTGAGGCGGTGACAACGCCATCAGGCCCAAGCGTACCACAAGTCCCCACGCATTGTGCTGCTGCTGGTGCTGACAGAGCCAGTGTGGCCGCACCAACAATGGCAAAGAGTCCCTTT
Organism: Sphingomonadaceae bacterium; assembly: GCA_039808025.1. Classification (GTDB taxonomy): domain Bacteria; phylum Pseudomonadota; class Alphaproteobacteria; order Sphingomonadales; family Sphingomonadaceae; genus Sandaracinobacteroides. The sequence continues at coordinate 355,328 of JBDHSK010000001.1, read as the reverse complement.
GACATGATGTGACCTTTCTTAACGATCCGGGTTTTCTCCCCACAGTAATACCAGCAAGAAGCGTGCCACGTTCTTAAATTATTGGATTACAAGCAACACAAACCTGATCAGGCTCTACATTTTGTAAAAAAAATTTACACCTGCCTCCGGGTTTCGTTCAGACGGCGAGGGTACTCCTGCGACGGACCCGGGAAGCGATCTGATGGCCGGAATAATATGGCTGGTTGTCGCTGGATCAGGGGTTGCGAATGTTAATTATATCGTATACTATCTACGGTATCCATTAGCATTTCGCATGGGATGATTCCGTCATGCGACCAATGGATCATGGTTCAAGCCTTTCAACACAAGGAGACAGGGTCAGTGACAAGGGGTTGTGATTACAGCACTGCAGGGTTCAGAAAGCCGGGCGTCGTCCTGTTGCGAAGTGCCAGTGTCGTGGCCCTTGGGATACTGGGTGGCGTAACAGTGGCGCAGGCGCAGGATGCTGTCAGCATCATCGACACTGACGAAGCGATCGTCGTGACCGGGTCGCGCATCCAGCGCAGCGGCATCGACGCGCCAACACCGACGGTAGCCGTGGGTGCCGATATGATCGAGTCGCAGGGCATTACCAATGTTGTCGATCTGCTGAATGAGCTGCCGCAGATCTCGACTGGATTTTCCAATGCCAACACCAGTTTCAGCTTTGGCAATATCGGCCTCAATCAGGTCAACCTGCGCAACCTCGGGGTGCGGCGCACCCTGACACTTGTGAACGGCCGGCGGCGGGCCGGGACACCTGACGATTCCAATTTCCTGGCGTTCGACCTCAGCAACATCCCGGCGGCACTGATAAAAAGGGTCGAGGTGCAGACCGGCGGGACATCGGCCGTCTATGGCGCTGACGCCGTGGCCGGGGTTGTGAACCTTATCCTCAAGGATGATTTCGAGGGGGTTGAGGCCTATGCCCAGTATGGCCTTGCCGGAAGCGGCGGCTACAACACCCTGAACTATGGCATCACGGCTGGCACCACCTATGACCGTGGCAGTGCGGTTCTGCACATCAGTCGCAGCGAAAGCGCGCTGATCACCCGCCGCGATCGCGGGCTGGGCACCAGCTACCGCTTTGTTTCGAACCCCGCCGACACCGGCCCCAACGATGGCATTCCGGCACGCATTCCGGTGCGTGGCCTGAAATTCGCCTATTTCGGAATTCCCACGCTGACCTCCTATCTTCCCTTCGGGCCGGGCGGCAGCTGGACCGATGTGATCTTCGATTCGGGGTTGCAGACCTTCCGTCCCCTTGAGGCGGGGCCGCGCGGCGTGATCGACGGCAGCTATTCACTGGGTGAGGGGGGAACGCAGGATGCCGATACGCTGGTGGCCCCTCTTGAGCGTACCAGCGTTTATGCCAAGGCCGATTACGAGATCCTCGATGGCGTGAAGCTGTTCGGTGAGGCGATCTTTGCCGACATCAACGCCCGCGACCGGATCGGGCCGGTATTCGATGTCTTCAGCACCACGGTCTCGATCGACAACCCCTTCATGCCGGAAGCAGTGCGTCAGGGGCTGATCGCTGCCGGGCAGGACAGTTTCGGCTATGCCCGCCAGCACGATGAGTTCGGAATGCGCGGCACCGACATCAACCGCAAATATTACAGCCTGTCCACCGGTCTCGAGGGCCGGTTCGGCAACAGCTGGACCTGGTCGGCGGTGTTTGAGTACGGGAAGTCTCAGACGACCAACCACAATCTCAATGATCGGATCGACAGCCGCTGGTTCGAGGCATCGGACGCCATTATCGACCCGGCCAGCGGGCAGATCGTGTGCCGCAGCGTCGAGGCGCGGGCGCGGGGCTGCGTTCCTGTCAATGTGTTTGGCGCCGGCACCATCTCGCCGGCGGCCGTCGATTATATTGCGGCTGACCACACGTCTACCACCGATACCAGCCAGACGCTGGTGCAGGGACTGATCGCCGGCGAACTGTTCTCGCTTCCCGCCGGGGCGGTCAAGGTTTCGGCCGGGGTCGAGTATCGGCGCGACGCCATCGATTTCCGTCCCTCTTATGTGTGGGAACATGCCCTGGGCTTTTTCGCCAGCCAGTTTTCGCCCGTCAACGAAAGCAACGATGTGCGCGAGGCCTTTGCCGAAGTCCTCGTCCCCATCCTCAGCGACCGGCCCTTCTTCCATTCGCTTGAACTTGAGGGGGCCTATCGTCTGTCGGACTATCAGCGCGCCGGAACCGTTGATTCCTGGAAGATCGCCGGCTCGTGGGCGCCGATCGAGGATATCCGCTTCCGGGTGACGCGGGCGAAGGCGGTGCGTGCCCCGTCTCTTGGGGAATTGTTCGACCCGGGCAGCCGCGGGGCGGCCGGGCTCAGCGATCCGTGCGACCCGCTGCTTCTGGACAGCGGCACCGCCAACCGTCGCCAGAACTGTCTGGCCCTGGGTCTCGACCCGGTAACGTTCAACCCCGATACGCGGCGGGTGACGACGCTGGTCTACACCACTGGCAACCCGGATCTCGATGTTGAGCGAGGGTCAACCCTGACGGCTGGGGTCGTGGTGCGTCCGCGTTTCCTGCCGGGATTTGCCTTCTCGGCCGACTATTACAAGATCACGCTCAATGGCGGGATCGACCGGATCGGCGCGCAGCAGACCCTCGACAACTGCGTCGATCTGCCGACACTTGATAATCAGTTCTGCGATTTCATCACCCGCAAGGCCGATGGCAACCTGCAGGAAGTGCGCGACAGCTATGTGAACGTGTCGTCGTTCAAGGTGGAAGGCATCGATTTCGAGGCATCCTATCATGCCGATCTCAACAACCTGTTCGGCGGCAATGGCGACCTCGGACGGATCGGCATTCAGGCGGTGGCTTCCTATGTGAAGCACAACATCTTTGCCGACAAGGACCTGGTGACCGGCGAAATCACCGAGTTCGACAACGCCGGAGAGCCGGACAACCCCAAGTTCCGCATGATGCTGAATGCCAGCTATTATCGCGGTCCGTTACAGGTAAACTGGTCGAGCCGGTTTGTCGGCAAGACCGTCACCAACAATGATCTGGTCAATCCGGCCGAGGATGTCGGGCGCTATTACCATGTGCCCTCGGTCTGGTATCATGACATGTCGGTTTCCTACGACACACCCATGAACATCCGGCTGACGGGCGGCATCCGCAACCTGTTCAACACCGGCCCGCGCGATCACCCGAGCACGGCGCGCGGCAATCTGGCCTTTGACGACCTGATCGGCCGCTATGTGTTCTTTGCTGCCAAGTGGCGCTTCGGAGGGCGGTAGAGTAGTCTGGCCAACCAAGGTCGGGGGAGCGGTTCAGCTGCTCCCCCGATGCTGGTCCGATAAGGGGCGGCTCAGGCGTTCCTTGTCACGTTGGGGCGCAGCCAGCGTTCGGCGTCCTTCACGTCCATCCCTCGGCGGGTGGCATAGTCGTGCAGCTGGTCTTCGCCGATCCCCGCCACTCCGAAATAGCTGGACTGCGGGTGGCTGAAATACCAGCCGCTGACGGCCGCTGTCGGCACCATCGCCATCGCCTGTGTCAGCTCGATTCCCGCCACCTCGCCGCCAGTGGCCGCTGCCAGCATGGCGAACAGGTGGGGTTTCTGGCTGTGATCGGGGCAGGCCGGGTAGCCGGGCGCCGGGCGGATGCCCTGATATTTCTCGTGGATCAATTCGTCGTTCGTCAGCGCTTCGTCGGGAGCATAGCCCCAGAGGGTGGTGCGCACATGTTCGTGCAGCCGTTCAGCGAAGGCTTCGGCCAGACGATCAGCCAGGGCTTTCAGCAGGATGTCGCTGTAGTCGTCGTTCTGGGCCTTGTAGCGCGCCAGATGCGGCTCGATGCCGTGGCCGGCGGTCACGGCAAAGCCGCCGATCCAGTCATTGCCGGCCGGGTCGATGAAATCGGCGAGGCACATGTTGGGGCGACCTTCGCGCTTGGCGACCTGCTGGCGCAGGAACCCCAGGCGTTCATCGCCGGTGCTGGTGGTGGCGATCACATCGTCGCCGTCGCGCCGGGCCGGCCAGAAGGCGCAGACGCCGCGCGCCGTCAGCCATTTTTCGGCAATCACCCGGTCGAGCATCGCCTGGGCATCGCTGAACAGCCCCGAGGCCGATTCGCCGACCACCGGGTCGGTAAGGATGGCCGGATAGTTGCCGGCCAGTTCCCAGGCGCGGAAGAAAGGGGTCCAGTCGATGCGGCGGCGCAGATCGTCAAGCGGCCAGTCGTCGAAGATATGGACTCCGGGCCGCAGTGGCGGCGGTGCCTTCAGCGCCATGTCGGCGGGGAAGGCGTTGGCGCGGGCCTCGGCCAGCGGGATCAACTTCGAGCGGCCCTTGCCGGCCCGCTGTTCGCGGATCTGCTGATATTCGGCTGCCGTGTCGGCGACCAGCGGGTCGCGCTGGGTGGCGGAAACCAGCGCCGAGCAGACGCCCACCGCCCGACTGGCATCGAGCACATGGATCACCGGCCCGGAATAGGCCGGCTCGATGCGCAGCGCCGTGTGCACGCGCGAGGTGGTGGCGCCACCGATAAGCAGCGGCATGGTCATGCCGGCGCGTTCCATTTCTTCGGCGACCGTCACCATTTCGTCGAGCGACGGGGTAATGAGCCCGGAGACGCCGATCATGTCGGCTTTCCGGTCGACCGCCGTTTTCAGTATGTCCTGCCACGGCACCATGACACCCAGATCGATGGTTTCAAAGCCGTTGCATTGCAGCACCACGCCGACGATGTTCTTGCCGATGTCGTGCACATCACCCTTCACGGTTGCCAGCACGATCCGGCCCTTGCCGCTGGCGGCTTCGTCTTTTTCGGCCTCGATGAAGGGCAGCAGGTGGGCGACCGCCTTTTTCATCACCCGCGCCGATTTCACCACCTGCGGCAGGAACATCTTGCCTGAGCCGAACAGGTCGCCAACCACGTTCATGCCGTCCATCAGCGGCCCTTCGATCACCTCGATGGGCTTGTCGGCAAGTAGCCGCGCTTCCTCGGTGTCGGCAACCACATGCGCATCGATGCCGCGCACCAGCGCATGTTCAAGGCGCCTGGCGACCGGCCACTGCCGCCATTCCTCGGCCTCCTTGGCGGCGCGGGCGTCGGCGCCGCTGGTGCGCTTGTAGCTTTCGGCAAGGGTGATCAGCCGTTCGGTCGGGTCTTCGTTGCCACGGTCGAGGATGACATCCTCGCAGGCTTCGCGCAGCTCAGGGTTGATCTCGTCGTAGATGTCGAGCTGGCCGGCGTTGACGATGCCCATGTCCATTCCGGCCTGGATGGCGTGATAGAGAAACACGCTGTGCATGGCGCGGCGCACGGTTTCATTGCCGCGAAACGAGAAGCTGAGGTTGGAAAGCCCGCCCGAGATATGAACGTGGGGGCAGCGTTTCCTGATCTCGGCGGTGGCCTCGATGAAATCGAGGGCATAGCGGCGATGTTCCTCGATTCCGGTGGCGACGGCAAAGATATTGGGGTCGAAGATGATGTCTTCGGGAGGAAAGCCGATGCCCATCAGCAGATGATAGGCGCGTTCGCAGATGTCGACCTTGCGCCGTTTGGTATCGGCCTGTCCGGTTTCGTCGAACGCCATCACCACCACGGCGGCGCCATAATCCATGCACAGGCGGGCGCGTTCCAGAAACTCGGCCTCGCCTTCCTTCAGGCTGATCGAATTGACGATCGGCTTGCCGGACACGCATTTGAGGCCGGCTTCGATCACGCTCCACTTCGAGCTGTCGATCATCACCGGCACGCGGGCGATGTCGGGCTCGGCGGCAATGCGCTTCAGGAAGCGGGTCATGGCCTCTTCGGAATCGAGCAGGCCCTCGTCCATGTTCACATCGATGATCTGCGCGCCGTTTTCCACCTGCTGGCGCGCCACTTCGACGGCGGCTTCGTAATCGCCGGCCATGATCAGTTTCTTGAAGGCAGCCGAGCCAGTGACGTTGGTGCGTTCGCCGATGTTGACGAAGGTGGCGGTGCGGGCAGTGGTCATGACGCGATCAGCGTTGGTTCAAGCCCTGCCAGTCGGGTGACCGGGGCAAGCGTGGGAGGAATGCGTGGCGGCAACCCCTGAACCGCCGTGGCGATGGCGCTGATATGGGCGGGAGTCGAGCCGCAGCAGCCGCCCAGAATGTTGACCAGCCCATCCTTGGCCCATTCGGCAACGAAAGTGGCCGTCTGTTCGGGCAGTTCATCATACTGGCCCAGTTCATTGGGAAGGCCGGCATTGGGGTAGACCATCAGCAGCGTATCGGCGATGGCGGCAAGCGTGCGCACATGCGGGCGCAACTGTTGTGCCCCGAACGAGCAGTTGAGCCCTACGGTGACCGGCCGTGCGTGGCGCACTGCGTGCCAGAAGGCCTCTACGGTATGACCCGACAGGTTGCGCCCCGAAAGGTCGGTGATGGTCATCGACAGCATGATCGGCACGTCTTTGCCACTGGAGCGGGCGGCATCCCTGGCAGCCATGATCGCCGCCTTGGCGTTCAGCGTATCGAACACCGTTTCAATGAGGATGAAATCGGTGCCTCCGGCAATCAGAGCCTCGCACTGGTCACGATAGACGGCGCGCAGCTCGTCGAAATCAATCTCGCGATAGCCGGGGTCGTTGACATCGGGCGACAGCGACAGGGTCTTGTTGGTGGGGCCGATGGCACCGGCCACGAAGCGCGGGCGACCGTCAGCCTGCTGCCACTTGTCGGCCAGTTTGCGGGCTATTGCCGCCGAGGCGATGTTCATGTCGCGCACCAGCGGCTGGGCGCCGTAATCGGCCTGGCTGATGCGGTTGGCGCCAAAGGTGTTGGTCGAGACGATATCGGCGCCAGCAGCGAAATAGGCGTCGGTGATGGCCTCTACGACATCGGGTCGGCTGAGAGCGAGTATGTCGTTGTTGCCCTTCTGGTCGCGCGACAGCCCGAGGGTGCCGGCATAATCAGCCTCGGTCAGCTTGCGGCGCTGGATTTCGGTGCCGAACGCCCCATCGAAAATGAGGATGCGTTTTGCCGCCTCGGCCAACAGGCGGTCGCGGCTGGAGGAAGGCGTGCTCATGCGGCCCCCTTGCGGCGGGCGCCCAGCAGGTGGCTGAGGCCCAGGGTCAGCTCGGCGCGGTTCAGGGTATAGAAGTGGAAATGGCTGACCCCTTCACGGCGCAGGGCATTGCAGAGATCGGCGGCAAGCGCTGCCGTGACGATGCGCCTGGTATCGGGCTGATCATCGAGCCCTTCAAGCGCGTGGGCGACATGGGCCGGAATAGTGGCGCCACAGGCACGGGCGAAACGGAACGACTGGTTGACATTGGCGACTGGCAGAATGCCCGGCACCAGTTCAGACGTGATTCCGGCCTTGTGGCAGCGATCGCGGAAGCGCAGGAAAATCGCCGGGTCGAAGAAGAACTGGGTGATGGCGCGGTGGGCCCCGGCGTCGAGCTTGCGTTTCAGATTGTCGATATCGGCTTCGACGCTGGGCGAATGCGGGTGGCATTCCGGGTAGGCCGCCACCGAGATATCGAAGGGGGCGATCTGCAGCAGGCCAGCTACCAGCTCAGCAGCATTGCGATAGCCCTGAGGGTGCGGCGTGAAAGCCGATCCGGGCGGCCCGCCGTCGCCGCGCAGCGCCACGATGCGCGTTACCCCGGCTTGCCAGTGGGCGCGCGCCTCGGCATCGACTTCGTCGCGGCTGACGCCCGCCACCGTGAGATGGGCGGCCGCCGGCACCCCATAGCTGGCGGCACGGGCTACGGCGGCGGCGGTCAGGTCGCGGGTGCTGCCGCCCGCGCCGCAGGTTACGGATACGAAGGCGGGGGCGAGCGGCATCAGCAGTGCCAGCGTCCGTTCGAATGTGGCGGCCTTGTCGGGCGTGGCGGGCGGGAAGAATTCAAACGAGATTTCCGGATGCCTGGCAACCGGCAAGTCTTCACTGGCGGCCGAGGCCACTGGAAAGTCGGCCGGTAACGGTTTCATGCCCTGATCCTTGCTGGTGTGGCCGTCCATAGTGTCATGGGGATATAATGATTCCTTTAAGTCTGCAATTCCCTAATTGGGGGGTGGGGAAAATCAGGGCGTCGAACTGCTAGCCTTGCGAGAGCCTGCCCAGCGGTTGGATCATCAGACCGCCATCGCCAGTGTGTTCGACAGCAAAGGGAATGTCGAACAGCCGGATGAGGTTGGGGCCGGTGAGTGTGGCAGCGGCTGGCCCTGCCGCCACGATGCGGCCGTCGCGCAGCATCAGCACATCGTCGGCAAGGCGAGCCGCGAGGGTGAGATCGTGGAGCACCACCACTACGCCGGCACCCTGGCGGGCGGCCTGGCGCAGCAACCCGGCCACCCGCAGCTGATGCGCCGGGTCGAGGGCGGCCAGCGGTTCGTCGGCAAGGATCCAGCGTGGCTTGCCGGCCAGCACCCGCGCGAACAGCACGCGGGCGCGCTCGCCGCCCGACAGCGTCGAAAGCGGGCGATGGGCCAGAGTTTCGATGTCGCAAGCGGCCATCGCCGCATGGATGGCGCTGGAGTCTTCGCTGTTTCGCCAGGGGTGCCGCCCAAGCGCCACCAATGTTGCCACATCGATATCCCAGTATGGGGCTGCCTGCTGGGCGAGGTAGCCGATGGTGCGTGCGCGCTGGCGTGGTGACATAGCGGTTATGGGCGTGCCACTTAGTGCCACGGTTCCGGTGGGCTGTTCCAGACCGGCAAGACAGCGCAACAGGCTGGATTTCCCGGCGCCATTGGGGCCGAGAATGGCGGTTACCCTGCCGGCGGCGAATGGGTGGGTAAGGCTGCCGAGCACAGCAGTGGCACCCAGGTGCAACGACAGATTGGTGACGGACAGAGTCATGGCAGTTGTCATGGCAGTCGTCGCCGCATGGCCAACAGCAGCCACAGGAAGAAGGGCGCCCCAAGCAACGACAGCAAAATGCCCAGCCGCGGCTCGCTGGCGGCGGGCACTGTTCGCACGGCGATATCGGCGGTGACCACCAGCAGCGCTCCGGCCAGCGCCGAGGGCAGCAGCAGTGCTGACGGGCGGTGTCCGACCAGTGGCCGCAACAGGTGCGGCACCACGAAGCCGACAAAGCCGATCACACCGGCAACGGCAACGCTGCCGCCGATCGCCAGCCCGATTCCCGCCACCACGATGATGTTGAGGCGCAACAAATCAACGCCAAGCGATCGCGCGGTTTCTTCACCCAGCGTCAGGGCGTCGAGCGCGCGCGCCGACAGTGCCAGAACGGCAAGACCCGCCAGCATCGGCGGCAGGCCGATGAACGCTTCATTCCAGCTGCGGTCGGTAAGTGAGCCCATCAGCCACGACAGGATTTCGGCAGTGGCAAACGGGTTCGGCGACAGGCTGAGCGCAAGAGCGGTGAGGGCCGAGGCGAGGCTCGACAGCATCATCCCCGCCAGTGCGAACAAGGTGGTGTTGCCGCTGCCACCTGCCAGCAGCGCCAGAAGCGCCATGCCCAGAGCCGCACCCGCCAGCGCGGCGATTGGCAGGGCCCAGACGGCGGTTGCCCCCACCAGCAACGACAGAACGGCGCCAAGGGCAGCGCAGGCCGAGACTCCGAACAGGCCGGGGTCGGCCAGCGGGTTGCGCAACAACCCCTGCATCACCGCCCCCGACAGCCCCAGTGCCGCCCCCACGGCAGCCCCCAGCAGCACGCGCGGCAGCCGCAGATCGACGAGGATCGCCAGCCGCAGCGATGACATTTGGTGGTCGGCCGAAAGCAGGTTCGCCGGGCCGCTTAGCAGGCCAGCTGCCATGGCAGCGATCAGCAGTGCCGCCAGCAGGAACGTCAGATGGGCGGTTTGTCGGGTCACAGGCTCTGCCGGGCCGAAGCCAGCGCCGCCATGGCGTCGATGATGGTGGAACCGCCGCACCACAGCAGCCGCATGGGAAAGCGGCGGGTGACGACATGGCCGGCGAGCGCCGGATGCGGGGGGCGGCCATCTGGCGTCAAGAGCAACTGAGGCGGGCTGGCGGCGAGCTTTTCCACTGACAGCAGATCCCATGGTTGCAGCTGCCAGTGGCGGGCGTGGTTCACGAACCCGGCATGGGCCAGCATGTCGTCGGCAAGGGTGTTGGGGCCTGCCACCATGCCGCTTTGCTGGCGGATAAGGGCAGTGACGGGCGCTGCGCCGATGGGCGGCCGGGCGGCGGCCACCGCCTTGTCGATACGGGCGATCAGGGCAGCGCCGCGTTGCGGGTTGCCCAGAAGCCGGGCGAGATCGGTGATCTGCTGGCGGGTGGCGGCAATGGTGGCAGGGGCAGGCAGGGTGTGCAGCGGGATACCAAGCCGCCGGGCCATGCGCGCGGTTTCGCGGGGTACGAACGGCCCGCCCAGCACCAGGTCGGCGTCAAGGTCGAGCAGCTCTTCGGCGCGTATCCCGACGCCGGGATAGCGGCTCGCCCAGTTTGCGGGAACCGAGGCCGCGCGCGGGTCGTGCGACAGGCGGCTGATGGCGACGATCTGTTCAGGGCGGGCGAGTTCGCGCAGCAGCGCATCGGCACACGGGTTCACCGAGACGATGCGCCGGGGTGGCGGGGCGGCGGCAATGGCGGTTGTGCTGCTGGCGGGGATCAATGCCGCCAGCAACAGAATCGCCGCCGCCCGCCACATCAGAGGCGCGCCCTTACGCCGATATAGGCAGAGCGCCCGTAGGTGCCGTAGCCACGGACGGTTTCATATCGTTCATTGAACAGGTTATCGATGCGTCCGAACAGCTCGACCGGCCCCAGCGGCACGGCGGCGCGCACGCCGGCCACCACATAGGCGGGCAGACGCACCTGATTGGCGAAATCGTCGAAGCTGGCGCTGTTGAGCGTGACGGTGGCGCCTGTGGAGAGGCCACCCGTCCAGCGCTGATCGACGGAAACCGTCGCCGAATCCTGCGGGCGGCGCGGCAGGAAGTTGCCGAAATCCGCAGAGGTTTCCGCGTGGTTGCGGGTGTTCAGGTGGCTGTAGCTGACGTCAAGCAGCAACCCCTCGGCCGGAGTGGCGCGAACGCCCGCCTCGACTCCGGTGGTGCGGGTGACATCGAGGTTGCCGTAAACGAATGTGGAATAATCAAAGCTGATCTGGCTTCGGGTATCGCGGCGGAACAGGGTGACGAATGCCGAAACGCTGTGCCCTAGCTGCTGGTCGATACCGGCTTCGTAGCTGCGGGCGCGTTCGGGCCTGAGTTCCGGGTTGCCGGAATAGGCGTCGGTCAGCTGATAGAGTGATGGCGCCTTGAAGCCTTCGCCATAGGCAAGGCGCACGCGGGTGGTGTCGGTGGCGGCCCAGCTGGCGTCGGCGCTGATGCTGGTGTGGCCGCCGAACATCGAATGATGGTCGTGCCGCACCCCGGCGGTCAGAGTCAGGTTGCGGGCGGCCTGCACCAGGGCGATGGCATGGAAGCTGTCGAGCCGGGCATCGGCGCTGGCGGTGCCGAACCCGAAGCTCGAATAGCCGGGGGCATCATGATCATAGCCGATAATCAGGCTGATCGGCCCGCCGGGGGTGATGTGGCCCTGCCACGATGCCCGCCAGTTGTCGCCGCGATAGCCGTAATCCACGGCATTGCCGGGCGCGAAATAATAATCGCGCGCGGTTTTCAGGTAGGTGAGGGCAAAGCGGTTCTTGAACACCCCGTCGAACAGCGCGACGTTCAGTGCCGCCTGCCCCAGCCATTGCTTCATGGTGGCGTAATCAGGGCTGTCGGCGGGGGGGCCGAAGAAATTGTCGTAGTGCAGCCGGGAATCGAGATACCAGCCGCGCAGTTCAACGCCGCTGCCGGCACCAAGGCTGATATCGGCGCGGGCGTTGACGGCAAGGTTGCGGAAACCGTCGCGTTCGGTGGCACCGCGTGCTTCGCTGGCGCCCGAGATGCCATCGGTGCGGAAGCCGGCGACACCGATGGCGGCGCGCACCGCCGGGCTGCCATAGCCGATGCTGGCGCGGCCATCGACGGTGTCGCGGTAGCCATAGCTGGCAGAACCGCTGGCCGACAGGCCATCTGCCGGGGTTTCGCTGGAGATCGCGACCACGCCACCCAGCGCCTGCGAACCATGGGCGACGGCATTGGCGCCGCGCAACACCTCGATATGGCGGATGTTGCCGGTCATCAGGTTGCCGAAGTCGAACAGGTCGCCAATGCCGGACGGATCGTTGGCCTTCACGCCGTCGATCAACACCAGCGTCTGGGTGGTTTCGGCACCACGGATGGATACGCCGGTAACTCCGCCCATCGGCCCCGAGCGGTTGACCCGCACGCCGGGAAGCGTGGTGAGCAGTCCGGCGACATCGGGCAGTTGCCGGCGGTCGATTTCCGCCGAGTCGATGATGGAGAGCGACTGGCCGGTGGCGATGACGGGCTGCGGTGTGCCGGTCGCGGTGACGACGATGGCGCTGGCGGTATCGGCGGCGGAATCGATGGCAGAATCGGCAGCGAGGGCCGGTGTGGCCGAGGTGAGGGCTGCAACGACGGGCAGCAGCGGCAGCAAAGGCGAAAATGATGGTGTCAGAGACTGAAACAAGGCGACCTCCTGAGATGGGGCGCGAACGCCCCGCACGATTGTCGCCCATCAGGGGTTCCCCCGCCTGCCCGGCACACCCCGTCCGCGCAGTGAACGACGGCGGCCGGCAGGTCTCCTGACTATCGGGTCGTCATGTCGGCCCGGCCTTCCCGGTTTCCCAGTGGCCATTGGCGGGCGGGCACTCGCCGATTACAGTTGCGGGGGCAGTTCCGGCTGGCGGCATTGCTGCCGCATGTTCCGGATTCCCTTTTGCGTCCCCTTGCGGGGAACCGGTCGCGGCGTTCCCTTATGGCGAGGAGGCGCGGAAGGCAACCCGCACCGGCCGCAGCGCGCGGGGAATCAGCCTTTGTCGTCGTTGTCGGCCACGCCCTTGTAGCGGCTTTCGAGGAATTTCTCCTCCACCTCGAGGGCGTTGAGGCGGTCGCGGGCCAGGTCGTGCGACAGGCGGTCGAGCTCTTCGCTGACGGTGCGCAGGCCTTCACGCAGGTGGGCACGGGTTTCCGGCTGGTCGCGAAAGCGTTGCGGCACCTCGGTATAGCTGCGTACCAGCCGTGGCAGATGGTCGGAGAGCAGGACCCGCGCCTCGTTGGCGCGCGGATCGGTGGGGGCTAGGGCCTTCAGGTCGGGTGCCAGATTGTCGAGCTGCACCATGATGCGGTCGACATCGCGGGCAGCCGGCGGCGGCAGCGCCCGGCGCTGCAGGTCGAGCCAGTCTTCCAGCTGGGCGGGCAACGCCTTCAATGGCTGCTCGGGCAGTTCGGCCGCAACCACATCGCGGCTGCGCGGAAAAACCGCCAGCAGGAAAAATGTGGCGATCATGGCGAGAACGGTCAGCATTACCCCGGAAAAGCCGATGGGCGAGATGAATACCCCCCATACGAAGGCAACGAGGGCAATGGCGGCGGCCCCGCCAATCATGCGGCTGAGGCGTCGCACGAAGGCTTCGCCGCGCCGCTTCAGCCGCTGGGCGCGGGCGGCCCGCACCTCGGGGCTGATGGTCAGCCGCTCCACCAGTGCATCATAGCGGGCGATGCCTTTGTCCGCACTCATTGCCGGGCCTCAGCGATCAACCGGCAGCAGCACCGTTTCAACCGGTTTGCCGTCGATCAGCGCCATGCCTTCGGCGCGGGCAATGTAACTGCGTGATTTTTCCACCTCGCCCGACAGGGCTTCCACCGTCACCTTCATCGATTCAAGCGCCTGCGCCTTGAACTGGTCGATCGAATCCATCGTCTGGTAGATGTTCTGGAAGGCGTTTTTCAGCGTTTCCACGGGAATGGTCGAGGCCGCCGCCTGGGTGTGGATCGCCGCCGATTGCTGCGACAGCATCTTGCCGGTTGAATCGATGACGTTGGCGGTGGTGGTGTTGAGGGCGGTGATCTGATCGAGCACGAGGCGCTGGTTGGTAAGCGCCTGGGCCACGGTGATGGCGGTGCGCAGCGCCGAAACCGTGGTGGTGGAAGCGCGGTCGACGCCCTTCACCAGCTCGACATTGTTCTTTTTCACCAGATCGAGCGCCAGATAACCCTGCACCGATACCGCCATCTGGGTGAGCAGATCGGTGGTGCGCTGGCGGGTGTAGAACAGCGCCGTTTCCCGCACCGCCTTGGCCTTGGCCGGATCTGAATGGTCGAGGTCGGCGGCAGCGGCTTCCAGTTCGCTGTCGAGCGATTTCGACATGTGGATCATCTGTTCGAGCTTGCCCATCGCCTCCCACAGCTGGCGGCGCTCGACATCGATGGCGGCATTGTCGCGCAGCAGTTCGTCCTTGCCGCCCTGAAGGCGCTTCAGGATGGTGGCGATGTGCGATTGCGCTGATTTGTAGCCGTCGAAATATTGCCGGGCCTTGCTGCCGAACGGGATGATGCCGAACAGCTTGCGGCTGGAGGTGAGGTTGCCACGGCTGGAGGGATCGAGATCCTCGACGGTACGGCGCAGTTCGGTGAGATCGGCGCCGATGCCGTTGTCGGCATCCATTGCCCGTACCGGCCGGTCGAGAAAGCGGTTGGTCTGTCCGGCGGCATCGGCGATCTGGCGCCGCCCCAGCGTTGCCAGCTGATCAACGCGCTTGCCGAACTCAGGGCTGTTGGTATCCTGAGAGACAAGATCGGCGACAAAGGCCGAGACCTTGCGGTCGAGCTCGCTGCGCTGCCCGTCGTCGAGTGGCACGAGACCAGCGGCGGCTTCGGGTGCGACAGACTGTACGGGCGGCGGGGCTTCGAGTGTCAGCTTGTTTTCGGTTGCCATCGGCTTCCTCTGTTGCGGTGGCCCTCTCATCTTGCAGTGTGGCGATGCGCGTGCCGTTTCGCAAGGCCTGCCGGGTGAAAACCGTCTTGCGCAGTCTGGCATGACAAGTTAGCCAATTGCCAACGCATGGATCATCGCCACGATGTTTTTCAACAGTTTCGACGGTTGCCGGCTGCATGTCACGGAAATGGGGGCTGGGCCGCCCGTCATTCTGGTGCACGGGCTGTTTTCATCGGCCCATGTGAACTGGGTAAAATATGGCACGGCAAGACGGCTGGTCGAGGCCGGCTATCGGCTGATCATGCCCGATCTGCGTGGCCACGGAGAAAGCGAAGCTACGGCTGACTGGCCTGAAGACGCTCTGGCCCGCGATCTGGCGGCGCTGGTTACCCATTATGGGCTTGCCGATGGCGGCTATGTGCTGGGTGGCTTTTCGCTGGGTGCCCGCACGGTGGTTCGGGCTTTGGTGCACGGAGCGCGACCGCGGGCGGCCATCGTTGCCGGCATGGGCCTGCGCGGCATCGTCGAGGCGTCGGACCGGGGGCGCTGGTTCATCCGGCTGATCGAGGGCCGCGGCTCATGGAAGCGCGGTGACGCGGAATATCTGGCGGCTGCCTTCATGGAAGGCAATGTCCGCAACCCCGAGCGGTTGATCCCGATGCTGGGCCAGCAGCAGGCTACACCCATGGGCGATCTGGCAGCGCTGGCGATGCCGGTGCTGGTTCTGTGCGGAGAAGACGACCAGGACAATGGTTCGGCGCCCGATCTGGCCGCTGCCCTGCCGCAGGGTGTGTATCGGCCAGTGCCCGGCACCCACATGACCAGCGTCACCAAACGGGAGTTCGGCGAGGCGATTGTGGCCTTTGTGCAGGAGCAGTTCCGATGAGGGCCCCCGTGCTGATGGCGCTGTTGCTGCTGGCTGCCTGCAACCGTCAGCCGCGTGAGGCGGAACAGCCAGAGCCGGCGACAACGCAGGACATGGGGGGTGTCGCCGGTTTCCTGCAGGGACTGGTGAGTGGTGAGCACAAGGCACTGCCGGCACCCCCGCGTGTGGACGTGCCCACCGAGATTCCCGCCACCACCAGCGATGTCAGCGCGCCGATCAACGTGCCGCTTGCCCGGCTGGAACAGGCTCTGGAGGGGGCGGTGCCGACGACCCTGTGGCAGATTGACCAGCGCGAACCGCGCTGCATCGCGCCAGCCAGGGTGGCAGGCGTTGCCATCACGCCGCGCATCAGTTGCCGGATTGTCGGGGAAGTGACTCGCGGCCCCTTGAGCCTGTCGGGGCGCGGGTTTGACATCCACCTTCGGATGCCGGTTTCCGCGCGGGTTTCCGCCCGCGAGGTGGCGGGAGTTCTGAATGAAACCGCAACGGCGACCGCCGATGTCGATGCCATCATCCGGCTGACCATGGGCGACGACTGGAACCCGCGGGGAACCGTACAGATCGATGTCGACTGGCAGGATCCCCCCCACATCAATTTCCTGGGGATCCGGATCGGGTTTGCCAGCCGTGCCGACCCCAAGCTGCAGAAGGTGATTGCCGATCTGGAACGCAAGCTGCCTGCGGAACTGGCGAAGCTGGGAGTGCGTGCCAAAGTCGAGAAGATCTGGCGCGACGGGTTCACGACAATCGAGCTGAACCGCAAGAATCCGGCAGCGTGGATGCGGGTGACGCCGCAACAACTGGCGTTTGGCGGCTATACGGTGCGCAACCGGCAGATCGCTGTCGATATCGGGCTGCGCGCCCGCACTGAAACTTTCCTTATCGAGGAACGACCGGAACCTCTGCCAGCGACGGCCTTGCCGCCGCCGGGAAAGTTTAAACGTGGTGAGGGGTTCCACTTCCGGATACCGGTAGTTGCCAATTATGAAGAGCTGGTGCCGGTGCTGGAGAAAGCACTGAACAAGCTGGCCAAGAAGGGCATCGAGGTGCCCGAAGTTGGCCGGCTGGAGGTACAGTTCGGCACCCCCACCATCTACACCACTGAGAATGGCCGGCTGGCCATTGGGCTGCAAATTCACCTTGACGCGGATGAAAAGTTTGAAACCGGGGGCAAGGTGTGGTTGACCGGACATGCCGTAAACGAACCGAATTCGCAGCTGGTGCAGGTTCAGGATCTGACAGTATTGGGTAGTGGCGAGGATGCCGCTGGCAACCTGCTGTTGCAGGTGGCGCAGGCGCCGGTGGTGATCGATCTGTTGCAGAAGGAACTGTCGCAGAACTTCACCAGGGATTTCGGCAAGCTGCGCGTCAAGATCGACCGGGCGCTGACAGACAAGCGCATCGGCGACTTCGTGCTGAACACCGATATCCGTGAAGTTCGGCACGGGGTAGTGCGGGCGGTGGGGCAGGGGCTGTTCCTGCCTGTCGAGGCACTGGGAACGGCGCGGCTCGATTATTCCCCACGGCCGCGTAACCAGCGCCGCTGACCTGTGGACAAGGTGATGTACGGGCGGCTTACAGCAGGCGCCTGAACCAGCCGAGGGCCTCGCGCCATCCTTCAGCGGCGGCCTCGGGGTGGAAGCTGGGGCGGTAATCGGCAAGGAAGCCGTGCTCAGCCCCCTTGAACAGCCGCAAGCGGCTGGGCGAATGCGCGGCCTTGAGGGCCGCCTGCATCTTCTCGACGTCGGAGACGGGTATACCCCTGTCGTGATCACCATAGAGGCCAAGGACCGGCGCCTTCAGTTCGGCAACCAGATCGATGGGTTGGCTGGTTTGCAGGGCGTTGGTGGCGCCCGTCAGCCGTCCGTACCACGCGACTCCGGCCTTCAGCGCCGGATTATGGGCGGCATATAGCCAGACGATACGCCCGCCCCAGCAGAAGCCGGTGATCCCCAGCCGCTTTGCGTTGCCGCCATCACTGGCGGCAAAGCGGGCGGCGGCGTCGCTGTCGGCCAGCACATCGGCGTCGGGCACTTTGGCAACGATGCTGGACACCAGTGTCGGGATATCGGCCACTCTGGTCGGGTCTCCGAAGCGCTGATAATAGTTGGGGGCGATGGCGTAATAGCCGGCGTGGGCAAAACGGCGGGTGATGTCGCGGATCCATTCGTGCAGGCCGAAGATTTCCTGCACCACGATTACCACCGGCAGGTTTTTGCCACCCCTGGGCCGGGCGCGATAGGCGTCCATGGTGAAGCCGTGGGTGGCGGGAAACTTCACCATCCCATCGTCAAGGCCAGTGGCCGGCGTGGTAATGCGTTGTGCCTGCACCGGCTGGGCGGCCAGCGCATATCCGGCAGCGATGACGCCACCGGTCAGGGCCGCGCGGCGGCTGACCCCCGACATGTTCACCCAGTTTTCGGTTTCCGGCACACGTTCCATGGCTTCAACCCTTCCCTTGGCCTGCCCGGGGACAGAGGCTAACGAAGGAACGAAGACCTGTCACCGGAGAGTTTGATGGCCCACTGGCTTCTGAAATCGGAACCTGATGTCTATTCCTTTGACGACCTGGTGAAGGAAAGACAAACCCTGTGGACCGGGGTGCGCAACCATGCCGCCGCCCTCAACCAGAAACGCATGCAGGTGGGCGACCGGTGTTTTTTCTATCATTCGAACATCGGCAAGGAAATCGTCGCCACCTGCCGCATTGTGGCCGCCGCCGCCCCTGACCCGACCGATGAAACGGGGCGCTTTGTGGCAGTGACCGTGGCGCCCGGCCACCGGCTGGTGCGCCCGGTAACGCTGGCTGCCATCAAGGCCGACCCGGCCTTCGCCGATTTTCAGCTGGTGCGCCAGTCGCGCCTGTCGGTGGTGCCGGTGACCGAGGAGGAATGGGCGCGGGTGCTGGCGCTGGCGGGCGGTGAACTGGCCGACTGACGGCGCGTTACCGGCAGGCCCCCGGCCGCCGGGGCCGGGGGTGGTCAACGGGGGTGGTTCAAGGGGTTAGAAGCTCTTGGCGATGGTGATCCCGTATTCGGGCTTGCGTGGCGGGGTGATGGCGAAGGCTCGGGCATTGTCGCCTGAAGGTGTTTTGGGGGCCACGAAATCGAGATAGCGCAGGATGCCAACCGGCGTGCGGTTGTTCAGCATGTTGCGGCCCCACAGGGTGACGCGCAGCCCGTTGTTGTCGTGGATTCCGATCTGGGCGTTGAAGGTATGCGAATCGCCGGTTTCGGCAAGGTTCATCACTTGATCGAAGAAGCTCGAGCGGTAGATGTAATCTACACCGGCGAACAGATCGAAGGCGCCGGCCAGCGGGTGGTTGAAGCGCAAACCTGCCGACCCGGCGTGCTTGGAGGCCATCGGTGGCCGGTGCCCGACGATCGAGGCGGCATCGCGGCAGCCGGGGAGATCGAGATTGACGGCTCCGCCGGTCTTGCAGGCCGAGCCCATCAGCAGCACCGCCATTTCCGCCTCGATGCCGCGGGTGATCTTGGCATCGAGATAGGTGTAGTTGAACTGCAGCTTCAGGATGTCGTCGACCAGAGGCAGGTGGCCTTCCACCTCGATGCCGCGCAGCCGGGTGCGGCCGATGTTGACGGCGTAGGAGTTGACCATGGTCTGGGTGGTGTAGGTATTGGTGAGCACCTGATCCTTGTAATCCTGCCAGAACAAGGAGACGCCCAGATAATCAAAGCCTAGGCCGGTGGTCTTCATGCCGATCTCGTAGTTGATCAGCTTTTCTTCGTCGTAGGTGGTTTTCGGTGCTGCCAGCTGGTTGAAGCCGCCCGGTGAATTGCCCTGGGCATACTGGGCATAGAACGACAGGTCGGGCCGGGCCTGCCAGTTGAGGGTGATGCGTGGCAGGGTCGCCTTGAAGGTAGCTTCGCGGTCGAGGTCGGTGCCGATCACCTGATTGGGGTTGGGCCGGGTGAGGCGCGCTAGTTCTTCCGCTGAGAAGAAATCACTTGCGACATAGGAGACCGAGGTGTTGCGCACCTTGTCGATCTGGTGACGAAGCTCGACGCCGATGGTGAGGTCGGGCGTCACGTCGAAATCGATGCCGCCGAACACCGCATAGTTGCGCACCCGCCTCTGGTCGGCCAGTACCGGCAGGCCAACGTCGCTTGCCTGCAGGTAATTTGTGTTGGGCAGGGTACGGTCGAACGCGGTATAGCCGCCAATGCGCCAGCGCAGGCGATCGGTGGACGGAGAGGTCAGCCGCAGCTCGATGGTATGGTTGCGCCGGTAGTTGCCGCCCGTGGTTTCGAACGGCGAAGTGTTGCAATCCTGGTTGCCGATGGGCACGAACCTGCAGGCGCCGCGCAGCAGGAAGAAGGCCCGGCCATCGTAGGTCTGGTCGATGCCGTTGACGTCTTGCGTGTCGGAATAGCCGCCCTGCAGCGCCAGCGCATACCCGGAACCGGCAATGTCCCAGTCGATCCGGCCCAGCAGCCGGTCGGCGTTGCGGTGAAGACCCGGGCGCAGAAGCCGGTCGGTGTTGATCTGCATGTCGCGCACCGGCGGCACTACGCCGCAGAAATAGGTGCGGGTGTTGAGGAAGCAGTTGTTTTCCGTGGCCGGCATCAGGCGTATCGGCATGTGCTGGTCTTCGTCTTCCTGATGAAGCCAACGGATCGAGGCGGAAATATCGTCAGACGGATCGAAGAAGAGGGCGAGGTTGGTGCTTTTGGAACGTTGCCCGCCGATGCGGGTGCCGGGAACGGCCGTGTTTTCCCATTGACCATCGACATTGTAATAGCGCCCGCCGACTTCGAAGCTGATGCCGTTGGCAATCGGCCCCGAAATGGTGGCAGCGAATTCCTGCCGGCTGTAGGTGCCAAGCGTGCCCGAGACGCGCCCCTGCAGCACGTCGCCGGGGCGGGGCATGACGATGTTGATGGCGCCCGACAGGGTGCCGCGCCCGAACACCGCCGATTGCGGTCCCTTGATCACTTCGAC
The DNA here is from genome assembly GCA_039808025.1 of Sphingomonadaceae bacterium. Classification (GTDB taxonomy): domain Bacteria; phylum Pseudomonadota; class Alphaproteobacteria; order Sphingomonadales; family Sphingomonadaceae; genus Sandaracinobacteroides. The sequence goes on along the minus strand of JBDHSK010000001.1, from coordinate 334,728 downwards.
TCGCTGGGCGCTCGCCAGATCGATCGAGGAGAAATCACCGAAGAAGGGGATGCCGTCGATGAATACGCCGACCTTGCCTTCCGAGACGATGACGTTGGAGGCGCCGCGGATGATGGGACGATCACCGGTGCGGCCGAACGACTGGTTCATGGTGAGGCCGGGGGTGAACTGCGCAAGTTCCGACGTGCTGGAGACCTGGCGGTCGCGCAGGGCGTCGGCATTCATCGCCGAAACCGAAATCGGCACCTCAAGAACCGTTTCTGACTGTTTGCGCGCGGTGACGACGATGGCATCGTCGATCGTATCGGGTGCGGCTGCAGCGGCTGCAAGCGCCGGAGTCGCCAGCAGAAGTGGCGCTGATCCGGCCACAAACAGGGCTGCGCGACAGGCAGAGTAAAGGGTGCGGCTTTTCCCGTTCGGCATGTGTGACACAGTGATTCCTCCCAATTGTGCCTACTTGATAGCAAATTGGGATACGGCTGCAATATGTCTGGACAACTTTCTTGCGCAGCTGTCGCAAGGATGACACAATCACTGCCAACAGCTGGAGAAGGAGAGGTTTTTCGTGCGAATCATGTCTGTTGTCTCACTGGCCGTGCTGGCCGCACTTGCCCCGGTTCAAACGGTATCTGCAGCCGACGCACCGCAAACCCCGCCTTCAGCCGTGCCCTCGCCCGATGGCGCTGAAGTGCTGCGGATGGCGGCACAGGCGCATGGCGGCGATGACTGGGCCAATGCCCGCAGCCTGGTACTGGCCGGGCACACGGTTTTTTATGCCCCTGATCGACCTATGCCATCAGGCACTGCCGATGATTACCGCATGTGGCGCGTGTTCGATCCGGGACGCACCAGTGCCCACGAGGCCGAGGGGAAGGTGCGCATCATCGCCAAATCGAAGGGCAAGGTGCTGTTCGAAGTGGGGTTTGACGGCACCACTACCTGGACGGAAAAGGGGGTCATTCCACCGGCAGAGGCCGCGGCTTTCTGGGCATCGAACTTCGGGTTCGGGATTATCCGTCATGCTGGCAAGCCGGGCTTCAAGGCGGTAAGGGTTCCGGATTCGGTGGTTGATGGCCACAAAGTATGGCTGGTGCGTCTGACCGACCCGCAAGGCGCCGAGACCCTGTTCGGTGTCGACCAGCAAAGCCATGCCATCCGTTATATGGGGTTTGCCACCCCGCGCGGCTGGCACGAACGGCACTATGATGATTTCGAAACCTTGAAGTCGCCGCGCTGGCTGCAGGCGCGCCACGTGACCCTTACCTATAATGGTGTGAAGCAGAACGAAGTGTTCTGGACCTCGACACAGGTTAATGTGGCGGTAGACCCGTCGCTGTTCACGCCGCCGGCCCGCTGAGGGGCGTTATTTCCATACCTTCTTGTCACGCAGATAACGGGCGGCATCTTCAAGCGATTTCGGCTGGTAGGGGGTATAGAGGTTGGGCGGGTAGGGGGCGACGTAGCCCGCCATCACATCAGCGTAAAGCGCCGGGTGCAAGGTGGGCTGGCGGTGGGTGGCGCGGTAGGATTCGATGGGGATGCGCGCCATCACCAGTGTTTCGTTGGGAGAGCGGGCGGCAGCCATGGTGGTGCCATCGGGCCCGTAGATCGCCGTGCCGCCTGCACCGGTATCCTCGAAATAGGGAGAGCCGGGCGAGATGGCGTTGTTGACCACGGTGGTGAACACACGGTTGTAAAGCGAGGTGGCGGCAATGTCGGTGGGGTTGAAACCGCCGGTGGCGGTGCGCAGGATCACCTCTGCCCCCTTGATGGCCATGGCGCGGAACAGTTCCGGTTCGTTCTGTGCCGAACTCATCGACAGGTTGCCGATGGGGGTGCGAATGACGGGTACCACCGCGTCGCGACCGTACATTTCCACATAGCGGTCGAGCACGTCGTAGATGGTGGTGGTGAACAGTTCCACCTGCCCGCCGAAAGCGCCCTTGATGTTGCGCAGCTTCCAGTCTTTGCCGAGGATGCTGCCATCGGGGCCGATCACCGTGGTGATCGACAACACATGTCCCGGCCAGTCAGCGTCGCGTGCATAAGAGCCGAACACCAGATAGCAACCGTGTTCGCGCGCCTTTTTCGCCAGCGCCTCGGTTTCTTCGCCGGGGATCTCGATGGCGACCTTCATGGTGTCGGCGTGGGTCCAGCCCATGCCGAAACCGGTGATGGGAAATTCATGGAACTGGATGAGATCGGGCGCGGGGCCGAACCCGAACGATGCATCGATCAGTCCGATCATGTGTTTCAGGTTTTCAGAACGGCTGGCCTTGATGCGCGACAGGTCAACGGGAATGACGCGCGATTGTGCTGCCCCCAGCATGAAGGCCGGCTTGGCGAGCGGCACCACCGGGTAGCGGCCGTTGCGGTCGATGCTCAGCGGTGCACCACCGGCTTTGCCCGCTGTTGCTGCGGCCCCGTTGATGCCGGTGACCATTCCAGCGCCGGCAATGCCCATGGCCCCTGCCGTTACCAGTGATCGTCGTGTTACGTTCACCCCGTGTTCCTCCCGTCTGGCGCCGCTGTGGACCAGCGGCGGATTGTCCGGACATTTCAGCTATGGCACGCCGTGAGACCGGCCGCCAGCCCTTTGTGAAACAGGTTGAATCAGGCAGCCGTTCAATCGCGGATGGGTGTGTTACCAGTCGCCACTGGCGCCGCCGCCGCCGAAATCGCCGCCGCCACCCTGAAACGGCGGATGAGAATCATGCCCGTCATCGCTGTCGTCGTTGGTGTCGCGCTTGTTACCCTTGTTGTGGTTTGCTGAGCGGCGGGGGGAGGAGCCGGGGGGTGGGCCCTGCCGTAGGCGCTGACGTCTGGCAAGATGGTGGTTGATGAGCACGAACACCAGCAGCAGCACGATAAGGGCAAGAATGATCATCGGATTTGCCCATAGCATTGGGGGGTCTGGCACGCCAGCAAGCATCGCTTGCGCCTTGGTGCCACCCTGATATAAGCCGCAGCTTCAAATTCCATGACAAGGGGCCGCGCATGCGGCCTTGTGTGCGGGTGTGGCGGAACTGGTAGACGCGCTGGATTTAGGTTCCAGTGTTGCATGACGTGGGGGTTCGAGTCCCTCCACCCGCACCAGTTTTGCCCCGCCCCGAAACAGCCCAGAGGACAAGCATGACTGCCACCGAAACGCTGAATGAAGGCCTGAAGCGCGGCTATGAGCTGACGATCGTTGCCGGAACCATTGCAACCAAGGTTGACGAGGCCATCGCCGAAGTCGCCCCGCAGGTGCGGATGCCGGGGTTCCGCCCCGGCAAGGTGCCTGCCAACCTCATCCGCAAGATGCATGGCGAATCGCTGCGCCGCGATGTGGTGCAACGCGCCATCAGCGAGGAAGTGCAGAAGCTGCTTTCTGACAACGGCCTGCGTCCGGCGATGCAGCCGGATGTGGAAGTGGAAGGCGCGGAAACGGCCGGAAACGACATATTGGTGAAGGTGAACCTCGAGGTACTGCCCGAAGTGCCGGAAACCGATGTCGGCGCCATCGTTCTGGAACGTCTGACCGTCGAAGCCGGGGAGGCCGACATCGATGCCGCCGTCGAGCGGCTGGCTTCGGGCCAGAAAAGCTTCGAGGAGGCCGCGGCGAAATACAAGGCCAAATCGGGCGACCTGGTGGTGATGGACTATGCCGGCAGCATCAAGGGCAAGGCTTTTGAGGGTGGCACCGGCGAGGCGATGGAGATCGAGCTGGGATCGGGCCGGCTGATTCCGGGCTTTGAAGAGCAGCTGACAGGGGTGAAGGCAGGTGACGAGAAGACTCTCGATGTGACCTTTCCCGAGGATTATCCGGCCAAGGAACTGGCCGGCAAGGAAGCGCAGTTTGCCGTCAAGGTGACGGCCGTGAAGAAGCCTAAGCCGGTTGAGGTGAACGATGCCTTCGCCACCAGCCTTGGCCTTGAAAATCTTGAGCAGCTGCGTGGCATTCTGAAGGACCAGGTGGAGCAGGAGCTGAACGGCCTGACCCGCACCTACCTGAAGCGCAAGCTGCTCGACCATCTGGCGGCCGCCCACAGTTTCGATGTGCCGCCGTCGATGGTGGATGCCGAGTTCGACCAGATCTGGCGGCAGGTGGAAGCCGAGGCCGACGAAGAGGAAAAGGCCAAAATGGAGGCTGAGCGCGACGATTATCGCCGCATCGCCGAGCGTCGGGTGCGCCTTGGACTGCTGCTTTCGGACCTGGGCCAGAAAAATGGCGTGGAAGTCACCCAGGTCGAGATGAACCGGCTGGTGGCCCAGGAAGCCGCCCGCTATCGCGGCCAGGAACAGCAGGTGCAGAAGTTCTTCGCGGAAAATCCGATGGCGGCCGCCCAGCTGCGCGCGCCGCTGTTCGAGGAGAAAGTGGTGGACTGGCTGCTGGGCAAGGCCAGCATCAGCGACCGTGTCGTGACCCGCGCCGAGCTGGAGGCGGCGATCGAGAGCGAAGATGAAACGCCGCTGTCGGCAGCCGTCATTCCGCATGGAGCGCCCGGCCATGTGCATGGGCCCGATTGCGACCACGACCATCACCATGATCATGCGCACCATGATCATGACGTGAAGCCTGCGAAGAAGGCCCCCGCCAAAAAGGCCGCCAAGGCAAAGGACGCGGAACCGGCCGCCGCTGCGCCTGCCGTTGATGAGGCATCTCCGGCTGCCGCCAAGCCGGCGAAAAAGGCCCCCGCCAAAAAGGCTGCCGCCAAGGCGGACGCGGGTGAAGCAACGACCGGCGACGCCGCTCCGGCCAAGGCGCCGGCCAAGAAGGCGCCGGCTGCGAAGAAGGCCGCCAAGTAACCGCGAGCCCAGTGGCTGAGACAACGGACGGCCGCCAGTGGATCGCCTATGCGATGCTGGCGGCCGTCATGCTGTTCTGGGCCGGAAACAGCATCGTCGCCCGCGCGGTAACCAACAGCATCCCGCCATTTACCCTGGCGTTCGTGCGGTGGACGGGGGCTGGCCTGCTGTTGCTGCCGCTGGCCTGGCGCCCGCTGACGGCTGATCGGGCGACCATCTGGCGGCATCGCTGGCTGTTGCTGCTGATGGGCGCGCTTGGCATCGCCATGTTCAATGCCCTGCTCTACAGCGCCCTGCATTACACGACGGCCACCAACAGCCTGCTGTTGCAGGCAGCGATTCCGCCGCTGGTGCTGCTGTGCGACTATCTGCTGTTCCGGACGGTACCGGCAGTGGTGCAGCTGCTGGGTGTGCTGTTGTCGGTGGCTGGTGTGCTGGTGGTGATTTCGGCCGGTCAGCTGGCGGCGTTGCTGACACTCGATTTCGGTCGTGGCGACCTGTTGATGCTGGCGGCGGTTGTAGTGTGGGCCCTTTACACCAGCCTGCTGCGGCTGCGTCCGGCCATCGACTGGCGGAGTTTCCTGTTCGTCACCTTCGTGATCGGTTCGGTGGCGTTGCTGCCTTTGGCGGCGTGGGAGTGGCCGCACTTCAACTTGGCCGCCCTCGGGCCTGCGGACTATGCCGCCTTTGCCTATGTGGTGGTGCTGCCGTCGCTGCTCTCTTATGCGCTATTCAATGCGGCGGTGGCGCGGATCGGCGCTGGCCCTGCCAGTCAGGCCAGCACCCTGCTGCCCCTATTCGGAGCGCTGCTGGCGGCACTGCTGCTGCACGAGCCGCTGCACCGCTATCATCTGGCTGGAATGGCGCTGATTCTGGCGGGAATCGTGGTGACGGCCCTGTTCACCCCAGGCGGCGCAGCCACGGCAGCCCGAACAGCAGGCCGGCCATGAAACCGCCGATATGGGACCAGATGGCGATGCCGCCACTGCCCGGCAGGTTGAACGCCACCGCCGTCAGTAATTGCAGGCCGATCCACAGCGCCGCGTAACGAAAGGCGCGCACGGTTTCACCCGAGATGTGGATTCCGAACACGCGTGCTGGCGCTTCGCCGCTTTGGGCAAACAGCAGGGCATAAGTGGCGAACACGGCAGAAATCGCCCCTGACGCCCCGACGACGGGTGTTACCGAACCGGGAGACATGGCGACTTGCAGGATGCCGCCGGCCATGCCGCCAACCACGAACAGCAGCAGGAATCGCGGGATGCCCAGCACCCACTCCACCTGGCGGCCAACCCAGGCCAGAAACACCATGTTCATGGCGAGGTGAACGATGCCGCCATGCAGGAACATGTGGGTGAACAAGGTGAGCCACGGCGGCACAGGCCCCTCAAGCCCGATGACCCGGCCCGTGATGCGCGCGGGAACCAGCCCGTATTCCAGCAGGATGCGCTGATCAAAGCTGCTGCCCATCACCAGCATCAGCAGTTGCAGGCCGATGCAGGCAAACAGGATGGTGCGGGTGGCGTGGGCGACGGGCGGCCGGAACGGTTTCATCGCCGGTTCGTCCACCGGTCAGATGAACTCGACGGCTTCGATCAGGTAGCTGCGGTCTCCCGATGGGGTGACCACCTCTACCTCCTCGCCTTTAAGGCGCCCGATCAGCGCCCGCCCCAAGGGGCTGTTGAAGCTGATGCGGCCGCTCTTGGCGTCGGCCTCGACCTCTCCGACGATCTGGTAGGTGACCGGCTTGTCGTCTTCGTCGAGCAGGCGCACCGTCGCCCCGAACACGACTTTGTCGCCCGAGAGCGTTTTCGGATCAACGACGAGCGCGCGCGCCAGCTTGTCTTCGTATTCGGCGATCTGCGCCTCGATCTGGCCCTGCCGTTCCTTGGCGGCATGATATTCGGCGTTCTCCGACAGGTCACCGTGGGCGCGCGCTTCCTCGATCGCCTCGACATTCTCGGGGCGTTCGACTTCTTTCAGCTGCTTCAGCGCCCGCAGGAGCTTTTCATGCCCTTCGGCCAGCATCGGAACCTTATCAACAGTCGCCATCGTCTACTCTGCTTTGGTATCCGATACTTTCACTGTCCGGCGGTTGGTTTCAGCCGCTGTCTTGGGGTTCGGCGGCGCCCGCCGGTGGCCAGCAAAAAATGTCGGATAGGTGAATTCACTCTGGATGAAGTGGCAAGTGTAGGGAGCGCCCGCCCCTTTCGCAAGGGGGCTCAGGAGGCAGCGACGTGATGGGCCTGCAACGGCATGACTCCGACCGGCCGCTGGCGCAGGGCGGCAATCGCCTGCACCGAGGCAATGGCGCCGGCGGCCGTGGTGAAGATCGACACCTTGCGTGCCCAGGCGGCAGAGCGGATGGTCTCGGAATCCTTCAGCGACTGGGTGCCTTCCGTGGTGTTGAACACCAGATCGACCGAGCCATCGAAGATGGCGTCGACGATGTGCGGCTGACCTTCCAGCACCTTGTTCACCGTTTCCACGCCGAGGCCATGATCGCGCAGCCAGTCGGCCGTGCCGCGGGTGGCGATCAGCTTGAAACCCAGACCCTGCAGGTCGCGCGCCGCTTCCAGAATGTGCGGCTTGTCGCTGTCTTTCACCGAGATGAAAACGGTTCCCGAAAGCGGCAGTTGGGTGCCTGAGGCCATCTGGCTTTTGGCGAAGGCCATGGCGAAATCGCTGTCGATTCCCATCACTTCGCCGGTCGATTTCATCTCGGGGCTGAGAACAGGATCGGAGCCGGGGAAGCGGGCGAAGGGAAATACGGCTTCCTTGACGGCCACATGGCCCTGCCCCAGCGGCGTGAGATCGAACGCCGACAGCCGGTCTCCGGCCATCACCCGGGCGGCGATCTTGGCATAGGGGCGACCCTGCACCTTGGCGACGAACGGCACGGTGCGGCTGGCGCGTGGGTTCACCTCGATCAGGTAGAGCTGTTCGTCTTTAACTGCGAACTGGATGTTCATGAGGCCACGCACATGAAGCGCGCGCGCCAGCAGATCGGCCTGCCGGCGAATCTCGGCCAGCACCGACGCCGAAAGGCTTTGCGGCGGCAGGGCGCAGGCCGAATCGCCCGAGTGGACGCCGGCTTCCTCGATGTGCTGCATGATGCCCGCCACATGCACGGTTTCACCGTCGCTCAGGGCATCGACATCGACTTCGACGGCGTCGCGCAGGTAGCGGTCGATCAGCACCGGGCTGTCACCCGACACCTTCACTGCCGTCTGGATATAGGTTTCCAGCGCGTGGCGGTTCTCGACGATCTCCATGGCGCGGCCCCCCAGCACATAGGAGGGGCGCATGAGCACGGGATAGCCGATGCGTTCAGCGACTTCGGCAGCTTCAGCGGCTGAGCGGGCGATGCCGCCGGCCGGCTGCTTCAGCCCCAGTTCTTCGACGAGGGCGGCAAAGCGTTCACGATCTTCGGCGAGGTCGATGGCGTCGGGGCTGGTTCCCAGAATGGGGATTCCGGCCGCTTCCAGCGCCCGCGCCAGCTTCAGCGGTGTCTGGCCGCCGAACTGGACGATCACACCCAGGAGCGTTCCCCGGCTCTGTTCGACATGCAGCAGTTCGAGCACGTCCTCGGCGGTCAGCGGCTCGAAATAGAGGCGGTCGGAGGTGTCATAGTCGGTCGACACGGTTTCCGGGTTGCAATTGACCATGATGGTCTCGAACCCGGCTTCTTCCAGCGCAAAGGCGGCGTGGCAGCAGCAGTAATCGAACTCGATCCCCTGGCCGATGCGGTTGGGGCCGCCGCCCAGTATCACGATCTTCCGGCGATCTGAAGGCTCGGCCTCGCACTCGCTGCCGCCATAGGTTGAGTACATGTAGGGGGTGAGCGCCTCGAACTCGGCAGCGCAGGTGTCGATGCGCTTGAAGACCGGGCGTACGCCGCTGGCGTGGCGGCGGGCGCGCACCTTGGCCTCGGTGGTTCCGGCAAGGGTGGCGAGCCGGGCGTCGGCAAAGCCCATGGCTTTCAGAGGCCACAGGTCGTCGGGGAGGCCATGCTCGCGCACAGCTGCTTCGGCGGCGATGATTTCGGCGAGTTGCGCCACGAACCAGGGGTCGTAGCGCGAGACACGCACCACTTCCGATTCGGGGATGCCGATTCTGAGGGCGTGGGCGGCGACCAGCAGCCGGTCGGGCGTGCGTTGGGCAAGCCGCGCCAGCACTTCGCCCTTGCCGGCATTGACCAGCGATTCGGGTTCATCGAGCCCGGACAGCCCGGTTTCGAGGCCGCGCAGCGCCTTTTGCAGCGATTCCGCGAAGTTGCGGCCGATGGCCATGACCTCGCCCACCGATTTCATCGAGGTGCCAAGGGTGGAATCGGCGCCACGGAACTTCTCGAAGGCAAAGCGCGGCACCTTGGTGACCACATAATCGATGGTCGGCTCGAAGCTGGCGGGCGTTGCCCCGGTGATGTCGTTGCGGATTTCGTCGAGGGTGTAGCCGACGGCCAGCAGCGCGGCCACCTTGGCGATGGGAAAGCCGGTGGCTTTCGAGGCCAGCGCCGACGAGCGGCTGACCCGGGGGTTCATCTCGATGACGACGAGGCGGCCATTTTCGGGGTTGACGGCGAACTGGACGTTGGAGCCGCCGGTTTCGACCCCGATCTCGCGCAGGATCGCCAGGCTGGCGTTGCGCATGATCTGATATTCCTTGTCGGTGAGGGTCAGTGCCGGGGCGACGGTGATCGAATCGCCGGTGTGGGTGCCCATCGGGTCGATGTTCTCGATCGAGCAGATGATGATGGCATTGTCCGCCTTGTCGCGGATCACCTCCATTTCGTATTCCTTCCAGCCCAGCACCGATTCCTCGATCAGCACTTCGCTGGTGGGCGAGGCATCGAGCCCGCCGAGCACGATGCGGGTGAATTCCTCGCGGTTGTAGGCAATGCCGCCGCCGGTGCCGCCCAGCGTGAACGACGGGCGGATGATGGCGGGGAGCCCGACATTCTCCAGAGCCGCGAGCGCTTCCTCAAGAGTGTAGGCAATGGCGGAGCGCGGCGATTCAAGGCCGATCGCATCCATGGCGTCGCGGAACTTCAGCCGGTCTTCGGCTTTTTCGATGGCTTTTTCATCGGCGCCGATCAGTTCGACGCCATATTTCTCCAGCGTGCCGTTCTTGGCGAGCGCCAATGCCGTGTTGAGAGCTGTCTGGCCGCCCATGGTCGGCAGAATGGCGTCGGGGCGTTCCTTGTCGATGATGGTGGCGACGATCTCAGGCGTGATCGGCTCGATGTAGGTGGCATCGGCCAGATCCGGATCGGTCATGATCGTTGCCGGGTTCGAATTGACTAGGACGATGCGGTAACCCTCGGCTTTCAGGGCCTTGACGGCCTGGGTGCCGGAATAATCGAACTCGCACGCCTGGCCGATGATGATGGGACCAGCGCCGATGATGAGGATGGTTTGGATGTCGGTGCGTTTGGGCATTACTGCATGTCCTCGACGAAGCGCTGGAAGAGATACTGGCTGTCTTGCGGGCCGGGGGAGGCTTCGGGATGGTGCTGCACCGAAAAGGCCGGGCGGTCGACCAGTTCGAGGCCGCACAAGGTGCCGTCGAACAGGCTGACGTGGGTCATCCGCGCGTTGGCGGGCAGGGAATCGATATCTACAGTGAAGCCGTGGTTCATGCTGGTGATTTCGACCCGGCCGCTATCCAGCCGTTTCACCGGGTGGTTGGCGCCATGGTGACCCTGTGTCATCTTGATGGTCTTGCCGCCGATGGCGATCGCCAGCATCTGGTGGCCAAGGCAGATGCCGAACAGCGGTTTGCCGGTTTCCAGCCATTGGCGGATCATCGGCACCGCATATTCCGCAGTGGCGGCCGGGTCGCCCGGCCCGTTCGACAGGAACAGCCCATCGGGTTTCAGCGCCATGATGTCGGCGAACGAGGTTTGGGCGGGTACCAGAGTCACCCGGGCGCCAGCTGCCACCAGCTGACGCAGAATGGCGGTCTTGATGCCATAATCGACAGCGACCACATGCGGGGCGTCGGGAGCGGCTGAAATTTCGGCATGACCCCGGCCCAGCGCCCAGGTGCCGCCCGTCCATTCCGTAGAGGCCGTGGTGGTGACGGTGGGCGCCAGGTCTACTCCTTCCAGACCGCGCCATGCCTTGGCGCGTGCGACCAGCGCCTCGACATCGAAATTGCCTTGTGGATTGTGGGCGATGACGGCGTTGGGGGCGCCGAAGCGCCGCACATGGCGGGTGAGAGCCCGCGTATCGATACCGGTGACGGCAATGCGGCCGTGATCGGCAAGCCAGGCATTGAAATCGCGGGTACTGCGGAAGTTGGATGGCGCGGTGACCGGTTCGGCCATGATGCAGCCAAGGGCGTGGGCGGCCGTCGATTCCATGTCTTCGGCGGTGGTTCCGGTATTGCCGATGTGCGGGAAGGTAAAGCAGACGATCTGGTCGGCATAGCTGGGGTCGGTCATCACTTCCTGATAACCGGTCATGGCGGTGTTGTAGCACAGCTCGCCGACGGCCTCACCGGTTGCCCCCTGTCCGATACCGTGAAAGACAGTGCCATCGGCCAGCACAACAATTCCGGTCGCGCGCGTGTGCCGGCGCTGGCGGGGCATTTCGGCCATCGGCAGTTCCTTGTTCTTGCAGTTTAGGGCTAGGAGGAGGGCGTTAGGACGGCTTCGCGAGCGCGTCAATGCCGGCTATGGCGGAAGATACAGGAGAACAGACAAATGATCCGGGACGACATTACATCATCGCTGGTTGGCGCCATGAAGGCGAAAGATTCGGAAACCGTGGCGGCGCTGCGGCTGATTCAGGCCGCCATCAAGAATCGCGACATCGAGGTGCGTACGGGCGGTGCCCCTGCCGACGACGATGTGCTGGTGGCCGAAGTGCTGGCAAAAATGGCCAAACAGCGCCGCGAATCGATCGAGATGTTCGAGGCCGGCGGCCGCACCGAGCTTGCCGCGCGCGAATCTGGCGAATTGCGGGTGATCGAGAGCTTCCTTCCCAAGCAGATGGACGAGGCAGAAGCGCAGGCGGCCGTCGCCGCGCTGGTGGCTGAAGCCGGCGCCACCAGTGTGAGGGACATGGGCCGGGTGATGGCGCTGGTGAAAGAGCGGCTGGCCGGAAAGATCGACATGAGCCGAGCCTCGGCAATGGTGAAAGCGGCGCTGGCCTGAGATCGACAGCGCCGCCAGCTTCCGGTCAGCGCGACAGGTCTTCGAAGAGCGAACGGTAATAGACGATGGCGGGGGCAAAGTTCATCAGTTGCACCCGCTCGTTGAGGCCGTGGGCGAAACTGTCGTTCTCTTTCGACATCAGCGGGCTGACGCCGTAGCTGGGGACATGCTGGTAGCGGTACCACATGCTGTCGCTGGCGCCCGATGATTGCGAGGCGAACACCGGGATTTTGCCCCAGGCCTTGCGGGTGGCTTTTTCGACCGCCGCCACCAGATCTGGCCGCATGGGGGAAGCGTCGTTGGCGACACTGCCTTCGGTGACGTCGCTGACCTTGATGGCCGGATCGGCGATAACCGTTCGCAGTTCGGCCATGATGGCAGCTGGCGTATGGCCGGGGAAGATGCGGCAATTGATGTTGGCGGTTGCCCGTTGCGGCAGGGCATTGAGGGCGTGGCCTCCATTCACCATGGTGGGCACGCAGGTGGTGCCGATCTGCCCCACCAGCCCCGGATTGGCGCGCAAGGTGGCGATGGCCCCGGAATCTGCGGGGTTGGCGGCGAAGGCGCGCATGGCGGCTGCCGTCGTGGGGTCGCCTTCAAAGGCGGCTGATTTCACGAAACTGTCGTGGGTGATGGGGTTCAGTTCCGGCTTGAAGTGATAGGCGCCGATGCGGACCAGTGCCTGCGAAAGCTGGACGATGGCGTTGGTGGGCGACGGCGCCGACGAGTGGCCGCCGGGGTTGGTGACGGTAAGCTCGAAATCGGCATAGGTTTTTTCCGACCCCTGCCAGGTGAGGAACTGCGGTTTGCCGTCGGCCGACAGGGAGCCGCCGCCGCCATCGATGTTCAGCACCAGTTCGGCGTCTTTCAGACGCTCGGCAATCAGCGCGCTGGTTTTCATGCGCGTTTCCTCGTCACCGGAGAACTGGATGATGATGGTGCGGCGCGGCTTGTAGCCCTGGCGTTTCATTTCGATAAGGGTGGCGACGGCAAGGGCGGCATCGCTTTTCATGTCGGCGGCGCCCCGCCCGAATAGATAACCGTTTTCCTCGACCGGTGTGAAGGGGTCGCGTTCCCAGTCGGCGGGCTTCGCCTCCACCACGTCGATATGGCCCGAGATCACCAGCGGTTTCAGTTTCGGGTTACTGCCGGGCCAGCGGGCGATCAGGTAGGCGGTGTCTTCGAAGGGCACGATCTCGATGTCGGCGGCGTTGAATCCACCTTTCACCAATGTGTCCTTCAGCAGCTTGGCCACTTCAGGCGTCTGGTTGCCCGGCCCGGCCACCGAACGCATCGCGATCATCTGTTTGGCGAGGTCGAGCGCCTGCGCTTCGGCCTGGGGGTTGGGCCCGGCGAAGGCAGCACCGGCGAGCGTGGCGGCTGCGAGGGCGATGCAGGTGAGCGATCTGGTGCGCATGGGAGTTCCCTTCAGACAGTCAGGTGGGACGGGACCATATCCAGCCGAGAATGGCCAGAAGAATGACGGCAACGGCAGTGGCCAGGGCGAGGGTTGGCGACGTCGTGACATGAAAGAAACCATATCCGAACACAATGCCGACGGTAGCGAACAATTTGCCACGACGCGGAATTGCGCCACGCTCCCGCCAGTTGCGCACCGAGGGGCCGAATGTCTGGTGGTTGAGAATCCAGGCCTCGAGGCGGGGTGAGCCGCGAGCGAAGGCGCCGGCCGCCAGTATGAGAAAGATGGTGGTGGGCATCAGCGGCAGAAACGCACCGATGATGCCCAGCAGCACCAGAACAGCTCCAAGGGCCATCCACAGCGCCCGGGTCATGTGGTGGACCACGGTAACGGGCCTACTGGCGATCGGCCACCCACCAGTGCGGGGCAAGCCTGCTGGAAACTGGTGCGACTTCATTCATGGTGGCGGCATCATAAAGCCGCCCGCCCAGCATCACCTGCGACACTTTTTCGGAGTTGCGGATGTTGGCGAGCGGGTCGGCGTCGAGCACCACCAGGTCAGCGAGCTTGCCGGCTTCGAGGCTGCCGATATCCTTGTCCATTCCCAGCGAGCGGGCGGCATTGATGGTGCCGGCGGCCAGCGCCTGCACCGGAGTCATGCCGCCGCGCACGAACGACCACAGCTCCCAGTGCGAGCCGATGCCGGCCTGCTGGCCGTGGGCGCCGATCGACACCAGCACCCCGCGCTCGGCCAGACGTTTGGCTTCGCGGGCATTGGCGGCATCGGCGAACAGGTCGTCGGGCGCCATTGGCCGCCGCAGGTTGGCGGCCAGAATGGAAGGCGGCGTGTGGGCGACCAGCAAGGGCTGCTCGAACAGGTTGGTGGCCTGCCGCCAGTAGATTTCCCCGGTCATGCCACCGAAGGTGACGATGAGGGTTGGCGTATAGTTGACTCCGGTTTTGGGGATGAACTGCAGCATGTCGTCGTAAAACACATCGAGCGGGATATTGTGTTCGAGCGTGGCGTTGCCGTCGATGATGTGGGCGATGTCGAGCCCGTAGAGCGAGCCGCCCTCGACCACCACCTGCACACCTTCCTGGCGCCCGGCGGCGACGATCATCTGCCGGGCGGCGCGACGTGGCTGGTTGTAGTTCTTGACTGAATGGCCGCCTTCGGCCTTGTGGCGGCGCACCTGTGCCAGCGCGTCGTCGAGGCTGTCGATCCTGGCATAGATTCCAGCGGCGCGCGCCCCATAGATCGGGTCGCCGGCGGTGAAGATACGCGGTGCCAGCAGCAGCCCGGCGCGCTGATACTCGCTGGCGGCGTAGGCGGTGGTGCCGCGGTTCGACGGGTCGTGGATGGTGGTGGTTCCAAGCGCCAGGTTGGCGATGGTTGACCAGTTCTGCAGCGGGATCAGGTCATCGTCGCCTTGCGGGCCATGGGCATGGGCATCGATGAGGCCGGGGATAACGGTTTTGCCGGCAAGATCGATGGTGCGGGTGCCGGCAGGCACGGCGACATCGGCGCCGATGGCGCTGATGCGGTCGCCATCGATGAGGATGGTGGCGTTTTCGACGACCCCGCCATCGGCAGCGGCCATGGTGACGACCCGGGCATTCACCAGCGCCAGACGACCTTTGGGTTTGTCGGCGGTGATCAGGCGGGCGATCGACACCCCGGTGGCCGGTGGCACGAAGGTTGATCGTCCGGGGGCGCGGGGGAACAGGGCGCTGACGGCAGCGGCATAGACGGTTGGCCCCACCGACCAGTGGAGGGTGGCGCCATTGCCTGACCAGTGCGGCCATTCGGCGCCGCCATTCGATACCCGCACGACGGGAAGTGCCGAGGACGTGGCATCGGCCCCGACATCCTGCGGCCCCGGCGGCAGCGGCATGGCGAAAGCCTCGCCATTCTGGCGGAAGCTGAGGGTGCGGCCGTCGGGGGCCACGCTCCAGTTGCTGGCGAGATCGCCCGAGGCGTGGACGCGCCGGGCGCCACCCGAAAGATCGGTCGAGATCAGCTGCGATTTGCCGCCGGCCGACGCTGTGAGGAACAGCCGATCGCTGGCGGCTGCGAATTGCGGGCGTGAAACGCCGGCCAGCACCAGAGTAGGTGTGCCACCGGCGGCAGCAACCTTGTAGACTCCGTTTTCGACGCTCCAGCGTTCCGAGACGAGGTTGCCTCCTGCGCCGTTTTCGAAGGCGATGGTCTGGCCATCGGGCGAGAAGACCGGGTTGGTGTAGTGGCCGGGGTTGGCGGTGACCACCCGGGCCTTGCCGCCGGATGCCGGAACCACCCTGACCGAGCCGAGGTCGGTATCCGTCCAGCGGACGAACACGATGGAGCGCCCGTCGCGTGACCAGGATGGGTGCAGTTCGCGGGCGTTGTCGGTGTCGGCAGTGAGGCGGCGGGCGGTGCCGCCTGCCATTGGCTGCACCCACAGCCGCCCGAGGCTTTCGAACACTACCGAACGGCCATCGGGGGAGACCTGGGCAAAGCGGGTCATGCGGGCGGTGAATTGGCCGGGCGCCACCTCGATCGCCGGGTGGAAGGGCTGGATGGCGCCACGGGTATCAGCGACGTGGAAGGGGATATCGCTGGCACTGCCGCCCTCAGCCGGCACCCGGTTCAGCTTGCCGCCCGCCCAGAAGACGATGCTGCGGCTGTCGGGCGTGAAGGCGATGTTGGGGTAGGTGCCCTGTACCGCCCAACCTTCCTGCTGGTCACGATCGAGGGCGTCGTAGATCTTGTGTTCGGCACCCGATGCAAGGTCTTTGATGTAGAGTTTCGAGCCGCTGCGTTCACGGCGAATGAAGGCGATTTTCCGGCCATCGGGCGAGGGGGTGGGGCGAACGGCGCCACCCGCCCCCGACACGATGGTATCCACCTTGCCGGTGGCAATGTCGATTGCCTCGATGTTGAACAGGTTGGTGAGGGAATCCTGCGCATATTCGAAGATCGGCCCTGATGACACGTTGCGGGTGTAATAGACCCGTTTGCCATCAGGGGCGAAGAAGGGGTCGCCCAGCTCCTTCTGCAACAACTCGCTGGCGCGTTTGACCAGCGGCACGCCGCTGCCGCCCGAGATGTGATACAGCCAGATTTCGCCGGTACCGAGCGAGCGGCCGGTGGTGAAATGCTTGCGCGCCACCAGATACTGGCCGTCGGGGCTCCACGAGGGTTGATTGAGCGTGCGGAAATCCTCGTTGGTGACCTGTTGCTTGCTCGAGCCATCGACGTTCATCACCCAGATATTGTCGGCGCCGCCGCGATCGGACGTGAAGGCGATGCGGGTGCCATCGGGAGAAAAGCGCGGGTTGGATTCGTAGGCGAGGCCTTCGGCGATACGGGTGGGCGTGCCGCCGCTGATCGGCATGGTGTAGATGTCGCCCAGCAGGGTGAAGGCAAGTGTGCGGCCATCGGGGCTGACATCGACATCCATCCAGCTGCCCTCGCGGACATCGATGGGGATCTGGCGGATGGTGGCTCCGGGCGGGTTGTTGACGTCCCATTTGGGTGCTTCAGCCGCCACACAGACGCTGGCAGCAGAGACCAGCAGAGCAAGTGCGAGATTTTTCATTGGGGAGCCTTTCCGATAGCGCCGGTTTGAAACATCCTTAGGTCGGCGGGTGCAGATGCTTCAAGAGGGGGTGCAATCTGTTCGCACTGTCTCTAGACTGCTCGTCGCATGAACAACGTGGTCCTTTCGGAGTGGCAGGTGCGGGCAGCAAGGCCCGACGATCTCGCTGCCATGCAGCGTCTGGCGGCCAAGACCGGCGGGGGGTTCACCAACCTGCCCGACGATCGCGAGGCGCTGGCGGCGCGGCTTTCATGGTCGGAGCGCAGCTTTGCCGCAAGTATCGACGCGCCGGAGAATGAGCTCTATCTGCTGATGCTGGAACATCGGCCGACCGGGCGCGTTGGCGGCACCGCTGCCATTTTTTCGCGGGTCGGGGTAAACTGGCCTTTCTATTCCTACAAGCTGACACAGCTGTCGATGCATTCGGAAGAACTGGGGCGGACGTTTCGTACCAGGGTTCTGCACCTGGTGAATGATTTCGACGGGGCGAGCGAGGTGGGTGGCCTGTTCCTTGAGCCTGACCTGCGCACCGGCGGCTTGGGGCGGATGCTGGCGCGCAGCCGCTATCTGTTCATTGCCCTGCATCGCCAGCGTTTTGCCGACCGGGTGCTGGCCGAGTTGCGCGGCCGCATCGAGGCCGATGGCGGATCCCATTTCTGGGATGGTCTGGCCGGGCGCTTTTTCGGCATGAGCTTTCAGGAGGCCGACGCCTTCAATTCGACCCACGGCAACCAGTTCATTGCCGACCTGATGCCGAAATACCCGGTCTATGTCGACCTGCTGCCCGAGGCGGCGCAGGCGGTTCTGGGCGAAGTGCATGTCGATGGCGTCGCGGCCCAGCGGATGCTGGTGGCCGAAGGGTTCCAGCACAATGGTTATGTCGATATCTTCGATGGCGGCCCGACGATGGACGTGAAGACCAGCGATATCCGCACCCTGCGGGAGGCCGTGCACGACAGGGTGGCGGGTTTTGGGGCAGGCGCTGAGCCAAGGCTGATGGCTGCTGGACGGCTGGCAGATTTCCGCGCTGCCGTGTTGTCGCTGCGTCAGAGCGACCGGGGGGTGATCGTGGGGCAGGGCCCGTTCGCTGAGGGCGAGGAGATTTTGCATGTCCATTTCTGAGGGCGATCCTGAACCATTGCAGAGTTTCAGGCCCTATGACGGCAGCCTGTTATGGGAAGGCGTTACAGCGGGGCCCGAGGCCGTGACGGCAGCGGTAGAACGCGCCCATGGTGTGCGCCACCACTGGGCGATGACCCCGCTTGACGAGCGTATCGCCATCGTCAGGCGGTATCGTGACCTGGTGCAGGAGGAAACGGAAGCGTTCGCCAGGCTGATAGCCGAGGAGACCGGAAAGCCGCTGTGGGAGGCGCGAACCGAAGTGGCGAGTGTTGCTGCCAAGGTGGAGATTTCGATCACGGCACATGCCGAGCGCACCGGTGCGCGTAGCGGGCCATTGAAGGTGGACCCTGCCGGTGCGATGCAGGCGGTGCGCCACAAACCCCATGGGGTGCTGGCGGTGCTGGGACCCTATAATTTCCCGGCCCACCTGCCCAACGGCCATATCGTGCCGGCGCTGATTGCCGGGAATGTGGTGGTGTTCAAACCATCCGAACACACACCGGCGACCGGTGCCTTCATGGCAGGCTTGTGGCACAAGGCCGGGCTGCCTGAGAAGGTGTTGCAGGTGGTGCAGGGCGGCCGATCGACCGGTGAAGCGCTGGCTGCTGCGGATATCGATGGCCTGCTGTTCACGGGATCGGCCGCCGGGGGGGAATCGCTGGCGCTGCAGATGGCGGCCACGCCGAGCCGTATCCTGGCGCTGGAAATGGGCGGCAACAACCCGCTGGTAGTGTGGGACCTGGCTGATTCAGACATCGAGGCGGCGGCGCGCATCATCGTGCAGTCGGCGTTTCTGTCGGCGGGGCAGCGCTGCACCTGCGCCCGGCGGCTGATCGTGCAGTCAGGACGCGAAGGACCGTTGCTGGAGGCCGTGGTGGCTCTGACTGACCGCTTGCGCATCGACCAGCCGTTTGCCGACCCGCAGCCGTTCATGGGGACATTGATTGACAATCGCGCCGCCGACTATGTGCTGGCAGGTGCCGCGCGCATGGGCGGGCGGGTGATCCGTGAACTGGCCCGCACGCAGCCGGGACTGCCGTTTCTGAAGCCGGGGATCATCGATGTGACCGGGCAGCAGATTATGGACGAGGAGGTATTCGGGCCCTTGTTGCAGGTGTGGCGGGCGCCTGATTTCATGGTGGCGATTGCCGCTGCCAACAACACCCGGTTCGGACTTTCGGCGGCGTTGCTGGGGGGTGACCGGGCCCTGTACGATCGCTTCTGGGCGGCGAGCCGTGCCGGCGTGGTGAACTGGAACCGGCCGACCAACGGCGCGTCGTCGAGCGCGCCTTTCGGCGGAATTGGGCGTTCGGGCAATCATCGGCCCTCGGCCTATTATGCCGCCGATTATTGCGCATGGCCGGTGGCATCGGTGGAAGCGGCGACTCCGTTTCTGAACATGCCGACGGGGGTTGGCGATGCCTGAGCTGAACCTCGACGGGCTGGTTGGCCCCAGCCATAACTACGCCGGGCTGAGCCTTGGCAATCTGGCGGCGACCGGCAATGCCGGTGGCGACAGTGCTCCGCGCCGGGCCGCATTGCAGGGGCTGGCGCGCATGCGGCTGATGGTGTCGCTGGGCGTGCCGCAGGGCCTGCTGCTGCCGCACCGGCGGCCCAATGCAACCTATTTGCGGGACCTCGGCTTTGCCGGGGAAGAGGCGGACGTTCTGGGAGCAGCGGCCAGCACCGACCCGCGGCTGCTGGCGGTGGCGACGTCGGCGAGCGCCATGTGGACTGCCAATGCCGCGACCGTCAGCCCGGCTGCCGATACCCGCGATGGCCTGACCCATCTGACGGTTGCCAATCTTGTCACCATGCCGCACCGGGCGCAGGAATGGCCGCAGACGCTGGCGCAGTTGCGTCTGGCTTTTGCCGATGGGCGCCATTTCAGGGTGCATGGGCCGGTGCCGCCGGCCTTTGGCGATGAGGGTGCTGCCAACCACATGCGCTTTGCGCCTTCGCACGAGGCGGCGGGTGTTGAAGTCTTTGTGTATGGGGAACGCCAGGGTGGGGCGTTTCCGGCCAGACAGCATCTGGAGGCATCGCGGGCGGTGGCGCGTCGCCACGGGGTGATGACGGCGTTGTTTGCCGCCCAGTCAGATGGTGCCATTCAGGCTGGCGCATTCCACAATGATGTGGTGGCAGTGGCCAATGGCCGGGTGTTGTTCGCCCATGCGGATGCCTTTGCCGAGCGCGATCATCTGCTGGCACAACTGGAGGAAAGCGTTCCCGGGCTGGTGCTGGTTGAGGCGCCGCGTGAAGAGATCCCGTTGGCGGCGGCGGTGCAGTCGTATCTGTTCAATGCCACGCTGGTGACACTGCCTGGCGACACCGGGATGATGCTGGTACTTCCCGCCGAAGTGCAGGAGACGCCGGGGGTGTGGGGGTGGCTGCAACGGGTGCAGCAGTCGGGCGATAATCCGATCAATCGGCTGGAAGTGCTCGATCTGCGCGAATCGATGAAGAATGGTGGCGGGCCTGCCTGTCTGCGGCTGCGGGTGGCGCTGTCTGAGGCGGCACTGGCAGCCGTTGACCGGCGGTTCGTGCTGGATGAGGCGGCCATCGACCGGCTGGAGCGGCTGGTCGTACAGTGGTGGCCGGAACGGATTGCCGCCTCTGACCTTGGGCACCCGGATGTATGGGCGCAGTGCCATGCGGCCCATCAGGCACTGCTGGATACGTTGCAGATCGCGCCTGCTGAACTGGGGTATTGAAGGCAGAGCTTTCCGCGGCCTGACCCCGGGCATTCACCTTTGGGGGCGTTCGAGGATCAGGAAAGCCTGCCAGCGCGCGTCGAACCACTGTTCGGATGTCAGGTTGTCGAAGGCATCGGGGTGTTCCAGACGCAATCGCTGTGCCGGGCTGTTCATCAGGTCGTCGAGTAGCCGGGATGTGGTGGCGGGATCGCTGGGGCGCAGGTCATGTTCGTTCTGTGCTTCACGGATTAGTTCCATGACCGGGCGGTGGATTCGCACGCTCCACTCGCGGAAGCGCTGACGCAGTTCCGGCGAGAAGGCAGCCTCGGCCATCAGGAAGTTCACGAACAGCAGGTTCTTGGTATCGAGCGAGAAGCGGAAGCGGTGGTGGGTTGTCAGCCGTAGCCGTTCGATCGCCGGGGCGCCGGCAAGGGATATGGGGGTGGTCATGTGATCGAGGTCGCGAGCGACGACAGCGTCGATGAGGGCGGCCTTGCCGGGATAACGGCGATAGATAGTCTGCTTGGCGATGCCGGTATGATCGGCTATTTCCTCCATGGTGGTGCCGGCAATTCCCTTGTCGCAGAACAATGCGCGTGCAGCATCGAGAAGCTGTGTATCAATGGCCTCGGCCACGTGGC
Organism: Sphingomonadaceae bacterium; assembly: GCA_039808025.1. Taxonomy (GTDB): domain Bacteria; phylum Pseudomonadota; class Alphaproteobacteria; order Sphingomonadales; family Sphingomonadaceae; genus Sandaracinobacteroides. Next base: position 313,318 of record JBDHSK010000001.1, on the reverse strand, counting down.
GGGGCGGGCGTCCGACCGGCCGACGGGCGCGACCAGCCTTGGGCTTGGTGGGCAGAGGCGAGCGCGAGGGAGGGCGAGTCGTCATGCGATCTAATCATGCTGACAGGTTGCATTTCTGCAAGCGAATAACTACAGGACTTGCTTCTGAAGAATGGAGCCCGACGTGCCGACTCTGAGCCGCAGGCCCTTGCCAGGGGCCATTTCCGTGCTGACTGTGCTGCTTGCTGCCTGCAGCCAGGCGCCACAGTCACAAACGATGCCCCCGGCAGTTGTCGAGGTGGAAACCGTGACAGCGCGCCCGCTTCCCAACCTGATCGAGTTGCCGGGCCGGATCGCGGCAGTGCGAACCGCCGAGGTGCGTGCCCGGACGGATGGCATTGTCGAGCGGCGTCTGTACCATGAGGGAACCGACGTGGCGGCTGGCACGCCGCTGTTTCAGATCGACCCGCGTGACAACCGCGCGCAGGTGGCGCAGGCGCGGGCCGCCCTCCACCGCGCGGAAGCAGCCCGTGTGAACGCACAGGCCGTGGTCAGCCGCTATCAGCCGCTGGTGGCGGAGCGGGCCGTTTCCGGGCAGGAATATGATGCGGCGCTGTCGACGTTGCGGCAGGCGGAGGCCAGCGTTGCCGATGCGCGCGCCAGCTTGTCTCGGGCGGAATTGCAGCTGTCGTACACCACCGTTCGGGCGCCGATTGCCGGAAGGGTCGGTCGTGCCGAAGTGACGGAAGGGGCGCTGGTTTCGGGCGGTTCGGCAACCCTGATGACACGGGTTGATCAGATGAACCCGGTATATGCGGTATTCACCCAGTCGTCAGCGGCATTGATGGCGATGCTGCGTCAGGCGCGCAGTGGCCAGCTTCAGCTGCCGTCAGAACTGGGCCGGGTGGATGTGCGGCTGATTACCGAGGACGGCGAGCAATATGGGCTGGTTGGCCACCTCGATTTTGCCGACCAGTCGGTTGACCCGTCTACCGGTAGCCAGACCCTGCGGGCGGTGTTTCCCAATCCGCACCGCATGCTGTTGCCCGGCCAGTTCGTGCGGGTGCGGGTGGAGGCTGGCCGGATCTCTGATGGTATCGCCATACCCCAGCGCTCGGTGCAGATTGGCAATGGCAGTGCCTCGGTGTTCACAGTGAGTACGGATGGCAAGGCGGTCATGCGCCCAGTGCGCCTTGGTAACATGAGCGGGGACCGCTGGATCGTGCTTGGCGGACTGCGTGCGGGCGAGCGGCTGATCGTGGAGGGCTGGCAGAAGCTGCAGCCGGGGATGCCGGTGCAGATAAAGGGCGAGCAGCCTGCCAACGCGCCGGCGGCTGCAAAGGCAGGCTGACGCAATGAACCGCTTTTTTGTCGAGCACCCGGTTTTCGCCTGGGTCATTGCCCTGTTCGTGGCGCTTGCCGGTACCATTGCCCTGAGCAACCTGCCGATCGAGCAATATCCCTCGGTAGCGCCGCCCACCCTGAACCTTTCGGTTTCATATAATGGCGCGGATGCCGAAACCATGGACCGCAACGTCACTTCGGTGATCGAGCGTGAGATGAACGGGATCGACAATTTCCAGTCGATGGCGTCGACCAGTCGCAGCAACGGCACTGCCCAGATCAGTCTGACGTTTCGTTCGGGAACCGATCTCAATGTGGCGCGCACCCAGGTGCAGGACCGTCTGAACCGTGCCGAGCCGCGACTGCCCGAAGAAGTGCGACGCCTGGGGGTGCAGGTAACCGATAACAGTGCCAATTTCGTGATGATCGTGGCCCTGAAGTCGAAATCAGGTCAGGCTGACCCTCTGGCTCTTGGTAATTACGCTGCCAACAACATCGTCAATGAACTTCGGCGGGTGAATGGCGTTGGCGATGTCAGGCTGTTTGGTTCGCAATATGCCATGCGCATCTGGCTTGACCCCGAGCGGCTGGCCGGGTTCGGGCTGTCGCCTTCGGAAGCGCTGGCGGCGGTGCAGGAACAAAACAGCCAGACAGCCGGCGGCGGCATTGGCGAGCAGCCGCTGGGCAATGGCGGGGAGTTTGCAGCCAAGATCATTACCCAGAACCGCTTTTCCGACCCCGAGCAGTTCCGCAACATCATCGTCCGCGCCGACCCGGATGGTTCGACCGTGCGACTGGGCGATGTGGCGCGCGTAGAGCTTGGGGCCGACAGCTATGGATCGCTGACCACTCTGAACGGCGTAACGGTGGCGGCGATGGGTGTGCAGCTGGCCTCGGGCGCCAATGCCGTTGGCACTGCCAACGCCATTCGTGAGCGCATGGCGCAACTGGAATCGAGTTTTCCGGCGGATTACGAGTGGGTGATTCCCTATGACACCACGCCGTTCATCAATGCATCGATCAAGAATGTGGCGCAGACCCTGATCGAAGCGATGGTGCTGGTGTTCCTGGTGATGTTCGTGTTCCTGCAGAACTGGCGGGCCACCTTGATACCGGCTTTGGTGGTTCCGATCGCCCTGCTTGGTGCTTGTCTTGGCCTGTGGCTTTTCGGCTTTTCCATCAACACGCTGTCGATGTTCGGCATGGTGGTGGCGATCGGCATCCTTGTGGATGACGCCATTGTCGTTGTTGAAAATGTCGAGCGGATCATGGCCGAGGAGGGGCTGGCGCCAGTGCCGGCCACCATCAAGGCGATGGGCCAGATTCGTGGCGCCATCATCGGCATCACCCTGGTTCTGACTGCGGTGTTCATCCCGATGGCGTTCTTCCCGGGGTCTACGGGGGGGATTTATCGGCAGTTCTCGGTGACACTGGCGGTGTCGATCCTGTTTTCGGCATTGCTGGCGCTGACCTTGACACCGGCCCTGTGCGGCTCGTTGCTGCGGGCGCATCCGGTGTCAGACCAGACTGGTGGCTCTGCCAATACTTATGGAAATGGGCCGCTGGGCCGGTTTTTTGGCTGGTTCAACCGGATGTTCCGCCGGACGACGGATACCTACACCGGGCAGGTTGGCCGGATGCTGCCGGCACCTCTCAGGTGGCTGGCGGTGTTTCTGGCACTGCTGGCAGTGACGGCCCTGCTGTTCGTGCGGCTGCCCGGCGGATTTCTGCCCTCGGAGGACCAGGGAACCTTCATGGTGAACTATGAAGGGGCCCCGGGATCTACCATGCAACGCACCCAGGCGGCTGTGAAGCAGGTTGAGGCCTTTTTGCAGAAGCAGCCGGAAGTGGCGAATGTGGTGTCGGCGCTGGGGTTCAATTTTTTCGGACAGGGCCAGACCTCGGCCCTGACATTCGTGGGACTGAAGCCGTGGGATGAACGCAGCGGCAAGGCCCATGGTGTGGATTCGCTGATCGCACGGGTGTTCATGATGTCGACCGGGATCCCCGGGGCCACTATATTTCCGATCAATCCGCCCCCCATTCCCAGCCTTGGTACCGCGAGTGGATTTACCCTGAAGATCGAAGATCGCAGCGGGAACAACATGGCGGGGCTGACTGCCGCACGAAACGCCATTCTGGCGCAGGCCAGTCAGAGCCCGATCCTGACAGGTGTGCGACCGGAGGGGCAAGGAGATGCGCCGCAGCTGTATGTGGAAATCGACCGGGTGCAGGCGCGGGCGCTGGGGCTGTCGATCGCCGATGTGAACGCCACGCTGTCGATCAGCTTCGGATCGGCCTATGCCAATGATTTCAACAGCGATGGCAACATGCTGCGGGTGTTGTTGCAGGCGGAAGCCAGCCAGCGCATGACCCCGGAAGACGTGCTGCGGCTGAGAGTCAGAAACAATCAGGGCCAGATGGTGCCGTTTTCCGCCTTTACCACCGTGCGGTGGATGTCGGGACCGGTGCAGTTGCAGCGGTATAACGGCTATCCGGCGCTGACCATCTCTGGCGCGGCGGCGGCCGGCCATTCAAGTGGTGACGCCATTGAAGAGATGGAACGGATTGCCGGCTCGGTGCTGGGCTCTGGTCAGGCATATGAGTGGACGGGCACCGCCTTTGAGGAAAAGGAAGCGGGCGGACAGGTTGGCCTGTTGCTTGGCCTTTCGATGCTGGTGGTGTTTCTGTTGCTGGCGGCCCTGTATGAAAGCTGGGCCATTCCGCTGGCGGTGCTGCTGGTGGTGCCGTTCGGAGCGCTGGGAGCCATATTGTTCACCATGGCGCGGGGCCTGTCGGCTGATGTGTATTTCAATGTCGGCCTTATCACCATCATCGGTCTTGCAGCCAAGAATGCCATTCTGATCGTCGAGTTTGCGATCGAGGATGAGGCCGACGGCAAGGATGTGCTGGGTGCGACCCTCGAAGCCGCCCGTCAGCGCCTGCGGCCGATTCTGATGACCAGTTTTGCTTTCATTCTGGGGATGGTTCCCCTGGTGATTGCCAGTGGCGCCGGTGCGGCCAGCCGTCATGCGGTGGGGACAGGGGTGATGGGCGGAATGATCGCTGCCACCTTGCTGGGCATTTATTTTACCCCATTGTTCTATGTTTCGGCCCGTCGCTGGCTCAGTCGCCAGTCTCGAACCGCTGCGGATGGCGATAAGATGCAGCAGGAGGCGCCCCATGCGTAAGGCACTCTGGATGGCGCTGCTGCTGGGGGGGTGCAGCCTTGCCCCCACCTATCAGCGACCAGCACTTAATCTGCCATCGGACTATGCGGTAGCCGAGCCGGCGGGACCGGCCCAGGCGCCGGACGGACCGGCGGCTGCCACCTTGCCGTGGCAGTCGTTCTTTACTGATCCGGTTATCAGGGCGTGGATCGCGGCGGCGCTGGAACACAACCGCGATCTCGCGCAGTCGGTGGCGCGGGTGGCGGCCGCACGGGCCCGATACGGAGTGGCGGATGCGGCGCGTTTGCCGGTCATCGGGGTGGAAGGAGGGGCTTCGCGCAGCCGGACGCCAGTCACTGTCAGTGGAACGGGTGCTGCCATAACAGCGAGCCAGTTCAGCCTTGGAGTGGCGGTTCCGCAGTTCGAGCTCGATTTCTGGGGGCGGGCACGTGAATCGGCACAATCCGCACGATATGACTGGCTGGCAACGGCAGAGGCCGAACGGGCATTCCGCCTGTCGCTGATCGGTCAGGTCGGGTCTCTGGCGATTGCCATTAGGGCGGGAGAGGAACAGATCGGGCTGGTGGAGCGGGCGCTGGAGGCGCGTCGCGAGGGACTGGACATTGCCGAGTTGCGGTTGAAGGCGGGTGTTACCTCGACTGTTGATTATGATCAGGCACGGCTGCTGGTGACACAGGCTGCAACCGAACTGGCAGAGCTGCACCGGACAACCGAACAGAACCGAAACCTGTTGCGATTGCTGACCGGTGGCGTTGAGCCGGACCGCCCTGAGCAGCGCCAGCGCCTGATGTCGTCGGGCATGTTGCAGCCGGTTGCTGCCGGGCTGCCATCTGACCTGTTGCTCAACCGGCCGGATATTCTGGCGGCCGAGCACCAGTTGCGGGCAGCCAATGCCGATATCGGGGTGGCGCGAGCCGCCTATCTGCCGTCGATCTCGCTGACGGCAGTGGGGGGATTTCTGTCGGGGGCGCTTGGCGACCTGCTGACGGGGGATGCCCAGCGCTGGAGCGCAGGTTCGGCCCTGTCGTTGCCGCTGTTCGACTGGGGCGGACGCCGGGGAAATGTGGCGGTGACGCGTGCCCAGGCTGCGGAACTGGCTGCGGCCTACCAGGGCACGGTGTTGCAGGCCTTGCGCGAGGTGCGGGATGCGCTGGTAGCCCGTCAGAACTTTGCCCAGCAGATCAAGGCCCAGCGCGAGGCCGTCGAGGCGCAGCGCCGGCTCGCGCGGACGGCGCGGCTTCGATACGATAATGGAATCGCCATCTATCTGGAGTTGCTGGATGCCGAGCGCAGCCTGTTCGCAGCGGAACAGCAGCTGGTGACTCTGCGCAGCGCCGAATTGCAGAATCAGGTGTCGTTGTACGTGGCGCTGGGAGGCGGAATGATGGCCGAGGCACCGTCGAGCTGACCGAAAAGCGATGTTGCCGGATAATCCGGCACTTGCCGCAGTGCCGCAAAAGGGGCAATCAGCGCCACCATGAGCCTGTTCAGCAAGCTGAAGTCCCTGGTGCTGCGTCTGTGGTCACCGGCCATATTCGCTTATGGTATCAGTGGGGCAGTTGCCATCAGCTCGTTTCTTTCGACCCTGGTGATTGCCCGGATGGGTGGCCCGGTGGTGATTGGCCATTATGCCTTGGCGGTAGCTACCGCCAACATGCTGGTAGTGCTGGCGATTCAGGGGCTCGACAGGATATTGATCCGCCAGGTGGCAGGCGACCTGCGGGAAAAGCGCACGGGTCGCGCCAGACAGGCACTGGCTCTGATTGCCCGCCGTGTCGGGATTTCGGCTCTGGTGGTTTCGGCTGGGTGGCTGGCAGTGATTCTGCTGACGTCGATCAACGAACAGATTGATGGTGACTGGCCTTCGATGATGATGGTGACGGTGCTGATCGTCTTTGTGGCGGGCTATCGGATATCGGTGTCGATGGTACGGGCCACCGATTCACCGATCATCGGCCAACTGATAGAGGCTACACCGACGGTATTGCTACCGTTGCTGTTGGGGATCCTGTGGGTCACCCGTGTGGTTCCTACGGCGGCGCTGATGGTGTGTTTCATTATCGGGCTGAACATTGTGGCGCTGATGGCGGCGGTGATCTTTCTGAGGCCGCGCGTGCGCCAGTGGGGCTCCCCTGAGAATGTGGAAGGGAAGTTGCTTACTTCTGGTTGGCCAATGATGGCCAACCTGATGATGCAGCTATTTGTCGACTGGCTGATACTTGCCAAATTATCGGGTGTTGCCAGCCCGGCGGATGCCGGCGCCTTTCGGGTTACCATGCAGATCATCACCATCTTTCTGACTATTCTGGCGACGACGGAGACCTATATTGCCGCCCGCTTTGCCGGAGATTTCCGGGTAGGCCGTTATGACCTGGCTTGGTCGCGGTATCGAAAGGGACGGATTCTGATGGCGGTTCTGGCGGGGCCGCCGCTTCTTGTGTGTCTGCTGGCCTCGGAATGGTTGCTGGGCGGAATTTTCGGGCCTTCGTTCGCCATTGCTGCCAATGCGCTGTTGATCATGACGGTGGGGCAGATCATCAACATTGGCAAAGGCCCGTTGGGCTCCATGTTGACGATGGCAGGGTATGATGGCCTGCAACTGAAGCTGACCATTGCCAGCACCATCGTCGGGGTATTGGCCTGCATGATTCTTATTCCCCGACTGGGACTGGTTGGAGGCGCCATTGCCCAGGTGCTGCCGCTGCTGATCCGCGGGATCTGCGGCTATATCGCCATCCACACCCTGATCCCGAGGCAGGCGATCAGGAGGGACTAAGGCATGTTCCGGTGTAATGTTGTAATTCTATAACGAAAGCCATGCGGGATACAGGTGTGTGTCCGGACAGGTTTCAGGCGCTGGTGAGGAAGGCGCCACGGATACCATCGATGACGATCTGAGCGGCAAGTGCTGCGAGAATGACGCCCAGCAGACGGGTGATCATCGCTTCGACCTTGGTACCCAGCTTGCGCATGACCGGACCGGCTGTCAGCATGGCGAGAAAGGTGAGGAACAGCACCAGGGCAAGTGCCAGATAGATGGCGCCCTGTGCCATTGGACCCTTGGCCTGCGAGGACAGGAGCATGACGGCGGCGATCGAGCCGGGGCCGGCGATCATCGGCATCGCCATCGGGAAGACGGAAATATCTTCGGCTTCGACGGCGTTGGCGCGCTCTTCACGACGTTTGGTTCGGGTTTCGAAGACCATGTCGACGGCAATGAGGAACAGCATGATGCCACCGGCGATCCGGAAGGCATCGAGTGTGATGCCAAGAGCGCTGAGGAACGGCTCTCCGGCAGCGGCAAATGCGAAGAGGATAGCGGACCCTATGAGAGTGGAGCGGAGGGCCATGGCCCGGCGCTCTTTGTCGGTGGCCTGCGATGTGAGACTGGCGAAAATGGGGGCGGCGCCCGGAGGGTCGATGACCACCAGCAGTGTGACCAGTGCGGACACGAAAAGGTCCCAGGGAAAGGTCATGCGGGACCCCCGCCAGCAGCGCGCAGCGTATTTTCAAGAAGGCAGGCGATGGTCATCGGCCCGACACCGCCAGGAACCGGTGTGATGTGGGCGGCGTGGTTCACGACCTCGGCGAATGCGACATCACCGACGAGACGGGTGCCAACCCCGGATTCGCGGGGGACGCGGTTGATGCCGACATCGATGACCGTGGCGCCAGGCTTGATCCAGCTGCCTCGCACCATTTCGGGGCGGCCAACTGCTGCAATGACGATATCGGCGCGCCGGGCGAGGGTGGGCAGATCGCGGCTGCGGCTGTGAGCGACGGTGACGGTTGCCGATTGCGCGATGAGCAGCGAGGCCATGGGTCTGCCGACGATGTTGGACCGGCCGATGACCAGGGCTTCGGCACCTGTGATGTCGCCAAGGGTGTGTTGCAGAAGCCGAAGGCAGCCGAGCGGGGTGCAGGGAATGAAACCGGGAAGTCCGGTTGCCAGGCGGCCGGCGTTGATCGGGTGGAAGCCATCGACGTCTTTGTCGGGATCGATGGCGGCGATGATGGCGCTGGAATCGATGTGAGCGGGCAGAGGCAGCTGAACGAGGATGCCGTCGACAGCCGGATCGTTGTTCAGGCGCTGAACGAGAGCGAGAAGGGCGGTTTGTGTAAGGCTGGAATCGTGACGATGCTCGATTGAGGTGATGCCCGCCTGTTCGCAGGCGAGAATCTTGTTACGGACATAGACGTGACTTGCCGGATCGTCGCCGATGAGGACAACGGCCAGGGCCGGGGCCCGTGCTCCGGCAACCTGCCGCTGGATGACTTGCTGAGCGATGGAGGCGCGCAGGGAGGCGGCAATCGCTTTGCCGTCGATGATGGGGTTTTCCATGGAGTTAGCCAACGAGCAGATCGAGACGCACCCCGGACAGCAGGCGCTGGACGAGCAGGATGCCGAGGATGAGCAGCATGGGGGAAAGATCGATGCCGCCCATATCGGGCAGCACACTGCGTAGCGGCCGCAGCATGGGGTTCAGGAAGCGGTCGAGCCCGATAAGCACGGAGCGGACGAATCGGTTATGGATGTTGACGACGTTGAAGGCGACGAGCCACGACAGAACGGCCTGCACCACGATCACCCAGATGAGTATCTGCAGGGCGAAGAGGACGAAGCCGATGAGCTCTGCCATGGTGTTCATTGCGGGGTTCCGGATTATTGATGGTGAGGGCGACCTTTAATGGCAGTTCACAGGAATTGCACCAGCTTGTTTTCAGCCATGTTTACCGCCTAGGGTTCCGCCATGGCGGAAAACCGCATCATTCAGGTCGAGCTCGACGAACGGACCGTCATCTGGCGGAACGCTGACGTTGAGCAGGAACGGCGGGTGGCTATTTTCGACCTTCTGGAAGGTAACAGTTTCTGTCCGCTGGAAGTGGCTGGTGACGGACCCTGGCGATTGTTGCTGCGCGTGGAGGAGGGAAGGCTGGCCATGGATGTGACCAGCGCCGGAGACGGGGCCAGCGGAACCATCATGCTGGCTCTGACGCCGTTTCGCCGGACCGTGCGCGAGTATTTCGCCATTTGCGACAGCTATTACAAGGCGATCCGCAATGCCTCGCCTTCGGCGATCGAAACCATCGATATGGCGCGGCGGGGGATTCACAACTCTGCCGCCGAATTGTTGATCGAGCGGCTGGAAGGGCGGGTGGAAATGGATTTCGATACCGCCAGGCGATTGTTCACCTTGATCTGTGTGCTGCACATCCGCCAGTGATGCGCTATGAGCGCCGGGCGCCGGAGCGGCGCGATGATCATTGGTGTTCTGGATATGAACCGGGAAGGGTGAATGCATGGGGGTGATGCCGGACCACTGGATTCGGGAGCGGGCTATGCGAGACGGCATGATTGAGCCGTTCGTGGAAGGCCAGCGACGGGACGGCTGCATTTCCTATGGATTGTCGAGCTTTGGCTATGATGCCCGTGTTTCGGATGAGTTCAAGATTTTCACCAATGTCGATAATGCCCTGGTGGACCCCAAGGCCTTTTCGGCCGCCAGCTTTGTGGATCGCAAGGCTGATGTGTGCGTAATTCCACCCAACAGTTTTGCCCTGGCCCGCACCGTGGAATATTTCCGGGTGCCGCGCGACGTACTGGTGATTTGCTTGGGGAAAAGCACCTATGCGCGGTGCGGCATCATCGTGAACGTGACGCCGCTGGAGCCGGAGTGGGAAGGGCATGTGACTCTGGAGTTTTCCAACACCACGCCGCTGCCGGCGCGTATCTATGCCAATGAAGGAGCCTGCCAGTTTCTCTTCCTGAAGGGCGAAGGGGATTGTGATGTGAGCTATGCCGACCGTCAGGGAAAATACATGGGTCAGCGCGGCGTGACGCTGCCGCGACTCTAGCCCCTAGAGCTGGCGGATGAGGTGGGTGACCCGGGCGATCCACGGGGCATCGGCCACCACGGTTTGCCGTGAGCCCTGGCGGGTGGGGAGGATGTGGAGACGGGATTGATCGGTGGCGATGAGCCGTCCGAACACGAAGCGTCCGACCGGGCGCGGGACCAGCACATCGGTGTTGACGGCGTCGTTGAAGCGTTCAGGCGGCAGTTGTTCAAGCCAGACCTGATCACCGGACCGGTATTCGCCTTGCGATTCGCGAACGATGAGGGCGATGGCATTTGCCGAAGGGACGGGTGCTGTGACCATGAGCGGGGCGGAGAGAGCGTTGGCGCCATCGGCATCGAGTTGGGCGGCTACCGGTAGCTCGCTATCAGCCTGGGTATGAAGGAGTTGTGAGGGTTCGACCTGGAGCGCGGCTGCTATGCGTTCCATCCAGGTGGTTGTGAGTTGGCGTGTGCCGGTTTCGATTCGTCCAATAGTTACCGATGTGGTTGGTGGAAGGCAGCGAGCGGCAACATCGGCCAGAGTGAGATTGTGCGCCTTGCGGATTTCACGGATTCGGTTGCGCATGAGGACTCCTTCAGCAGCAATAATTTAACCGGTTTGTTTCTTTCCTACATACAAACCAATATGGCAAATCGTGACGGTTGTCGAGAGGAGATGCAACCATGATCGATGCAATTGACTATCCGAATCGGGACCTGGGCGAGCGCCGACTGGCCCCGGCAGACATAAAGGATCGCGCCGTGGTGATGGCCAACCTGGCCGAGGGGCCGTTGGGGTGGCTGGCCAGGCGCGGCCTGCTCTCATTGCGGCAACTGGCAGCCGGCGACCGGCTGCGGGAAGATCATGCCCGAAGCGGGCTTGCGGTACGGATGACCATGCGTTGGGAAGCGACACCGGGACATCAGGGGTGGGGAGGTGGTGCCGAGCATCAGTCGCTGGGGGCAATCGAAGCCAGGCGCCGGTTCAATGCAGCGATGAAAGCTGTGGGGGGCGGTTTGTCGGACATCTTGTGGCGGGTGGTGTGTGAAGGCGAAGGGATTGCCGAGGCGGAGAAGGGGCTGGGATGGCCGGCCCGAGCCGCCAAACTGGTTCTTGGGATGGCGCTCGACCGGTTGGCTGACCATTATGATAACCAGATTGGTAATTAACGATTGACAATCGTGACGATATGGTATAGTGATTCGGGCATGCTCGGGAAATGCGCCAAGGAGACCCCCTGATATTCAATGGGGGCGAAGCACCGATCAACCGGACGGCACAGATGCGGGCAGGGGTGGTTGCCACGAAGGTGGCAGCCACCTGTTCTTTTGGGAGAGGTATCGATGCGCTCGATGCGGGAACGGCTGGTGTTGTTGCCGGCGAGCAGGCGCGACCCGGTGCTGCAGGGTGTTCCGGAGCAGGTGCAACTGGCGTGGTTGAACAGCTGGCGGGCCTCGGCACGGCCGGCACAGTTGCCGCCAGCCGGGAAGTGGAAGGTATGGGTGATTCTGGCGGGCCGTGGGTTCGGCAAGACCCGAGCCGGAGCCGAGTGGATAACTTCGCAGGCCCGCGATTTCCCCGGGTGCCGGATCGCACTGATCGGTACGACGACCCACGATGCCCAGAGCGTGATGCTGGAAGGTGAATCGGGATTGATGGCGGTTGCCGGTGAGAAGTTCCGACCGGAATGGCAGGCCGGCCGGCGGCGGTTGTTATGGCCCAACGGGTCGATGGCAACGCTGTTTTCGGCCGTGGAGCCGGACCAGTTGCGCGGGCCACAGTTTCATTTCGGCTGGTGTGACGAGATTGCTGCGTGGCAGCGGCCGGACGCGGTCTGGAACAACCTGCGCATGGGATTGCGGCTGGGGGCCATGCCCCGGATCGTGGTGACGACAACGCCGCGTCCTTTGCCGTTTCTGAATGCGCTTGTGACAGGGCCCGGTGTGGTTGTGAGCCGTGGTTCGACCTATGACAACGGCGCCAATCTGCCGGAGAGTTTTCTGGCAGACCTGACAGCTGGCTATGCCGGAACATCGCTGGGGAGGCAGGAGTTACAGGGCGAGATTCTGGAAGCGCGCGAGGGCGCGTTGTGGAGCCGTGACGGGCTGGATCGTTGCCGGGTGACGGATGTGCCTGCGTTATCGCGGGTGGTGATCGGGGTGGACCCGCCGGCCGGGCCTGGGGGCTGCGGGATCGTGGCGGCTGGCCTGGGGGAGGATGGACTTGCCTATGTGCTGGGGGATGCCAGCCTCGAGGATGCGCGGCCGGAAACCTGGGCGGCGGCTGTGGCATCTGCCCATGAGCGATATGATGCCAGCCTGGTAGTGGCGGAGGTTAATAACGGTGGCGAGATGGTGGTCTCGGTACTGAAGGCGACCGGGCAGCCACTGGCTGTGAAGGACGTGCGTGCCAGCCGCGGCAAGGCAGCCCGCGCTGAGCCGGTTGCGGCGCTGTATGCGGCGGGTCGGGTACGGCATGCCGGCATGTTTGCTGCATTGGAGGACCAGATGTGCGGTATGGTGCTTGGAGGTGGGTATGCTGGCCCCGGGACCTCGCCGGACCGTGCGGATGCGCTGGTCTGGGCTTTGACGGAATTGATGCTGAAAGCAAGCCCGGGGCGGCCGGGGTTGCGATCGTTGGCTTGAACGGGAGACGATATGCAATTTGGTAACGGGATCGGGCTGGGTGCTGTTGTGAAATGGGCGGCAGCGCGTGTTCGTGAGCCATCGACCTGGGCGGGGTTGGCCATGATTTTCATTGTGTTCGGGAGTGACCCGATGCGGGCGCACGGCGTGGCGGAGGCCATTTCCCTGATTGTGGGCGGCGGGCTGGTGGCGCGGTCATCGGCAACGGGTGGCGTCGGAGATGGCAATTGAAGTGGGCGTCGCGAATGTTCGGTGCTGCCACCGAACGTAAATCGGGATGGCGTCCAACCAGCTTTGCAGCGCTTGCTGCCGGGGACGCCGGTCCGCCGGCTTCGTATGAGGGGCGGCTGGTGGCGGCCATGCGCAACGCCACGGCGTATCGGGCGATCAGGTTGGTGAGCGAGGGGTTGGCGAGCGTTCCCCTGCATGTAGCTGGTGAGGATCACCCGGTGCTGGGGCTGGTTACCCCCCAGTTGCTGGAGCCTTTGGCTGTGCATCTGCTGTTGCATGGCAATGCCTTTGTGCAGACCGGGCTGGGCCTAGGGGATTTGCCGGTAGCATTGTGGACGTTGCGCCCTGAACGGATGCAGGTGGAAACCGACCCCGATGGGATGATCAGTGGCTGGATATACCGGGTGAACGGCCGGGCGGTGCGACTGTCGGCCGAAGGGTCTCCGGGTGATCCGGGGATTTTGCACATGAAGGCGTTTGATCCGCTGGATGACCATCTGGGCACCGGAGCCTTGCCGGCGGCAACGGCTGCCATTGCCATGCTGGAACAGGCGGGGCGGTGGAACCGGTCGCTGTTGGCCAATGCCGCACGGCCATCGGGGGCGCTGGTTCTGGACAGTGACGAGGGCCCGCTGTCTTCGGAACAGTTCGCCCGGTTGCGCGAAGAAGTGGAGGCGGGGTTTCAGGGTGCCATCAATGCCGGACGGCCGATGTTGCTGGAAGGGGGGCTGAAGTGGCAGCCGCTGGCGATGACTCCGGCGGAAATGGATTTTCAGAAGGCGCGGGAAGCAGCGGCCCGGGAAGTGGCACTGGCATTTGGCGTGCCGCCAATGCTGCTGGGTCAGCCGGGGGATTCGACCCATGCCAATTATGCGGAAGCCAATGTGGCGCTGTGGCGGCTGACCATTTTGCCGATGCTGGAGCGCATTCTGGCCGGCCTCTCCCAGTATCTGGCGCAATGGTGGCCGGGGCTGAGACTGGAGGCGGACCTGGACCGGATCCCGGCGCTGTGGAGCGACCGTGAGCGGTTGTGGCGGCATGTGGGTGAGGCCCAGTTCCTGAGTGACGACGAGAAACGCGAGATGCTGGGATGGGGTGCTGCAGGGCACGTCGGACAAGTCAGGAGGGACAACGGCGCCAACAGTTGAAGTAAGTGGTTATGTGAGCCGGTTCGATGTGGCGGACCGGGGAGGGGATATTGTGCGGCGTAATGCCTTTGTCGGCACGCGTGCTGATCTGCCACTGTTGTGGCAGCACGACCCGACACGGCCCATTGGACGGGTGATCTCGTTGAAGGAGGATCACCATGGCTTGCACATGGTGGCAGCGATCAGCGCCGACAGCCGGGATGCCAGTGATGCGCTGGCGCTGTTGAGAACCGGCGCTGTGGATGGGCTTTCCTTCGGGTATCGCGTGAAGTCGGCGCGTCGGCGGCCCGGTGGCGGCCGCGAGTTGCTGAAAGTGGAATTGATCGAATGCTCGGTTGTGACGTTGCCGATGCACGAAGAGGCCCGGGTGCACGGGATTTCCGCGGCCTGAGGCCGCTTATCTGAGGAGAGATGGATGGGGTATGAAACCAAGGCCGACGCCGTAGTCACGGCGTCGGAAAACGCGGCTGTGGCCTTTGATGCCATGAGTGCGATTGCTGCACTTCGTGGCGAGGTTAAGCAGGATATGGATGCGGTGATGCGACGGATCGCCGGGCGCCCGACACTGGCGGTTCAGGGCCGTTCCGTACAGGCGACAGCGTTTGCCGATGCCTATCTGCGCAAGGGGGCCGACCAGGGCTTTGAGGTGAAGCGTCTGACGGTTACCAATGGATCTGAGGGCGGGCTTGCCGTTCCGAATGAGATCGATCAGCGCATCGAGGCGACCCTGAAGAGCATTTCGCCGATCAGGAGCATTGCCGATGTGGTGAAGATCGGTTCGGCCAATTACCGCAAGCTGGTGGCTGTGGGAGGAGTTGCCTCGGGATGGGTGGCGGAAACCGCCGGGCGCCCTGAGACCTCGACTCCGACATTTACCGAGATCGCCCCGCCCATGGGGGAAATCTATGCCAACCCGGCAGCCACCCAGGCGATGCTGGACGACGCGATGTTTGATGTGGAAGGCTGGCTCGCCAACGAGATCGCCATCGAGTTTGCCCGTGACGAAGGCGTTGCCTTTGTTTCAGGGACCGGTGTTGCCCAACCCAAGGGCTTCCTGACCTATCCGGTGGCAACTGCCGGAGATGCCACGAGGCCGTTTGGCACACTGCAATATGTGGCATCAGGAGCTGCCGGCGCCTTTGCAGCCAGCAATCCGGCTGACCGGCTTGTGGACCTGGTTCATGCACTACGTGCGCCGTATCGTCAGGGTGCTGCCTGGGTGATGAACTCGAACACGCTGGCGGTGATCCGCAAATTCAAGGATTCGACCGGGGACTTCATCTGGCGGCCGGGGCTGCAGGATGGAGAGGCATCGACGCTGCTTGGTTATCCGGTAGTGGAAGTGGATGCCATGCCGGATATGGCGGCCAACAGTCTGTCGATTGGCTTTGGCCAGTTCCGGTCGGCCTATGTGGTTGCTGAGCGTGGTGAAACCGCTGTGCTGCGTGACCCCTATTCGAACAAGCCGTTCGTTCACTTTTATGCCACCCGCCGGGTGGGTGGCGCCCTGGTGAACAGTGAGGCGCTGAAACTGATGCGGTTTTCAGCAAGCTGAGAGTGATCGGGGGGCAATGCCCCCCGATTTTTCGTGAAAAGGGGACTGGTTGATGCCGACGATTTCTGTCGCTGTTGAGGACAATGGCTGGATTCTGGCCGTTCGCGGCACATGGGGGGCGACTTCGGGTGCGTGGACCAATAACGGCGCTTCTAACAGCTTTGACCGGCCCGATGCCGAGTTTCAGTCGGGCGGTGCCAACCAGTTCCCGCTTGACCCGAACGGAACCCCGAAAATTGTGGTTTCGGTGACTTCGCCGGGCTACACATGGAACGGCAGCGCGGCGGTTGCCGGTTCGCAATCGCGCACGCTGATTGCCACCCGGCCGTTGCGCAAGCCTTACCCCGATTATGAACAGCTTGACGAGACGGACCACGGGGACGGCACCCGGACCATTCGTTTTGCGCTGAGCGAGCGGGTATTTTCAACCGATACGTTGAACAGCGTGACGCTGCTTTCCGGCTGGAAGGTGGGGCAAGGTGCCGCCACGATTACCGGCGGCGATCTGACCAACAGTTCTACCCGCACGCCGCCGCTTCCCGTCATGCGGGCGGCGGTTCCGCCCTATCGGCTGGTGCGGGGCGCGACCTCGGTGCATTGCGACTGGGTAGTTGCGGCGCATTATCCTTCGACGGCGGCGGGCACCCGCCACCATCCGCTGGCCGGGTTGAAGGTGGAAGCGACCGATGGCACCAACACGGTGACAACGTGGCTGACCGGGTTGCAGACTTCGCCGCTTTATAATGACAATCTGCGGTGCGTTGGCGGGACTGTGAACCTGTCCGGCCTGACGGCGGGGGTTGTGACGCTGATTGCGACCGCCTATCCGTGGGTGGGTGCATCCCGCACCATTGGCAGCGGGCATGTAACAGACGTGGCGGCACCGTTTGCCATTTCGGCGGAAGAACCGCTGACCGTCTGCTATGACCCGTCGAGCGACCGTTACCCGGTGAAGCATATTTATGTTGACCCGGTGAGCGGCACGACCACGGCGGCCAGTGTGACGGTTGCCGACGATCTTGCGACGGCCAAGGCCGGGACGGCTTCGGCTGACGTATCGACGGCTGTGCAGGCCCTTTACCTGGCAAACCTGTCGCTGGCTGCGGGCAAAGGGCAATCGGCCAAGACCCGCGCTGCCGACTGGTGTGTGATCACGCTTGCGGCTGGTGCCAGCACGTGGGGCGCAACGGCGGTAACGTCCGGGTTTACTGGCGGCAACGAGGGCGCAATCGTGGTTCAGGGCGACCCCGACGATGCCAACCCGCGTGCCAACTGCATCTTGCGCTCTGGTACGACGGCGAACCCGCTGATGCGCAACAACCGCTGGTGGTTCCGCGATCTGACGGTGGAAGCTGGCGAACAGACATGGCTGAGCGCCAACATGCAGTTTGCCGAGCGGGTGACGGTGCGGGGCAAGACGGGCTTTGAATCCGCAACGACCCCGGTGTTCTATGCCGCCACCAACTCCGGGACGTGGAATGCGGCGCTTCTGGATGTGAAATGGACCAACTACGGAACTGGGTTGTCCGGTTCGGCGCAGCGCGGCGGTCTGCTGCGCAATGTCGAGCATCCGATGACCATGCAGGCGCTGGCGCATGTGAATGTCACCCGTGGCGCGACCCCGGCGGAAGCAACCTATCCGTGGATTACCCCGCAATCAATCGCCACGTCGAAGATGAGCGACCTTGTTGTATGGAACTGCACCGGCAAGCGGCTGGGCAACAATGCCATCAGCGCGTGGCCGTATCTTACGGGGGATGACACGGACGCCAGCCCGCGCACAGTTGTGCGGACCGCCATCGTCAACACTCTGTTCGAGCATTCGGGTGCCAACGGCAGCCCGTTCTGGATGATGGGGGAACTGTCGTATATTCAGATGCAGGACAGCGTGTTCGACAGCAACACCTATGTCGGCCAGCGCGTGAACTTCCACAACAACCCGACTCCGGTGCTGATCAACCTGCATCACACAAACAATGTGGCGCGCAACGAATATCACGACTGGCAGGCAACCAAGCACGATATGTTCACCAGCAACGGCATTTCGGTTGGCGGCTGGGAATGGAGTTGTGGCGTTGGCAAGTCCGGACTGGCGTTCGGGTATCGGGTGCCGGGTGCCCCGGCCCTCAACTTCAACCATATGTTTGCTGGCCTGAATGCGGCGCTTGACACCAGCTATACCGGCGCTGGCAGCAATGCATGGCCCAAGTTCACGGACGACAACAGCCAGGCCGGGCCGGATGGTGACACATCGACCGGCAATGGCGACTATCGCCCGGCGGCTGGCAGCCCGTTGCTGGCGCGTGGTTCGGTATCGACCGTTGACCAGTTCGCGGATGGCACGGCCAAGGGCGCGAGCTTCCCGACCGGGGCAAGAGCAATGCCCTTTGAACAGGCGGTGGTGCAGCCATCGTTAGCCAGCCATGCGCTGTCAGATACCACGATCATCCTGAGAGGGATGCGCACATTGGGCCCTGTGGATTCATGGCATGTCATGGAGGCGGAAGCGGGGAAAGTGATGATGACGGGCATGACCCGTCGCGGGCGCAGCATCCGGACTGCCTTGGCTGGAGGGAGTGACAGGCAGTTTCGTGTTGGCCTGGAATGACATCGGAAAACTGACAGGAGGTTGGAGAATGGGGAAGTGGGTAGCTGACCAGGTGTTGGATGGCGCGCTTGCAGTCATTTCGACGGCGACGCGCATGGTTGCAGTGAATGGACAGCCCGAGAGTTATGCAGCCGCTTGGAATGGCAGGCTGGCCGAGATTGCGTTGGGTTCCGCAGATTTCTCCATCGGGCAGGGAGAAACATCGGGCAGGCGCATTGTACTTTCGGCAAAGGAGAACGCAACGGTTCTTGCCAATGGGACGGCCGACCATGTGGCTTTGCTGCATACCGGTGACGAACAGCTGTTGTACGTCACCACCTGCCCGCCACAGGTGCTTGGTGCGGGTGGCGCTGTGAGTTTCGAGGGATGGTCTGTTGAGATTGGAGCGCCGCTTTGACGGGAGGACTGTTCCTGAAGGACCCGGATGCCGTGCTGGACTACCGCATGGATTGGACGGACGCGCTGGCTGAGGGTGTGGCCCTGTCAACGAGCACATGGAGCGTTTCCCCTGCCATCGCCGGAGGACTGGAGGTGCGGGAGTCTGCACTAGATGGCGGGGTGACAGTGGTTCATCTGGCCGGAGGAGTGGCCGGGCATGTGTATCGGGTTTCAAACGAGGTGACGATGTCGGATGGCAATATTGACGGCCGGTCTCTGGTGGTGCGGGTGGAGGAACGCTGATGCTGACTGTCGATAACAGTCCGCCACCTGTGGCGGTTGCCGAGCTGAAATCATTTCTGCGGATTGAGGATGGCAGAGAAGATGCGCTGCTGGCGGGCCTGTTGCGCGCTGCCACCGAGACCGTCGAGGCGATGCTGGGCCAGCTATTGTTTGAGCGATCTGTGGAAGAGAGCGGGACGGTAACACACCAGAGGTTTAGGCTGTCTGCAGAGCCGGTACGGACGGTTACGGAAGTGTTGCAGGTGGATGATGATGGAGAATTGATCTCGCTGGCTGAGGATCGCTGGAGATTGAACCCCGGGCGTCATGGAACCGCGACCATCGACGTTGTGGATTGTCCAGATGGCTCTGAGATTGTGGTGCGGTATCGGGCCGGCGTTGCAGCAAACTGGAACTGGGTTCCGGAAGTGCTGCGGTTGAGTGTGGTGCGGGCAGCGGCACATTTCCATGCCCGCAGAGACAGTACGGATGATCCGGGGATACCTCCCTCGGTGAGGCGTATGCTGGCGCCCTGGCGTACCCGGCGGGTGCTGTGATGCGAGGGGATGAGCTGGCCGGACGGCTGGATCAGCGAGTGCACTTTGAACGCAGGTCTGAGCAGCGTGGAGTAGCCGGGGACTGGGCCGGGCAATGGGAGACGGTAGCCCAATGCTGGGCGTCGGTGGAACTGCTGTCGCGGGCCAGCCAATCTGCACTATCGGCAGATACACGCCATTCCGCGCGGCGTTGGCGCATGATGCTGCGCTCGGGCCCGTGTATTCAGGTGGGGATGCGGGTTATCTGGCGGGGCCTGGAATTACGGGTAGCCGGCATCGAGGATGATCCGGCGGACAGGGACCGTCTGATGATTATCGCTGAGGAATTTGCGGCCTGAGTCACGTTGTGACGCAGGACGTTTGGGGGAAAACCATGAAATCGAGCCTGGAATTGCAGCGCGCCCTTGTGGCTGCGTTGCGGGAGGATGCCGTGCTTGGGGCGCGGGGGATCAAACTGTTTGATGGTCCGCCCGCTGACGCCCGTCCGCCCTATCTGTCAGTCGGACAGGATGTGGTGATCAATCGAGGATGGAAGGGGGGAGAGGGCCGCGAGCACCTTTTTTCAGTGACGCTTTGGGATTCCCGGGACGGTTATGCAGCCGTCAAGGAAGTTTTGGCCGAGGTTGAGCAGGCCGTACTGTCGATGTCGATGCACATAGGCAACCTGCGGTTGTCGCGGCTGCGCCTGCTGCGGGCATCCGTGCGACGGGCTCGCCGGAATTTTACCCAGGGTATTCTGGAGTTTCAGGCATTTTCAGTTTGGGAGAATTGATATGGCAGTTGAAAGCGGAGCGGCGTTCCTGCTGAAGATGAGTGACGGGGCCGAGCCGGAGACGTTCCGGACGGTTGCGGGACTGCGCACTACCCAGATGAGCTTTACGACCGACCCGGTCGTCGTGACCAACAAAGGTTCCGGCGGATGGCGGGAGTTGCTGCCGACGGGTGGGATCAAATCGGTAACGATCGCCGGGGCCGGGGTGTTCACGGGCTCTGAAGCTGAACTGGCTTTGAAGTCGCGCGCTCTGTCTGGAGCGCTCGATCGTTTTGAAGTGAGCTTTGAGGGGGGCGAGCGCCTGCGTGGCAGTTTCCAGGTGGCGCGGTTGGACTACTCGGGCGATTTCAACAGTGAGCGGACCTACACGGTTTCGTTGGAGAGCTCGGGTGCCGTGGAGGTGCTTTAATGAGCGCCAACCCGTTGCGCGGTGAAGTCGGCCTGAGGCTGGGCGGACGTGAGACGGTGTTGCGGCCGACATTTGGAGCCCTGGTAGCTGCCGAGAGAGAGGTGGGAAGCCTGTTTCAGCTGATGGATCGAGCCGGTGCCGGCGAGGTGCAGTTTGCCGATATGGCTGCATTGATGTGGCACTGTCGGACGTCTGATCAAGAGGAACGGGAGGCCTTTGAGCAGCAATTGCTGGCCGAGGGCTTGCTGCGACTGATGGGGCCATATCGGGAACTTCTGCTGGCGGTGTTTGATGGAGGCAACTGATTTCGGCAGCTTTGCCCGTCGGTGTGCGGTGGTGGCGAGTGGGAAGCTGGGATGGATGCCCCGGCAATTCTGGGCCTCGACCTATGCTGAGTTGCGTGTGGCGCTGGAGGGGCATTTCGGCGTGTTATCTGCCGGGGTGCCTCTGAGCCGTTCCGAACTGGGACGCTTGAAGGAGCATATTCCGGATGAATGAGCATGGAGACGCCACGTCACTGGATGTGCGGGTGGATACATCGGGTTTGCGGCAGGATGTGGCGGAGATGCAGGCCATTCTTGCCGAAGGTTTGCAGGCGGGCGCTGATCAGGCCGGGCGAGGCGTGGAACAGGCTTTGCGCAGGGCAGCACGCAGTGGACGACTGGAATTCGAGGACCTGGCGCGTGTGGCTGGACGTGCCCTTGGAGAACTGGCGGCTGCCGCCCTGAAGCTTGACAGTGGCGGCGGCGTTGGAGCGACGGTGACCGGCGGGCTTTCAGCCATGCTGGGCTTGCCCGGACGCGCGACAGGTGGGCCGGTATCGCTTGGTAAGGCCTATCTGGTGGGGGAAAGGGGCCCGGAAGTGTTTGTTCCCACGGCAAGTGGAAGGGTCGAGACGGTGCCTTCAGCGGCACGCGGGCCAGTCAATATCTCGGTACATGTCAATGCCGCTTCTGCCACATCGCGCGGGTTCATGGCGGAAACCGGACGACAGGTAGCGAGGGAAGTGCGCCGGGCGCTGGAACGGGCGGGAGGATAGAATGGACTATTATCTGGCCCAGCACAACAGGAGCTTCAGGACGCGGTGGGTGAAACGGTTTTCGGCTGGATTATGGACCGTCGATTTTGCCCGTCCGATTATGGCGGCGCTGTCGGTTGTTGAAGAGCGGTCGCTGAGGGTCAGCCTGGATTTCCTGACCAAGAGAGATCTGGCGGGACTTATCTGGGCCAGTGAGGATCGATGGTCGCACCCGTTGCTCGCCTATGAGACCGACCGGGACTACCGGGGGGTGAAAGTTGCATTCGACTGGATGAGTGGCCCCGGTGTGATGCCCCTGGATCAGGTGAATGGCCCGACGCTTACCATCGAGGGACGCGATGCGGCAGGTGAAGCAGCCATCTGGTATGTGCGGCTCTGGAATTACGCTTCGGGAAGCCCTACCAGCGCGCGTATCACCCTTGATTTTGACAATCTGGTTTCAGGGTATGCCCTGGAGGAAGGTGCTGTCTGGGCCGGAGACATCGACCGGATGTTTCTGTCAGTGGTGCCGGAAGACTATGATGGCTCTGCGCAACCTCTTCCCGCCGGCGTTTCGACTTTTGTCGATGTGGGGAATATTGTGGCGGAGGGGCGGCGGTCAGCCATCAGGATGGGCGACTGTTTTCTACCGGAACATGGCTTGCGGATCTGTTCAGGTTATGATGACAGTTACCATCAGCCACCGGAACGACTTGTCGAGCAATGGCAGGCTCTGGGTTACCGGGAAGTCGTGAATCATTATGTCGGAATGAGCCATTATTTTGCGCTTACGTCGGTTGGTGGTGGAAGATATGAAGTTGGTTCCGGCCTGTGTTCTTCAGCAGTGGCCTGGCATGCGGGCCTGATACAAGCGGCGAGGCAAGCAGGATTTCAGCCGATATTCTCGTTGTCGTTTGAAGTGCTTGCGGACCATGCACCGGATGCCTGGGTTCAGCGAGACCATCTGGGGAACCGTGCCCTGACAGGATGGGAGCCGCCATCGACCCTGATTTCGCCCTGTAATGCCGTCGCGATCAACTGGCTTTGCAGTGTGGCCAGAGCGTTTGCGGATTTGCTGGCTCAATCTGGTGGGCATGTGGATTTTCAGGTTGGCGAGCCATGGTGGTGGGTGGGCAGTGATGGTGCCCCCTGTTTTTATGACGCATCCACCGTTTCGACGTGGACAGCGGCGGAAGGTTCCGAACCGCCGGTGATGCCAGATGTGGTTGGGGTTCGGACTCTGGCAGAGCAGCAGTATCTTGATTGGTTGGGGGCGCGGCTGGCAGCGGCGACATCAGCGGTGATCGAGGCAGCTCGGGCTGCCGCTCCGGGCCGGTTCCGATCGTTACTGCTGTTTTTTGCGCCTCAGGTTCTGGATGCAGCGAGGCCCGATCTGAAACGGGCGAACATGCCAGTGGGTTGGCATTGGCCGGCATATGATGTGCTGCAGTTGGAAGATTATGATCATGTAACATCTGGCAATGAAGCGGGACAGGAGCACGGCCGGCAGGCGGTGACACAGCAACTTGGCTATCCTCCGGAATACCAACATTATCTTTCCGGTTTTGTTCTGCTGCCTGCTGACGCAGATTTGCATTGGCGCCGCGTAGGTGATGCTGCCGCCCTGGCGAGACGATCGGCGGTGGCAGAAGTACTGGTATGGGCCTGGCCCCAGATAGCCCGAGATGGCTTTGTGTGGATGGAAATGCAGCAAGGAGCTGAGGACGTGCAACAATTTCATGATGTGCGGTTCCCGCTGGAGCTGGGTTTTGATGCGGTTGGAGGCCCGGAGTTTGCAACGCAGGTTGCATCGATGGTTTCGGGCCATGAGCAGCGAAACAGCGTGTGGGCGCAGGGGCGCCTGCGTTATGATGCGGCGGTGGGGGTGCGTTCAGAGCAGGATCTCGCCAAACTGGTCGGGTTTTTCCGTGCACGACGCGGTCAGGCCGCAGCCTTCCGGTTTCGGGATCCGCTTGACTGGCACAGCAACCTCCCGGGGGAAGCTCCGACCGCCCTCGACCAGTTTCTGGGGGAGGGGGATGGGACACGCCTGAGTTTTCCACTGGTGAAGCGATATGGCGAGATGGGTGTCGAGGAAGTGCGTCGGATTACCCGTCCGATAGCGGCCAGCGTGATGGTGTCGGTGGCCGGCGAGGTGGTGACCAACGGTTGGGAACTGATTGAGGGGGGGATCATTCGCTTCGAGGATGCCCCTGTTGAAGGTGCGTCTGTTTGTGCAGGTTTCGAATTTGATGTGCCTGTTCGGTTTGCGACTGACCAGCTCGATGTGTCGTTATCGCGCTGGCAGGCGGGAGAGCTTCCAGCTGTTCCGTTGGTGGAGGTGCGTGAGTGATGTTGCATGAACATTTGTCGCAGGCTCTGACGACGCTGGCGAGCTGCTGGCGGCTGGAACGTCCGGACGGGGTTACCCTGGGGTTTACCAGCCATGATCGAGACATCTGGGCAGAGGGTGTCCGATATCGTTCACGGCCAGGCATGACACCTTCGGCCATTGTGGCCGACAATGGTCTGACACCAGCCGATATGGATATCAGCGGCATATTGGATGAGGCGGGCCTGTCGGCATCGGACCTGGACGCTGGCCGTTGGGCAGGCACACAGGTTGTGTTGTTCATGGTGGACTGGTGCGCCCCCGATCAGGGGCAGATTCAGTTGATTCAGGGCAATATCGGGGATGTTGCGCGGGACACAGGTGGCGGAAAACAGTTTCGTACCAGCATCGTGGACCGGAAACTTGCACTTTCGGACGCTGTGGGCGTGACTTGCACGCCATATTGTCGCGCGGAGTTTGGCGACCGGCGTTGTGGGGTTGATCTGGCCGGGCGGTCAATTCTGGCGTCAGTAACGTCATCGGAGGGACGCGAGGTTGTTGTCAGCCAGCCGATTGTGGATGCTGACCTTTATGGTTTTGGTCAGTTGCGGGTGGTTTCAGGACGAATGGCCGGGCTGGATCGAACGATCATGGAGATCGTGGATGACAGGATTTACCTTGAGGAGTTGTGGGATACACCCGTTTCAGCGGGGGATGTGATCAGGTTGCAGCAGGGATGTGACAAGCGTTTTTCCACCTGTAGCCAACGGTTTGGCAATGCCAGAAATTTTGGCGGTGAGCCGTTCGTTCCCGGAAACGATGCCTTGTTGCGTTATGGTGAGCTGTGAGATCGGCGGCAGATGGGCGACGAATTGCCGAGATAGCGCGCAGTTTCCTTGGTGTGCGATTTCGGCGGCAAGGCCGCAGCAGTGATGGTCTGGATTGCGTGGGTCTGGTTGTTGCCGCGGCCAAGAAGGCCGGACTGTGCATCTGTGTTCCGGAAATTTGCCCTATCGGGGGCTTTCCGAGAGCATGGTGGATGACCTGTTCGCAGCTGCCGGGTGTCGGCCGGTAGACGAAGGGAGGTGGCAAGAGGGCGACATCCTGCTGCGCTGGGCTGCCAGCCGCCAGCCTCATCTGGCCATTCGTACTGCAATGGGTGTTGTGGAGGCGCATGCCGGTATCGGTAGAGTGGTTGAGAGACCAATAGGCGGGAATGAATGTTGGTCGAGGGCGTGGAGACTGCAATAGCAGATCGAACGTAAAGTACAGAAGTATAAAATCCTGTATGATCAAATAATTATAAGAGGGTCAGCATATGGCTTCTATTGTCTTTTCGTCGATGGGGCAGGCCATTGGCGGCCCATTTGGTGCGCTTTCAGGGGCTATCACCGGCTCGGCCATTGATACATTGCTGTTCAGCCGCCGCAGACCGTCGATGGTGGACCGGATACAGAGATCTGCTTATGGAGTGATATTCCCACGGGTTTTTGGAGTCGTACGTGCCGCTGGCATAGTGATCTGGGCCCATGTCAGCGATCAGGGAGCCAAGGGGAGCGGGGAAAGAAGCGGTACTGCTTCGATAGCGGTTGCCGTATCTTCGCGGGGGATTCGCTCGATAAGGCGGATCTGGGCCGATGGCCGTGAGATCCGCAATCTGTCTGGTGAGTTTGTAAGCCCGACCATCATGCGAACTTATGATGGGACCCAGACGGAAGCTGACCCGGTGATTGTGGCGGTGGAAGGGTTGGAGCGGGCGCCTTGCTTTGCTGGTCTGGCCTATGTGGTGTTCGATAATCTGGCCCTGGAGGCGTATGGAAACCGTATTCCCAACCTGAGTTTCGAGGTGGAAGCTGACGAAGGGGGGGTGGATGACTGGTTGGCAGAGCTGGGAGGCTGGCGCGTC
Source organism: Sphingomonadaceae bacterium (assembly GCA_039808025.1). Taxonomy (GTDB): domain Bacteria; phylum Pseudomonadota; class Alphaproteobacteria; order Sphingomonadales; family Sphingomonadaceae; genus Sandaracinobacteroides. The sequence continues at coordinate 287,125 of JBDHSK010000001.1, read as the reverse complement.
TACCGTGATCCATCACATGCGGCAAGCTGGGTGACAACGGGTTATGTTGCTTCGAGTGCTACTATTGGCACTGATGTTGAAGCCCTGATGGCTCTGGCAAGCACGGGAGTGCGGGATATTGGTGGGAGCCTGTCATTCTCGGATGACGGAGAAAAACATCTTATCACACGCGAAGACGTTTGTGTTGGCAATGATGGCGTGCAGGGGTTTCAGCGGGAACGCGCGATTGCAGTCTCGAAAATGCCGTCGCGGACGACCGTTGGTTATCTGGATACCGCGCGTGACTATCAGGAGGGTATGCAATGTGCCGTGCGCCAGCGACGAGGTTCTGAGGCACAGATTCTGGTACCGGCATCGCTGACGGCAAGTGATGCACGAGCTTTCGCCCGATATGCGATGGAGCAGGCAGAACTGGAAGCGGATAGCCTGTCGGTAATGTTGAGTTGGAAATGGCTGAATATTGCTGTTGGGGATATAATTCAATTCACAGGTGAGGCGGAGGAATGGCGTGTCGTCGAGCGCGCCGTTCGCGGGTTGATGGTGCATGTTCAGGCCGTTCGACATATGAGGGGAGCAAGAGGGCAGGCGCAGGCGGAAGCGGGACGATCGATGGTGTCGCCGGCTGTGGCGATTCCTGAAACCAGACTTCAGATCTTTGAAATACCTTTTCCTCTGGACAATGGCCAATCTGGTTTGATGGTGAGCGCCAATGGCGGCCCTGGATGGCGGGGTGCCGAAATCGGAATATTGTCTGACTCGGGAACGGCCCGAATGGGAGCGGTTCAGGCACGTCGCCCTTGCGGGAGACTGCTTTCGGAGCTGGCGAGTGCGAGCGCATTGGTTTGGGATGAAAAGAATGCAGTCACTATCGCGTTGAGCGACCCCGATTCCGTTCTTGAATCCCGTGCGGACATTGCTGTGCTTGCTGGCGCAAACCTGCTGCGTATTGGAGAAGAGTTACTGCAGTTCCGCTTGGCCAATTCATTGGGCCAGGGACAGTACCGGGTATCGGGTTTTCTGCGAGGCCGCTACGGCACAGCACCGCAGAACCATGTAGCGGGCGACCTGGTCGAGATGATCACTATGGATGGGTTGGTAACCATGCCGGTTAATGAGGACATGGCAGGGCGGCCGATCGTTGTAGTGGCGCAAGGGAGAGGGGATCCTCCTGGCGGTAAGACCGTCGAGCATGTCGTGCAGCATATCGGCGGTCAGCAACTGGCGCCTGTCCATTTCCGCTGCGAACGCCTGAGTGATGGCACGATTGTTTCCAGTTGGGTGGCGGTCGACGGCAGAATGAGTGCGTGGGGAAGCCCGGAAGTGGAATGGCGGGGCGGGACCTGGAGACTCATTGGGGACGACGGAGCTCGATATGAGGTTCCTGTAAAGAATGACCAGCTAAGGCTTTCTATTGCCGAACAGGTGGATTTGTCCGGAGCGCCCTTCCCTCCGGGACATGCCTATGTCGTTGTGGATGGAGAAGCTGCAGAGGAATTGCGGGCTTCGAGAGCAGTCAAAATCTGATGATGAGGTGGAAAGATGCGTGAGTTGAGCCCACGGTTGAAACTGCCTTTGCTGGTTCCCGGGCAGGGACAGAAAGACATTACCCATAATGAGGCGATAATGCTTTTGGATGCGCTGATTCAGCCATCAGTTATCGCTGCTGCGGCCGTGCCGCCGGCTCAACCTGAAATGGGGGAGTGCTGGCTGGTTGCTGAAGATTCCTTGGAGGAATGGGCCGGGCATGACAACATGCTGGCACTCTGGACACAAGGGGGGTGGCGATTTGTCGACCCGGGAGAAGGTGCACGAATCTGGATGCGTGACACGCAATGCCACTTGCGGCGTCAGGGAAACCACTGGGTCAGGGAGCTGGCGATTGTTGCCAATGCGTTACCCATTGAAGTGCCAACAGGAGGCACTGTGATAGATGTTGAGGCCCGTCATGCGATCAGCGCCCTGCTCTTGATGATGGGGATTGGTCAGAACGGGACATCATCGTCCAGGTCTTCGCTTGATGGGGAGGGAGCAGAAGAGCGGCCGGTTGATGATGGATTGCGGGAAGGCGTGGGCGCGCCATAATCGTCATAACTGCCTGCCGCACCGCTATCGCGTCGATCCAGCAGAGTGAGCTCACCACGGAAACGCCCGACATACACTTCGGTTGTGTAGCGGTCATTGCCGTCGCGGTCTTGCCATTTACGGGTGCGTAGCTGTCCCTCAACATAGACCTTTGAGCCTTTGCGCAGATATTGTTCGACCACGCGGATCAGATTGTCGTTGTCGATGACGATATTATGCCACTCTGTCCGCTCGCGGCGCTCGTTGGTTTGGCGGTCTGTCCAGCTTTCGGAAGTGGCGATTCGGAAATTGGCGATGCGTCCGCCGCTGGCAAAGCTTTTGACCTCAGGGTCGGCGCCCAGATTGCCGACGAGAATAACCTTGTTGACGCTGCCGGCCACCACCGCACTCCTTCAATTCATTATCAGGCCGTGTGGCGATGAATTGACCGATATGCAAGCCGATATGGTTGGCCATTTGCTGAATCCGCGTGTCAACTGTCCTGGTTGACGGGGTAGCGTAAGCGCCCGAGAAAGCGGGTCAGGCTTGGGCGGTTTGCAGAGGACGTGCGGGACCGGAAGTTGGCCTTCAGCTTTTCAAACTGCATGATGTTGTCGATACGGCGATCCAGGAACCCCCAGGTTCTGGAGTGCCCCTCACTTTCGTCGTCGAGCCAGATGAGAAGGGTGGCAGAGTAGAGGGAGGCAAGGATGGTGCGCTTGCTGTAATGGTTGAAATCTGTGCTGGTATCTCCGGACGCGCGCCAGATGGCATCGGCCGTTTTCCATGCCCGTTTGGTTGCCAAAGGCGTGTTGCCCGGTAACGCCAGCAAGGCAACAGCTCGTCTTACTGCTTCCCGGTGAGGCTCGGCCTGCTCAAGACGGGTTTTAATGGCATAGGCAATTCTTCTACGGATGGACAATGCCCGGAACGAGTCAGAATCGAGAACTGACAACATGCTGTCGTCGGCTTGATCGAGCCATGCTTCAATCATGGCAACCTCGCCGTCCTTGAAGGCCAGTCGGGCAGCGGCTGGGTCTATTCCACAGTCGGCAGCGGCGGCATCTACCGCCTTGAACGACCATCCATCGAATGGGACATGCGTTACCAGTCTGGCAGCCAGAATCGGGCGCATTTCATCAAGGGTGAGATCGGTCGGGTTGTCCATGGCTGATCTTATAGATTGCCAAGCCAGCAAGAGCCATCGCTATCGTGCCTGATGGCTTGCAGGCGTACTATCTTTTTGTTAGGGGTGCGATTGCGAAGCTGACAGCGTTGGCGGCGGTCCGTTGGTATGTCTTAATGCCGAATCGGCGTATGGAGCGTATGCAGGACCTCGTGAGGCTGCTTCGGGGTGATGCCGGGGCACAGGGCCTCTGCAGGCCGGCGAAGGTTACTGGAAGGTTCATACGCGTTTATGCAGATCATTGTTCGTGATAATAACGTTGACCAGGCGCTGCGCGCGCTGAAGAAGAAGCTTCAACGCGAAGGCGTGTACCGCGAAATGAAGCTGCGCAGACACTATGAAAAACCCTCGGAAAAGCGCGCTCGTGAAAAAGCGGCAGCTATTCGTCGTGCCCGCAAGCTTGATCGCAAGCGCGCTGAACGCGATGGTCAACGTTGATTCATGACTTCTGAATCGATTGGTGGCGCCGGGGGAAAATCCATCGGGAAGTGGGTCGTTTCCGGCCTGGTGCTGGCTGTAATCGGGGTTCTGGTTGCTCTGTTCGGCACACAACCTCTGCGTGCCCCTGCCCAGGCTGCCAGTACATTTCTGGCTGAGAATGCCCGCAAGCCCGGGGTGAAGACTACCGAATCGGGGTTGCAGGTTGAGATTCTCTCAGCTGGCGAGGGGCCGACCCCGACCCTGGAAGATACGGTCGCCGTTCATTATGAGGGTCGTCTGGCGGACGGGACTGTCTTTGATTCCTCGCTGGAACGGGGACAGCCAGCCATCTTCAAGGTGGGAGATGTCATCAAGGGGTGGCAGGAGGGGCTGCAGATGATGCGTCCTGGTGGGCATGCCCGGTTCACCATTCCACCGGCCCTGGGGTATGGAGCAAAGGGAGCTGGTGGCGTCATTCCGCCAAACGCGGTTCTGGTTTTCGACGTTCAATTGCTGGGGATTGTTCCCCGCGCCTAACCTGAGGCACAAAAGAGTCGCACTACCCGTGATGGGTCCGACTGGAGTTCCCTGCCCTCAGTTACCTGCCTGAATTACGAGTGATAATTGATGTCAGGCGAGTTCCACCCGACTGACATCAAACCCGGCATCTCTGAGCGATTCGATCAGCCGTTCGAGATGATCGGGCCCTCGGGTTTCACACTCGATTTCCGTTACCAGGCCCTTGGCAGGCAGGCTGGTGAAGATCCTCTGGTGTGAAACTTCAAGGATATTGACTTGCTGTTGGCCGAATACGCGTGCCACAGCAAACAATTGGCCAGGCCGGTCTTTCAGGCGAATCCGCAAGCGAGCCAGACGTCCGGACCGTACCAGATCACGCAACAGCACGTTGGCCAACAATCGCGTATCGATATTTCCCCCCGCCAGAACGAGACCAACAGTACGCCCGCGGAACCGACGCCCATGGGAAAGCAGGGCTGCCATTCCGGCAGCTCCAGCGCCCTCAACGACGGTTTTCTCGATGGAAAGCAGCAAGGCAACGGCGCGTTCCAGATCGCGTTCGGCGACCAGCAGAATTTCCGAAACAAGAGATTGCACTACCGGCAGTGTCAGATGTCCGGGCATTTTGACGGCAATGCCTTCTGCGAGCGTGTCACCACCCAGTGGCGGGTTTGTCTCTCCGGCAAGGGCTGCCTTCATCGAGGGGTAGAGTTCTGTCTGAACACCCACCACTTCCACGTTGGGGTGGGTGGCCGCAACCGTTGCACAGCCGGATATCAGTCCGCCGCCTCCAATGGGGACGACCAGAGTGTCGAGCTCAGGCGCATCCTCGAACATTTCAAGAGCCACAGTGCCCTGTCCGGCCATGATCAGTGGATCATCATAAGGATGAACGAATACGAACTTGTGACGCTCGGCAAGGGCGCGCGCATGAGTGTTGGCTTCCTCGAGGGTTTCGCCGTGGAGCACGACATTGGCCTCGTGGCCTTCAGTTTGCTGCACCTTGATGAGGGGTGTGAACATCGGCATCACGATGGTGGCCGGAATGCCAAGCCGACGGGCATGATAGGCCAGACCCTGGGCATGATTGCCGGCCGACATGGCGATAACTCCGCGCCGACGTTCTTCCTCGGAGAGAGCCATGAGACGATTAAGGGCGCCTCTTTCCTTGTAAGCGGCCGTAAACTGAAGATTTTCAAACTTCAGGAAGACCCGCGCTCCTGTCAGCTCGGATAATGTCCGGCTTTCGAGGGTGGGGGTGCGCACCACCTGACCTTCAATGGTCTTTGCCGCCCGTTCTACATCTGCAAGTGAAATGGCAAGCGGCGAGTCCGTGGATGCGGGTGTCATGGAGGTGATCCTTTCAACATACTGGCGATTAGGCCCGGTATGATAAAAACGCCACCCCTTTCCCTGCTTCTCCCCTTGCGTTCAGCGAATTGTTGGCTAGGCCAAGGCCATGGCACAGATTCTGTTTGCAGGGCTGGGAGTGATGGGTTGGCCAATGGCCCGCCATCTGGTGGCGGCCGGTCATCGTCTCACAGTGTTCAACCGCACCCCCGAAAAAGCTCATCGGTTCGTAGCGGAGCACGGGGGAACCGCCATCGATCAGGTTGATCAGGCCACTGGAGGGGTTGACGCGCTGATCACCTGCGTCGGTAACGATGGGGATGTGCAGCAGGTGGTGGAGGCCGCTGCGCCATTGCTGGCTGATGGCGCATTGGTGATCGATCATTCAACGATTTCGGCTTCAATGTCCCAGCACCTGGCGCGGCAACACCCGCGATTGCAGTTTGTCGACGCCCCGGTATCCGGCGGACAGTCTGGAGCGGAGGCGGGGCAACTTGCCATCATGTGCGGTGGAGAGGATTCGGCATTTGCCGCTGCGCGCCCCTTGATGCAGCCTTATGCCCGGCAGATTGTACATGTCGGCCCCAGCGGACACGGTCAGCTGGCCAAATGCGTCAACCAGATTGCCATAGCCGGGGTTGTGCAGGGGCTCGCTGAAGCCATGCATTTCGCTGTGCGCGCCGGGCTTGATACCGATGCCGTCCTGGAGGCCATCAGCAAGGGGGCGGCCCAGAGTTGGCAGATGGACAACCGGGCGCGAACAATGGTGAAGGGAGCCTTTGATTTCGGCTTTGCTGTTGATCTGATGCGCAAGGATCTGGGTCTGGTTCTGGCTGAGGCGCGTGCCAACGGCGCATCCCTGCCGGTGGCTGCGCTGGTCGATCAGTTTTATGCCGATGTGCAAAGGCTGGGGGGAGGCCGTCAGGATACTTCGTCCCTGTACCGGAGGTTAAAGTGAAGCTCTGGCTGCTGGCCTTCGCAGCTCTGGTTGCATCGCATACCACCCTTGTTGCCAAGACTCTGGTCGTCAACGCCAATGGCTATACTCTCGAATCAACGGGTGGGCTGCGTCGCTTTGCCGGGCTTCTGATTGGCGATGACGGCAAGGTCATGGCGTTGCTGCCCAAGGGAGCCGCCGAGCCGAAGCTGGCAGTTGGAGATTATCGGCTCGATGCCGGCGGCAAGACGGTCATTCCCGGTCTGATCGACGCCCATGGTCATATCATGGGCTATGCCATTGGTCTCAGGCAGCTTGATCTTGCCGATACCACCACACTTGCCCAGGCGCAGGCAAAGATCGCCCGGTATGCAGCTGAAAACCCGACCACCCAGTGGCTGGTCGGGCGTGGGTGGAATCAGGAGACGTGGGGGATTGGCCGGTTTCCCAGTGCCGCCGATCTCGATGGGATAGCGACCGACAAACCCATCTGGCTTACCCGTGTTGATGGCCATGCCGGGTGGGCGAACAGTCTGGCACTGAAGGCGGCCGGCATCACCAAGGCAACAAGGGATCCCGCAGGTGGCCGTATCTTGCGGGATGCTGCGGGGAACCCGACCGGGGTGCTGATCGACGCGGCAACAGCACTTGTCGAAAAAGTCGTGCCACCGCCATCAGCAGGAGAGCGGGAACAGGCTCTGGAAGCAGCCTTGAAGAAGCTGGCGTCGCTGGGGCTGACTGGCGTGCATGACATGGGCACCAGTGCCGAGGATTGGGCTCTGTTCCGGTCATTTGGTGATACAGGGCGCCTTACGCTGCGCATCACCAGCTATGCAGCCGGCATGTCGGCCATGGAGGCGATCTCACCTTTGCGGCCGACACCCTGGCTCTATCAGGACCGGCTTCGTCTCCAGGGTATCAAGATTTATGCCGATGGGGCTCTGGGAAGTCGCGGTGCATGGTTGTTGGCACCCTATGCCGATGAACCCGGGACGCGTGGGCTGGGCTTTCTTGACGATGCCAAGATGAAGAACCTGTTCAGTCGGGCCAATTATCTGGGGTATCAGGTTGCCGTTCATGCCATCGGCGATGCCGCCAACCGGCAGGCTCTTGATAGCTTCGCCGAGATTCGCCCGGCCTACGGTGACCGGCTGCGCAACCGAATCGAGCACGCCCAGATCATTGCACCGGGCGATATCTCGCGCTTCGCCGAACTGCATATCATCGCTTCAGTGCAGCCAACTCATGCTACCTCAGACAAGGCGATGGCGTCCGAGCGTCTGGGAGAGGCGCGACTGGAAGGGGCCTATGCCTGGGGATTGTTGCGAAAAGCAGGGGTGCATCTGGCGTTGGGTAGTGATTTTCCCGTCGAGCCGGCAAATCCGTTTTTTGGGATCCATGCCGCCGTCACCCGGCAGGATCGGCAGAATCAACCTCCGGGCGGCTGGCGTCCCCACGATGCCATGACGATCGATCAGGCTATTGCCGGCTTTACGAGGGATGCCGCCTATGCCGGGGGCATGGACGATCGGGTGGGAACGCTTGCCGTGGGGCGCTGGGCGGATTTTCTGATACTCGACCGCGACATTTTCACCATCCCGCCGTCTGAACTGCCCGAAGTTCAGGTTGAAGAGACGTGGTTGGCTGGAGGTCGTGTCTGGCAGCGGCAGTAAATAGGGGCGGCGGGCAGATCAGCCGCGGGTAGCGGCCTCGGCGACGATCAATTGGGCCTCGCTGGTCATGCCAAGGGTGCTGAGCCCGCGAGCAATCCGTCGAAGATAATCTGCCGGCACTTCCGCCCAGCTACCCCGCATGGCACTCGCAGCCAGCAGCAGCGCCTCACCCGTCCGTCGAGAAGCTACGGCCGTATCGAAAGCGCGGGTCCATTCATTTTCCAGAGGCGCAATCTCTGGCCCGACCCGGCCGCGCCCCAGCCCTTCCAGCCCGGCGGCCAGCAGATTGGCACGATGCTGTGGCACTTCGGCTGCCCAACTATCGAAAAGGCCCTTTTCCACGGGAATTGCCGGGGTGGTTGCGACCATCACCGCCCAGAATCTGGCGCGATCGGTGTCATTTGCCGATTGAAGTGCCGCCCACCATCGTCCTCCCGTCGACGTAATTCCAGCTGAAACCAGGCTTGCGGCAATTGCGGCTGCATCTTCCGAAAGGGCAGCATCGGGAACAATGCGAGCTGCCGCCAGAGCCGTGCTCACCTGCCAACCATAACGCGCGACGCTATCGGGTTTTCCCCGCGACCACAGGGTGCGCAAGGCCTTGATGCGGTCGCTCAAGTCGGTGGCAGCACTGGCTGTGCGGATCAGTCCACCAGGGCTGTTGCCAGCCGCAGAACGGTCGAGCGTTGCCGCTTCGGCGGCAAAAATGCGGTTGGCCTCAGCGCTGCTGATGGCACCGGTGGCCGCCGCCTCGGCAGCGAAAGCGGCACGGCGGGCGATCGGGGCGCCTGCAAGACGCACATACCATCCACGCTGCTTGAGGCTGGCGCTGTTCAGCAGCTGGTCGGGCAGTTCAAGGCCGGCTGCTGTCGACAGGCCCATGCGCCAGGCCGTCAGGCCCTTGATTTCTCCCCATTCCGGGTTGGCGCCTCGTCGGCCACCGCCGGTCGAAGATCCGATCCTCTCGGCGAGGCCGATGTCGAAGCCATTGATTTCCTTCCGGCGTCGCATCTGGTCGAAAGTGGAACTGGCGCTGACATCGTCACCAAGTACCGACAGGCACATGGCATCCAGCAGTTCCCAGATGGGCAGTTCGGTCTTGGCCTTGGCGGTTGGCGACAGCGGGCAGACGGCGATCGGATCAGCACTGGTCAGGGCCGCCTCGGCTGCGGCGGCATAGAGGCGGGGCGTGTAGCGGTTTACTGCAACCAGTGAAACCAGACGGTGCGCGTCGGCGCCATCACCCATGGCAACGAGGGCACGGCTACGCGCGGCCACCCAGTCAGCAGCGTCCAGTCCGGCTGGTGCCCGGGTTGTCGACAGCAGGGCGCGTTGCAGAACGATCTGCATCCAGCGGCTGGCAAGCGGGGACTCGATCCGGCTCAACAGGGCGGCGGCAAATCGCGCGTTCGATGGCGCGAAGATGTCGGCAGGATAGCTGCCACTGGCTGTGGTAAGGGTGCCCAGAAGTTCCGGCTGTCCGGTTGGCCCGGCCAGTTGTGCCAGCGGGTCTTCCGGTTCCTTGGCTGGTTCCTCGGTCTCTGCCGCAGGCGTTTGTTCCGGCGCCATGCGCGGTGGCGCGACGAACCCGCTGGTTGCGGGGCTCAGTTCAACAGGAGGGGCGACAGTGCCGGGTGCTGGCGGTGGTGGTTCTGCAAAGTCGTCTGGCAACAGCGATTTGGGGCGGCCGGTTTCGGCGGCCGGCTCTTCTGCGGCCTGGGCATGCGCTGGTATCGCTGTCATCAGCAGCGCCAGTGGTATCAGCATGGACGCTGAAAAACGGAGGTTTGCATGCCGCGCCATACCGCCCCTATAGCGGCCGGTGTGAAGGAAACGGAAGCCCCCTTGCAACACCATACGGCGCTGTCGCGATTGGCAGGTCGATCACTGGTCATGGTGGGCATGATGGGGTGTGGCAAATCAACAATCGGTCGACGGTTGGCGCATCGGCTGGGGCTGCCCTTTGTCGATGCCGATTCGGCAATCGAGGCTGCGGCATCCATGCCGGTGTCTGAAATTTTCAGCCGCTTTGGCGAAGCACATTTTCGCGATGGTGAACGCCGCGTGATCGCGCGATTGATGGGGGAAGGCCAGCAGGTCATCGCCACAGGCGGCGGAGCCTTTGTCGACGATCAGACGCGGGAACTGGTGTTGCGCGAGGGAGTCGCCATCTGGCTGGATGCTGAAATCGACACGCTGGTGCAACGGGTCAGCAAGCGCGGCGGACGGCCGCTGCTGGCAGGACGCGACCCGCGCACCGTGATTTCCAACCTGATGGCGGTGCGTAGTCCGGCCTATCAACAGGCCCAGATCCGGGTACCCTCAGTAAACGGCCCGCATGAGCAGGTGGTCGATGCCATCATCCGCGCCCTTTCAGACTATCCACCTGAGTGAAGGCCGTTTGTCTCCATACATCGCAATCAGGAAAGAGTTGACGTGATCGAGATCGAGGTTCCGCTGGAAGGCCACAGTTACCGCATTGCCATCGGTGCGGGCGTTCTGGGTGAAGCCGGCCGGCGTCTGGCAGCCTTTACCGCTTCGCCCCGGCTGGTAGTGGTAACCGATACCCGGGTGGCGGCCCTGCATCTTGATACTCTGCGGGCGGGTCTTCCCGATATCCTCGTCGAGCCAGTCATTTTCCCTCCCGGCGAAGCGACCAAGTGTTTTGCCAGTCTGGAACAGCTGTGTGACCGCCTGCTCGAACTGGAATTGACCAGGTCAGATGTGGTGCTGGCCTTGGGTGGCGGGGTGATCGGTGATCTCACCGGGTTTGCCGCCGCCATCGTCAAGCGCGGCATGCGCTTCATTCAGGTGCCAACCACTTTGCTGGCAATGGTCGACTCTTCGGTTGGTGGCAAGACGGGCATCAACACCCGGCGCGGCAAGAATCTGGTGGGTGCCTTCCACCAGCCGGTGGCCGTGTGGTCCGATCTCCAGCTGCTGTCCACACTGCCCGATCGGGAAATGCGCGCGGGTTACGCCGAAATCGTCAAGTACGGACTGATCGACGATGCCGATTTCTTCCACTGGTGCGAAACCCATGCCGCCGCAGTGCTGGGGCGCGACATCGATGCCCTGAGGGTGGCGGTCAGTACCAGTTGCCGGGCCAAGGCGCGCATCGTTGCTGCCGACGAACGTGAGACTGGCGACATGCGCGCTCTGCTCAACCTTGGTCACACGTTTGGCCACGCGCTCGAAGCCGAAACCGGCTTTGGGGACAGGCTGCTGCATGGCGAGGCAGTGGCCATCGGCATGGCACAGGCCTTTCGCTTTTCCGCTGCCCAGGGCCTGTGCGCCGCTGATGACGCTGCGCGGCTTGCTGCTCACCTCGATTCGCTGGGGCTTATGTCGCGGCCGTCACAGGCGGGCATTGCTGGCGATGCTGCCCCGCGACTGATCGCACATATGTTGCACGACAAGAAACGCGGCAGCCATGGCCTCCCGTTCATTCTCGCCACCGGCATCGGCAAGAGCTTCGTGGCGAAATCGGTGGCTCTCGCCGATGTCGAGGCCTTCCTGGCGGGCGATCTCAGTCGCTGATCTCAGCCGCAGATCATCACTGGCTAGCTGCGGGGTCGCCTTATTGCCCTGAAACCTTGAAGCGGCCGGTTACCCTGCTTCCGGGTTGCCCGGTTGATGACCGGCCATCTAGCGAGACCTTGCCGCTTCCCAGATCGAACGTCAGGCGGTTGCCGCTGACATTGCCGCTGCCCTGTGTCAGCACCACATTGCCGATCAGGGTCAGAAAGCGTTTCTTGACATCGTAAATGGCAAAACGGCTGGTGGCTCGCTCACTGGGGGTCGACAGACGCACCTTGCCATCGGCATCCAGCCGGTTGATGACCGGGTCACCATTCCCGGGGCGGGTGTAGGAAACCTTGATGCGGTCAGCTTCGATCGTCAGGTTGCCCTGGCGGGCGCGAACATTGCCACTGAAGATGGCCTGGTTCTGCTGGTCTGAAACATCGATACGATCGGCATCGACATCGATCGGGGCGCGGCTGTCGACATTGCGCAGCGTCGATTGCGTCAACCCCTGCGCCGCAACTGGCGGAGCAACAAGCAGCATGGCAATGAGAAGTATGGCCTTCATCTGGACTTTCCCGGTTGCAGGCGAAGCCTGACCCCGCCCTGCATGGTGAAAGAGCGGTTCTCGAGGTTGGCGGAAAACTGGTCGGCCCGGAAATTACCCATGGGAATCGTTCCCGATACCGGCTTGTGGCTGACAACGGAATGCTGGTTGAGGTCGACCTCGATGGCATTGCCATCGAGACTGAACCCCGAGGCCGATTTGACGACGACCGGCCCTTCTACGACCAACCGGTTCTCGTCGAGAAAATACTGGCCACCCGGTGCCGTCACCGTGGTTGGCCCATCGGCACGGCGGATGGCGGCCGACAGGCCCGCCAGCGTTACCACGGGGACCATGCTGGTTTGCTGCAAACCTGATTCGGCCGTTATTTCAAAAGGTTCGCCTTGGTTTGTCTCGCCGCGATAGGTGGCCTCCTGAATGCGCATGCGCACTTCGGATTGTTCGGCATTATCTTTGGAGAGCAGAAAGCTGAACTCCTGGTTCGAGAGGACCGGCAAGGTAACCAACACGACAAGCAGCAGTCCCGAAGCCGCTGGCAGCGCCCATTTGGCAAGCGAGATCAGCGTATCGCGGGGGTTTCCCGGCAACATGCGTTCCCGGCGGGCAGCGCGCTCCCGTTCAGCCGCCGACGACAAGGCGGTGCTCCGGCCAACCGTTCATAAGACGGAGGAAAGGTTCAGACATGGGCGAAAATGTCCACGTCAGGCCATCCGGCCAGGTCGAGTTCCGCCCGCCACGGCAGAAAATCGAAAATGGCCTGCGCCAGTTCCGTGCGGCCCTCGCGCGCCAGCCGCTCGTCCAATATGGGTTTCATCCGGTGCAGAAAGCGCACATCCGAAGCGGCATAGTCTTTCTGGGCATCGCTCAGCACGGCGGCCCCCCAGTCCGACGATTGCTGCTGTTTCGAGATTTCGGCACCCAGCAATTCGCGCACCAGATCTTTCAGGCCATGCCTGTCGGTGTATGTTCGCACCAGCCGACTGGCGGTCTTGGTGCAATATACAGGGGCTGCCACCACGCCCAGATACTGCCGGATCAGGGCCAGATCGAACCGCGCGAAGTGATAGAGCTTCAGGCGCGACGGGTCGGCCAGCACTTTTTTCAGGTTGGGGGCGGAATACTCACCCGACAGGCGCACCAGATGTTCGTCACCGCCACCATCTGAAATCTGCACCAGGCACAGCCGATCGCGGATCGGGTTCAGCCCCATGGTTTCGGTATCTACGGCGATGGGGCCGGGTTTGAACGGATCGCCGGGCAGATCGCCCTCGTGAAAGAAAATCGCCATATCAGCAGCAGGCAATACGGAGTTCGGTGCTCCAGAGCAAATGCCAACTGCATGCCATGGCTGCTGATAGATGAGGGGTTGCAACACATTCCAGATGGCCAGACCAATGATCCGGCCATTGCCATGTTCAGAAACCGCCAGGCCGGCTATCGGGGCTTCAGGCCCGGATGATCAGGAAACAAACTCAAGCAAACGAACCAGATTGAAGCCGGTGGCCAAACCCATCAGCAGGGCAGCCACGAAATGCAGCCACCCATGTTCACTGCGAAGCAGGGACATAACAACATCCAAGCGAAATCGACAACCTGGCGAGACTGCGCCTGAGCGCTGCCCGAGTCAATAACCAGCTACTGTGATTTTCTTCCTTCCGTTACATGAACTTGCAGGTTGTTTCCCGGGTGTCGCGAAACGACTCGGGCCGTCAGGCCGGCCGCTGCCATCCATCCCAGTACCGTAGCTTCCTCGAACCCCAGTCGGGCGTGATGAAAGCGTTCGCGCAATTCCTCATGGTTGTGGGGTGCGAATTCGGCAATCAGCAGCTTGCCGCCATCGGCCAGAACGCGGGCGGCCTCCGTCACCACGCTGGCCGGGTCATCTGAAAAGTGCAGAACCTGCACCAGAGTCACGGTATCGAAGCAGCCGTCGCCAAAGGGGAGGGCGCGCATGTCGGCGTGTTGCAGGTCGGCCAGCTGCCGTCCCCCTTCCGAGAGTTTGGCCCGTGCGAGTCGCAACATTTCCGGCGATCGATCAATCCCCACAGCCCAACGGGCTTCACCGGCCAGTAGCCCCAGCACCAGTCCGGTGCCGGTGCCGATATCGAGCAGCCGCCCCACCTCTGGCTGGCGGGCCGCCGTGCGCAACGCGGCCTCGACGTCCGGCTCGTGGCCGCCCAGCTTCGTTACCAGATCCCATTCACCGGCTTTTTCGGCGAACCAGGCATCCAGCGTGCGCTGGCGTTCGCGCCGCACTTCGGCCAGCCGGGCGTGTTCGTCGGCGATCAGGTCGCGTCCGCTCGCCACTTCTGCCACCAGGGCGTTCACGGTGGCAAGCGGAGCACTTTCGTCAACGTCAACGAACACCCAGGCGCCTTCCTTGCTGCGGCGAACCAGCCCGGCTTCAGCCAGAATACGCACATGACGCGAAACCCGTGGCTGGCTCTGGCCGAGAATCTCCGCCAGTTCCCCCATCGACAGCTGCATCTCCCGCACCAGAAGGAAAATGCGCAGCCTTGTTGGGTCGGCAAGGGCAGCGAACATGTCAAGAAGGCGCTCCATCAGGAGCAGAGGGCTACGCAATCGTCGCGCCGCGCGTCAAGCACTGAGCGTTACCCACAATAAAGTAACAAAAAGGGGCAGGCCGGAGAGTGAACCCCGGTCTGCCCCCTTGGTGCCCCTTGCTGCAGATTATGCCTGTCAGGCGATCGCCGCCCGGCGCCGGCGCAGGGCCGACCCAACGAGGCCGAAGCCTGAAATCATCATGGCCCATGCGGCAGGCTCCGGCACGGTGCCGTCTTCCCACACGAAGGCATAGTTGAGCGCGTCCACGAAGTTGTCCCGGATGAAGGCGGAGGCTGCTTCCCCACCAGTATAGGTTTCGGGTGGCCCGTAATAGAGACCCAGATACTTGTGGAAATAGTCCTGCGCATAGACCCCACCGCCAATGCCGATGACATCGTACCAGGCCATGAAGTCGATGGCACCGGGGTCTTCGCCTACCGTCGAGATCGCATAATCCCCGGGATCGCCGCCGAACAGCAGTGCTGCAGCTTCCTGTCCGGTGTAGGCCAGCGGGCCGGTGGGATAATAGGCCGGGTCGTCCCAGAAAGGCGCGGCGTCATTGTAAGGCGCCCAGCTTCCGACAAAGACCCATGCAGCAGTTGCCGGAATAGCCGATGCCAGCATCGCGCTGGCAAGAAGAAGCTTGTACATGCAGGTTCTCCTTTCCCTCGGTCACAATGTTCCGCGAATATCCTGGCCGTCATGGCTGGCCGGCGTCAGACACACCGCACACACCGCATGAAATATTATGCAAATATTATGCCAAGTTTCAACACATTGTATTCATGTAAATTTCATTTTGAGTGGTACATTGAAGTGTAAACAATCCCGACACTTCCATCACTTGCTGACGATCTTCACTCACGCCAGAGTCCGCGGGCCCATAGGCAGGCCGGCCAGACCTGCTCCGGGTTCAGACGTTGCATCGCGCCTGTAGGCCGCCTGTCAATGGCTGGGCTTGTGCACGCGGCCCGGGCCTCCTAGCAACGCGGGATGAATTGTCGCTTTCTGCCTGTCGTGCTCTTAATGGCTTTGCTTGCCGGCTGCGCGGCTACCCCGCAGCGGTTTGAACGGGTTGCCCTCACGAATCGCGCCATGAACGACCCGTGGGAGAAGACCAACCGCAAGATCTACGCCTGGTCACAATCCGTTGACCGGGCGGTAGTGATGCCGGTGGTCAACAGCTACCGCTTTATCGTGCCGGAAGCCGCCCGTCGTGGTATCGGTACGCTCTATGGCAACCTGCGCGAGCCAACTTATCTCGCCAACGCCGTGGCCCAGGGCAAGATCAAGCACGGCTTTCGGGCTTTCGACCGGATTCTGGTGAACGGGGTGCTGGGCCTAGGTGTTGCCGACCATGCCAATGAAATGGGCCTTTATTCGATCAATCACGATTTCGGGCAGACCATGGCGGTGTGGGGCGTACCCTCGGGTCCGTTCGTGATGATCCCGCTGCTCGGCCCTTCCACATTGCGCGATGCCGTGGGTTTCGGAGTCGATTTCCTGCTCGATCCCGTCGATATCGGCAAGAATCGGATCCTTCCCTTTGAATGGCGGGTGGCGCAACTGGGCGTGCGCGTCATCAACATCCGCATCAAGATCGCCGATCAGGGCGAGCAGTTGCTGATCGGCTCCGCTGATCCTTATGCCACCTTGCGGTCGGCCTGGCTGCAGAACCGCCGCTATGAACTGTGGGATGGCAACCCGCCGGCCCCCCCGGAAGATGAGGAAGGCTGGGATACCCCCGCTGATTCCGCCCCGCCCGCCCCAACGGAGACCCCCCGATGAAGCGCCTGATGATTCTTGCACTGCCGCTGGTGCTGATGGCATGCAACCGCAGTGACGACCAGAAGACCAATGCCGCAGTGGAAGCCGGTGTGGAGCGCTCGGTTGCCGATGTTCAGGCGGCAACGGCGGCTGCCAACGCCCCTGAACCAGCACCAGCGGCCGACAGGCGGAAATGATGCGATGCCTTGGTGATACGGTTGTGTGACGGCCATGGTGCCGGGTAAGGCGCTGCCATGGTTCAGGCAGCCACCAGACAACAGGTGCAATTGATGGCGGCAAGGATTACATAACAGTCTATCCTACCATCCATAACGAACGACGAGGCATTCCATGGGCAGCATGAGTATCTGGCATTGGGTCATTGTGGCGATGATCGTTCTGTTGCTCTTCGGGCGCGGGCGCATCTCCGAGATGATGGGTGATCTTGCCAAGGGCATCAAATCCTTCAAGCAGGGACTGGCCGACGATGACAAGCCGACAAACCCGCCTGCGCCGCCACAGGTTCAGCAGCAGGTCCCGCCGGCGCAGCCCACCACCAACTCCGAGCCGATCCAGCGATAGGCAGGACGGGTTCCGGTGTTCGAGATCGGCTCGACCGAGCTGCTGCTGATTGCCGTGGTGGCATTGCTGGTGATCGGCCCGAAAGAGCTGCCCAATGCACTGCGCACGGTTGGTCGCTTTACCGGCAAGGCACGCGCCATGACCAGGCATCTGCGCTCGGGCTTCGATGAAATGATGCGCCAGGCCGAGCTCGAGGAGATGGAAAAGCAGTGGGCTGAACAGAATGCGCGCATCATGGCCGAAACGCCGGCCGACCCCTTTGCCCCTTCACCTGCCAAACCGTCCGCTGAACCCCCCGCCAGATCGCCGTCTGCACCGCCGGCCGCCGCCGTAGAACCAGCGCCGGCAGCCACTGGCACGGCCGGCCAGCCGCCAGCTGCAACCGGGCCGCTGGCTGCACCTGGCGCTG
The DNA here is from genome assembly GCA_039808025.1 of Sphingomonadaceae bacterium. Lineage (GTDB taxonomy): Bacteria > Pseudomonadota > Alphaproteobacteria > Sphingomonadales > Sphingomonadaceae > Sandaracinobacteroides. Next base: position 269,563 of record JBDHSK010000001.1, on the reverse strand, counting down.
CTGATCCAGAATCAGGGCCGCCACAGCCATGAAGGATATCGACGAAACCAAGGCGCCATTGATCGATCACCTGATCGAGCTGCGCACGCGGCTTTTGTGGTCGATTGCCGCCATTCTGGTGGCCTTCTTCGTCTGCTTTGCGTTTGCCAGGGATATTTTCGTCATTCTCGTGCAGCCCCTTGCCCATGCCGGGCAGAGCCAGGTTATCTTCACCCAGATTTTCGAAGCCTTTCTCGTGAAGGTGAAGGTGGCATTCTTCGGAGCCCTGATGATTTCCTTTCCGGTGGTTGCCACCCAGTTGTGGCAGTTCGTGGCGCCGGGACTTTACCGTCGCGAAAAACAGGCACTGTTTCCCTTTCTGGTCGCCACCCCTTTCCTGTTCGTGGCAGGCGCCCTGTTCGCCTATTTCGTCGCCATCCCCACGGCTCTGGCCTTCCTGCTGGGCTTTCAGGGCGACATGGGCGGCGTGCAGCAAACCGCCTTGCCCTCGGTTGGCAGCTACCTAGATTTCATCATGCAGTTTCTGTTCGCCTTCGGAATCGCCTTTCTGCTGCCAGTGCTGCTGATGCTGCTTGAACGCGCCGGGATCGTGACAAGGGCGCAACTGAAATCGTTCCGGCGCTATTTCATCGTGGCAGCCTTCGTGATCGCCGCCGTGTTCACTCCACCTGATGTCATCTCGCAGTTGCTGCTGGCGGTGCCGCTGGTTGCCCTCTATGAAATCAGTCTGTTCGCCATCTGGCTCACCGGGCGCCGCTCGCAGTCAACCGAGGTTGCCACCACACGAGATCATCCGGCAGAATGACCGGGGTTCAGGCCAACCTGTCGTTGCTGACTGGTTGGCCCTGCGTCCATCCCCGGAATTCCATCCCATGAACGGTCAGCGGCCCAGCTTGGCCTTCTGGTCGTTGATCCAGCGGGTCATCTCGGCTTCCAGCACTGGCAACGGCACGCTTCCCATCGCCAGCAGGTAATCGTGGAACGGACGCTGATCGAACTTGTCGCCCAGTTCCTGTTCCGCCTTGGCCCTTAGGGCGCGAATGCGGATTTCCCCCAGCTTGTAGGCCAGTGCCTGTCCCGGCCAGCTGATATAGCGATCCACTTCGTTGGCAATGTCGAGTGGCGCCAGCGCGGTGTGGGCGGTCAGATAGTCGATCGCCTGCTGACGCGACCACCCCTTGGCATGCAGGCCGGTGTCGATCACCAGGCGGGCAGCCCGCCACATTTCAAAGGTTTCGCGACCGAACTCGTCGTAGGGCGTTTCATACATGCCGATCTTGGTGCCCAGCCATTCGGTATACAGCGCCCAACCCTCGCCATAGCCTGAAAAATAGGTCTGGCGGCGGAAATCCGGACGGTCCGGCCCTTCCAGTGCCAGCGCCGCCTGCAGGCTGTGGCCGGGGTTGCATTCGTGCAGGGCCAGCGCCGTCAGGTTATAAAGTGGCCGTTGCGGCAGGTCATAGGTGTTGAACCAGCAGGCCTCCAGACCGCCACGGCCGGAGGTATAGATGGGGGCAATGGCGTCGGGAACCGGCTTGATGGTATAGCGATAGCGCGGAAGCAGCCCCAGCACGTCTTTCAGCTTGCCGTCCATCTTCTTGTTGATCCACGCCGTGTAGTTCAGCAGTTCCTGCGGGGTCTTGGCATAGAAACGCGGATCCTTGCGCAGGAAGTCGAGAAACTCGGGGAAGGTGCCGGTAAACCCGGCATCGGCCATGGTTTTCTTCATGTCGGCGTCGATACGCGCCACTTCCTTCAGTCCGATCTGGTGGATTTCATCGGGCGTGAGGTCGAGTGTGGTATGATAGCGGATGCGGTCCTGATAGAAGGCCGCGCCGTTGGGCAGATCGCGCGCCGACACGCTCTTGATCGCCTTGGGCATGTATTCGGTGCGCATGAAGGTCAGCACATTGGCGTAGGCTGGCGCCACCTTTTCGCGAATCAGCTTGTCTGCTTCCGCCAGAATTTCGGCCCGGCCGGGCAAGTCGGCGGGCATGTTGTCGAAGGCAGCGCGCAGCGGGTTTGATGGCCCCGGGTCGGTATAGGGAACGAGGGTGGCGTCGCGGCCCTTCAGGCTCGACTGCGGCACGGAATAACCCCGCTTCAGGCCGGCGCGCATGTTGGCGATATTCTCGGCAAAATAGCGCGGCGTATCAGCCATTCGCTTCAGGGCGCGACGGGCGTCGTCGGCGTTGGTATAGCCGTCCTGCCGGGAAAGACCGCCCCAGAAAAAGCTGTCGGAATTGAGGGGCGCCTCATAGGTTTTCCACTTGGCGTCCTGGATGTTCTGCAGCAAAAGCTCACGGAAAATCGCCGCGTTGATCCGCTCCTCGTTGCTGAAGCCCGACTGGTCGATTGCGTCGAGCGCCTTCAGGTCAGCTTCCCAGCGGGCGCGGCGGCGTTCCCAGGCGGCTGGCGTCACATCGGGCAGATGGTCGCTTTCCTGCCAGCGACCATCGCGCTTTTCCTGGGCGTCTTCGGCCTGCTGCCACTTCCACATCGAATCCGACAGGCTGGTGAACTGTTCTGACGGCGTAGCGGCAATCGCCGAGGTGGACAGTAACAGAACAGCGATGGCAGCAGTGGCAAATTTCATCATGCAGCTTTCTTCAGGTGTCGACGGCCGAGCAGTTCGGCAATCTGAACGGCGTTAAGGGCAGCCCCCTTCCTGAGATTATCCGACACACACCACAGGGCAAGGCCGTTTTCCACTGTCGGGTCGCGGCGCACCCGGCTCACAAAGGTGGCGTAATCGCCCACACACTCCACCGGGGTCACATATCCGGCGTCCTCCCGCTTGTCGACCAGCATGACTCCCGGCGCTTCACGCAGAATCGACTGGGCGCGCGCCACCGAGATCGGTCGTTCGAATTCGATGTTCAGTGCCTCGGAATGGCCGACAAATACCGGCACCCGTACGCAGGTGGCCGATACCTTGATGTCGGGCGACAGGATCTTGTTGGTCTCGGCCGCCATCTTCCATTCTTCCTTGGTATAGCCGTCATAGCCCGACGTAGCGTCGAGAAAGACGTCGATATGCGGAATGACGTTGAAAGCGATCTGCTTTGTGAACTTCGAGCGGGTTTTTTCGTCGCCTACGAATACCGCGCGGGTCTGCTCGAACAGTTCGTCCATCCCGGCCTTGCCGGCCCCGGAAACCGATTGATAGGTGGCGACCGTCACTCGCCTGATTCCGGCCTCGTCGTGCAGTGGCTTCAGGGTCACCACCATCTGCGCCGTCGAGCAATTGGGATTGGCGATGATGTTCTTTTTCTTGAATCCGTCGATCGCTTCCGGGTTCACTTCCGGCACGATCAGCGGCACATCCGGGTCCATCCGGTAGAGCGAGCTGTTGTCGATCACCGTGCATCCTGCGGCCGCTGCGCGCGGTGCATGGATTTTGGTAGGGCCGGAACCGGCGGCGAACAGCGCGATATCCCAGCCGGTGAAATCGAAATTCTCGATCGATTGTACTTTCAGCTCGCGTCCGGTGTCGCCGAAATCGATCCGGTCTCCCTGGCTGCGCGGCGATGCGACGGCAGCAATGTCGGCCAGCGGAAAAGCCCGCTCGGCCAGAATGTTCAGCATCTCGCGCCCGACATTACCCGTAGCGCCAACGACGACAACCTTGTAACCCACGTTCCCGACTCCGATTTTGCGCCGCAACATGTGCGGAAGGTTGCGGCTTGACGCATGTTGCCCATCCAGTCAACCAGACGACATAAAGTTGTTGCGCTGTCAGTGCGGGCAAGGATCAGGGAAGGGCAGGCAGTGGAAACTGGGAAACACAGACTCTGGTGGGCGATTGCAGCGCTGGCAGTGGCGTTTGCGCTGTTCATCAAGTTTCTGCCCTTGAAGCTGGTTCTCCGACAGGTGGCGCCGGGGCTTGAAGCCAACAAGGTGGAAGGCAGCATCTGGAATGGCCAGCTGCGCGGGGCCCGCTATGGGGATTTTCCCATCGGTGATGTCGATGCCGGGCTTGAGTTCGGCCGGCTACTCTCAGGTGAGGCCAGTGTGCGTTTCAAGCGCCTGAATCCGGTTCTTTCCGGGAGCGCTGGTGGCACATTCGATGATCGCCGGCTCGATGCGCTCAGTGGCAAGCTGCCGCTGGCAATCCTGCCGGCGGGGCTGCCGCCGATCACCCTCAGCTTCGATCACCTCACCGTGCATCTGGGCCTCGATAACGACTGTCTGGCCACCAGCGGAACGGTAACGGCGTCACTGCCTGCCCTGCCGGGTATTGGCGAACTGCCGGTTCTCAGTGGCGGCCCGCACTGTGACGGCAAGGCCATTATCGTGCCCTTGGCGACCCCCGATGGCAGCTTCACTCTCGATCTGGGGCTGGCGCCGGGCGGCAGGTGGCGCGCCGGGCTCGGCATCCGGATCGACAACAAGCTGGTGGTCGGGGTGCTGGAAGCGATCGGCTTCACGGCCACTGCCGACGGGGTGCGCACTGACTCGTCGGGCACCATCGAAGACCTGCGGGCGCTGGAAACGGCAGTGCGTGCCGAAATCTCCCGCGAGACGACCACGCACGCGTCCGCCGCTGGTCAAGGCTTGACCGCTTCGCCCGAATAGCGCCTGATGCAACCCGTATAACTGTGGGGGGGTGAATAGATGGCGCAGGCGTATGAGACAGGTCAGGCAGATGATCTGAACCGGTTGCTGGAGGGGCGCTGGTGGGCCCTGCTGTTGCGGGGGCTGGTGTCGATCCTGTTTGGCGTAGCCTGTTTCGTCGATCCGAGGCTGGTCGGCCTGTCGCTGGTTCTGCTGTTCGCGATATTCTCCATCGTCGATGGCCTGTTCGGGCTTGCGGCCAGTGCCGGCGCCGCCCGTCGCGGCGATCGCTGGGTGTGGCTGGCGATTGAATCGGTATCCTCGATCGTGATTGGCGGCATGTTGCTGGTGATGCCGGCCGTAACATTGACGGTGCTGTTCATCATCATTGCCGTGAAGGCGGCGATTACCGGTGCCCTGCTGCTGTTGTCGTCCATCCGCCTCGATGCCGTGCACGGACGCGGACTGCTGGCTCTGTCCGGATTCATCAACATCGGCTTTGCGGTGATCATTTTCGCGTCGCCGGTGCTGGGCATGAAGATCGTCGTCTGGTGGCTGGGCGCCTGGGCGCTGGTGATCGGCGTGATCCTGATGATGCTGGGGGTGAAGCTCAAAGGCTTCACCCGCCGGCTCTGATCAGTTTTTCAGCCCGCACGTATCAGCGGCCGGTGCCACCCTGACGGATGAAGCTGCGCACATCGTTCGACAGCTTCGCCAGATCAGCTTCGTTCACATACATCATGTGGCCGGAATCATAGTAATGGTACTGGATCCGGTCTTGCGGGATGCCAGTGCGCGTCAGCGAGTATTCGGCAGCATAGAAGGGGGTGGCAAAGTCATACCAGCCTTGTCCCACGAACACGCGCAGGCCGCTGTTCTCGCGCAGCGCCCGGCCGATATAGGGGGCGACGTTCAGATAGGCGTTGGAATCGCGGCTGCCGATCCGCCAGTCCCAATCCCGCACACCACCGATGGTGGAATATTGACGGTCGGGCGAGAATTTCAGCACATCACGCGAATAGGCATTCATGGCGGCGGTATAGGCGCCATCGATCCCGTAGAAGCTCGGGTCGTTGTCGGGCTCTTCGCCGGCGTTGTCGTAATCACGGCCAGTATAGCGGGCATCGAGCCGCCCCACGGTCAGCCCGCGGTCACGCAGCAGCTCCTTGTAGAAGCGCCCGGGGGTGATCCTGAGGTCGGCATTCTCAAGATAGGATTCCGAAATGCCGGTGAAGCGCGACAACTCGCGGCGGATGGTGGCCCGCTCGTCGGCTGGCAGCTTCTGCCCCTTCATCAGGGCCGTCAGGTAGGGGCCGCTGGCCCACTGGCGGGCTTCTTCCACAAAATCAGCGACATTGGCGGGCTTGTTGGCCACCTTGTTATGATACCAGGCGGTGGCCGCCATCGACGGCAGGTTGGTCACGAACACCATCTCGTTGCCCGGTGCCTCCGAACCGGCGGCAAAATCCAGCACCGTCGAGATCAGGATGATGCCGTTGATGGCCACATCATTATAGGTGCCCTCAAGCTCGTTGATGACAGCGGCCGAGCGGGTGGTGCCATAGCTTTCGCCGCCGATATATTTGGGGCTGTTCCAGCGCCCGTTGGCGTCCAGCCACTTGCGGATGAACTGCGATACCGATTTGGCGTCTGCTGTCACGCCCCAGAATGTCTTGGGGTCGGTATCGCCAAGCGCCCGGGAAAAGCCGGTGCCGACGGGGTCGATGAACACCAGATCGGTGACATCTAGCAGGCTGTAGGGGTTGGCGACGATGGGGTAGGGCGGAGCACCATCATCACGCCCATCTGACGGAATGGCGACGCGCTTCGGCCCGAAAGCCCCCATGTGCAGCCACAGCGATCCAGAACCTGGCCCGCCATTCCACAGGAAGGTGACGGGGCGGTTGGGGTCATTGCCTTCCTTGATATAGGCCGTCGAGACGATGGCAGCCGTTGGCTTGCCCTTGTCGTCGGTCAGGTAGGTTTCGCCCGAAGTGGCGGTGTAATTGATCGTCTTGCCGCCAAAGGTGCCGCTGTGCTTCGTTACGGAAACGGTTGGCGGCGGGATTTCTGCTGCCGGCTTATCCTTCGGCGCTTCGGCCCTGGCGTCTGCTTTCTGTTGGGCAACGACGGGACCGGCGGAAAGAGCGACGGCGAGGGCGGCAAGAGAAAGAAGATGTTTCATGGCCGGCACCATGCCTTTACCTGCAGGCAAGTGCAAGCATGATCCCTTGCTGCCAGCCAGACATTCGCCATGCGACGCTCGTGGTCAAAGGCTTTCCGCATCAGCTTGCACCAGGCCTGCCGCCAACCCTCGAAAAGGGTACGAATTCATGAAGATATTCAGTATTATACTAATAACTGACCGGCAATGCCGGTACTAACCGCTGGCATATTAACCATTCTTGTGATCGTGTCTGGTCTTCGCAACCCTCTGCCAACAGGTTCCGGCATGACTGGTCAGGGTTGCAATCGGGAAAAATCATCTGCCTGGTCAATGCATTAAATACATCTCTGGATTTCTCGTAAATCTGTGTCTTTTATGATACTGCATAACGCATGGGAGCACGGAGGGTGCTTCCTGATTCGGGGGGTCGCGTACGTGTCTGTATCTGTTGCGGTTACTGAGCAGGTCGATCGTCCTTTACTCGACCTTGATCGCGAAAATGGCATTTTCCGCTTCGATCGCGAACAGTGTGAGGCAGTCGGGCAGTCTTTACACGAGACTTACCGCAGGGCTTCGCCTTTCCCCCATATCATGCTGGAGAATTTCCTTGATATAAAGGTACTTCGGCAGGTCGACGCTGAGTTTCCCGCTCGTGAAAAAGGGGCATTCGACGACAGCTATTCGCGGTTGAAAACCGGATACGCGCTTGAAAAAATTCGCAGCGCCTACATCACCGATCTGCTCAATGCGCTCAATTCCGCCCAGTTTCTTGTTTTTCTTGAGAGACTTACGGGCATCAAGGGCCTGATCAGCGATGCGCACTATACGGGTGGCGGTCTACACGAAATGGCGCGCGGCGGCCATCTGTCCATTCATGCCGATTTCAATATCCACCCACGCACCCTGCTGATGCGACGGCTGAACCTCATCCTGTTCCTCAACGACGACTGGCTCCCCGACTATGGCGGCAACCTCGAATTGTGGGACCGCAACATGCGGGCCTGCCGGCAATCGGTGGCGCCACTGATCGGTCGCGCGGTCATCTTTTCCACCGATACCACCAGCTACCACGGCCATCCGGAACCGCTTACCTGCCCGCCCGACCGTTTCCGCCGTTCGATCGCCCTCTATTATTATACAGTGCCGGTAAAGCCGCCCAAGGCCATCCGACACACCACCCTGTTCAAGCCGCGCGCCAACAGCAACGATGCGCAGGCGCCGATGATCGATCGGCTGATGGAGGGCTTCCGTCGCATGGTCGACCAGGTTATCCGCCACTGAAGCAACGGCAGGGCGTCACTCAGGTCCGCTTCTGCCACGCGCGGCACGGGTCAGGCGGTCGTTGATGGCGGCCCCCAGCCCGTGGTGTGGAACTGGCGCCACCTCGATCCGCGCCCTGCCGATTCTTTCTGCGCGATGCAGGGTATCGAACAGGCGGGTTGCTGCTTCCGTCAGGTCGCCGTTGGCTGATAGCGTGTCGTCACCCGCCACGGCGCCGAAACCGATGTGCCAGGCCCCGGCCGACGGCGTGACGACATTAGTGGTAAGCGGCAGGCGCGGCGCATAATGGCGCAGCATCATCCCCGGCGCGGCAATCGGCTCCTGCGCGTCAGCCAGGGCCAGCGGGCCGGTCAGCGCTTCCAGATCCTCTGTGGCAATGCCCCCCTGGCGTAACAGCGTCGCCTGACCGTTGGTGATGGCGACAATGGTGCTTTCCAGACCCACCCGGGTTTCGCCCGCATCCAGAATCAGCGGCACGCTTTCCAGACTGGCCGCAACATGGGCGGCGCGAGTTGGCGACAAGTGCCCCGAGGCATTGGCCGAAGGTGCCGCCACGCCGCGATCGAGGCCGCGAATTACTGCCTGCATCACCGGGTGGGCAGGCACCCTCAGGGCGATGGTGGGAAGCCCGGCTGTCACCAACGTTGCGACTGGCGCATCGTGCTGGCGCGGCAGCACCAGCGTCAGCGGCCCAGGCCAGAAGTGCGCGGCCAAAGTCAGGGCAAGGGGCTCGAACCGGGCATAGCGTTTCGCCATCGCCACGTCGGCAACATGCACGATCAACGGGTTGAAACGGGGGCGGCCCTTGGCGGCATAGATGGCGGCCACGGCCTCGCCATTGGCGGCGTCGGCCGCCAGCCCGTAAACCGTTTCCGTGGGGATGGCGGCTATGCCGCCGGAAGCAAGCAAAGCCGTAGCGGCGGCTATGCCGTCGCTGTCGGCGGCCCTGATCCTGCCGGTTTCGTCTTTCATCCGGGCCGCTATAACGGGCTATCACTTGCAACGACAGGGCCCTTCATGACCTTTACCCCGCCGATCGCCGCTCAGCGGTTCGCACTGCAAACCATTGCCGACATCACCACGCTCCCCGGCGCCGAAGACCTCGCGCTGGTCGATGCCATTCTCGAGGAGGCGGGCAAGCTGGCAGCCGGCAGCTTTGCGCCGCTGAATCGTATTGGTGATACACAGGGCGCGCAGTGGAGCAATGGCAAGGTCACCCTACCTGAAGGCTTTGGCGAGGCCTTGCAGGCGTTCGGTGAAGGGGGGTGGATCGGCCTCAATGCCGCGCCGCAATTCGGCGGGCAGGGACTGCCGTTCACGCTGGCATGCGCGGTGATGGAACAGCTGGCGGCCGCTAACCTTTCCCTGTCGCTGTGCCCGATGCTCACTTTGGGCGCAATCGAAGCACTGACGGCCCACGGCAGCCCCGAACAGCAGGAACAGTGGCTGAAGCCGCTGGTGGCGGGCCAGTTTACCGGCACCATGAACCTCACCGAGCCGCAGGCCGGTTCCGATGTCGGGGCGCTGCGCACCGAAGCAAAACCGGCGGCAGACGGCAGCTGGCGGATTCGCGGCTCGAAGATCTTCATCACCTGGGGCGAGCATGACCTCGCCGACAATATCGTGCACCTCGTGCTGGCGCGCACGCCCGGATCGCCGCCGGGCACCCGGGGAATTTCGCTGTTCCTGGTGCCGAAAATCCTGACCGATGGCAGCCGCAACGATGTGCGCTGCGTCTCGATCGAGCACAAGCTGGGCATTCACGCCAGCCCCACCTGCACCCTGTCGTTCGGAGACCATGACCAGTGCGTCGGCTGGATGGTTGGCGAAGAAAACGGCGGCATGCGCGCCATGTTCACGATGATGAACAACGCCCGCATCAATGTCGGGATTCAGGGCATAGCCGTTGCCGAACGCGCCACCCAGGCCGCCGTTGCCTATGCAGCCGATCGGGTGCAGGGCCGTGGCCCCGATGGCAAGCCGGCGCACATCATCGCCTATCCCGATGTCCGCCGCATGCTGATGACGATGCGGGCTTTTACGGAAGGGGCACGGGCCATCGCCTTTCTGAATGCCGCCGCCATCGATCGCGCGCATCAGGGTGATGCCGATCAGCGCGGCCTTGCCGATCTGCTCACTCCTGTCACCAAGGCATTCGGAACCGATGTCGGAGTCGAGGTCGCTAGCCTTGGCGTGCAGGTGTTTGGCGGCATGGGCTTCATCGAGGAAACCGGAGCCGCCCAATATTACCGCGATGCCCGTATCACCCCCATCTACGAAGGTACCAACGGCATTCAGGCGCTCGATCTGGTGGGCCGCAAACTGCCGATGGAAGGCGGCCGTCACTGGCAGGCGCTGCTGGCGGGCGAACGGGATTTTGTCGCCACGCTGGCCAATGGCGCGCTTGCCGATCTGCTTCCAGGGCTTGAGCAGGCGCTGGCAACGCTCGAAACGGCGTCGGCGACCATCAGTGCCGCTGCCTTGCCTGACCGTGATGCCGCCGCCACCCCTTATCTGCGGATGTTCGCCCTTTGCCTTGCCGCGCTGTTGCTGGCGCGGCAGGCCAAAGCCGCAACAAGGCAGCTTGCCACCACCCCTGACGACGCCTTCCTGCATTCGCGCATCGCCATAGCCCGCTATTTCGTCCAGAATCTGCTTCCGGCGGCCACAGCGCTGCTGGCGCCAATCAGCAGGGGTGCCAGCGGCCTGTTTACCGTTCCAGACCAGTTGCTGTGAACGTGCCCTTCCCCAGGCCACTGTTTGTTGCGGCCTTGGCCATCGGATGGCTGGCTGTGGCGCCTGCGCAGTCCGCTGCCCACGCGGCGACCGCTGGCTATCTGGCGGTGCCGGCACTGCCAGATAGCGTCGATTGGGCGCCACCACCCCCGACGCCGGGTAGTGCCGGTGCTGCCCGTGATGCCGCCGCCGCAGCGGCGGCGGTGGCCTTGCAGGGTAGCACCCAAGGGGCAGCGCGGTTCCAGCTGGCAGCCCGGGATGCCGATTTACGCAACGGCGGTCTGTTGCGGGCATTCGATTGCTCGCTGGGCATTGCCACCAGCCATCAGACCACGCCTCACACCGCAAAGCTGGTCGAACGGTTGATCGACGATTTCGGCCGTGCGCCCTCACTGATCAAGAACCGGTATGCCCGACCGCGCCCGTTCACTGAGAATGGCGCGGCCATCTGCACTCCTGCCGAGGAAGCTGGCCTGCGGTCGAGCGGCTCCTATCCCTCAGGCCACAGTGCGGCAGGGTTCGGGGTGGCGATGGTTCTGGCGCAACTGCTGCCTGAACGCGCGTCGGCGCTGCTGGCGCGCGGGCGCTCCATCGGAGACAGCCGCGTCGTGTGCAATGTCCACTGGCTGTCCGATATCGAGGAAGGCAGGCTGATCGCGGCCGCCACCTTTGCCCGCCTGCAGGCAGAGCCGCGGTTCCGTCGCGACCTGAAGCGCGCCGGTACAGAGTTGCGGCAGGTGCAGCGACCAGCCGTCGGCTGCGCTGCGGAACGCGCCGCCCTCGGTCTGGATAGGGTGTCGCGATAGGTCTGGGTCAGCGGCCGGCCGGCCGATGGGCGATGCATTCCACTTCCACCAGGGCGCCACGGGCCAGATCTTTCACGGCAAAGGCTGATCGTGCCGGTAACCGCCCGGGTTCAAAATAGCGCACATAAACGCGGTTGAATTCCGCCCATTGCCCCATGTCGGCCAGCATCACCGTGCACTTGAACAGGTCGCGCATCTGCAGGCCGTGGCGCTGCAGAACCGCCTTGATATTGTCCATCGCCTGCCGTGACTGCTTCTCCATCCCCTCGGGCAGCGTGCCATCAGCGGCAGCGCCGATCTTGCCCGACAGATACACGACGCCATCCACTTCAACGGCTTCCGAGAACGGCGCATCCTTGCCGGCCGGGTGGAAGATCAGGTCCGCCGCATGCGCCGATGTTGCTGGCATGACAGCCACAGCCATCAGTGCAGTAATGGCAGCCAGCCCTGCGCGGCCTGAACGTGGCATCATCCCCAGATCTCCTTTGCATATCGCATGAAATTCAAGCCCAGTATCTTTTCAACCTCGGTCATTGTCAGGCCACGCGCAAGCAGCTGGTCGGCCAGCTTCTGGAACTGGCCCGGCCCGCGCAAGTCCATGAGGAACGGCGTGGTGGTGGCCGATTCGCCAGGGCTTGCGATTCCGCTTGCCACCCGATCGGCATTCTCCTTGCGCAGGGTCTCCATATAGGCGGGCATGTCATCGAAACTGGTGGTGCCGCCATCGGTGCCGATACCCACATGGTCGATCCCGGCCACGTTGATGGCATGGAGGATGTGCGCGACCGCATCACTGGCGGCAGCCGTGCGGTTCTTTGCCAGAAACGGCATGAAATAGATGCCGATGACCCCCCCCTTTTCGGCAACGCCGCGCAGTTCCTCGTCGGTCTTGTTGCGCGGGAGGTCAGCAAGGGCGCGGCATCCGGTATGGTTGATGGAGGGCGGCCGCGTCGCTGCGGCGATGGCATCGAGGCAGGTCTGGCGGTTGGAGTGCGACAGATCAACCATTACCCGGTTCTGCTCGATCCGTGCCATCACTTCGCGGCCGAAAGCGGTCAGCCCTTCCTCCTCAGGGCGAACACTCCCGGAACCCAGCGCGTTGCGGTCGTTGTAGGTAAGCTGCATCACCCGCACGCCCATGTCGGCAAACAGGTCGGCCCGGCTGGCGTCGTTGCCCATCATGGCGGCGTTCTGGAACCCCAGAATCAGGCCGATCCTGCCGCTGTGTCGGGCCTCGTCGATGTCGGCTGCTTGCAGCACATGCACCAGATCGTCGGGCTGGTTGCGGATCCGGGCAAGGAATTCGGCAGTATCGCGTACACTGTCTTCAAAAGGGTCGCCGGGGCCGAACACCCACCCCACCGTGACATTGACAGCAGTAAGCCCCGAGGCGCGCGCATCCGCCAATGCCCGAGCATCGAAGCGGATACGCTGAAGGCGCGGGGCATCATCAGGTATGCTGACGTTGGGGTTATAAAGGCCACCCAGCGCGTTGACGATGGTTTTACCCGCCACGCTGGTGGCGTGCGTTGGCCCCGGTATGGTGGCCCGGGCGCTGGCCGCCACCGGCAGCATCGCGGCAGCCAGCAGCAGGGCACGCCGGTTCATTTCAGTCATCGGGCATTTCCTCGGCTGAAATCGGGGTGAACTGGTCACGATCGAGCCTGGCACCGCGCTTCACGGTAAAGCGAATGGTGCGCAGGTTGCCAGGGTCGTCGAGCGGGTTGGCGGCCAGCACCAGCAGATTGGCAAGCTTGCCGGGCTCTACCGTTCCCATCTCCTGCTCCTGTCCGATCACCCGCGCGCCATCAACAGTGGCGGCACGCAATACCTCGGCGGGCGTCAGGCCGGCCCGTTGGTTCAGCAGCAATAGTTCGTCGTAAAGGGCCGGCCATGGGCTGGCACGTGGCGGCACGCCATCGGTGCCGGAGACGATGGTGACTCCCGCGCGGTGGGCCTGGGCCGTCAGGGCTGCTGCCACGTCGAGCGAACAATAGGGGCGGGGCTTCATGGCCGGGTTGCGCGCCAGTTGCGCATCATATTGCTGATAAACCCGCAAGGTGGCGTCAAGAACAATGCCGTGCCGCGCCATGTCGGCGAACAGCCGGCCCATATCCGGGTCATGGCCACCGATCAGTCGGGCGGATTCCACCGGGCGGCGGTCCTTGTAGGTGGCGGGGCGCGGGTCTGAAACCTGATAAGCCATGTAACAGGTGTGGGAAATGCTATCCACTCCAGCCGCCACCAGATCGGCTGGCGGTGTCGGGAACACCATGCCATGGGCCCATACCCGCATCCCCTGCCGGTGCGCCTCGGCGGTAATGCGCTGCACATCCACCGGGCGCAGATTATCATAGAGCTTCACGGCCATCGCCAGGCTGCCACGCGCCAGCGTGATCGCCTCGGGCAGATCGGTTGTATCGTCAATGGCGCGCATCCATGGGGCGGTGCCCGGCTTCCAGCCTTCGGCGGCAGCAGCAGTCCGCGGGTCGTCAAAAAAGTCCGGCCCGGCGAATAGAGCGGCAGCAAAGATATCAGGGCCGGGAATTTCGCCTGCCCTGGTGGCACGGGCATACTCATTCACAGCGCGCAGATCGTCGGCCATGTCACGAATGGCGGTAATTCCGCCAAATATGTCGCGGCGCATCTGGGCCTGCGCCATCCGCCGGTTGGGTGGTGTTGCCAGATGCTGGTGGCTGTCGATCAGCCCCGGCATCAGGAACTGGCCGCCAAGATCGACGATTTCTGCCCCTTTGCGTTGCTCCGGGGCAAGCGCCGCCATCGGCACCACCGCTGCGATCCGCTCGCCATCGGTCAGAACCGCCATGTCGGGCCGGGCCAGGCCTTGCTGCACATCGATCAGCTGGGCATTCACGAACAGGGTGCGCTGGCCACGGGCAGGCGGGGCATAAGGTCGCAGGGCAGCACCAGGAGGGGCTTCCGCCCGGTAACCGTCAGGTGGTTGGGTGGCGGCAAAGGCGGGTGACACCAGCAATGCCGATCCGGCAACGGCGGACATGATGAGGAAACGAGTTGCACGCCGGCGCGTGAATCGAACGGTTTCTCGGGCTGGCATGTGCGCTCTCCTCGCGCGCTCTTGTTCCATCGTTTCAAGGCGATGCGCAACCCCCCGGTATGGCAGGGCCGAGGTGTTCAGTAGCCGCCAGTCATTGATGCCATCGCCGGCAGGAGAAAACTAACAACAAAAATATCAGTAAATATCATAAATTATAATGTTAGTTCCGTGATTGTTGACGGCTGCGACTCCATCGCCTTATAAATCTTGTTGAACATACCTGTTGTTCAGCTGGGGAGGCATGGACATGCAGCAGACGGTCTGGCTCCTGACGGTCGTGGTGGTGGCGATAATCGCCCTCATCTTTCTCTTTGTCGCCCTCAATTCCACAACCCGCGCCGAATATCCAGCCGTTCAGGCCCGCGCCTATCGGTTTCGTTCGGTGGTTTTCTGGGGCCTGATCCTGGCAGGTATCGTCATTGCTGCCGTTACCCTGCGGGAATTGCCCTATACGTCGGCTCAGGCCGCGCCGGCAGCGCAGGTCGTCAACGCCAAGGGCTATCAATGGTATTGGGAACTCGATCACGATACGGTGAAAGCCGGTCAGCCGGTCGAGTTTCATGTTACCAGCGGCGATGTGAACCATGGCTTTGGCATTTATGATGCCGATACCCGCCTCGTTGCACAGGTGCAGGCCATGCCCGGCTATGTGAACCGGCTGCGTCACACGTTCGACAGACCGGGAACCTACCGGATCATGTGCCTGGAATATTGCGGGCTGGTTCATCACGGCATGATCTTCGAATTGCAGGTAGTGGCGCCGCAAAATGCGGAGGTGGAACCATGAATCTCGACAATTCAAACGGTTACGTCGCCGATCCTGCAACCCGGCGCCTTATTGCCGCCAACCTCATCATTGTTGGCGGCACCCTGCTTCTGATGATTCTGGCCGGGCTTGCCATGCGGGTCACCCAAGGTGGCTGGCTGGCGTTGGCGCCTGATCGCTTTTACGAGCTGATGACCATTCACGGTGTCGGCATGGTGGGCATCTCGGTGCTCGGCGGCCTGTCGGTGATGTGGTATTTCGTCGGCCAGTATGTGAAACTGAAGCCCGGGGTCCTCACGCTCAACCTCATCCTGTTTCTGGTGGGTGTGGTGATGATGCTGGTGGCGGTGTTCCTCGGCAAGTTCGCCGGCGCCTGGACCTTCCTCTACCCGCTGCCGGCGGTTTCTGGAGGCGCGTGGGAGGTCATGCCGGCCTTCTGGTTCCTGCTGGGCCTGCTGCTGGTCGGCATCGGCTTTCTGCTGGTCTGTCTTGAAATCGGCCGTGCTCTTTATGCCGGGTATGGCGGGCTGATGAATGCCCTGGGCTGGCCCTACCTTTTCGGGGTTGCCGGGGCCAAGGCGCCACCGCCCGCAGTCGTTGCCACGGCCATGTCGGTGATCGCCACCACATTGGCGCTGGTGGGCGGGGCGCTCATTCTGGTGCTCAGCCTTGTGAACCTGAAGGTGCCATCGTTCACCCTCGACCCGCTGCTGGCGAAAAGCATCATCTATTTCTTTGGTCACACCATCATCAACGCCACCATCTACATGGGGGTGATCGCGGTGTACGAGCTGCTTCCCCGCTATACCGACCGGCCGTGGAAATCGTCGAAGGCCTTTCTGGCCGGGTGGATGGGGTCGACCATCATGGTGCTCATCATCTTCCCGCACCACATGCTGATGGATTTCGCCATGCCGAAATGGTCGATGATCCTTGGTCAGGTGCTTTCCTATACCAACAGCTTCCCGGTGCTGGTGGTTACCGGGCTTGGGGCGCTCGCCATCGTGCACCGGTCGGGAATCCGCTGGGATCTGGTGAACAGCCTGCTGTTCCTGTCGATGTTTGGATGGATGGCCGGCGTGATTCCTGCCGTCATCGATGCCACCATCGTCGTCAATTCCGTGATGCACAACACGCTCTGGGTCCCGGGCCATTTCCATTTCTATCTGCTGCTTGGCCTGTTCCCGATGATCTTTGCCTTCATGCTGTACATCAGCCGTGACCGTACCGCCCCGATCGGCAGGGGCGGCCTGGTGTTCTGGCTGTATGCCATTGGCGGGCTGGGGTTCGTGTTCATGTTCCTCTATTCCGGCGCCCATTCGGTGCCGCGCCGCTGGGCTGAACATCTGCCGGAATGGCAGGCCTATGCCCGCATTGCCTCGGTTTTCATCGTCGCGGTATTGCTGGCCGTATGCTATTTCGTCGTACGGTTCCTGTTGCGCTTCTCGCGTTTCCTCAGTCACGGATGAGCAGGAAGGCGATTGCCGGTCTGGCAGTGGTGGCGGCTGCCGGCGCGGGCCTGTTCTGGTGGGGAACCGATGGCTTCACTGCCTTCACCGCCGAAACAGCCCGCCGCAACGCCGTGATGCTTGACCCGCGGCCCCTGCCGCGGGTGGTGCTCGAAGATCAGCAGGGGCGGACAACCTCGCTTGGCAACTATGCCGGCAAAGTGGTGCTGGCCGAATTTGCCTACACCCGGTGCCTCACCATCTGCTCGGCGCTTGGCGCCACGTTTGAACAGCTGCGCACCGTCATTGCCGACGAGGGGCTGGGCAACCGCATCGCCCTTGTCACCCTGTCGTTCGACCCTGAGCATGATGGCCCGGCACAGCTAGAGGCTTATGCCAACCGCTTCGGCGGCGCCGATGCAATCTGGACCTTTGCGCGCCCGCGTCCCGGCCCTGATACCAGGGCGTTGCTGAAGGCCGCTGACGTCATCGTCATTCCCGATGGTGCCGGCGGGTTCGTCCATAACGCCGCCATCCTGGTGATCGATGCCCGAGGCCGCCTCATCCGCATTCTCGATGTCGAAGACTGGCAGGAGGCGCTGGCGCTGGCCCTTCGCCAGCTGTAACACGCGGGCATGGGGTGGAACCTGCCGCCAGACATCCGGCATCTGATGCCCGCCATCGCCCTGGTGCTGATCATGGCGACGCCGCCACTTGCCAGCTGGTGGGAATCGTCGATGGTGCGCCACATGCTGGTGCAGATCCCGGCACTGGTGGCGGCAGGCGTGCTGCTGTCGGGCCCGGTCGCCAGACGGTTGCCAGAACCTCCCGAAAGGCATTCAGGAACCGGGGCCCCGCTGGTGTTGATCGGCTTTGTCACCCTTGGCTTCTGGATGCTTCCGCGCTGGCTCGATGCCGCCGTCAACCACCCGGGCACCGATGTTGCCAAGATTGTGTCGCTGGTGCTGGTCAGCGGGTTGCCGCTGGGGTTGGGGTGGCGGCGCCTTGGCAGTGTCGGCCGTGCCTTCGTGGTTGTTCAGCTGGTCAGCATGTTGCTGGTCCTGGGGGTGCTTTATCTCACCTTTCCAGACCGTTTGTGCAATAATTACCTGGTAAGCGAGCAGACCGTGCTGGGCCGGCTGACACTGTTGCTGGCGGCCGCCATCGGTCTTTGGGGGGCGGGCCGGGTGCTGTTTGCAGCGCCGCGGGCGCCAGCAAACGAAAGGCCGCAGGCACCGGTTCCGGGCGACGATGATTAACTACGATTGCGCTTGGATGCCCGTCTTTGCGGCCGTAATCCGCTGAGACGGCCCACCTGTTTTGAACGGCACCAATTGCGCTCGAGGCGTGGATTGTGCATCATGAGCATGGCAGGCAGTCGCATGGAAGAGGCTGCTGAACGAGGTGAAGGTGCCACACGAAACCCGGCATTTCTGGAAGGTGGACGCTCTGGGCGCCAACGTGCGGATGACCGGTCGTGTGGGTGGTCTGCGGTCGCCCGTTTCGTCAGATTCGGCCCTGGGGACAGGTCAGGGGTCAGGTCAGGGGTCAGGTCAGGGGTCCGTTCTGCGGGCAGTCGCTGCGTCTGCGGCCTTGGCCTTCGGTCAGGAGCCATCCTCATGACCGACCAGCCAACCAGCTTTCCGCGTTTCTTCGTCACCGCCGAGGGGCCGTGCCCGTATCTGCCAGACCGTACCGAACGCAAGATCTTCGCGGAGCTGCGCGGCCCTGATGCCGGCGTCATGGCCGAGGCCCTGGGGCGAATCGGCTTTCGGCGCAGCCAGAACGTCGTTTATCGCCCCAGTTGCGGCAACTGTAATGCCTGCGTTTCGGTGCGGATCGTAACCTCTGAATTCAGGCCGTCACGCTCGCAGAAACGCCTGCTGCACCACAATGCCGATCTTGAAGTCTCTGCCTGTGATCCGTGGGCAACCGATGAGCAGTTCCGGCTTCTGCGCGCGTATCTGCACGCCCGCCACCCCGGCGGTGGCATGGCCGGCATGGATGGTGGTGATTTCTCCGACATGATCGAGATGACTCCGGTCGACACGGTGGTGGTGGAATATCGCGAGCCATCGGTTGCAGGCTTGCCCGGAAAACTGGTGGGCGCATGCCTTACCGACAAGCAATCCGATGGCCTGTCGATGGTCTACAGCTTCTATGATACGTCGGCAGGTGCCAGGCCGGGGCTTGGCACCTACATGATTCTCGATCATGTCCAGCGCGCTGCTGCCGTTGGCATGCCGTATGTCTATCTGGGGTATTGGGTGAAGGGTTCGCCGCGCATGGATTACAAACGCCGGTTCCAGCCGCTTGAACGGCTGACGGCCAATGGCTGGAAGCGGCTGCCGCCCGAAGACTGCGAAGGCGCCAGCACCGATCAGCCTGCCGAACGGTTATCCAGAGGGTCGGCCGCGGCATGACCATGACCGGCAACGAGGAAAGCGTCCGCCCGCCCGACCGGCCCGGCCCCCCCAACCAGACCGCGAGCAGCGCCAACGTCGGGCTGTTTGCAACACTGGCAGACGATTGGTGGAACCCCGAAGGCAGCTCGAAACTGCTGCACCGCCTGAACCCGTGCCGCATGGCGTTCATTCGTGAACAGGCCGTTCGTCATTTTCAGCGCAACATCAGGCAGCGTCATGTGCTTGAGGGGCTTTGCGCACTCGATATCGGCTGTGGTGGCGGGCTGGTGGCGGAACCACTGGCGCGCATGGGCGCACAGGTGACCGGGATCGATGCCGGTGAGGAAGTGATCGCCGTTGCCAGGGATCACGCCAGGGCCATGGGGTTGTCGATCACCTATCGCGCTGGCGATGTGGTTGCCTATGCCCGGCGGCATGCTGCCCGGTTCGACCTCATCACCTGCCTCGAGGTCATCGAGCACGTCACCGATCGTCCGGCGTTTGTCGGCGCCATCGCCCGGATGCTGAAACCGGGCGGCATGCTGGTGTTTTCCACTCCCAACCGAACCCCGCTATCGTGGGGGGTGCTGATTGCCGGTGCCGAGGTTCTGTTACGCGCCATTCCCAGGGGGGGGCACGACTGGCAGCAGTTTCTTACCCCTGACGAACTGACGGCGTTGCTGGCCGAGGTCGGGCTTGAGGCCCATGACATCCGCGGGATGAGCTGGTCTCCGACGGCCGGGTTCCACATCAGCGATGATGTGCGCGTCAACTACATTGGTGTTGCCAGCCACTGCTGATTTGCCCGGCGGGCCTGTCGACTGGGGGTTGATCGGGCGATACGGTCGCTGCACCTTGCCGGCTCTGAAGCCTGGTCGGTTCTGCAGAAAGGGTGCCGATGGACGACCCGTTCGATTTCGTGGTGGTTGGCGGCGGCTCGGCCGGCTGTGTAATGGCGTCGCGGTTGTCGGAAGACCCGGGAACGCGGGTGTGCCTTCTGGAAGCGGGGGGTAATGGCCGCTCGACCCTGATCGACATGCCCGGCGGAATCGGTGAGCTGCTGCCCCCCGACAAGCCCAACCCGGCCAACTGGGGGTACTGGACAGTGCCGCAGGCCCATCTGGGTAACCGGCCGCTGTTCTGGCCGCGTGGACGCGGGCTTGGTGGTTCGTCGGCGATCAACGGCATGGTTTATGTGCGCGGTCACCCGGCCGATTACGACCGCTGGGCGCAGGCTGGTTGCCATGGCTGGGGCTGGTCGGATGTGTTGCCATGGTTTCGCCATCTCGAAACCAGTTCGCGCGGGGCCGATGCCTGGCACGGCGGCGATGGGCCACTGCGCACGACCAAGATCGTGCGCCCGCACCGGCTGGCGCGGGCGTTTCTGCAGGCAGGGGCCGAAGCGGGCTATGGCCAGACCGCAGATTTCAACGGTGCCCAGCCAGAGGGTTTCGGGCTTTACGACAGCACCACCCATGCCGGCATGCGTTGTTCGGCAGCGCGCGCCTACCTCCCGGCCGATGTGCGGCGGCGCCCCAACCTGCACATTGAAACCGGGGCCTTTGTGGGGCGGATCAGGTTCGAGGGACGCCGCGCCACTGGTGCCGTGGTGGCCGGACCACGGGGCGAGCGGCTGATCAGCGGTCGTACCACCATCGTCTGTGGCGGCACTGTCAACTCTGCGCAACTGCTGATGCTGTCAGGGGTGGGCGAGGCCGGGCATCTGCGCGACCACGGGATCGAGGTGGTGGCCGATCGCCCCGAAGTCGGGCGCAATCTGCAGGATCATCTGGATGTGATGGTGCAATGGCATTGCCGCGCACCGATCACCATCAACGGCAATGCCCGCCCCTTGACGAAACTGAAAGTCGGTTTGCAGTGGCTGCTGTTCCACACCGGGGCGGCGGCAGAATATCCCACCCAGGCGGGCTGTTTTCTGCGTAGCCGCGAGGGTCTGGTGGCCCCTGATATCCAGATGCACTTCATCGCCTGCATCAACCAGCCGCACGGTACAGGCGGGATCACGCCGCAGCATGGGTATCAGCTGCACGTCTGCCAGTTGCATCCGCAAAGCCGCGGGGTCATCCGCCTGCAATCCCCCGATCCGGCGCGACACCCGCTGATCGATCCGCGCTATCTGTCTGCCCCTGATGATCTGGACGTGCTGCTGCGGGGAATTGCCATCGGCCGTAAGCTGGGGGCGCAACCTGCATTTGCGCCTTTCAATGGTGGTGAGGTCTGGCCGGGCGAAGGAGTCGCGGGCGAGGCGTTGGCAGCCAAAGTGCGGCAGTGGGCGGAAACCATCTACCATCCGGTCGGCACCTGTCGCATGGGGGCCGATGACGAGGCCGTCACCGACCCGCTTCTGAATGTGCGGCAGGTGGAAGGTCTGATGGTGGTTGATGCCTCGGTGATGCCGTGGCTGATTTCCGGAAATACCAACGTCCCCACCATCATGATTGCAGAAAAGACGGCAGCGGCCATCCGCGCCCGTCGACACCCCTGACGTGTTCTCTTGAAGCCGGCTACAACCCTCGATCCAGTCGCTCTGGCGGCGCTGGTCATCGGTTCGGCCCTGCTGGCATTCGGGCCGCTGCTGGTGCGGCTTGCCGATACCGGCCCGGTGGCCTCGGCCTTCTGGCGCATGTCGCTCGCATGGCCGGTTCTGGTGGTGATCGCCGTTGCCGGCCGCCGCCGCAACCCCGTCGCCAGCCGCCTGCCGTTGCCATGGAAGGCGGCCCTTATCGCCGGCCTGTGGTTTGCTGCCGACCTGTCGAGCTGGCATCTCGGCATCGTGCGCACCACGGCAGCCAACGCCACCCTGTTCGGCAACATGGCGGCCTTCCTTCTGGCCGGGTGGGCGGTGATGGTTCGCGGCGAAACTCTGCGGCCGCCGCTGGTGCAGGCCTTTGTGCTGGCATTCGTGGGGGCGGGCCTGCTGCTGGGCCATTCGGCTGATCTGTCGGGCCGGCATCTGGCGGGTGACCTCTTATGCCTGGTGTCGGCGTGCTGCTATGCCGCCTACTTCATCGTGGTGATCCGCCTGCGTGAACAGCAGGCCACCTTCACGGTGCTGGCAATGACCACCGGCTTCACCATGCTGGCGCTGCTGCCGTTTGCCCTGTTGGGGGTGACGGGGCCGTTCATGCCGGTTGACTGGCGGCCGCTCGTTATCCTGGCCATCACCAGCCAGCTGGCCGGTCAGGGCATGCTGACACTGGCCAGCGGGCGGTTGCCGGCCACACTGGTTGGACTTGGGTTGCTTATCCAGCCACTGGTCGCAGGTGCCAGCGGCTGGATAGCCTTCGGAGAGGTTCCGGGCCTTGCCGAACTGGCAGGTGCCACCCTTATTCTGGTGGCCCTAGTGCTGGTCAGGCGCTGAGGCGGGGCCGCACTGCAGTAGCGGCCACAGTTACCAGAGATCTAGTACCTGGCCCGAGATGTTGATGTACAGGAAATCACGAGGAATGCCCGACGAGATGATGGCGTCCACGCCGAGATAGCTGTTGTTGCAGCAGGGGAAGAAGATGCCGAGATTTTCTTTCGGGCTCAGCTCGGCAACAATATCCACGGTTTCTGGCGCCGGGTGACGCGGGGAATCGACAGCCGAGGCCGGTTGTTTCAACTTGAAGATCTTCAGCGAGCCGCCCTTCAGGCCCGATTCCTCGGCATCGACGAAATAGATGATCAGTGAGCACAGGCGGTTCGGCCGATCGGTGTGAGGTGGTTTGGCATAGCCCGACAGGCCACGGGTGATGTCGAGCCGGGTGAACAGGTCAACCTTGCGCTCGGTGTTCAGTCCGCGGGTCAGCCTGTGAGCGGCAAGCCCCATCTTTTCCTTCAGGGTGGCGCCAGCGGTCAGCACCGCACGCGGTTCGTGATACCACCGATCATAGTGCGAGTTGGCGATATCGACGCTGATACCGATCTCTTTGGCATAGGGGCCGAACAGTTCCTGATACTTTTCAATGAAAGCCGGTGAATTGATCCAGGCGTCAAACTCCCGCCAGGCATCGGAACGGGCGATGACAGCATCGTAAACCCGGTCACCGCGATATATGTCAAAGCCGCTGTCCTTGCCGGCCCGGCTGCCTGTCGACCCGCTGTCGGCGGCGGCCTGTTCGAATTCAGCCTGGGTTGGCCAGTCAGCCTTCAGACGACGATACAGCTCGGGCGGCAGAATCGCCTCCGAGATCACATGGGGAAATGGCGCTGCCTTAACATCCCTGGCAGTCACATTCAGCATTGCCGTCAGCTCCCGGTCAAACCTGTCGGCAAGAAAGTGCCTGAACTTGCTCGTCGGTATCGGCGTTCACCTGAACCGCGGATTAATTTACAATCCAGCTGCTGCATGTACTTGCGGCGCCCATCAACAGGCCGGACCATCGCTTTCCGAATGGAAAAGTCGGTGCAAGAGGCGACTTTATGATACGGGTTATCGGGTGAGGATTGCCCGCCAGGCCCGATGGGGCTTGCACGTCGCAAACGGCCCCTTATTCTGCCCGAAATGAAACGCCGAGAGTTCGTTGTCGCTGCACTGGCTACTGCCGTACCGGTTCCCGTTGCCGCCAAAGCCGGAAAGTTGCCCATGCCCCCTGTCGCCCCCGTTCGCCCGCACAGTATCACCGTGATGGGGGTCACGCTTGATGATCCCTACCACTGGCTGCGCGACCCCAAATATCCAACCGTCGATGACCCGGACGTCCTGGCTTATCTGAAGGCCGAAAACGCCTATTTCGAGGCGCAGATGGCCCCGGTTGCCAAGTTGCGCGACAGCATCTTCGCCGAACTGAAGGGGCGGGTCGAGGAAGACGACACGGCCTACCCATGGCCGGATGGTGATTATCTCTATTGGTGGGCCTATGCAGCCGGCGGCCAGTATCGCAACTGGTATCGTCGTCCCAAGGCCGGAGGCGCCGAACAGCTTCTGTTGTCGGAAGCGGCCGAAGCCCGCGGGAAAGACTATTTCCGTCTGGGGCTGTTCACGGTTTCGCCCGATGGGCGCCTGGCAGCATGGTCGGCCGACACCAATGGCTCGGAACGCTTTGAGCTGAAAATCCGAGACCTTGCCACCGGGCGCGACCGCGAGACCGTGGCAGCCGATTCCCTCGGCGACGTGGCGTGGAGCGCCGGGTCCGATGCACTGGTGTGGGCCCAGGCGTCGGCGGAATGGCGCGCCAAGAAGGTATTCGTGCACAAGCTGGGCGGGCAATCGACCCTGATCTACGATGAGCCCAACGAGATGTTCATCGTCAGTGTCGGCAAGACCCAGGATGGCCGGTTCATCACGCTGACCAGTGGCCAGCAGGTGACAACAGAAGTCCGGCTGCTCGATGCCGCGCAGGTAACGGGCCCGCTCAAACTGGTGCGCCCGGCGCGCGATGGGGTGATCTACACCGTCGATACCCGGGGGGACACGCTGTTCGTGCTTGCAAACGACGAGCATGTGAATTTTCGCGTTGCCACCGCGCCTCTTGCCACACCTGACACCTGGACTACCCTGATCGCAGGAACGGATCAGGTGTATCTGCGTGGAATCACGGTGTTTTCCGGTTACACTGCCATCGAGGAGCGGCTCGATGGGCTCGATCAGGTCCGTCTGCTGTTTGCTGACGGAAGCGAGCGTCGCATAGCGTTCCCGGAACCCAGCTACACCGTCTCGCTGGGCGTCAACGAGGAAGCCGATGCGCCCGAACTGCGGCTTGTCTATTCATCGATGGTCACGCCGCAGACCACCTTCGACTATGATGTCGCCCGTTCGGCGCTAATCAGCCGCAAGGTGCAGATAATCCCGTCGGGCTATGATCCGTCGCAGTACGAGACCGTGCGTCTTTATGCGCCATCGCGCGATGGCGTGCGCATACCGGTGTCGGTGGTCTACAAGTTGGGCTATCGCCGCGATGGCTCGCAGCCGCTGCATGTCTATGGCTATGGTGCCTACGGCATTGCCATGTCGCCGTCATTTTCTGCCAACCGCCTGTCGCTGCTTGATCGCGGCTTTGCCTATGCCATTGCCCATATTCGCGGTGGCGACGACATGGGCTATCAATGGTATCTGGACGGCAAGCTGGAAAAGCGTGCCAACCCGTTCAATGATTTCGTCGATGCCACCCGTTACCTGAACGCTCAGGGGTTCAGCCGCAATGGCTGGAACAGTGCTTCCGGCGGCTCGGCAGGCGGCTGGTTGATGGGGGCGGTGGTCAATCAGGCACCTGACCTGTGGCGGGCGATCGTTGCCCATGTGCCGTTCGTCGATATCGTCAACACCATGCTCGATGAAACTCTGCCGCTCACACCCGGCGAATGGCCGGAGTGGGGCGACCCGCGCCACGACAAGGTGGTGCTGCAACGGCTGATAGATCTTTCCCCCTATGAACAGACGGTGGCGCGCAATTACCCTGCCATGCTGATCACCGGTGGTCTCAACGATCCTCGGGTTACCTACTGGGAACCGGCGAAATGGACGGCACGCCTGCGGGCAGTGAAAACCGACAATAACCTGCTGCTGATGAAGATCAACATGGGAGCAGGCCACGGTGGCAAATCCGGCCGCTATGACCGGCTATTGGAAGTTGCCGAGGAATATGCCTTTATTTTGAAGACTTTCAATGGTAGTGCCGCTACCTGATGTAGTCAATTCCGGCATTTCTGAAATGGGATGGACAGAGGAATTGGAAGTATGCCATCGTCTGGCCACTATCAACAGGAGCACAACTGATGGCCAACCTCTTTGAAACTATCCTGTCGTCGCTTCCCGCCAATGCGGGCGACCTGCTTGGTTCCCATTTTGGCGAAAGCCCCGATGCGGCCATCAAGGGTCTTTCCGGTATCGTGCCTCTGCTGCTCAGCGCCTTTGCCGGCAAGGCAGCGTCTGGCGGCGATATTGGCGGTCTGGTGTCGATGCTGACCAAGGGTCTGGCTGGCGGCAATCCGCTCGACAATCCGGCAGCCGCACTTGCTCCCGGCGGCTCGGCGGGCGGGCTTGGCGATCTCGCTGGCCAGTTGCTTGGTTCCAACATGGCTCCGGTGGTTGCGGCGGTCGCCGGGTTGTTCGGCCTGAAAGGCAGCACCGTGAATGGCCTGATGAGCATGGCCGGGCCGCTGGTGGCTGGTGGCCTGGGCAAATTGCTGGGGGCCAATCCCTCGGTCGATGGCGTGCGTAACCTGCTGATCTCTGAAAAAGACAGTTTTGCATCCGCCCTGCCGGCAGAAATTCGGCGTCTGGTCTCGCCTGTGGCTTCGGCCGCGACTGCGGCAGTGCCGGTGGTAGAAGAAGCTGCCAAGCCCGGTACCTGGAAATGGCTGCTGTTGGGGCTGGCGGTTCTGGGGCTGCTGGGCTGGCTGTTCTTCGGGCGAGGCCACAAGGAAGCGCCTGTTTCGGCGCCCGCCGATACTGCCGCGGTAGAGACCGCGCCGGTCACGGCGCCTGCACCTGTGGTGGCGCCACCGGGGGCTGGTGTTGCAGCGGAAGAACGCGAAGGACGCCCGGTGCTGATCGTGTTCTTTGATGTCGCCAAGAGCGAGGTCAGCAACGACCTGGCAGCGGAATCGGCGGCGGTGAAAGCCTATGTTGATGCACATCCTGACGCGCGCGTCTCGGTTTCCGGCTTTAACGACCCGACGGGCGATGCCGCTGCCAACGCGGCACTTGCCAAAACGCGGGCCGAAAACGTGAAGGCGGCTCTGGTTGCCGCCGGCTTTGCTGCAGATCGCATCGATCTCGACAAGCCGGCCGAGGCCACCGACACCTCCGAAAGCTATGCCGGTGCCCGCCGCGTCGAAGTGACGGTGAAAGGCTGACAGTCCATATTACAGCCGGCCGGGCCGCCTGCGTGCGGTCCGGCCGGTGGATTCACCGGAGGTCGGGGCGTTTCAGGTTGATTTCCGGAGAATGATTTCTGAAGAAATGGTGCTGCCGGGGAGGATTGAACTCCCGACCTCAGCCTTACCAAGGATGCGCTCTACCACTGAGCTACGGCAGCAACTGTCTTGAGAGGCGTTACCGCCCCCGTTGACATTTGGGGGCGTTGCCGCCCCCTGTGGCTGGCGCGGATGCCCCAGCCCGTCGCACAAGTCAAGCCATATGCACGGTTCCCCAAGAGGTGCTGGCAGAATCCGAACTGGTTACGCGTGTCCTCCACCTAAACCAGCGCCTTCAGTGCCAGCAGCTGGGCCTTCGTGAAGGAAACGCCACCCAGAATCACTTCGGCGGTCAGGGAATTGCCGATCACCACCTGATTACTGGCTGTGGTCCAGGTGTCTTCGCCTATTGCCACGCTGTTGCTGGCATCGACTTTCTGGGCACCAGACTGGCCGGCGTTGCGGCCGACAAACACATTCCCGCTTCCCGTCGTGATGCGCCACCCTGATTGGTGGCCGATCGCCACATTACCGGCGCCGGAGCTGAGAACTCGCAGCGTCTCGGTTCCCGCCCCCACATTCTGTCCGCCAGTTGCCACATGCAAACCACGATATCCGACGACCACATTGTCATGCCCGGAAACCAACGCCATCGCCGCTTCAGAGCCAAGCAGCACGCAGCGACTGAATGTGCACGAGGTACCAACGACACTGTGCCCGCCGGCAAAATTGCCAGCCAGCACATTATGAGAGCCGGTCGTCACCCTGATGCCGGCTGAATAGCCGATGGCGGTGTTGGCTTGCCCGGTGGTCAGGAATTCCAACGCCGTGTCGCCGATCCCGGTGTTGGCGGATGTGACGGTGGCGTTGGCCAGTGCCAGCCGGCCCATGCCGGTGTTGCCGATCCCGTTGGTCAGGGTCTGCAAAACACCGCCACCGAAAGCTGTGTTGTCTGAGCCGGTCTTTACCGAACCCAGTGCCTGAAAGCCCATCCCGACGTTCATCACGCCTGTGGTCACGCTGGCGACGGCACCCAGCCCGAAGCCCATGTTATGGTGTCCTGAAGGCTCTGTTATAGGCCCTGCCGCCTGGCTGAAATAATTGGCCTGTGTCGGCCATATGGCCGTCACCCGTGTTTCGTCCACCACCATGGTCACCGATGTCGCGGTCATCGCCTGTCCCTTCCCTGGTATCCGTCTTCCCGCCTGATATCTGTCAGAAGTTAACGGAAGATACCAGATTTGACTTTGCTGTCGCTGTTTCTGCAAGGCATCGGTTTACGACGGGGGTGGACGGAAGCCCATGGTCTGGGGCATTGGCGGCTGCAACGGCAAACCAGCAGCATTGGATAGCGCTTCACCCATGTTCGATAACAAGACCCTGTTGATTACCGGGGGCACCGGCTCCTTTGGCAATGCGGTTCTGCAACGATTCCTCGAAACCGATATTGCCGAGATCCGCATTTTCTCGCGCGACGAGAAAAAGCAGGACGATATGCGGGCCCGCTACCAGTCCGACAAGCTGAAGTTCATCCTTGGCGATGTGCGCGACCAACGCAGCGTTGACGGCGCGGTGCGCGGCGCTGATTTCATATTTCATGCAGCAGCCCTGAAACAGGTGCCGTCGTGTGAATTCTACCCGATGCAGGCAGTGCAGACCAACATCCTTGGCACCGGCAATGTGCTGGAAGCGGCGGTTGCCCATGGGGTCGGGCGGGTCATCTGCCTGTCGACCGACAAGGCCGTCTATCCCATAAACGCCATGGGCATGTCGAAGGCACTGATGGAAAAGGTGATGGTGGCGAACGGCCGGCTGGCGATCGGCAGCTCCACCACCATCTGTGGAACCCGTTATGGCAACGTCATGGCATCACGTGGCTCGGTCATCCCGCTGTTCATCAACCAGATCCGCCATGGCCAGCCAATCACCATCACCGATCCGGGAATGACCCGGTTCATGATGTCGCTCGCTGATGCCGTCGAACTGGTGCTGTATGCCTTCAGCCATGGCCATAATGGCGAAATCTTCGTGCAGAAGGCGCCGGCATCCACCGTCGGCGATCTGGCAACGGCGCTGAAACAGTTGTTCGGGGTTCCTGATCACCCGGTGAACATCATCGGTACCCGCCATGGTGAAAAAGTTTATGAAACCCTGCTCACGCGCGAAGAAATGGCCGGCGCCGAAGATCTCGGGGATTATTACCGCATCATCCCCGACAGCCGTACCCTGAATTATTCCAAATATATTGTCGAGGGTGAAACCCAGATCACAGAGGCGCTCGATTACAACAGCCACAATACCAGAAGGCTCGATGTCGAGGGCACCAAGCAGCTGCTTCTGAAACTGCCCTTCATTCGCGCCATGCTGGCTGGCGAACAGGTCGAACCCGAGGCCTGAGATGCGCATCCTGATCACTGGCGCCGATGGGTTTCTCGGCCGCAATCTTGCTGTTGCCCTTGGTGAACGCGGCCACGAGCCCATCGCTTTCACCCGCGCGACGCCCGCTGAATCGCTTGGCGAACTGCTTTCCATCGCCGATGGCGTCGCCCATCTGGCCGGAGCCAACCGTCCGCCTTCGCCTGAGGGGTTCATCGCCGACAATCAGGGCCTTGCCGGGCGATTGGCCGATGAACTCCGAACGCTTGGCCGTCGGTTGCCAGTGGTGTTCACCTCGTCAACGCAGGCATCGCGCGGCAACCCCTATGGCGACAGCAAGCTGGCAGCCGAGCAGGCACTGGCTGCGGTTGCCGATGTTGCCGACATCGGTATTTTTCGGCTTCCCAATGTGTTTGGCAAATGGGCGCGTCCCTTCTATAATTCCGCCGTTGCCACTTTCTGCCATCAGGCGGCACGCGGCCTGCCGCTTACAATCAATGACCCGTCGGCACCCCTCACTCTCGTTTATGTCGATGATGTGGTGGCCGCCCTGATTGCCGCCCTTGAATCGCCCGTCCATGGGCTAAGTCACCCGGCCGTAACTCCGGAATACCAGACGACTGTCGGCGCAGTTGCCGACACCATCCGCACCATGGCTGAACAACGACCGTTGCTGGGTGTCGGAGAAACCGGGTACGGCCTGCCGCGCGCACTCTATGCAACCTTGCTGTCACACCTGCCTGCCGATCAGTTTTCCTACCCCATCCCGGTGTATGGCGACTCCCGCGGCATCTTTGCCGAAGCCATCAAGACTCCGGCCAGCGGTCAGGTCAGCTTTTTCACCCAGGTGCCCGGAGTCGAGCGTGGCAGCCATTACCACCACAGTAAGAGCGAGAAGTTCCTGGTGGTGAAGGGCAGGGCGCGGTTTCGTTTCCGTCACCTCATCTCAGGCGAGCGGGTTGATGTTGATGCCGATGCCGCCACCCCTTGCATTGTCGATACCATCCCCGGCTGGACGCATGACGTGGTGAATCTGGGCGATGACGAACTGATCGTGCTGGTATGGGCCAACGAGGTGTTCGACCGCCAGCGACCCGACACCATTGCTGCAAAGGTCGAGCCATGAAACGCCTGAAAGTGATGACGGTGGTGGGAACCCGGCCCGAGATCATCCGGTTGTCGGCAGTGATGCGGGCACTTGACCGCCATGCCGACCATGTTCTGGTGCATACCGGCCAGAATTATGATTACGAACTGAACGAGATATTCTTCGAGGATCTTGGCCTCAGGCGGCCTGATCATTTCCTCAATGCCGCTGGCGGCAGCGCCATGGAAACCATCGGTCAGATTCTCGCCACCACCGACCGCCTGCTGGCCGAGGTGCAGCCCGAGGCCATGCTGGTACTGGGCGATACCAATTCCTGCCTGTCAGCCATCCCCGCCAAGCGTCGTCAGGTGCCGCTGTTCCACATGGAGGCGGGAAACCGCTGCTTCGACGAACGCGTCCCCGAAGAGACCAATCGCCGCATCGTCGATCATATCGCCGATGTGAACCTCACCTATTCCGACATCGCCCGCGAATATCTTCTGCGCGAGGGCCTGCCGCCTGATCGCGTGATCAAAACGGGCAGCCCGATGTTCGAGGTGCTGTCCACCCAGGCTGAGCGGATTGCCTCGTCTGACGCGCTCACTCGGCTGGGGGTGCAGCCGGGTCAGTATTTCGTGGTGAGCGCCCACCGCGAGGAAAACATCGAGAGCGATCGCAATTTCGAGCGGCTGGTTGCCATTCTCGATGGCGTGGCGGAAAGCCACGGACTGCCGGTGATTCTCTCCACCCATCCGCGCACCCGTGCGCGCATCGAACGGGCGGGCATCACGCTCAATCCGCTGGTTCAGGCGCTGAAACCGCTGGGCTTCAGCGATTATGTGCGACTGCAGACCGAGGCGCGCGCCACCTTGTCGGATTCGGGCACCATCAGCGAGGAATCGTCGATTCTGAACTTCCCGGCTCTCAACCTGCGCGAAGCCCATGAACGCCCGGAAGCGATGGAGGAGGCCTCGGTGATGATGGTTGGCCTGTCGCTGGAACGGGTGATGCAGGGGCTCGCAATCCTGGAACAGCAGGGCCGCGGGCCACAGCGCACGTTGCGGCCGGTGGCGGATTACACCATGCCCAATGTTTCGGAAAAAGTGGTGCGCATCATTCACAGCTACACCGATTATGTGCGCCAGAGGGTGTGGATGGTGCGGTGAAGCTCCTCGTTGTCAGCCAGTATTTCTGGCCAGAGGATTTGCGTATCAATGAGCTGGTGCGCGCCATGGTGGCGCGCGGCCACACGGTCACCGTTCTCACCTCACTGCCCAACTATCCGCAAGGCGTGCTCGATCAGGCGTTTGCGGCCAACCAGCAGCATTATGCCAACTATCACGGTGCCAGCGTGGTGCGGGTGTGGCAGCGGGTGCGTGGGCAGGGCAGGCTGGGGCTGGTCGCCAATTATCTCAGTTTCGCGCTGGTGGCGTCACTGGTGGGGCCATGGAAGCTTCGGGGGCAGAGGTTCGACGGGGTGTTTGTGTTCCAGACGTCGCCGGTCACCGTAGGCATTCCCGGCGGGCTGCTGGCGAAGATCAAACGCGCCCCCATGCTGATGTGGATACTCGATTGCTGGCCGGAAACGCTGTCGGCGATCGGCATTGGCGGCAAGGGGGTGCAGCGGGTTGTCGGCTGGCTGGTGCGCGCCATCTATGCGTCGGCTGATCTGCTGCCTGGCCAGTCGCGGGGTTTTGCCGCCAATGTCGCCCGCTATGGCCGGGCCGACAAGTTCCGCCATTTCCCCAACTGGGTGGAAGACGCCTATCTGGGCGAGGCGCCGCCGGTTGGTGAACGCCATGGCCCCTTCACCATCGTCTTTGCCGGCAACATCGGTGAGGCGCAGGATTTTCCAGCCGTTGTCAGTGCCGCCGAACAGCTGCGCGACGAGCCGGTGCGGTTCCGCATCATTGGCGATGGCCGCGATCTGGCGCGACTGCAGGCCGATGTCGCGGCGCGCGGGCTGAATGACATGTTCGCGTTTGCCGGCCGTCATCCGGCCTCTGCCATGCCGGGTTTCCTTGCTGCAGCCGACGCCCTGCTGGTTTCGCTGAAACCCGACCCGCTGTTCGCCCTTACCGTTCCGGGCAAGGTGCAGACCTATCTGGCAGCCGGGCGGCCGATTCTGGCCATGCTTGACGGCGAGGGGGCGCAGGTGGTGCGCGATGCCGGGGCAGGAATGTCGGTGCCGGCTGGCGACAGCGCCGGGCTGGCGGCGGCTATTCGCCAGATGATGGCCCTGCCACTGGCCAGCCGGGCAGAAATGGGCCGCAACGGCCGGGCCTATGCGCTTGCCAACTACAGGCTCGATACCCTGCTCGACCAGCTGGAACGCTGGTTCGCCGAAACCCGCCGCTAACGGCCCGGCACTGTCAGCGGCGGTTGGCGGCCAGCGCCATCTGGTCTTTGCGCGCCCGGTCGGGGTAGGTGATCAGCACCGCCCGCAGGCTTCCTTTGAACACGAACATGCTGCCTGCCGCAGCGCCCACGATACCCACGGCGCTGAACAGGTCGGTGATGTGTTCGCGTTTGCCGGCCCCGCCCAGAATTGTCAGTGGCACGGCGACAGCATTGCGTACATGCCGGGCAAGGTCGAGGTCGTACCCGGTCATTTCTCCATCGAGATCGATGTTGTTCACAACGATTTCGCCAGCGCCTGCGGCAACCATGCGCCGGGCGGCATCAGCCACCATCAGTCCGGTGGCGCGGGTGCCGTTGTGGGTGAACAACTGCCAGTCGTCGCCACTACGGCGCACATCCAGCACGGCGGCCAGACTTTGGGCCCCGACCGACGCACTGGCCTGCTGCAACAGGGATGGATCGGCAAGGGCAGCAGAGCTGATTGCCACCTTCTCGACCCCAAGGCTGGTAATCCGTTCCACCTGGGCCGGCCGGGTGACACCACCTCCATAGGTCATCGGCATCCGGCATTCAGCAGCCAGGCCGGCGATCAGGGCATAATCGGGTTCACGCCCCTCAGTGGTGGCATCGATATCCACCACCATCAGTTCGTCGACTTCCTTCTCGTTGAAGATGCGCACGGCGTTGATCGGGTCGCCCACATACACCGGATCGGCAAACTGCCGTGTCTTGAAGAGGCCGCCCTTGTGCACCAGCAGCACCGGAATGATCCGCGGGTGTAGCATCAGCCGTTAAAGCCTGCGAAATCAGCCAGCAGCGCCCGCCCCCAGCCATGACTTTTTTCTGGATGGAATTGCACTCCGAAGACATTGCCGCGCCCGACGGCACAAGAGAAGCGGATGCCATATTCACATGTGGCCATTATATCAGCAGGGTTGGCACAGCGGAAATAATAGCTGTGCAGGAAATAAAAGCGCGGATCATCGGGCACGGTACTGAACAGCGGGGCATCAGCAACCGGTGTCACATCGTTCCAGCCCATATGAGGAACCGGCAACGACTGGTCGTTGACCTGATCGGGAAAGCGCGCCACGTCTCCGCCGATCCAGCCTAGGCCCGGAAGTGAGCCCTCCTCGCTGCGGTCGGCCAGCATCTGCATGCCTACACAGATACCCAGCACCGGCACCCGCTGCTGGATCACCCGTTCGTTCAGGATCGGCATCAGCCCCGAATCAGCAAGCTGGCTCATGGCGCGGTCGAAATGGCCAACACCGGGCAGAATCAGATGACTGGCCTGCGCGATCACCGCCGCATCGCCGGTGATCTGGTGGGGGGCACCAATATCCTTCATCATGTTAGCGAAGGCATTGAGGTTGCCAAGGCCATAGTCGATGATGGCGATCACCGCATCACGGCCCTTTGAACCCCGGTCAGGCGCAGCACCCTGGCGCCGAGATCCATCAGCCCAGCCCGCGATTTGTAATCATGGTAGCTCTTGTTGGGGCCGTGCAGCAGGTCGATCAGCATCTGCGGTTCGACTTCCAGCTTCTTCGCTACATATTCGAGGTCGCGCATGGCTTCCTCTTCAGGGTAGGGCGGTTCAGCCAGCCGCTTCAGAGCCTCGTCGCGACTCAATTGCCCGGTAAGGATCAGGCTGGAGAAATGTGCGCGGCGCTTGTCGTAACCGAATTTCCTGATCAGCCAGAAGCCTTCATAGAATTTGGTAAAGCGGCTTTCATAATGTTTGTTGGGATAGCGCTGCCATCCATAGATCTTTTCAAGTTCCTCGATGGCATGTTCTTTGTAATATGGAAAATAATTCAGTGGCTTTTCAACTCTGATTCCCTTGAAATATCGATAATAAACTTTGAATTTCAGAATATCTGCCTGTGGGAATTTCTTCAAGGGTATGGTGCCGAAGCGCCGATGAATATCGTGAAGGTGCACCAGGTCTGAGGCGTGGTAGTGCCATTCCAGCGGTTCGCGTACACATTCCGTGGAATAGTTGGCGCCGGTCAGAATGGTTTTCACACCTTTTTCTGCTGCATAATTGTACAGCCCGGCAAAAAAGGCGTGGTCTTGCGGGGTATCGAGGTGGGGCACCTGCGCCTTGAAGAAGGCCAGTTGCAGGTCGCGCATTTCCGGCCAGTCGACCACTTCGGTGTGCAGGTCGAGGTCGAGTTCATCAACCAGCCGTTCGATATTGTTGACAGCCAGTTGCGAGTTCCAGCCGGCATCGACATGGAACAGCAGCGGTCGCAGCCCCAGCTTCACTTTGGCGAGGTGAACAAGATAGCTGCTGTCGACACCTCCACTCAGGCCGATCAGGCAGTCGAACGGCTTGCCTTCACCATCTTTCTTGATCCGCTCGACGATGGTCGCCAGTTCCTGCCGTCCACGATCATCAGTGTGCCAGTTGGGCAGGATGTTGTTGGTATAGTTGGTGCAATATTCACAGACACCGTTGGCGTCGAAGGTGATCTTGCTGTCGGATGTGTCCATCGCGCAGTTGGTGCAGATCTGGTAGGGGCGATCAGCCATCAATGGGGCCTCGTTACAGGTCAGGGTCGTTTACAGGTCAGGCTCTGGGCGGTCGGCTGGAATGGCTGTCACCGGTCGGCCGTGCGGCCATTTCAGCGGCAGTGCTATAGAGATGTGTCAGCCGTGCGACAAGGGTGGGTGCAGGGTTCGCCGCTTCAGCCGCAGGAATGGCCGTTCGATCAGGAACCACCAGGCCGATGCAATGGCGATGGTCAGCGCGAAGGCCAGTACAACACTTGACAGTTTCAGAACCAGAAGCAGGTTGATGACCGGCATGTGCCAGATATAGGTGCCATAGCTGATGTCGAATGGCAGCAACACCGGACGCAGCCCGAAGGCCAGCCACAGGATCATGCCGCTGTAGCACAGGAAATAGAACATTCCCATGCGCTGGCCATGGCCATTGAACAGCAGGCCGTCGCCACCAGAGGCAAGCATCGCCAGCATAGGGATCAGCAGCAAAGGCATGTATCTGATCAGCGGGGCGATGCTTGCCCAGTGCTTGAATGACAAAATGCCGAGGCCGAACATCCATCCCCACAAAATGGGGGTAATGTACAGATATTCGAACAACGGCTTGCCCAGCAGGCTGATGCCGGCCAGCACCCGTTCGGCGGTCAGGTAGATGAGGCACGACAATGCCGTCAGGGCGATCACGGTGTGACGGAAATGGCGCTCCATCCACACGATCAGCGGCACCATGAAATAGAACAGGATTTCAGTGGTGATGGTCCAGAGTGAGCCGTTGATGACACCCACACCGATGTCGCGGAAATGACCGGGGTTATAGGCCTGCCCCAGCGTCGTCTGGGCCACGAACCAGCTTGCATATAGCCCCGGATACGCCAGCAGATCGCGCCAGCCATGGGCGATCAATGCCACTCCCATGCCTCCCAGCGTGACCAGAACCAGCGCAGGAAACAGCCGCAGAAACCGGTTGCGCACATAGTCACCAAGGCCGGAATTGCCATACGAAGCATAGATGAGGAAACCGCTGACGAAGAAGAAGGCGGGAACACCCGGGAACGCTGACAGCCAGCGTGGTTCCGGCATGCCGAGATGTGCTGCCGAATGAGTAGCCACGACCTGAACGGCAAACAGCAGGCGCAGCCATTCAAGGTTGTTGTTCCGGGGAAAGCGCACGGGTTTGGCCATCATATCGTTCCAGCAACTGCATGGCGTGATTCGATCCGTCGCCATGCCCGCCACGGCAGCAGCCAGCTGTTGAGGGCAAGGCTCGCCAACCCCAGCCCCAGCGCAACGGCTGCTGCCCCGCACGCCGGTTCCAACACCAGGGCCAGAAGTACTGCTGCCAATACTTCCGCCACATAGCCAAGCGCCAGCAGGCGGATCTCTCCTACCGAAAGACACAGGTTGAAGCCAAAGAAGGTGATGTTGAATCCCAGAATGATCATGGCGAAGCCCATCAGCATCGGCGTGTCGATTTCCACCCCTGACCCCATCCACAGCCGGAACAGCAGTTTCCCGGCGATGGCGACCACCAGTGATGCCCCGCCTGCCGCCGTCAGAGTAAGCAACAGGCTTCGCTGAAAACTTTTTCTGGCCCAGCCGGTCTCGCCACGGGTGAAGGCATCGGTGACCGCCGGAATCAGCGGCCACACATAGAGGCCGACAGCGGCATTCACCAGCAACACCAGCCGCATCATTGCCCCGAATGCTGATGTTTCATTGGCAGAGAACAGGTGTGCCACCACCACCACCGAAGCGTGAGCGACGATGAAACCGTGAATCTGGGCAATCCACGCCGAGCCCGAGGTGCGAAAGAGAAACGCGAGATCGCCGTGGCGGAGGTCGGGGAGGTGTGGCAGCCGAGGTGGCGCCAGATGCGGACGCGCCCGCAGGATCCGCACGAGATCGAAGAGCACCAGCACCGTCAGCGGCGCATAGACAACGGTGACGAAGTGACCGATGGCGACATCGCGCCCCTGCAACAGCACCAGCAGGGCGATGGTGATGATGTTGGCAATCACCGACAGGCTGTTGCTGACATGATATTCCTGATAACCGGCTCGCACGGCAACCGAAGTGTTGCCGAAGAAAAATCCGCCGGCGAACACCATGGCCAGCGCCAGCCCGATGCGCAGTTCCGTGCCGGAAACCGCCGGAAAGGCGCCGATCACTGCCCGCACATTGCCATAGGTGGCAAATAGCAGACTGCCTGCGGTGATCAGCAGGCCGACGATCAGCACGAACCAGAACCCAGCGCCGAACAGGGCGGCTTCCAGCTGCTTGTCGTCGCGGGCGGCGGCCATCGCCATCTGCCGGGTCAGGGCTGGCAGCACCCCCAGCCCCAGCGGCGCAATCCACGCGACAAAAGCCGTAAGCGCCAGATAGGCCGCAAGACGATCGGTACCCAGCGTGTCCAGCAGGATGGGCAGGGTGATGACCTGCACGATCGCCCCCAGCCCTTTCGATAGAAACGAGGTGCCAAGGGCCAGGCGCAGACGCCGATTGCGTTCACTCATCGCGTGACAGCCTGCCGGGGCCGGCTGACGAGGCTCACACAGTCGCGCGCCAGAACGGCATACAATAGCATCGCCGGAAACAGGTTTTGCCAGTCATATGAGGTGCCGTGGGTCAACAGGTCGATCTGGCGATAAAGCCATAGCCCGATCACGAAGATGACGGCCGGTTGTCTCTTGGGGTTCCGCAAGGCGCGCACGGTGAGCACCAGTGGCGCCACCAGCACCAGCAGCAGGTACAGGATGAAAGGGAACACGCCGAGATCATAGAGAATTTGCAGATACGAGAAATGCGCATAGGTGGCAGGCAGCGCGACTTCGTGCTGGAATCGTGCCTGACCGGCCACCCCGTTGCCCAGAATCCGCAAACCTCGCCATGCATCTTCCAGCATGACCACCCGTTCGCTGGTGGATTGATCACGAGCGGCGGCCGGATCACTCTCGAAGAGCGAGAGGGTGCCGGTCAGCCGTTCGAGGAACAGGTTGGACAGGGTGGTGATCGTCTCCATGCCGACCACGGCGACGATGGCAATGGCGCCAGCCCCCATCAGCATGGCAAACAACAATCCCAGGAACCGCAGGTCATTGCGGGATTTTTGCCGGCTGCGAGGCGTGAACAACAGCACGACAGGCAGTGCCATGCCCAGGCCAAGGAAAACGCTGCGGGTATTCGACAGCAACACGTTGGCAAAGCCGATCACCATGGCCAGTGCCAGCCCGGTGATCGCTATTCGCGAGAGCGGACGAGGCAGGGCATGACACAAGGCGGCGATGATGACCGTTGCACCGATATTCCCGATGACGATAGGGTTGTCGTTGCCGGCAACCGTCAGGCGCGACATGGCCTCTTCCGTCGGATTGGTGATCAGGCTGACCAGTGCCAGAGCACAACTGATCCCCCCCACCCAGACGACCGCCAGCGGCAGTTTCTCCAGTCGGCTAATAGGGGTGGTGGCGACCAGTGGCACCACCAGCAACATGAACAGACCATAGAGGGCATCCACCATCATCAACTGGGGCTGCGTAGCGGCCAGCGCCACGACTGGCAGCACGACCAGCAGAAGGGGTGCCATGAAGACGGGTGGAGAGGCATAGATCATCATCGGTCGCTGGCGGGCACCAAGGAACAGCAGGGCCGTGCCCAGAAGAACAACGGCGGCCGGGTATACCGGGCTTTCCCCCCCGCTGAAGGTGCCACGGACCCACCAGCCGATCGGCTGCCCGGCAATCACCAGTGCCAGGCCAAGCGAAGCCAACCAGCCATGCAGACGGCCATCGGCGTCGCGCCAACGGGCGATCTGCGGGTGTGCTTTCATGGCGGCTCCCCTAGCAACCTTCGCTCATCAACGCCAATATGCCAATTCAGCACTTGGAACATGGGGTGGGCTGCCATAGAGCGTAGGGCATCAGCTGTCGGCCCCCCGTTCGGGCCGGCCGTTCCGGTTCTGAACCAAGACAGGGAAATGGCAACCGCCTTGATCAATACCGACGACGATCGCGAAATCGGCCAGCCGCTCGTGCAGTTCTGGCGGCCTTTGATTGATCGCTGGATGCTGCTGGCAGTGCTGCCGCTGCTGGTGGTGCTGGCAGTGTTTGCCGTTCAGGCGCTGAAAAAGCCGGTGCATGCCATTCAGGTGACGGTGGCTCCGACACGGGAATCGGTAAGCGGCATTGACTCCCAGCTTGGCAACCTCTCGCGGCTGGCAGCGGTGGCCGGGGTGAATGTCGGCAAGGGCGATTCCACCGTCAGCGATTTTGCCCGCCTGCGTTATTTGTTGTTTTCGGTACGGTTGGGAGAATTTCAGGCAGAAAAGAGGCCCGTGCTGCCGATGGTGTTTGATGACCAGTGGGATGGCAAGGCCTGGCGGAAACCACATGGTGTTGTCCAATGGGTGAAAGATACATTCTATCCGATGTTCGGGCTGGAACCCTGGGTCGTACCCGATGGACGCAGCCTTGCCACCTACTACAACGACCATCTCAGCATGAATGAAGTGGGAGAGACCGGACTCTATCGTATCCGCCTTGAAGACACCAATCTGGCGCGCGGCGAAAAGCTGCTTGGCTGGCTGGTAGCTGATGCCAATGAATTGGTCAGGCGTGACGCCGCCGAGCGGGCCAGTGCCCGAGCCGCCTATCTCCGCCAGCAGATCCAGAGGTCACCGGTTACTGAATATCGTGAAAATCTGGCGACCATGCTTGCCAAGGAAGAGCAGACGTTGATGTTGGCATCGACTAGCCTGCCGTTTGCCGCTGATGTGGTGCAGCCGGTGACCAGTGGCCACAACCCCGAATCGCAGCGCCCACTACTATATGCAGTGCTTGGTGGCGCACTAGGGCTGGGGCTGGCGACTTTCATCGCCCTGTTGCTGGGGCCACGTCGGCGCTGAGAAACAGCGGATCCGCCGTCGGTTGGGCGAGCAGGCTCAGGCTGACAGGGTGCGCTCGATCAGCCGGTCCCAGTTCAGCTGTTCATCGGCCACCCGTTCGGCACCTTCGCGCATCTGCGCCATGCGTGCCGGGTCGTCGATCACCGATGCCAGTGCCGCAGCGATGGCATCAGTGTTGATGTCGGCCTTGTCCAGCATGATGAGATTGTCGTGCAGGTTCATGTACTGAACCGACTGGTGGCCGGTGTTGCCGGCAATCAGCGGCAGACCGGCACCGATCGCCTGCAACCACAGGATTGACTGGCTGGCCGGGAACAGCGCCACATCCGCCATATCGAGGTGACGGTAGATAGCCACCTTGTCGAGCCAGCCGACGAAGTGGATATTGGGGTTGCCGGCAGCGGTATCAGCCAGTTGCCGGCGGTAGTCAGCATCTTCGTCACCGGCTTCCCCGGCAATCACCAGATGCAGGTCAGGCCGTGCCATCTGGTTGATGGCGGCAATTGCCAGCTCGGTGCGTTTGGCCGGGGCCAGCTTGCCGCCGGTGAAGACGACGGTATCTCCCTCCTTGATGCCATATTGGCGGCGCAGCATTGCTCCGCCACGGTTCTGGCGAATTTCATGAACAAGGTCGCGGTCGGCCCCCAGTGGCAGGATTTCCATCTCGTTCAGCGGCACGCCATATACTTCGTGCAGGAAATCTACGCTGCTGGGGATGATGGGAAAGATTCGCCGCAGATGGGGGCGGGCCTTGTCGAGCAGGCGTTTGCGCATCACTCCGTGCAGTATCCGGATCGACAGCCAATTTTTCCCGGAATTGCTGTAATCGGCGTGATAATCCATGATCATCCGGCAGGACGGGTTTTTCTTCACATAAGCGATTGCTTCGGGGAAATTCGGGCTGATGTCGTGAACATAGATGAGATCAGGGCGCTCTTCAGCGATCAGGGAATCCAGCCGCGGGTAGGCGCGGTAGCGGTTAAGAAGGTTGTAGCGATAGGGCAGCTTCATGATCTTGGCCCCCTGATCATGGAACGTCCGCGCTGGCTTGCTGTTATCGTGCCTGTCGTTATAGTAATCAAAAACTGAATCAAAGGTTGATGTAATAACGGTTACTTCATGGCCATTCTTGACGTAATATTTCGTCAGCAGGTTTTCCTGATACTCCAGCTTTTCATCGTAAAATTCACAGATCATCAGGATCTTCATGATGCAGTGGCCTGCTGCTCGGCAACGGCGGCTGCCAGTACCTCAACGATATGATCCTGCTGGCTTTCGCTGAGGAAGGGACTCATCGGCAGGCTCAATACATGGTCGGCGGCCCAGCGGGCATTGGGAATGTCCGCACCGGACAGATGAGCATAGGCCGGCTGTTCCGGCAGCACGATGGGGTAGTGCACGGCGGTCGGGATGCCGGCATCCTGCAACTTTTGCTGCACCTGGGCGCGGTTCTCAACGAACACGCTGTATTGTGCAAAAACACTGGTGCGATCGGGGCGTTGCTGCACCCGGCGGATACCGGCTGCATCGATCAGCCGGTTATAGCGTGCTCCCAGTGCCAGCCGTTTTGCTACTTCGTCGCTGAAGGTTTCCATCTTGGCCAGCAGCACCGCACATTGCAGGGTATCCATGCGACCACCAACGCCGATGCGGGTATGCGTGTAGCGGCGGCTTTGTCCGTGGATGCGGATTTCACGAAACGCCTGTGCCAGCTCCGGGTCAGATGTGAACAGCGCTCCACCATCTCCGTAGCAACCCAGCGGTTTCGATGGAAAGAAGCTGGTGCAGCCGATGGTTGAAAGATTGCAGCTCTTGCGGCCCTGATAATCCGCGCCGAAACTCTGGGCGGCGTCCTCGATCACGGTCAGGCCGTGGCGTTCGGCAATGGCATTGATCACTGCCATGTCGGCCGCCTGCCCATACAGGCTGACCGGCATGATCGCCCTGGTGCGCGCAGTGATGCGGGTCTCGATTGCGGCGGCGTCAATGTTGCCGGTATCGCGTTCGATATCGACGAAAACCGGGGTGGCGCCCAGCAACACGATCATTTCGGCAGTGGCGGCAAAGGTGAACGGGGTGGTGATCACCTCGTCACCCGGCCCGATGTCCAGCGCCATCAGCGCAATCAGCAACGCTTCGGTGCCGCTGGCCACGGTTACGCATTCGTCGGCGCCGGTATAGGCAGCCAGTTGTGCTTCCGCTTCTTTCACTTCCGGGCCCAGAATATACTGCCCATGGTCGAGCACGCGCTGGATGCGCGCATTCACCGAATCCTTGAGTTCTACATACTGGCTTTTCAGATCGATGAAGGGGATGGTGGCGGGCAAAGCTTGTGGAGCCACGGCTGATTCCTTGTTCATGTGGTTGATTTTTCCACCTGTCCATTGCGCATCTGGTAGCGATCTCCCGAAATCGGACAGAACGCGAACCCATCTCCGTTCATTGGCAAGTCCAGCCGGCCGCCCGTTTCGCTCATCCATCCGATCTGCCGTGCCGGCACCCCCGCCATAAGTGCATATGCCGGAACATCACGGTTGATGACAGCCCCTGCAGCCACGAAGGCGTGGGCACCAATGGTCACACCACACACGATGGTGCTGTTGGCACCAAGGGTAGCCCCCCTTCTTACAAGTGTGTTGCGATATTCGTTCTTGCGGGGCACAGCTGCACGAGGATTATAGACATTGGTAAATACCATGCTTGGCCCGCAGAAAACGTCGTCTTCAAGTGTTACATTGTCATAAACGGAGACATTATTTTGAATCCGGACATTGTTTCCGATCCTGACATTGTTTCCCACGAACACGTTCTGGCCAAGTGAGCATCCGTCGCCGATAACTGCCTCGGCACATACATGGACCCAGTGCCAGATCCGTGTTCCAGTGCCGATGGTAGCGCCATCATCCACGATAGCGGTGGGGTGTATGGTCAGTTGCGAAGCCAACGTCAGCGTTCCAGAGGCAGGGCAACCCGGCAGCCATCACGGGCCGAGCGATACATGGCCACCAGCAGCTCCAGGCTTTTCAAACCTTCGCGTCCATCGGTTTCCGCCTGTGCCTCGCCGCGCAGGGTGCGGATCACATTGTCATAATAAAGCGGATGCCCATGGCCATAAACGCTGGTGGTTTCATAGCTGGCGTTCTGCACGGCATCGTCCTCGGGCTGGTGGTCTGCGAACGTCCACTCCTGGATTTCGTTCACGGCCACGCCACCAACCCGAACGGTGCCCTTTTCACCCAATATGGTGATCGAGCCTTCAAGATTCTTCGGATAGGTGAGCATGGTGACGTTCAGGGTGCCAAGGGCGCCATTGCGCCAGCGTAATGCCACTACGCCGCTGTCTTCGGCCTCGATCCGGCGAGCATGGGTGGCGGTATAGGCGGCAACGCTCTCCACCGGTCCGATCAGCCAGCTCAGCAGATCGATATAATGGCTTGCCTGATTCATGAAGGCGCCACCATCGAATTCCCATGTGCCGCGCCATTTCGCAGCGTCGTAATATTCCTGCGGGCGCGTCCAGAACACGTTGACGGCCACGGAATAGATGCGGCCGAACCGGCCCTTGTCGATCGCCTGTTTCAGCAGTTGCAGGGTGGAATTGCGGCGGTTCTGCTTGACGACAAACAGTTCTACACCGGCTTCATCGCAGGCACGCACCATGGCCAGCGCATCGTGCCAGCGAGTCGCCATCGGCTTTTCCGAAACCACATGCTTGCCGGCCTTTGCCACTTCGATGGCCTGGGCCGGGTGAAGGCCGCTGGGGGTGGTGATAATCACACAGTCGGCAGCGGTGTTGCGCAACATCAGTTCCAGACGCGCGTGGCCCTGAGCACCAGTCTGAGTGGTGACTTTTGCCAACACTTCAGGGTTGGTGTCGCAGACATCGACCAGTTGGCAGTCGGCTTCGTGTACCTTCAGCGCATTGATGTGACTGGCCGAAATGCGACCGGCGCCAACCAGTGCGAATCGAACTTTTCTGTCGGGACTGATAATGTTCATAACCGGAAAACCCTGAATCCTTCCGCTGCTGCCTGATGGCGGTCGAAAAT
This sequence comes from Sphingomonadaceae bacterium, assembly GCA_039808025.1. Taxonomy (GTDB): domain Bacteria; phylum Pseudomonadota; class Alphaproteobacteria; order Sphingomonadales; family Sphingomonadaceae; genus Sandaracinobacteroides. The sequence goes on along the minus strand of JBDHSK010000001.1, from coordinate 225,174 downwards.
TCCCTTTACGTCGGCCAGCACCGGTGACTCCCCGCGTGCCATCGGCCTTAGATCACTTGCCGTCATCTTCCGGTATTCATCATGGCTCACCGCCACTACCACGGCGTCGAGGTCGCACAACTGCTCGATCGGCACCATCTGGTGGCCGGTTTCCGTCTGTACTTCCGCTGCATCGGCGTGCGGGTCGGTAAGCAGCACCGTGACGTTGTGGTCTTTCAGTTCGCGCACCAGATCGACAACGCGCGAGTTGCGGATATCAGGGCAGTTCTCCTTGAAGGTAACGCCCATCACTCCGATCCGACAGCGCGGCACATCCATGCCGGCTTGCAGCATCTTCTTGATGGTGTTGCGCGCCACATAGCGGCCCATGTTGTCGTTGATGCGGCGGCCCGCCAGAACTACCTGGGGAATATATCCCAGTTGTTCGGCCTTATGGGTCAGATAATAGGGATCGACACCGATGCAGTGGCCGCCAACCAGCCCTGGCCGGAAGTTGAGGAAATTCCACTTGGTAAGAGAGGCCGCCAATACTTCGTTGGTGTCGATGCCAATACGGGCGAATACGATCGAAAGCTCGTTCATCAGGGCGATATTGAGATCGCGCTGGGTGTTTTCGATTACCTTGCTGGCTTCAGCCACCTTGATGCTGCTGGCCTTGTGAGTTCCGGCAGTGATGATCTCGCGATACAGGGCATCGACGGTGTCGGCGACATCGGGGGTCGAGCCGCTGGTGACCTTCACGATGGTTGGCAGCTTGTGGGCCTTGTCTGCCGGGTTGATGCGTTCCGGGCTGTAGCCACAGAAGAAATCTTGGTTGAACCGCTTTCCCGAAGCACGTTCGAGGGCCGGAACGCACACTTCTTCGGTGGCGCCGGGATAGACCGTCGATTCATAGATGACGATGGCGCCATCGGGCATCACGGCGCCGATCATTTCCGAGGCGCGTATCAGCGGTGTCAGGTCAGGACGATTGGCATCGTCGATGGGAGTGGGAACAGTCACGATGAACACCCCGCAATCGCGCAGGTCTTCAGGGTTGGCAGTATAGCGCAGGTGGGTGGCAGCGGCCAGTTCGTCGGAGTCGGCCTCCAGTGTGTGATCGTGTCCCTGCCTGAGTTCGGCGATACGTTTGGCCTTGATGTCAAAACCGATGGTGGGTCGGTGGCGGCCAAATTGCAGGGCCAGCGGCAGGCCGACGTAACCAAGGCCGATGATGGCGATTTTCCGGTCGGCAAGGGCAAGGGTCATGAAGAGTAAGCTCGGTGGTTGTCGGGTTCAGTTGCACGACCGCCTTGCCGGAAATGCGTCACAGCGGGCGTTCTCGCATGAAGCCGGTGGTCGTTGACGGCGGGCGTTACACGACAGACGGGCAATGCTCAACCTCAGATGATGGGCCGGGCCTGATCTGGCCTTGCCGCAGCCCGGCCAGGGGTAGGAGGCTTGCGGCCGTCGCCTGCCCGTCGCATGGGAGAAACCATGTTCTCGCTGCTGCGCCCGTTGCTGTTCCGGCTCGACCCGGAACGCGCCCATCATCTTACCCTGTCGCTGGTGGAGCGTCTGCCGTCACCGGCACTCGACGATTTCGACCCGGTGCTGGAGACCCATATCGCCGGGCTGCGCTTTCCCTCGCCCATCGGGTTGGCGGCGGGGTTCGACAAGGATGCCCGCGTCTGGCGGCAGATGCTGGGGTTCGGGTTCGGCTTTGCCGAGGTGGGAACGCTGACGCCCTTGCCGCAGCCGGGCAATCCGCGCCCGCGCATCTTCCGGCTGACCGAGGATCGCGCGGTCATCAACCGGCTGGGGTTCAACAACGGCGGTGTCGAGGCGGCGCTGCCACGGCTCAGGCCGCACCCGCGTCTGGGAGTCAATGTCGGCGCCAACAAGGACTCTGCCGACCGCATTGCTGATTACGCCCGGGCAGTCGCCAGGGTGGCTGACCGGGCGGCCTGGATCACCTTGAACATTTCGTCTCCCAACACGCCGGGTCTGCGCGGGCTGCAGGGCGATGCCCTGCCGGAACTGCTGGCTGCTGCCGCCGAGGCGCGCGGCGGCGATGGCCCGCCGCTGTTTCTGAAAGTCGCTCCTGATCTCGATGACGCGCAGATGGACTTCATCGCCGATACGGTGCTGGCAGCACCGATTGCCGCGCTCATCGTCTCCAATACCACCATCTCACGTCCTGGTGAGCTGCGATCCGTTTGGGCAACTAAGGCGGGTGGCCTTTCCGGTGCACCATTGGCAGCGCTGGCGCACGCCAGGTTGAAGTCGTTCAGCCGGCGGCTGGGAAAGCGGTTGCCGCTGATCGCCGCCGGCGGCATTGCCAGCGGCGATGATGCCTATCAGCGAATCCGGGCCGGAGCCTCGGCGGTGCAATTGTACAGCGCCCTTGTTTACGAAGGGCCGACCTTGCCGGCCCGCATGGCCGCTGATCTGGCGAAGCTGCTGAAACGTGATGGCTTTGCATCGGTTACCGAAGCAGTCGGCGTAGGGGCTTGAGCCAGCGGCATGGGCCGCTTATCGATGGTCCATGCGGCACGAACTTCTGTTGGCGGCACTGGCCCTTGGGCTGAGTGCCGCAGCCAGCGCCCAGACTGCGGCGCCGGTCGAAACCACCCCCAGCGCCCAGTTCTATGAACCAGAGGCCCGCTATGCCGGGCGTCGTCCGATTGATACGGTGGCGACGGGCCCGTCAGTTGTCACCTCAGCTGATCCGCGGGCCACGGCTGCCGGGGCGGAGATCCTTGAAAAAGGCGGGTCAGCAGTCGATGCAGCGCTTGCTGTCGCCATCGCTCTTACAGTGGCTGAACCGCAGTCGAGCGGGATTGGCGGTGGTGGCTTTCTGGTGGTGAATGATGCCGCCACCGGGCGGGCTTACACCATCGACGGCCGCGAGAAAGCGCCAGCCGCGGCCGGGCCTGATCGCTTTCTCAAACGTGATGGCACCCCCATGGCCTTCCGCGAGGCTGTCCCCGGCGGTTATTCGGTGGGTGTTCCCGGAACCGTGGCGTTGCTGGCGCAGGCTCATGAGCGCTGGGGCAAGGTATCGTGGGCGACGCTGTTCGAGCCGGCGATCCGCATGGCCGAGCAGGGGGTGCCGGTATCGCCCCGTCTCAACCGGTTCAGCGGCGCTTTTCAGACGATGCTCGCCGCCAGCCCGGCAGCTGCTGCCATCTTTCTCGACCACAACGGCAAGCCCTGGCCCACCGGGCACCTGCTGAAGCAGCCGCAACTGGCGGCAACGCTTCGCAAGCTGGCGGACGATGGCCCGGATGCCTTTTACCAGGGGCCCATCGGTGCCGAAGTCACCACCGCGGTTGCCAATGCCTTCCGCCACCCCGCGGCGCTTACGGCCGATGATCTGGCTTCCTACCGCGCGGTTGCGCGCCCACCGCTGTGCCGGCCATACCGGCGCTATACGGTCTGCACCATGGGGCCGCCATCGTCGGGTGGTGTTGCGGTGTTGCAGATCCTGATGCAACTTGAACGATTTGATCTGGCAAAGCTTGGGGCCCAAAGCGTCACGGCCCAGCACCTGTTCGCGGAATCGCAACGCCTGGCCTATGCCGACCGCGAGGCATTCGGGGCCGACGATGATTTTGTGCCGGTGCCGGTGGAAGGCCTGCTGGAACCAGCCTATATCCGCCGCCGCAGCGCCCTGATCCGCCCCGACGTGGCGATGGCCGAGGTGAAGGCCGGCACCCCGCGCGGCATGACGGTGGCGAACCGGGTGCCGCTCACCGATGTGCATGGCACCTCGCACATTGCTGCCGCAGATGAATCCGGCAATGTCGCCACCTATACCAGCACCATCGAAGGGCCATTCGGCTCGGGGCTGGTGGCGGCAGGCTTCCTGCTGAATAACGAACTGACCGATTTCGATCTGGTTCCTGAACGCAATGGTGTGCCATCGGCCAACCGCGTGCAACCCGGCAAACGGCCGCGCAGCTCGATGGCGCCAGTGATCGTCTATGGCCATGATGGCAAGCCGCTGGCGGCGTTCGGAGCAGCGGGCGGCGCCACCATCATCGCACAGGTGGCCAAGGCGGTGATCGCCCGGCTTGACTGGGGAATGCCGGTAGAGAAGGCCATTGCCTTTCCCCAGATCATCGCCGACAAATCCGGTGTGCGTTACGAAGCGGACACATCGCTTGCCGCCATGGCACCGGCCCTGACGGCGCTTGGCCATCGTAATGTGCGGGCTGCCACCCTGCCGTTGAAAACCAATGCGCTGGTACGGGCGGCGGGCGGCTGGCGCGCGGCGGCAGACCCGCGCAGCGAAGGGCAGGCCATGGCGGTTGACCGACTGACAAGGGGGAAGATGCGATGAGCCGGGATGATATCGCCACCGCCGAACGCCTCCGACAGGCGGAAAGTTCCGTAGAGCCGGCGCTGGAGCGTTGGCGCAATCTTCTCGAGATGTTTTTCGCCCAGGCTGATCGTCTGGCGGATGAGGGATTTCTCTATCGCAAGGGCGAAGGCGGTTGGCAGGCGATCAGTTGGCGCGCCGCTGCCGCCACCGTGGTGTCGATCGCCACGGCCCTGAAAGCCGAGGGCCTGAAGCCCGGTGACCGGGTGATGCTGGTTTCCGAAAACCGACCGGAATTTGCCCTGTGGGATCTGGGAATCATGGCCGCCGGCGGCATTTCGGTTCCTACCTACATCACCAACACGGCGCGCGATCACCAGCACATCCTCGAGAACAGCGGTGCGCGCATGGTTGTGGTTTCCACTGCCAAACTGGCACGCACGGTGCTTTCCGCCGCCATGTCGGCCCCGGAACTGAAAACCCTGATCGGTATCGAGGACCTTGGTATCGCCCAGGCCGGAGACAAGCTGGCAGTGCGCGATGCCTCAACCCTGCTGCAAGCGCATCAGGGCGATGCCGCCACCATTCGCCGCCAGGTGGCCGGCATGCGTCGCCGTGATATCGCGTGCCTGATCTATACCTCGGGCACGGGTGGTACGCCGCGCGGGGTGATGCAGCACCATGGGGCCATTCTGCACAACGTGGCTGGCTGTGCCGAGATCATCAAGGCCGATTTCCCCGATACCGGCCGTGAAACCTTCCTGTCGTTCCTGCCGCCAAGCCATGCCTATGAACATACGGCAGGCCAGTTTCTGCCCATCGCGCTGGGAGCGCGACTGTATTACGCCGAAAGTCTGGAGAAGCTGGCTGCCAATATCGAGGAAGTCAGCCCCAGTATCATGGTCGTGGTGCCGCGCCTGTTCGAGGTGTTGCGCGCACGCATGCTGAAAGGCATCGAAAAGGAAGGGGGGATGGCAACCCGGATGCTGGCGCATGCCGAGCGGCTGGAGCGCAAGCGCCTGACCGGCCGGCGAATCGGCCTCTTTGATCGTCCCGTTGCCTTCCTTGTCGAGCGGACCATCAAGAAAAAGGTGGCGGCCCGCATGGGAGGCCGTCTGAAGGCGATGGTTTCCGGTGGGGCGCCGCTGAACCCCGAGGTGGGGCTGTTCTTCAGTTCCGTAGGTGTCACCCTGTTGCAGGGCTATGGGCAGACCGAAGCCGGCCCGGTGGTAAGCTGCAACCGGCCGGCCGCCGGCATCAAGATGCACACCGTTGGACCACCACTTTATGAAACCGAAGTGATGATCGCCGACGACGGCGAGATTCTGGTGGCCGGCGAGCTGGTGATGCACGGCTATTGGCGAAACCCCGAGGAAACCGCCAAGGCTCTGGTCGATGGCTGGCTGCACACCGGCGATATCGGAATCATCGATGAAGACGGGCACATCGTCATCACCGATCGCAAGAAAGACATCATCGTCAACGACAAGGGCGAGAATGTCGCGCCCCAGCGCATCGAGGGCATGCTGACTCTGCAACCGGAAATCTCGCAGGCGATGGTCTATGGGGACCGCCGGCCCTATCTGGTGGGGGTAGTGGTGCCCAACGCCGAATACATGATGGAGTGGGCTGCGGCCAACGGGGCCGATGTGGCTAGGCTTTCGGGCATGCCGGAGTTCGTGCGATCCGTGCAGGCTGCGGTTGACCGGGTGAACCAGCAGGTGCAAACCCTTGAAAAGGTGCGGCGGGTGATACTGGCCGATGCGCCGTTTACCGTCGAGAACGAGCAGATGACCCCAAGCCTCAAGATCCGCCGCCACATCCTGAAGCTCATCTACGCAGAGCGGCTTGAGGCGTTGTATCGCTGAGCGACGCCTCCGATACGGATGCACCGGCTGATGCTCCGGCTGCTGCGAGGGGGGTTTGCGCTGTGGCGCGCCAGGGTCTATCGGCCTGCGCTATCATGATAGTCACCCGTTTCGCGCCATCTCCCACTGGCCGCCTGCACGTCGGCAATGTCCGCACCGCCCTGCTGAACTGGCTGCTGGCCCGCAAGGCTGGCGGCCGCTTCATCCTGCGCCTCGATGATACCGATGTCGCCCGCTCGACCGAAGAATATGCCCAGTCGATTCGCGACGATCTGGACTGGCTCGGCATGCCGGCCGACCACGAGGAGAAGCAGTCGGAGCGGTTGCACCGCTATGAACAGGTGCTGGAGCAACTGGCCGCCGGCGGTCATGTCTATCGCGCCTATGATACGCCCGAAGAACTGGAGCTGAAGCGCAAGGTGCTGCTGGGGCGGGGGCTGCCGCCCGTGTACGATCGTGCGGCGCTGGCGCTTACCGAAGCCGACCACGCCCGCTTTGCCGCCGAGGGGCGCAAGCCACACTGGCGCTTCCGGCTGTCTCCCGATCTGCCGCACCAGTGGCACGATCTGGTGCGCGGTGACTCGAAGATCGATGTCGCGTCTTTGTCTGATCCGGTGATCCGCCGTGCTGACGGCAGCTGGCTCTATATGCTGCCCAGCGTGATCGACGATGTCGATATGGGCATCACCGATGTGGTGCGCGGCGAGGATCACGTCACCAACACCGGTATCCAGTTGCAGATGTTTGCGGCCATGGGCGCCCCGGCGCCGCGCTTTGGCCACGCGGCGTTGCTTACCGGCGCCGAAGGGGCGCTGTCCAAGCGGCTGGGGTCGATCGGGGTTGCGGATTTCCGTGAACGCGGGGTCGAGCCGATTGCCGTGAAGGCTTTGCTGGCGCGTCTGGGCACCAGCCTGCCGGTCGAGCCGGTAACCAGCGACGCGCCATTGCTCGAAAGTTTTGATCTTGCGCATCTGGGGCGCGCCACTGCCCGGTTCGACGACAAAGAGCTGGCGCAACTCAACAGCCGCATCCTCCACCAGCTTGATTATGCCGCAGTGGCCGGCCGCACCCCGTTAACCGAAGCCGAATGGCTGGCGGTGCGCGGCAACATCGACAGTGTTGCTGCAAGTGCCCAATGGAAGGCGGTGATCGACGGGCCGATTGGCGCGGCAGAACTTGCCGCCGAAGATCGCGCTTTTGTCCATCAGGCTGCCGACGTGCTGGAGGGCCTGGCGTTCGATGCCGACAGCTGGGGTGCCCTGACCGCGGCGCTGAAAACGGCCACCGGCCGCAAGGGCAAGGCACTGTTCATGCCGCTGCGACTGGCGCTGACCGGCCTTGACCATGGGCCCGACATGGCGGCGCTGCTGCCCCTGATCGGCCGCGAACAGGCATTGCAGCGCCTGAAGGCCTGATCAGTCACCTGTCTGGCAGGGCGGCTTCTGATGGCGGCCTGGCATTACTCTGGTCCGGCCCTGGGCCGATTGCTCAGGCGATAGGAGGGGCCAGACGTGTCCGGCGACGGCTGGCCATGCCCACCAACCCGAACCCGGCGATCAGCAAGGCCCAGCTTGCCGGTTCCGGGACGCCGGGTATGGCGAACGGACGGCTGGTGCCGATCAGGCCGATTACCGGGCCGCCAGAGAAGCTCCCGCGCACATAGGACTGGCTGGGCGATTGCGGCGTCAGCTTCTCAATCGACTGGCCATAGCCCCACAGCAGGGTGTCGGATGGCCCGACGGTGATATCGGCAATGGCAAACCCCTGATATGGAAACCATGTGTCTCCGGCGATAAGCCCGTACTGGGCCAGCACCGGGTTCCAGAGGGCGGCTTCGGCTGCAGCGTCTCCCAGCCACCCGCCGCCCAGCGACACATAGGCATTCCCGCCATTGTTCACATAAGTTGCAAAATCGTCCGGGTTCACCACCTGGCCGAAGTGAAAAACTGCATCATAGCCGGCGTCGGCGACCGGATCGAAGGTGGCTGAAAAGTCGATGGTCTTGCCAAGCGACTCGAACTGGGAGGCGGCACTGGTCAGCATTGATTGCGGAACATTGGTGTTGCCGGTCAGGAACAGGTAGTCGCTGCCACCAAGGTTGAGGGCCAGATTGTTGACCAGCGCTTCGGTGCCGGCGATGGTATCCACCCCGTAGGCGACGTTAGATAATTGCCATTCATCGCCCGAGGCGATGAGGGTGCCGGTGGCGAACGATGCCGTAGACAGGCTTGCCGCAACGATGACTGAAAGCTGCAAATAGATGGTGCGCATGTCAGTGACCCCCGATTGAAAATCTGGAGGTTAGGGGCACTAGTTTGGCTGTCAACAGGATTAAGTAACCCGCCAGTGCGTGTTAACCCTGATTTCACAGCGGGGGCAGGTGGGCCGGCAGCGATGCCGCCGGCCCGCGCTGATTACTGCACCTTCACGCCGATGAAGCGACCCGGCGTATTGCCACGTTGCACGAACAGCAGCACCGTATCGCGCCCGGCCTTGCGGGCCTCTGCCACCACGTTGGCGGCCTCTTGTGGTGTCGCAACCGGAACCTGATTGATCGAGGTGATGATGTCACCGCGCCGCAACCCTTCCTGCGCGGCGCTCGACGATGGATTGACGTGCGAGATGACCACCCCGCCGGTGGTGTCGGTGATCCGCAACTGCTGGCGAATTTCCGGGGTCAGGGCCTGCAGGGTAAGGCCAAGCGATTTACGCGCAGCCTCGGCGCCAGCCTGGTCACTTTCGCGAGACTGGGCATTTTCCTCTTCCTGCGGCTGGCCGGCCAGCAGCGCTTCTGATGGCCGCTGGGCAATGGTGGCCTTCAGCTGCACCCTCCGGCCATTCCGTACCACCTCCACCGGCACGGTAGACCCCACCGGCAGATTGGCGACGATGTACGACAGGCTGTTGTCAGGGGTTACCTCCTGGCCGTTCATCTTCATCACCACGTCGCCCTGCTTGATGCCGGCGGCACTGGCCGGGCCATTCGGCTCAACCCCGGCGACGATTTCGCCACGGTCTTTGGGAAGCCCCAGCGACGAGGCCATGGTGGGGGTCATACCCTGAATCTGCACGCCCAGATAGCCGCGTCGCACCTTGCCGGTGGTGCGCAACTGGTCGATGACCGGTTTTGCCAGCTCGGCGGGGATGGCAAAGCCAACGCCCACATTCCCCCCCGTCGGCGAGAAGATGGCAGTGTTGATGCCGATGACATTGCCGTTCAGATCGAACAACGGGCCTCCCGAATTGCCCTGGTTGATCGAGGCATCGGTCTGGATATAGCGATCATAAGCGCCACCGCCCTGGATGCCGCGATGCAGGGCCGAAACGATCCCGGCCGTGACGGTGCCGCCCAGCCCGAAAGGGTTGCCGATGGCAATCGCCCAGTCGCCCACCCGGGTGCCTTCCGAGTTGCCGAACTGCACATAGGGAAGGTTCTGGCCGTCGATCTTCAGAAGCGCAAGGTCCGAGAGCAGATCGCGCCCCACCACTTTTGCCTTGTATTCCCGGCGATCAGACAGCGTGACAGTGACACTGTCGACCAGCTTCTGGCCGTCTCGTCCGGAAATCACATGATTGTTGGTTACCACATAGCCATCAGGAGAAATCAGAAAGCCCGACCCCAGTGAAGTGGCCTCGCGGGTGACGGGCTGACCATCATCGCCCTGCTGCTCCTGAAAGCGGCGGAACAGTTCATCGAGCGGCGATCCGGGGCCGAAACGGAAGCCGGGGAATCCGCCACCGACCTGCACCTTCTGGGTGGTCGAGATGTTGACGACGGCGGGTTGCAGTTTGGCAGTGAGATCCGCAAAGCTGAGGGGGGCGCCGCGTGGCGGGGCATAGACGGGCGTGGCTGAGGTGGTTGCCGGGGCCGGTGCCGGCGCCGCTGCAACTGGGGCCGATGCCGGTGGGGTGGCCGGCGCCATGACATTCTGGGCCACAACGGGAATGGCAGTGGCGATGACAGCGGCGACGCCAGCGGAAAGACCGGCGATAAGGAATTGATTCTTCTTTGATTCGGACACCAGATATGCTCCCATCGGGCTGGTTCGTTGACCGGATGCTTTTGGCCCTGAGTAATTTAATCGTCCGTGAATGGTTGCATTAATATCACAAGCCAGCAAAAAAATACGTTCATTCCACAGGGCTGTCGGCAGACAAAGGCGGGGTGGCAGCCGGTGAGCGTTTCAGAATATCGGCCACGAATAGTCTCGCCAGTCTGTCATGGTCAGTTGCGTCCCTTGAATTCCCGCAGGAATTCATTGCTCGGGCTGAGAACCAGCGTGCTGTTCCCCTCGTTGAAGCTGGTCCGGTAGGCCTGCATGGCCCGGTAGAAGGAATAGAATTCCGGGTCCTTGTTGAAGCTCTCGGCATAGACCCGGGCAGCGTCGGCATCGGCCTGGGCCCGGATGATCTGGGCATCGCGCGCACCGTTGGCGCGAATGGTCAGCGCTTCCTGCTGGCGGGCGGTGCGCATGCGTTCATAGGCGGCTTCCAGCGGTGTGCCTGGCGGCAGGTCGGCGCGCTTGATGCGCACGTCCACCACTTCGGCGCCATAGGCCTGCGCCGAACGGTTCACGGCCTGCTGGATATTCTCCATCGATTGCGTGCGCTCCGGTGACAGCATGGCGTCGAACCGCTGCGCTCCGAGTTCGTTGCGGATGCGTGACGAGAGGATCCGCGACAGTTCCTCTTTCAGCCGGTCTTCGGTGCGCACCGTCTGATACATGCGCACCGGGTCGGTGACACGGAAGCGCGCAAAGGCATCGACAACAAGGCGCAACTGATCGGTCGACAACACGGTCTGCGGCTGGATTTCCAGCGACATGATCCGCTTGTCGATGAAGACGGCGTTCTGAACGAACGGTGTTTTCAGAACCAGCCCCGCCCCCGTCTCCCCCAGCCGCTGGTTGGGTTTGTAGGTATTGACGGTAGCGACCGGCCGCCCAAGTTGCAGGATGATTGCCTGCTGGTCTTCCTTGACCCGCAAGACCGATGTGGCGACGAAGGCCGCAGCCGCTGCTGCCAGAACGCCACCGGCGACCAGGAGACGCTGGTTCATTGCGGCGCCTCCTCACGGTTGGCCTTGGCACGGCGTTGCACCTCGGGCAGCGGCAGATAGGCCTGCACGCCCGGCGCTTCGATTACCGTCTTGTCGACCTTCGACAGCACCTGTTCCATCGTTTCCATATACATGCGCTTGCGGGTGACAGAAGGCGCCAGCTTGTATTCGGCATACACCTTGTCGAACGCGGCGGTGGCACCGGCCGCCTGGGCGGCAATCTGCTGGGAATAGGCGCGCGCCTGGTTCAGGAACTGTTGGGCGTCCTGCTGGGCGGCCGACACATCCTTGAAGGCTTCGTCGACAGCGGCTGGCGGGTCGGCCTTGTTGATGTCGATGCCCTGCACCACCACCCCGGCGTGATAGCTGTCGAGGATGTCCTGAACCCGCACCCGCACATCCTCGGCGATGGCGGCTCGTTCCGGCCCGATGGCATTGTTGAGTGTCGAGCGTCCGACCACTTCGCGCATGGCCGATTCGGTGGCATCGCGCACGGTCTGTTCCGGGTCAGCCACCTGGTAGAGGAAATCTTCGGCGTTACGGATGCGCCAGCGCACCGCATAGGCGATATTGATGACGTTGCCGTCGCCGGTGATCATCAGATTTTCGGTGTCGCCTTCGGTGGCGCCGATCAGGTCGGTGCGGATGTCCTCGAACTTCACCTTGGTGACCGTATCGATGGGGGCAGGCAGTTTCAGGTGGAAGCCGGGGCCGGTGGTCGAGTTGTATTTGCCGAAGCGGCTGATCACCCCGCGTTCTCCGGCATCGACCCGATAGGCCGAAGTGAAGGCCAACCCTGCCAGCACCAGCCCGGCGATGATCGGGACCCACGGCAGGTCAGGGGGTGCGGCAGGTAGTCGCGCGCCGCCACCGCCACCTCCTCCGCCACCCAGCCCGCGCAGCTTTTCCTGGCTGCGACGGATGAACTCGTCGAAATCCGGTGTGCCGCTGTTGCGGCCGCCATCATTGCGCGGCGGATTTGGCTTTTCTCCCCATGGGTTACGTGGACCTGATGACGACCCGCCACCATCGTTGGCGCCGCCCCCCCAGGGGTTGCGGCCTTTCCCCTTGCCGCTGTCGTTCCCGTCTTCATTGTCCTTCCACGGCATGCAGGCAGATGCTCCTCGATGTGGCTGGCCACGATTGCAGCCCGATGAAGAAGGGATATAGGGGGCTATCTCACAGAAAGCGAGGCTGTTGCATGTCGGACCGGGAGCAGAACCGCAAGCGCTGGCAGGCCGTGCTCGATTCCGTTGCTGACCCGATGGGCGGCACCCTGGCTTCCAGCGGCCGGGTATCGGGGCTGGTGGGGCGCGATGATTGCAGCGTCGGGATGGTGCTTGAGGTGGGGGATCTGTCGCGCGAGGCAGGTGATCGCCTGGAAAAACTGGTAACACAGGCCATGACGGCGGCCGGTGCCGGGAATGTGCGGGTGGTGCAGACGGCCGAGCGAAAGCCGAGCGGCCCCATTCCTGGAGTCCGGCACATCATTGCCGTGGGGGCGGGCAAGGGCGGCGTCGGCAAATCGGTGGTGGCGGTCAACCTGGCGTTGGCGCTGCAACGGCGTGGCCTGAAAGTCGGTATTCTCGATGCCGACATTCAGGGCCCGTCCGTGCAGATTCTGCTGGGGATTGACGGCCAGGCGCGGGCAACAGGGGCTGGCGACGACAAGCGGCTGGTGCCGTTGCAGGCGCACGGCCTGAAGATGTTGGGGATGGGCGTGATGACCGACCCTGACAAGGCTGTTGCGTGGCGCGGGCCGCTGATAGCCAGTGCCGTGGTGCAGATGGCCCAGTCAGGTGACTGGGGCGGGCTAGATGTGCTGGTTGTCGATCTGCCACCAGGCACCGGCGACATTCACCTGTCGATGGCCCAGAAGCTGGCGCCGTCGCTGGCCGTGGTGGTGACGACGCCGCAGATGCTGGCGCGGGCCGATGCCCGGCGGGCCGAGGCGTTCTTCCAGCTGCTGAAGATTCCGGTTGCCGGGGTGGTGATGAACATGGCGGGCAGCGTATTCGGTGACCCCCCCGCCAATTATCCCGTGATCGCCACCCTGCCGATGGATCCGCAGATTGTCGCCGCTTCGGATGCCGGAATCCCGCCTGCCAATGGGCCGGTCGTCGCCGAACTCGACCGGCTGGCAGCACTGCTTGCCGGTAAGCTGAACCTGTAGACTTTGCCTTCCCTGGTCGAGGAACAGCAACTGGTGATGTTTCCTAAATGTCACAACAGCACCGGAATTGCTGACGTGTGGCCGTGACCTGGCAGATTTATGTCCGGAAAGTCTGCTATTCGGGTTGAAAAAAGGATGACACGCGCGCAAAGCCGTCGCCGTCATGCTGAACATGAAGACCCGTTATGCCATTCGGGCGCTGGAGTTTCTGGCGCGCCATCATGGCGATGGGCCGATCCAGATCGGCGAAATCTCCGAGTCTCAGCAGATTCCGCGCAAATTTCTCACTGTCATCCTGTCAGAGCTGTCGCGGGCAGGAATCGTCTCGACCAAACGCGGTCGAACGGGGGGCTACTGGCTGGAGCGCATTCCTGCCGAAGTAACCTATGGCGATATCGTGCGGGTGACGCGCGGGTCGCTGGCACTGGTGCCCTGCGCCAGCCGCCTTGCCTATGAACCTTGCGAGAATTGCGTCCCTGAAAGTGAGTGCCACCTGCGGCTGGTAATGCTGGCAGTACGCGACGCCACGTCTGATGTGCTCGATGGCATCAGCCTTGCCGATTCGCCCCCGGAAGAATTACACCTGCACGGGTGACAGTAGGGCCTGGTGCAGTGCAGGGGATGGTGGCCGCGGTATTGGTGGGCCTGCCATGGCCGCTGGCTGCTGCAGAACTGCGGGAGTACTGCCCGGATCGCCCCGGACTCGGCACGCCGGCGTGCATCATCGATTCGGGGCATGTGTCGATCGAACTGGGTGGGTTGCAATGGACGGCGTTGCGGGCAGGGGCAGACCGTGCCGATAACCTCACCGTTGCCGATCTGCTGTTGCGGCTGGGTGTCGGCAGCCGCACCGAGGTGCAGCTGGGGTTCGGCGGGTTCGGCTGGTGGCGGGAGCGGCTGAACGGCCACACCATTGGCAACTGGCAGGCGGCGACCGGCGATGTCAGCCTGGCGGTGCGCCACAATCTGCGCAACCCCGATGGATCAGCGGTGGCGGTTGCGGTGATGCCGTGGGTCAGCCTGCCGGTGGGGCAGCCGCCACACGGGTCGGGAACCTGGGCGACCGGGGTAATCGTACCCATCAGCTTCGAGCTGGCGCCACGCCTGTCGCTGGAGTTCACAGCACAGGTTTCTGCTGCCCCCGATATCGATGAACAGGGCCGACATCTGGCCTACGGGCTGGTTAGCGGTTTCAACGTCTCTCTTCACCCGCGAGTGTCAGCCACGCTGGAATATCAGATCGATCGCGACGAAGACCCGTTCGGCAGTGAGACCCGGCATGGGCTGGGCCTGTCGATGGCGTTGATGCCGGCCGATGATCTGCAGATTGATCTTGGTGGCGCCGTGACTCCCGGCGGCGTCAGCCGCGGCTTCACTCTGGCGGCCGGGGTATCACGGCGGTTCTGATCAGGCCGTCGGGCCGGTGGCAGGCGTCAGCAGCGCGCGGGTCACGGATTTCAACACCTGGCGGAACGCGGCGATTTCCGCCTGGTCTGTCGGGTTGAAGGCGCGTCCCTCGCCATAAAGCAAGCCGGTGCAGATGAAATGCAGAATGCTCGCACCGATCGTGACTACGAAATACACTGGCCGGGTGGGGGCAAAGCAGCCTTTCTCGATTCCGTCGTAGATGACCTGCTCAAGAGTAATCAGAGTGTTGGCAGAATATTCAACCGGGTTGCCGGTTCGCGGTGTGCTGTCAGCGGCTACCCGGTTGATGATCTGTGCCGCCGTCGGACGGTTCAGCATGAAATCAAACCAGCTGTCGATCAGGGCGTCGATTCGTTCCCAAGGGTCGGTCAGCGGTTCGAGGCGTGCGGCCACCGCTTCCTGCAGCGCATTAAAGATGCGGGCTTCCACTTCGTCGTAAATTTCCTGCTTGGTGCGGAAATAATACACCAGTGACGCCCGTTTGACCCCGACGGCCTGGGCCACGTCTTCAAGGCGGGCAGTGGCAAACCCCAGGCTGGCAAAAATGGATTCGGCCTCAACGAGGATTTTTTCGCGGGTGGCCGCACCTCGGTCAATTGACTGGTTGGGTTTGGCCCGGGGCCTGGCTTTCATGTCGTCCTGTTCCTCGAGCGCCTAATGGGTTGACGAAAAACTCTTGTCAATCTGCCTGCGTGCAGGTAGAATTGCATGAAATAAAAAGCCGACCAACGGCGAAACCAACGGCGAAACGGTCTTCAGATCTGCCATCAGGGAGGATGTGCATCATGAAATCATTGCTCTTGAGCGGAGCGGCGGCGGTGTTCCTCACCGGATTGTCGGCTCCAGTCGCGGCGCAGCAGGCTGATGTTGCCCAGGCCGATGTTGCCCAGGCCGAAGCTGCCCAGGCCGACAGCGGCGTTGCCGATATCATCGTCACAGCCCAAAAGCGCGAAGAGAATCTGCAGGATGTGCCGATCTCGATTGTCGCCCTTACCACTGCCGGGCTGGAACGTGCCGGCATCAAGGATATTACTGATCTGCCGGGGCAGGTGCCGGCCCTGCAGATCACCCCGCACCCCAACAGCGCCACCACCGCCCGCGTGTTCATTCGCGGCATCGGCAACAACGACGATCAGGTGACGCAAGACCCAAGTGTTGCCATCTATCTCGACGGTGTGTATGTCGCCCGCTCGCAGGGGCTGGCTATGGAAGTGGCCGAGATCGAGCGGATCGAGGTGCTGCGCGGTCCGCAAGGGTCGCTTTACGGCCGCAATGCCACCGGCGGCGCCATCAATTTCATCACCCGGGCGCCGGCATTCGAGACGTGGGGTGCTGATCAACGCTTTACCTACGGGAACCGTGACCAGTTCCGCACCCGCACCCGGCTCAACATTCCCATCGGTTCGACGCTGGCCGTCGAGCTCGCATATCTGCACACCGCGAAGAACGGCTTCGTGGACAATGTCGGCACCGGGGCTGAGCGGTTTGGCGATCAGCGCCGCGACGGATACCGGGCGGCGGTGCGTTGGTCGCCGGTTCCTGATCTCGATATC
This sequence comes from Sphingomonadaceae bacterium, assembly GCA_039808025.1. Lineage (GTDB taxonomy): Bacteria > Pseudomonadota > Alphaproteobacteria > Sphingomonadales > Sphingomonadaceae > Sandaracinobacteroides. Next base: position 208,787 of record JBDHSK010000001.1, on the reverse strand, counting down.
CGCTATGCCTATGACCGATCGGTGGTGAACGATACCCCGGCTTTTCTGGCGGCTGTGCCGTTCTATCCCGCCACCGCGCCTCGCCCCACCAAAGGGTCGCCGGCGGTGCGCGATCTTCAGCCCAATCATGTGGTGGCACAGGGCCACAGCCTGCACATGAACTGGGACATCGGCGACAACCTGACGCTGCGTTCGATCACCGGCTATCGCAAGCTGAAGAACCACACCTATATGGACTATCTGACCGGCGCCCTCGGCCCGTTCCCGTTGTTCATCACCACGTTCGATTCCAACCAGAAACAGTTCTCGGAGGAACTGCAACTTGTCGGATCAACCGCCGACAACAGCCTCCAATATGTGATCGGCGCCTATTATTTCAGTGAAAGCACGAAAAGTTATGATACCACATCGTTGCCGGTTGGTCCGCGAATCGATCGAGATGTAACGAGCGACAACAAGGCCTATGCCCTGTTCAGCGAGGCCACCTGGACGCCTAGTTTTGCCGATGGTCGCCTCCACCTGACGGTGGGCGGTCGCTGGTCGAAGGATCATCGGAAGGCGACCTATCAGAGAATCACCGTGCCTTCGGTGGGTGCCCCCAGCTATAGTCAGCTTGGCGCTGGTGATCGCACCTTCAACAAATTCAGCCCCAGCGCAGTGATCCGCTATGACCTGACCCCTGAGGCCAACATTTATGCCAAGGTCGTCTCGGGCTACAAGACTGGCGGATTCAACGTGCGTGCCAGCTCTATCGAGAGTTTCAATCGCGGTTTTGGCCAGGAAACACTGGTCTCCTATGAAATCGGCAGCAAGTCTTCCCTGCTCGATCGCCGGTTACGGCTCAATCTGGCGCTGTTCCAGGCGCAGTATCGCGATATCCAGCTCAATGTGCAGGTTCCGGGTACCGTCCTCGCTACCGATGTGCTGAATGCCGGCCGGGCCCGTATTCGCGGCGCCGAAGTTGATATTACGGCAGTGCCGGTCGACGGTCTGACCTTCAATTTCAACTATGCCTGGACTGAAGGAAAATATACCCAGATTCTCGACGGCAGCGGCAATGATGTGACGTCAGAGTATTTCTACGCTTATACGCCCGGAAACACCCTGACCACCGGGCTTGAGTTCAGCCGGCCCATCGGCAATTTTGCCGATTTCACCGCCTCGGTCGATTACAGCTACCGCGACCGGCGGCGCAGTTCATCCAACGATGGCCGTTATTTCGTCGGTGCCTATGGTCTGCTGAATGCCCGCCTTGCCCTCAACAACATCCAGATTGGCCCCAGTGAGTGGTCGCTTGCCGTTTTCGGCAAAAACCTCACCGACGAAAGCTATTATCTTGATCACTTCAACGCCGGCCTGCCCACTGCCATCTTCGGAGAGCCACGTACCTACGGGTTGGAACTTGGAGTGAAGTTCTGATGCATCTGCCTGCCGGTGCGCCTGTCCCCGATGGTCGCCACCTGTTGCAGCACACACTGGTGCTGCTGGCCGCCACGGCACTGCTGGCCGGCTGTGCGCAGCCGGCGGCGGTTGACGGGCCGAGTGTGGCGACGGTGGCGGCACCAGCCAGAACGGTGCCCCTGCTTGCTTCGGCCCCCAACTTCCGTGACATTGGCGGTTATCACACCGCCGATGGCCGCACGGTCCGCAAGGGGATGATCTATCGGTCTGATCAACTCGATCGGCTGAGCGATGCCGATCTGGAGCGCATGGCGGCGCTCAACATCAGGACGGTGGTTGATCTGCGCACCGACAGTGAACGGTCGCGAGAACCGGACCGCCTTCCAGCCGGGGCGCGGATGTGGGTGCTCGATGTCGCTGCCGATGCCTCGGGGTCGCTGGGTGGCGATATGCGCAAGGCCTATCAGGCCATCGCGGAGGGCAAGGGGACTGAGCTGCTGATGGCGGCCAACCGTGATTTTGTTTCGCTGCCCAGTGCCCGCACAGCCTATTCCAGCCTGCTGAAACATCTGGCGACCAGCGATGACGGTCCATTGGTCTACCATTGCACCGCCGGCAAAGACCGAACCGGCTGGGCCACCGCCATAATCCTGACCCTGCTGGGGGTGCCACGCGAAACCGTGATGGCGGATTATCTGGCAAGCAATCAGGCTCTGACAGCCAAGAATGCAGCGGCCATGGCGGCATTGAAGGCGAGCAAGAACCCGATCAACCCCGCGTTTCTTGAGCCGGTTCTGACTGTGAGGCCCGAATATATCCAGAGCGCTTTCGACGAAGTCGAGAAGCGCTATGGCAGTTTCGATGCCTATGCGCGGCAAGGACTTGGCCTGACTGACACCGACATCGCTGCACTGAAGAAGCGGTTCCTCAACTGAGGTCAGCGTCTGCCCTAATTAGAGGGGAACGCCAACGCGCGCCCGTTCCTGTGGGGGAACGCTAACGCGCGCCCTTTCATGTGGGGGTACGCTAACGCGCGCCCGTTCATGTGGGGGAACGCTAACGCGCGCCCGTTCATGTGGGGGAACGCTAACGCGCGCCCGTTCATGTGGGGGAACGCTAACGCGCGCCCCAGGTATCCCCCAGCCGGTAGCCCTGTGGCCAGGGGTCGTCAGGGTCTAGCAGGTGCTGGTGGATGCCAGTGATCCAGGCGCGACCGCTGATTTCCGGGATGATCGCCGGGGTGTTGCCAACCGTCGTTTCCGCGACGATGCGGCCGGTAAAGCAGGAATCGATCAGCGAGACCGTGGTCAGCTGGTCCGCTGCTGTCATCTGTCGGCGGGCATGCAGCACCGCCATGCGGGCGCTCAGCGCCGTGCCGGTAGGCGATCGATCGACCTTGCCCGGCTGAATTGCAACCGCTGATCGCGCCCTGAGCCCTTCGGCGTCGCGCGTGATCGGCCCGGCGAACAGACAGAACGAGATATGCCGCCAGTCAGGGTTGGCTGGGTGCCGGAAACCCAGCTGTTCGGTGGCAGCGCGGGCGATCTTCGCCCCCAGACGGGCGATATCGTGCGCTTCGTCGGGAACCAGTGCAAACCCAAGTGCTGCTGAATCGACGATGACGAAACTGTCACCCCCGAAGGCGGTATCGACGCCGAGCGTTCCCAGCCCCTCCACCTCGAGCGGCACCCCCAGCTTGTGGGCGAAGGAGGGCAGGTTCTGCACGAAGATCCGTTCAGCCTTGCCGTTGCGGCAAAGGGCGCGCACCCGCACCAGCCCGCCCGGCGCTTCCAGCGTGAACTCGCTGGTGGGCTCGGTCATCGGCACGATCCCGCTATCCAGAAGCACGGTCGCCACGCAGATCGAGTTGGAGCCCGACATCGGCGGCGTGTCCTCGGGTTCCATGATGATGAAGGCTGCGACGGCCTCGGGGTGATGCGGCGGCACCAGCAGGTTCACATGGCGGAACACCCCGCCGCGCGGTTCGTTCAGCACGAAGTTGCGCAGGGTCTGGTCGCGGGCGATCCAGCGGCTTTGCTCCCACAGGCTGTCGCCCGGCGGTGGCGCCACCCCGCCGACGATCACATCGCCCACCTCACCTTCGGCATGGGCGGAAATCACATGGATGGTCTTGCTGCTGCGCATGCGGGTCTCCTCTCGCCATCGCCCCCGTGCACCGCTAAGGGCCGTCCATGGCTTCCGGTTTGATAGCACTTCTCGACGATGTGGCGGTGATCGCCAAGATGGCAGCGGCATCTTTGGATGATGTCGCGGCCGCCACCGCCAAGGCGGGCGCCAAATCAGCGGGGGTGGTGATCGACGACGCCGCCGTCACCCCCACCTATGTCACCGGCTTCTCGCCAGAGCGCGAACTGCCGATGATCTGGAAGATCGCCAAAGGGTCACTTCGCAACAAGCTATTGATTCTGTTGCCGGGATTCATGGCGCTGGCTGCCTTTCTGCCGCAGGCGCTGACGCCGCTTCTTATGGTGGGCGGCGCTTTCCTGTGCTTTGAAGCAGCTGAAAAGGTGCTGGAAAAGCTGGGGCATGGCCACCATGCCACTGAAGACCAGACAGCAGTGCTGCTGGCGCCGACCGAAAAAGAATCGCAGATGGTCAGTGGTGCTGTTCGCACCGATCTCATCCTTTCGGCCGAAATCCTGGCGATCGCGCTTGGAACGCTTGGCTCCATTTCACTTGCCACCAAGGCCGCGGCGCTGGTCGCCGTTTCGGTGCTGGTGACGGCAGCCGTCTATGGCGGGGTGGCCCTTATCGTGAAGATGGACGATTTCGGCCTGCGCCTTGCCGGCAGGTCGTCGGCGATGGCGCAATGGATGGGGCGCATGCTGGTGGCCGGGATGCCGAAGCTGCTGGCGGCGCTTGGTGTGATCGGAACGGCCGCCATGGCCTGGGTGGGCGGCGGTATCGTCGTGCACGGGCTGGAAACCACCGGGATACTGGTGGCCGTTCCCCATGCCTTTCACCACTGGGCGGAAACGGTCGGCCATGCCATGCCCTTTGCCTCGGGCGCGGTTACCTGGGTGGTGAATGCGGTGCTGGCTGGCCTGTTTGGGCTGGCCCTGGGGTTCGTGGTGGTGCAGGCCGTTGGCCTGTGGCACCGCCTTCGCCACCGGAATGAAAGGACTGCATGATGCAATCGCGCGAATGGCGGCTGGCCCGCCGCCCCGTCGGGATGCCGGTGATGGCCGATTTTGAACTGGCAACCGTCGATCTGCCGGCCCCGGCCGAAGGGGAGATACGAGTGGCCAATCGCTTCCTCTCGGTAGACCCTTATATGCGCGGCCGCATGATCGACCGCCCCAGTTATGCGCCACCATTCAGGCTGGGCGAGGCGATGCAGGGCGGCGCCATTGGCGAAGTGATCGAATCGCGCGCTGAAGGGTTTGCGCCCGGCGATCTGGTATCGTCGCTTTGGGGGTGGCGCGAAGCCTGGGTGGCGCCGGCTGCCGGTGTGCGGCGCATCAACCCGCCCTCGGGCATCGCGCCGCAGGCCTATCTGGGGGTGCTTGGGCTGACGGGCCTGACTGCCTGGTCGGGTCTGACGCAGCTGGGGTCGCCCAAGGCGGGCGAAACGCTGTTCGTCTCTGGTGGTGCCGGGGCAGTCGGCTCGATGGTGGCGCAGATCGGGCGTATTCTCGACCTGGAGGTGATCGCCTCGGCCGGTTCGGCCGCCAAGTGCGACTGGCTGCGCACGCTGGGCGTGCAAGCCATCAACTACCGCGATGGCGACATCACCCGCCAGCTGCTGGCGGCTGCGCCCAAGGGAATCGACATCTATTTCGACAATGTCGGTGGCGACCATCTGCAGGCAGCACTGGAAGCCGCCCGCCCGTTCGCCCGTTTTGTCGAGTGCGGGATGATCGCCCATTATAACGATAGCGCGCCGCAGCCCGGGCCATCCAACCTGATGTATGTGGTGGGCAAGCAGATTCGCATGGAAGGGTTCATCGTTTCACGCTTTGCAGCGCTTGAGGATGAGTTTACCGCAACCATGACCGGCTGGCTGACCAAAGGGCTGATCCGCCATGAGGAAACCATCGTCGATGGACTTGCGCAGGCGCCCGAGGCGTTTCTCGGCCTGTTCTGCGGTGGCAACCTCGGCAAGATGATCGTCAGGGTATAGCGTCTGCCACCGCGCAGCGTTTGCCCTCCGGGCCGCAAGGCGCTATGCGCTAATCTCACTTCAGCCAAGGATGCCGTGTCATGTCCCGCCGCCGCCAGATCTACGAAGGCAAGGCCAAGATTCTCTATGAAGGTCCGGAACCCGGCACCATCATCCAGTATTTCAAAGACGACGCCACCGCCTTCAATGCCCAGAAAAAGGGCACCATCAGCGGCAAGGGGGTGCTGAACAACCGTATTTCGGAACATCTGTTCACCCTGCTCGGCAACATCGGCATCCCCACACACTTCATTCGCCGCCTGAACATGCGTGAGCAGCTGGTGCGGCAGGTCGAGATCATCCCGCTAGAGGTGGTGGTGCGCAACGTTGCTGCGGGCTCGCTGTCGAAACGGCTGGGAATCGAGGAAGGGGTGCAGCTTCCGCGCACCATCCTGGAATATTACTACAAGGACGATGCACTTGGTGACCCGATGATCACCGAAGAGCATATCGCCTGCTTTGGCTGGGCCGGGCAGGATGAACTGGCCGATATCGTTGACATGGCGATCCGCACCAATGATTTCCTTACCGGCCTGTTCGCGGGAATCGGCATTCGCCTCGTTGACTTCAAGCTGGAGTTCGGCCGCCTGTGGGAAGATGATTTCAGCCGGGTGATCCTGGCCGATGAAATCAGCCCCGATGGCTGCCGCCTGTGGGACATGAAGACCGACGAGAAGCTCGACAAGGACCGTTTCCGCCGCGATCTTGGCGGCGAGGTGGAAGCCTATCAGGAAGTGGCCCGCAGACTTGGCCTGTTGCCCGAGGGCGGCGACAACGCCGTTCTCGATCTGGGGGAAGCCCGCAAGGCCCGCACCAAGTGAAAGTAGCGGTTGCGGCGCTGTCGTTGCTGCTGGCCGTGCCCGCCGGGGTGCAGGCGCAATCGCCGTCGCAGCCCCCGTTGCCAACCTTGCTTGGCCCGCGCAGTGTGCTGGCAGTGCCGGCGGCCCGGCCCGACCAGACCTTTTCCTATGGCGAAGCCGAGGATCAGCAGGCCGAACTGTTCCTGCCCACAGACAAGGGGGGTGCCGCAAAGGGCGACGCCACCAAGGCACTGCGCCCGGTGATCGTCACCATCCATGGCGGCTGCTGGCGCAACGACCTGCCGGGGCGCGAACAGATGCGGGCAGCCGCCGCAGCCTTTCTGGAAAAGGGCTGGGCGGTGTGGAACATCGGCTATCGGCGTATCGGTGAAGAGGGCGGCGGCTATCCCGGTACCTTTCAGGATGTGGCACGGGCGATCGACCTGTTGCGCGACCATGCCGATGCCAACCGGCTCGATCTTTCGCATGTTGTGTTCTTCGGTCATTCGGCTGGCGGGCATCTGGCGCTGTGGGCGGCCGGGCGCAGCCGTCTGCCAGACGGGCCCCTGAAAACCGGGGATCCCCTGAAGCCCGCCGGAGTGGTGGCTGTGGGCGGCTTTGGCGATCTGAAAACCTTCGCCGCTGACATCAACCTGCAATGTGGCGACGACACCGTGGCGAAGCTGACCGGTGCCGACCTTCCTGAACGCCCGGACCCTTTCGCCGATACCTCGCCTGCTGCCTTGCTGCCCACCGGAGTGCCGGTGATTCTGCTGCACGGCGTTTATGATTCCGTAGCGTTCCCCTATGTGGCGCTGACCCATACCATCGCCGCCCGCAAGGCTGGTGACCGCGCCGAAGTGCAGATCGCCCCGCAAGCCGGGCATTTCGAGGTGATCGTGCCGGGAACGGCGGCATTCTCGCAGGCGGTGGCCGCCATCGAGCGTTTCACCCGCTGATTGCCGATGGCTGGCTTCAGCGCCAGCTCAGCTGATCTCTGGGCAAGCGCCCGGTCGGGTCATGAACGATTACCTTGTCGGGCAGGTCGGGCCCCCAGCGCCACAGAATCAGGTTGGTATTGGCAGCGGTGGCGCCGGGAAAGAAAGAGGGTGCGAGCATCCCGGCATAGCCCTTGCGGCGCAGCCGTTCGGCCACCCGCCACGAGGGCGCCACGGTACCGGCGCGTGCATGCTTCAGCCACGGGCAGCCCAGATCCTCAAGCGATACCCGGTGGGCGCTGCGGCCGGCATCGTCGCGCAGATCGGCAACCCTGGCGATATCGACATCATATTCGCATAACAGCAGCGGCATCATCCGTTGGCTAAAGCCCTGTGTGCATTCGCCAATCGCCGTCATCGGATCTAGCGAGAGGTAGAGGGTGGGCGCACCCCGCCGGTTGAAACGGCCGCCGGTTTTCGCTGCCCCCTCGCCCGACAGCGGCGAGAACGACCACATCGGGTCGTGGGCGCGATAGCAACGATCAGCAAATCTCAAGCAAAGCCGCCCAGCGCCAGATGGTCGAGATAGTCGCGCACTGCCGCTGCCTCGCCTGATTTCACCAGCGCTTCGGGGGTGCGGCCATCGAGCGCCGGGATCGGTTGCGAGCGATACCAGGCGAGCGCCTGCGTTTCTCCACCTGCCCAATCCTGCACGCGTGCCAGAATTTCCAGCATTTCGCGCATGCGGTTCTGGGACTTGGGGGCCTCGCGGCGGTCGGCCTTGCTGATCGCGGTGGGGGCAAGGCCGATGGTTTCCGCCAGTTGCCCGCGGGTGAGACGAAAATCGGCCGTCACCCGGTCGACATCGACGAGACCGGCGTTGTCGAGATAAACTGCTACCACCGGATCGCTGGCCGGAAGCAAGGCTTGCACATAGGGGCTGGTGGTCATGTCAATCAATCCGTCCTCATTACGTCCGATATATACGACATGGATAGTGCTCAATCAAGATTTTGGCACCCTTGACGGCAGCGGCCGCCTGCCTGAAACGAAAGGGGTTGAGCGCCGGCAGCAGCTGACCGGTAGCGGAGGACTGGATGACATCTGACCGCATACGGCATCGCCGGGCCCTGTGGGCAAGCTTCGTGGGCACCGGCATCGAATTCTATGATTTCTATGTCTATGCGACGGCAGCGAGCCTGGTGTTCGGGCAATTGTTCTTCCCCGCACACGATCCCGGAATCCAGCAACTGGCGGCTTTTGCAACTCTGGCGGTCGCCTTTTTCGCCCGGCCGGTGGGGGCGGCGGTATTTGGCCATTATGGCGACCGTATCGGCCGCAAGCGCACACTGGTTGCCTCATTGCTGACCATGGGCTTGTCCACCACGCTGGTGGCGTTCCTGCCCACCTATGCAATGGCCGGGTGGATTGCGCCCTTTGCGCTATGCGTTCTGCGATTCGGGCAGGGGTTCGGGCTGGGCGGCGAATGGGGCGGCGCGGCGCTTCTGGCGGTGGAGAATTCCCCGCCGGGCTGGCGTGCGCGCTTTGGCAGTGCGCCGCAAATGGGAGCGCCGGCCGGATTTCTGGCAGCCAACGGCCTGTTTCTGTTGCTGGGCCTGTGGCTTACTCCTGGCCAGTTTGCCGCCTGGGGCTGGCGGATACCGTTCCTGCTGTCGGCGGCGCTGGTGGCGATTGGCCTGTGGGTGCGGCTGAAGCTCGATGAAACGCCCGAGTTCAAGGCGTCGCTGGAACAGGGGCCGCCACCGGCGGTGCCGCTGGGCGAGGTGGTTTCACGCCACGGGAGGGCACTGGTGATCGGCATTTTCGGCGCGGTCTGCTGCTTTGCCACCTATTATATCGCCACGGCCTTCCTGCTGGGCTGGGGCACCAAATCGCTTGGCTATTCCATGGAGCAATTCCTGGGGGTGCAGCTGGTCGCAATTCTGTTCATGGCTGTCGGCATCTATCTGGCGGCCTGGGCTGCCGATGTGAAAGCCGACCCGCGCCGGGTGCTGACAGCAGGGTGTGTCGTTATCGCCCTTGCCGGGTTCACCATGGCGCCGCTGATGGCAGCCGGGCTGTGGGGTGTGTTCCTGTTCGTGTCGCTGCTGCTGTTCGGAATGGGCTTTGTCTATGGGCCGCTGGGAGCGTGGATTCCCGACCTGTTCCCGCCAAGGGTGCGCTATTCGGGGGCGTCGATGGCGTTCAACATCGCCGGAGTGATTGGTGGCGGCCTCACGCCTCTGGTGGCGCAGGCGCTGGCGCTGCAGGGGGGGCTGGCCCCGGTAGGCTGGTATCTCACGCTGGCTGCACTGTTCAGCCTGGTGGCACTGGTCTCAGCGGGGAAACGGGGGTTGCAGCCAGCCTGAACCGGGGCGGTGGGCCTTTCCTTTTGGCAACTTCCAGCGCATAGGCTTTGGGCATGAAAGCCCGAGTCACTGTCTCGCTGAAGCCCGGCGTTCTTGATCCTGCCGGCCGTGCCATTCACCATGCGCTGGAAGGCCTTGGTTTCAAGCAGGTAAGCGATGTGCGTGTCGGGCGGGTGATCGAGCTCGATGTCGCCGCCGGCACCACCGAGGAACAGGTGGCCGACATGGCGCGCAAACTGCTCGCCAACACCGTGATCGAGAACTTCAGGGTTGAACTGCTGTGAAAAGCGGCGTCGTCGTCTTCCCCGGCTCCAACTGCGACCGCGACCTGATGACGGCGCTGGAACTGGTAACAGGCAAGAAGCCGGTCGCACTGTGGCACGACGATCCGGCCATACCCGCTGATCTCGACCTGATCGGGGTGCCCGGTGGGTTTTCCTTTGGTGACTATCTGCGTTCCGGTGCGATCGCCGCCCGCGCCCCGGTGATGCGCGGGGTGGCTGATGCTGCCGGACGTGGCACCCGGGTGCTGGGAATCTGCAACGGTTTTCAGGTTCTGACCGAAGCGGGGATGCTCCCGGGGGCGCTGATGCGCAACGCCGGGCTCGATTTCGTGTGCCGCGATGTGGCACTCGAAGCCGTTTCCACCGATTCGCACTTCACAAGCCTCTATCAGCCGGGTGAAACCATCCGCGTGCCGGTATCGCACCACGACGGCAATTATCAGGCCGACGACGACACCCTCGACCGGCTGGAACAGCAGGGGCAGGTGGCTTTCCGCTATGCCGAACCAGTGAACGGGTCAGCCCGCGACATTGCCGGTGTCTTCAATGAACAGCGCAATGTGCTGGGGCTGATGCCTCACCCCGAACGCATGGTGGAAGACGCCCATGGCGGCACCGATGGCCGTCGCCTGTTCGAGGCGCTGCTGGCGGCGCTGGGTTAAGGAGCCCCAGCTCACTCCTCAGTCTGAAGGCAGTTGGCGGAGCAGTGCGGCGATGGCTTCGTTGGCAAGTTGGTCGGCGCGTTCGTTCAGCGGATGCCCGGCGTGGCCTTTCACCCAGTGCCATCGTATGCGGTGGCGCCCGGAGGCGGCCTCCAGCGCTTCCCACAGATCAGCGTTCTTGACCGGCTGTCTGGCGGCATTGCGCCAGCCGTTGCGCTTCCAGCCCGCCAGCCATTTGGTCATGCCGTCAAGCACATAGCGGCTGTCGGTGGTGATGGTGACACGCGATGGCTGCTTCAGCGCCTCCAGCGCCCGCAACACCGCCGTCATTTCCATGCGGTTGTTGGTGGTCAGCCGTTCGGAGCCGGTCAGCACCTTTTCGTGCGGGCCCGAGTGCAGGATGGCCGCCCAGCCGCCGGGGCCGGGGTTACCCTTGCAGGCGCCATCGGTGGTGATCGCTACCTCAGGACAGGCGGGCATAGTGGGCAAGGCGACGGGCAAAGGGCAATGGGTCTTTGCGGGCTACCATGGCGTCTTCGGCGGGGTGCAGCCAGTCGTGGGCGCGCGACAGCAGGAATCGCAGCGATGCCCCCTGCCCCAGCAGCGGGAAGGCTGAGCGCTCGGGTTCGGTCAGCGGACGCACCGATTCATAGCCGGCAAAAATCGCTTCCTCGTGGTCGGGAAGCGGCATGGCACCATCGGCTGAAAATGCCCAGGCGGCGTGCAGTACTGCCAGATCATAGGCGTACAGTTCCGTGCAGGCGAAGTAGAAGTCGATAAGGCCGGTCACCCGGCTTCCCAGCACCAGCACATTGTCGGGGAACAGATCGGCATGGATGACGCCGCGCGGCAGATCAGCCGGCCAGTCGGCCACGGCGGCCAGCCCGTCGGCAACCAGACCCTGCAGGCCACCGGCGATACTGTCGAGGCGCGGACCAAGTTCATCTGCGGTGGCGCGCCACCAATCAGGGCCCAGATCATTGGCGCGGGGCGCGGTATAATCGGCCCCGGCCACATGCAGCCGGGCAAGTGCTTCGCCGGCCGCGCGCGCCTGTGCGGGCGTCGGCTGCGAGACCGAGACTCCGGGCAGATACTCGATCAGGCAGGCGGCTTTTCCCGCCACCTGTTGCAGCATACGTGCGGAGCGGTCGTGAATGGGGCGGGGCACCGGAAGGCCTTTGTCGGCCAGGTGCTCCATGAGGCCGAGGAACCACGGCAACTGGCTGGTATCGATCCGCCGTTCATAAAGGGTGAGGATGAAGCGGGCGCTGGTCGTCTCGATCAGGAAATTGCTGTTGGAAACGCCCTCGGCAATGCCCTTGGCCGACAGCAGGCGGCCGACATCATAGCCCGACAGGAAATCGTCAAGCAGTTCGGCCGAGACAGCGGTATAAACAGCCATCAGCGAGCCGCAGACAGGGCGCGTGGCAGCTTGAAGGCAATGGTTTCCTCGGTGGTTTCCACCTGTTCGACCATGACCGCAAAGTGCTGGCGCAGCGCATCCAGCACTTCCTGCACCAGTATTTCGGGCGCCGAGGCCCCGGCCGTCAGTCCCAGCGTCTCAACGCCTTCGAACCAGTCCCAGTCGATATCGCTGGCGCGCATGATCAGTTCCGACCGCGCGCCCTGACGAATCGCCACCTCGCGCAGCCGTTGCGAATTGCTGCTGTTTGGGGCGCCGATCACCAGTACCAGCTGGCATTGCGGGGCGATTTTCTTTACGGCGCCCTGCCGGTTCGAGGTGGCATAGCAGATGTCTTCGCGGCGCGGTCCCTCGATTCCGGGAAACCGTTGTTGCAGCGCGGCGATAATGGCGGCGGTATCGTCAAGCGACAGGGTGGTCTGGGTGAGATAGCCCAGTTGCTGGTTGTCGAAGGGGGGAAGCGCCGCAACATCTTCCAGTGTTTCCACCAGAGTCATCGCGCCTTCGGGAACCTGCCCGAACGTTCCGATCACCTCAGGGTGGCCGGCGTGGCCGATGAACAGGATATGCCGGCCATTAGCCACCATCCGTTCAGCCTGGCGGTGCACCTTCGAGACCAGCGGGCAGGTGGCGTCGAGCCAGTCGAGCCCGCGCTGTTCGGCGGTGGCCGGCACCTGTTTCGGCACCCCATGGGCGGAAAAGATCACATGGGCGCCTTCGGGGACTTCATCGAGCTCCTTCACGAAGATGGCGCCCTTGGCCTTCAGGCTGTCGACGACATAGCGGTTGTGCACGATTTCGTGGCGGACATAGACGGGCGCGCCATAGGCCTCGAGGGCCTTTTCAACGATCAGGATGGCACGATCGACACCGGCACAGAAGCCGCGCGGCGCTGCGACCAGCACGGCCAACGGCCGGCGGCTGACGGAATGGGCATTCATGCCATGGCCTTTAAGCCATCATTCACCCGCCATGAAGCCCTAATCCTTCATCGTGCCACCCTGTTCCCATAGGCCGGGTTTCGATCTATGGGGGCGGCTGGAAAAGTGGAGAGATAGTTTGCGCAAAGGCCTTGTGGTTCTGGCAGTGACGGCAACCGCCCTGATGGTTGGGGCGTGCAACCGCAACCCCTTGCTGGTGAAGCGGTCGTCCTGCCCGGCAGTCGCCATCCCCACCTATGCTGGTCAGTATACCCGGTTCAACCCGGCCCAGAGCCGCGATGCCGATGCCATCCAGTTCGTGGCGCAGATCAGCGATGTGCAGTCGCACTGCATCGAGGGCACCGAGACCCTGTTGACCGACGTGAGCTTCACGGTTTCGGCCCAGCGGCGCCAGGCCGGACCGGCAGAGCAGGTGTATCTTCCGATCTTCGTGGCGCTGGCCCAGGGGGGCAATGTGCTGGTTTCCAAGCAGATCACCGGCGTTCAGCTCGATTTTGCCGAAGGGCAGCTGCGGGCTGAACAGCGTGGTGGAGCGCGTGCGGAAGTGCACCGTTCGGCGGTCACCCTTCCTGCCGACATTCAGGCGCGAATCAGCCGGGAGCGCAAGCCCGACGAGCCGGATGCCCTGATTGACCCGCTGGCTGACCCGCAGGTGCGCGCCGCCGTGCGTGCCGCAAGCTTCGAGGTTCTGGTGGGCTTCCAGCTCGATGACCCGAGCCTTGCCTATAATATCGCCAAATAGCCATCAGCTGCCTGATGATTGGTGGCGCGGCGCTTGACCGCAGCCACAAAGGCGCATTAAGGCCGCGCAGGTCTGTCTGTTCAGGCAGGCGCGTGGCGATCGTAGCTCAATTGGTTAGAGCGCCGGTTTGTGGTACCGGAGGTTGCGGGTTCGAGACCCGTCGATCGCCCCATCACCTCCCATCAGGATGCCTGTTGATGCGTGACTTCGGCCTTGGGGTACTGCTGCTTCCCGGAGCGGTTCTGGGTCTGGCGGCCGGTATCCTGCTTGGCCAGCCGGTGATTGGAACCATGGTTGGAACCGGCGTGGCCGCACTCATCGCCGTGGTGGCGGCGCTGCGCTGATCAGCCCAGCGAACGGGCCACCCACACCACCCGCCCGATCAGCTTGATCGTTTGCGGGTCGCAATCGGGAAAATCGGGGTAGGCCGGATTGTCGGCCAAGATGGCCACCCGTCCGGTGATGGGGTGCACCGAAAGACGTTTCACCAGCGGGCCGCTGTCAGAGGCAATCACGAAGATGCCATCACGAAGGGTCTGCCGGCCGGCGAGATCGATCAGGATGGAATCACCGGCCATCAGGGTAGGCGCCATCGAATCGCAGTCGATAATGAGGGCCGCCAGCACGGAGAGTTCACTGTGCAGGCGCTCGATCAGCTGCCGGTCGATCTTCAGGAACGTTTCTGGTTTGTCGCCCAGAAAAGGAATGGACAACACCCCTCCTGAGAGGACAGGATGGCTGCCGGCGGGAGAAATGGTGGCGGCGGGAGGAGCGCCCAGCAAGTGTTCGTCGATACCGAAATGGCTGGCAATCAGGCGGCGATCTGTTTCCGACAGGCGGCGCGGCACCCCCCGGCGGATGAATTGCTGGATATAGGCCGGGTTGCGGCCGATCAGCCGCGAGATCGCGGCATAGCCCTCACCCGATTCGTCGATCAGCCGTGCCAGACGTTCGCGGATCGAACGATTCCCCACCTCTCCCGGATTCCCCAAATTATCGTCCACGCCAGGCGGTGGCTTTGAAACTCCTGTAATCATCATTTTTTTCCTAGACTAGTAGGATAATTCTTATCAGGCTCACCCCTGTCCGATTCGGGAAGGGGTCGCGCAGATGGTGGACGGGACCATGCGGCACCTGGAGTTGAATGCGGCGAAATAGAAAAGCGGGTCGCAATCAGGAGCTGTGAAGCCATGTCGCTGTTGGGTGAAATCGAAGCATGTCTCAGGTTGACGAACGTGCCGCCGTCCCGGTTTGGAAGGGAGAGTGTCCGCGATCCACGATTGGTGCATGATCTGCGCCGTGGTCGCCAGCCGGGGCCGGCGATGGAAAAGCGCGTGCGCGAATATGTCATGAACCGGGTATCGGCGCTGCCGGATTCCGACAGCAAGTCGGCAATGTTGCGACGGGTCTCGCGGGAACGACGCTCCGGGTCGTCTGGTTGCGGCGGGGTGATCTGATGTGCACCATGTTGACAGATGCGCATGTCGGGCTGTTGCGCGCCATTCGTCAGGCGATTGCCGCTGACCAGGCCCTTGCCGGCTGGTTGACCCGTCCACCCGATTTCACGGATGGCGTGGAACCGGTCGCGCAGCGCGGCCTGATTATCGAGAACAGCCAGTCCGAACCGTGGGCCAGCCTGACGTTTTCCGAAATGCGCCACCGGCTTGATGTGCGATTGTGCGGGGAAGAGGCGCAAGTCAGCGACGCCTACGAACGGCTGAAGGTGTTGCTCGATGATCCGGATCTGGCCATCAACAACCACTTTCTTGCCGAATTCACCATGGTTGACAGTCTCGGTAAAATGTCACCCGACGGCTGGCTGGATCTGCGAATCCGGATCGAGGCGCTGACCATCGAGGCATAACGAGCAGAGGCGGGAATGGCAGGTGACATTCACCCACCATAACCGCGATGCCCCGCCAATGGGTTAATCGGGGGGCAGCAAGAAGGGCGGCATCGGAGGGGGTGCCGTCCGCCCTGCATTCAGCCGAGCGCGTCGAGCGCAGCGCTCAGGCGTTTCACTTCGTCCTCGCGTGCCGCCAGATCCTGCTGTGCCTTTTCAACTGCTTCGGGGCGGGCGCGCTCCACGAACCCGGCATTGGCAAGGCGCCCGCGCAGGGCAGCAGCTTCCTTGCTGGCAGCAGCAACCGATTTCTCGAGCCGTGCCCGCTCGGCCGCCAGATCGATGACTCCGTGCAGTGGCAGGGCATAGCCCGCCCCATCCACCACCAGTTGCGCCGAACCGCCCGCTGGCGCCGGGCCGGCAACAACCGTCTCGATTCGCGCCAGCCGTTCAAGAGCAGGCCGGTAGGCCTCAAGCCGGGCAAGCGTCGCGGTATCGCCTTCGCACACATGTAGCACCAGGCGCGCTGCCGGCGGCACGTTCAGCGCCGATCGTGCCGAACGGATGGCGGTGATCAGGTCGATCAGCCAGACGATCTCGTCGGCGGCGTCGCTCGAGGTGGCGAGGGGCGGCTGCGGCCAACTGCCGGCGATCAGGTCATGCTGGCGCTGGCCAAGGGCGTGCCACAATTCCTCGGTGATGAAGGGCATGACCGGGTGCAGACACACCAGAATCCGGTCGATGACATATCCGGCAACGGCCTGGGTTTCCTGGCGGTCGGTGCTGGCTTCGGCCAGCAGTGGTTTCGCCAGTTCCAGATACCAGTCGCAAAAGCGGCTCCACACGAACTGGTAGAGCGCCTGGGCATAATGATCGTAGCGAAAGGCTTCAAGGGCGCTGGTCGCGTCGCGGACCATGGCGTCACATTCGGCAAGAATCCACTGGTTGATACCATGGCGGGCAACCGGACGCGCGCCAGAGCCGGCCACTACGCCCTGCGCTTCGGCAAACCGCACGGCATTCCACAGCTTGGTGGCGAAGTTGCGATAGCCTTCCACCCGCTTTTCGTCGAACTTCACGTCGCGGCCCTGGCTTTCGCTGGCGGCCATCGTCATGCGCAGGGCATCGGCGCCATAACGGTCGACCAGTTCCAGCGGGTCGACGGCATTGCCCTTCGACTTCGACATCTTCTGGCCCGCCTTGTCGCGCACCAGACCGTGAATGTAGACGGTGCGAAACGGCACGTCGCCCATCATTTCAAGGCCCTGCATCATCATGCGGGCCACCCAGAAAAAGATGATGTCGAACGCCGTCACCAGCACATCGCCGGGGTAATGGCGGGCGAGATCAGCCGTCTGTTCCGGCCAGCCAAGGGTCGCGAACGGCCACAGGCCCGAGGAAAACCAGGTATCGAGAACGTCGTCGTCCTGCGTCAGCGGTTCGCCAGGGGCCATGGCTTGCGCTTCTTCGGCAGTGCGGGCGACTATGACCCGGCCATCGCTGGCATACCAAGCAGGAATCCTGTGGCCCCACCACAGTTGCCGCGAAATGCACCAGGGTTCGATGGTATCAAGCCAGTTGAAATAGGTTTTTTCCCATGTTTTCGGAACGAACTGCGTGCGGCCATCGGCAACGGCTGTGCGTGCTTCCTGCGCCAGCCTGGCCGTATCCACCCACCACTGGTCAGTGAGCCATGGCTCGATTACCGCGCCCGAACGGTCGCCGTGCGGCACCTGCACCGGCTTGTCCTCGATATGGTCGAGCAGGCCAAGCGATTCCAGATCGGCGACGATGCGTTTGCGTGCCTCGAAGCGGTCAAGCCCATGGTAGGCAACGGGAATACCGGGGTCAGAAAGGATGCAGGCGCGGCTGTCGAGCACGTTGATCCAGCCGATGTCGCGGTGGCGTTCATAGACGGCCCAGTCGTTGAAATCATGTGCCGGCGTGATTTTCACCACCCCCGAACCCAGTTCCGGGTCGGCCCATTCATCGGCGATCACCGGAATCTGCCGGCCGGTCAGCGGGTGAGCCACCATCTTGCCGACCATGGCCTTGTAGCGATCATCTTCGGGGTTCACGGCAACCGCGGTGTCGCCCAGCATGGTTTCGGGCCGGGTGGTCGCCACCACCAGATGGCCCGAACCATCGGCCAGCGGATAACGCAGATGCCAGAAATGGCCGGCCACCTCGCGTGTTTCCACCTCGAGGTCGGAAATGGCGGTTTCAAACTTTGGGTCCCAGTTCACCAGCCGCTTGTCGCGATAGATGAGGCCGCGTTCATGCAGGCGCACAAAGGCCTCGACCACCGCTCTCGACAGCCCCTCGTCCATGGTGAAGCGCTCGTTCCCCCAGTCGCACGAGGCGCCAAGACGGCGCATCTGCCGGGTGATGGCGCCTCCCGATTGTTCCTTCCACGCCCACACATGGTCGAGGAACGCCGCGCGGCCGATGTCGCGGCGATCGATCCCCTGGGTGACCAGCTGACGTTCCACCACCATCTGCGTGGCGATTCCGGCATGGTCGGTGCCCACCACCCAGCGGGCGTCGCGTCCCTGCAGCCGCTGCCAGCGAATCAGTATGTCCTGCAGGGTCTGGTCGAGCGCATGGCCGATGTGCAGCACCCCGGTGACATTGGGCGGCGGCAACATGATGGTGAACGGGGTGGCGTCGGGGCGCTCCGGGCGGAAGGCGCCGCCTTCCTCCCAGTGGGCATACCAGCGGGCTTCGATCGCGGCGGGTTCGAATGTCTTTTCCAGCATAGCCGGCTTCCTACCGGCAGCAGGCCACAGAGGGAAGCGGCGATGGCGACAGATTCAGGTCGTAGGCTCGGGCGGGCTCCTTGACAGGGTGCAGACCGCGGGCCTTGGCCTCAGGCGGCGCGCACCTCGCGCATGTCCAGCCGGTCCCAGATCTCGACAAGGGCGGCCACCAGTTCCGCCATCATCGCCTCGGTGTGTATAGGCCCGGGGGTGAAGCGCAGCCGTTCGGTGCCGCGCGGCACCGTCGGGTAGTTGATGGGTTGCACATAGACCCCATATTCCGCCAGCAGGATATCGCTGATTTTCTTGGCTTTTATCGGGCATCCCACCAGCAGCGGCACGATGTGCGACATGCTGTCCATCACGGGTAGCCCCGATTTCGCCATCAGCGCCTTCAGGTGGGCAGCGGCCCACTGCTGACGCTCGCGCTCGATCGTCGAGGACTTGAGGTGCCGTACGCTGGCAAGGGCACCGGCCACCAGCACCGGCGACAGCGAGGTGGTGAAGATGAAGCCGGGCGCATAGCTGCGGATGCAGTCGATGATGTCGCGGTTGGCGGTGATGTAGCCGCCCATCACCCCGAAGGCCTTGGCGAGGGTTCCCTCGATGATGGTGAGCCGGTGTGCGGCATTGTCGCGTTCGGATACGCCGCCGCCGCGCGCGCCATACATGCCCACGGCATGTACTTCATCGAGGTAGGTAAGGGCGCCATATTTGTCGGCAAGGTCGCAGATGGCGTGAATGGGGGCGATATCGCCATCCATCGAATAGACGGATTCGAAGGCGATCAGCTTGGGTGCCTCTGGGTCGGCGGCGGCAAGCAGTTCCTCAAGATGGGCGAGGTCGTTGTGGCGCCACACCTGCTTTTCACAGCCGGAATGGCGGATGCCGGCGATCATCGAGGCGTGGTTCAGTTCGTCTGAAAAGATGATGCAGCCCGGCAGCAGCTTGCCCAGAGTGGACAGCGCCGCCTCGTTCGAGACATAGCCCGAGGTGAACAGCAGCGCCGCTTCCTTCGCGTGGAGATCGGCGAGTTCGGCTTCAAGATCAATATGGTAGTGGGTGTTGCCGCCGATGTTGCGGGTGCCGCCCGAACCGGCGCCGACATCATGGAGCGCTTCCTCCATGGCGGCAGCGACATCGGGGTGCTGGCCCATGCCGAGATAGTCGTTCGAGCACCAGACGGTGATCGGCTTAGGGCCATTGTGTCCGGCAAAGCAGCGGGCGTTGGGGTATTGACCCTTGTTGCGCAGGATATCGATGAAGACCCGATAACGGCCTTCCTCGTGGAGACGATCAATGGCTTCCTTGAAAATCTGGCTGTAATCGACCAATGTCGTGCCTTCCTTCGGCTGTCATGCCTGTATGCATGCGCCATGCCCGCATGCGGCCGCAGATGCAAGCGTAGCAATGCCGCACCCGTTCGTCCATATCGGCGTTGATTTCAGGAGTTTCCGTGATCGATATCAAATCTTTCGCCCGGCCCGTTGCTGGAAAACCGGTGGTTGTGCTGCTGTCGGGCGGGCTCGACAGCAGCACCTGCCTTGCCCTGACGACCGGGGCCGGGGCGCGGGTGCATGCACTTACGATCGACTACAACCAGCGCAACCGCCGCGAACTGCAGGCTGCTGCCGCGATCGCCCGCCAGCACGACGTGGTGCAGCATATCGTTCTGCCGCTCGATCTGCGGCGCTTTGGCGGGTCGGCGCTGACCGACGATGCGATTGCCGTGCCCAAGGGCGGGGTCGAGGAGGGGCGGGTGCCGGTTACCTATGTGCCGGCGCGCAACACCATTTTCCTGTCGGTGGCGCTGGGGCTGGCCGAGGCGGTGGGGGCTTTCGACCTGGTGATCGGCGTCAACGCACTCGATTATTCCGGATACCCTGATTGTCGCCCGGAATTCATCACCGCCTTCGAGGCGATGGCCAATGTCGCAACCCGCGCCGGTGTGGAGGGGGAAACCCGGTTTCGCGTTCACACCCCGCTGATGTCCCTTGGCAAGAGCGGTATCGTACAGGCCGCCGTTGCCAGTGGCCTTGATCTTTCCAGCACCTGGTCGTGCTATGACCCGACGGACGATGGCCGCCATTGCGGACGGTGTGACAGTTGCCGCCTGCGTCACAAGGGCTTTGTTGATGCCGGCGTCGCTGACCCGACGGAGTATGCATGTATTCCGTAAAGGAAATGTTCCTCACCCTGCAAGGGGAAGGTGCCCAGACCGGGATGCGCGCTGTGTTCCTGCGCTTTGCCGGCTGCAACCTGTGGACCGGGCGCGAGGCAGACCGCGCAAGCGCCGTCTGCCGCTTCTGCGATACCGATTTTGTCGGCACCGACGGAGTGGGGGGCGGCAAGTTCGCTGATGCAGGGGTGCTGTCAGCCGCCGTTGCCAGCTGCTGGGGGGACGCGCCCGCACATCGGCTGGTGGTGGTGACGGGTGGCGAGCCACTGTTGCAACTGGATGCGGCGCTTATTGCCGCCCTTCATGCGCAGGGGTTCCGCATTGCCGTTGAATCAAACGGAACCATTGCGGCACCCGACGGGATCGACTGGCTGTGCATCAGCCCCAAGGCGCGCGCCACTACCGTGCAGCGCCGGGGGAACGAGCTGAAGCTGGTGTTTCCGCAGGAAGGGGTAGACCCGGAACAGTTTACGGACTGGGGGTTCGCACATTTCTTTCTGCAACCTATGGATGGGCCGGATGCTGCCGCCAACCTCAAGGCAACGATTGCCTATTGCCTGTCGCACCCGCGCTGGCGACTGTCGTTGCAGACTCACAAGCTGACTGGAATGCCCTGATGACCAACACCCCCGCCACCACTGCTGCAGACGTGGTAAGTTTCTGGAAACAGGCAGGGCCAGCCCACTGGTTCGCCAAGGACGAGGCTTTCGATGCCGATTTTCGCGCGCGGTTTCTGGCCCTGCACGAACGGGCGGCTGCCGGCCAACTGACCGGCTGGCAGGCCAGCCCGCAGGGGGCGCTGGCGTTGCAGATCCTGCTTGATCAATTCCCCCGCAACGCCTTCCGCAATACGCCGCGCATGTTTGCTTCTGATGCGCTGGCGCTGCAGCTGGCCGACGAGGCGATTGGCGCCGGGCATGATCTGGCAACCGAAGAGTTGTTACGGCCGTTTTTCTATCTGGCCTTGGAGCATTCCGAAGTGCTGGCCAACCAGCAGCGCGCCGTGGCGCTGACGCAGCCGCTGGGGGGCGAAACCTTGCGCTTTGCCGAAATCCACCGCGACATCATCGCCCGCTTCGGGCGTTTTCCACACCGCAATGCCATCCTCGGGCGTGTTTCCACGCCCGAGGAGATCGCGTTTCTGAACTCCGGCGGTTTCGCCGGATAAGCTGACTATCGTCAGGCGTTCAGGCGCAGCGTTCAGGCGCAGGTGGCCTTGCGCCGCCGCTGGCGTGCTGCTGCACCCACCAGCCCGAAGCCGGCGATCAGCATCGCCCAGGTGGCGGGCTCAGGGACGCCGGGGTTGGGAACGCCATTGGCCGTACCCGTCAACAGGATGTAGTTGCCGCCAAAACGCATCCCATAGATCTGGGTGCCATCGTCGTAGGCGACACCACGGAATTCAAACTGGTTGAAACCGCCGGGGGTGACCACCGGGGCGAGGTCGGCGATGTTGAATTCATCCATGACGTTGCCGGCGGCATCGAGCGTCCAGAAGGTGGCGTCGTCGCCAATACCCGGTGCATAGTTGATGAAGAAGCCCAGCTGGTCATAACCGGTATCGCCCAGCAGCTGGGCATAGCCGGTGCCCGAATCGACACCGATATACACGGCGGGCAGATCGAAGGAGCCGTTGGAGCCAAGACCATAGGGGCCTTGCCCGACGACCGAGCCTTGGCCACTATTGCCGCCACCACCGGGCGCCGCCGTGAAGGTGTAGCCATCGACATTGATCGGCCCGAAAGTGAAGTTGTAGCTGCCGTTGGCAAAGGCGGAAAGGTCAAGCCCACGCCCGGTATAGCCGGCATCGCTGGTGATCAGGGTGCCAGCGGCCAGTGCCGGTGCCGTCGCTGCCAGTGCGCCGGCCAGAATCAGTGCCTTGAGCATTGTGTGCTACTCCATTCAGTTTGTTGGTAATTTTCAGCATGCAATTATCGTGCCATAGTAATTTGCTATGAAAATCAACATATTAGCACTTTTGATGTTTTGAAATATGTAAAGAATTCCGACACTTCCGGTGGATGGGCGATTTCAGTCCTGTCATCAGGCACCAGCAGGCATGACAAGTGCTGCGGTTCGCGCCATAGGGGCGTCATCCCGATTCAGCGGAGCCCGGAACCCATGAAATTCTTCGTCGATACCGCCGATACCGCCCAGATTGCTGATCTTGCTGCCACCGGCCTGCTCGATGGGGTCACCACCAACCCCTCGCTGATCCGGAAGGCCGGGCGGAACTTCCTGGAAGTGGTGCAGGAAATCGCAGCACTCGTGTCCGGCCCGGTTTCGGCCGAGGTGGTGGCGCTCGACCATGCCGGCATGATGCGTGAGGCCGAGGTGCTGCGCAAAATCGCCGACAATGTCACCATCAAGGTGCCGCTGACCATCGATGGCCTGAAAACCTGCAAGGCGCTGACTGGCGAGGGCACCATGGTGAACGTCACCCTGTGCTTTTCCGCCAATCAGGCGCTGCTGGCCGCCAAGGCCGGTGCCACCTTCATCTCACCGTTCGTAGGCCGCCACGATGATAACGGCTTCGATGGCATGCAGCTGATCGAGGATATCCGCCTCATCTACGACAATTATGATTTCACCACCCAGATTCTGGTGGCCTCGATCCGCCACGGCATTCATCTGCTGCAATCGGCCCGCATCGGCGCCGATGTCGCCACCATGCCCCCCGAAGTGATTCGCGGCCTGTTCAAACATGTGCTGACCGACAAGGGCATCGAGGGGTTCCTCGCTGACTGGGCAGCCAGCGGCCAGTCGATCGGCTGAGCAAAACCGCCGTTTATTTCCGGCTTGCGTGGCCCGAAGCTGCTTTTTTGCCGCGGTGCAGCATAAAACGTCGGCCGGGGGGTTGACCGGGAAAGTGCCGGCAGACAATGGCGACGGCCATGGATATCACGCAGATCCCGATCGGGAATAATCCGCCCCACGATGTCAACGCCATCATCGAGATTCCGATGGGTGGCGTGCCCGTGAAGTATGAGCTCGACAAGGCCTCGGGCGCCATGTTCGTTGATCGCTTTTTGCACACTGCCATGTTCTATCCCGGCAACTACGGGTTCGTTCCGCACACCCTGTCAGACGATGGTGACCCGGCCGACATCATCGTCGTTGGCCCCCACGCCGTGGTTCCCGGCGCCGTGATCCGCTGCCGTCCGGTGGGGGCGCTGCTGATGGAAGACGAAGCCGGGGGCGATGAAAAGATTCTGGCTGTGCCGGTAGACAGCCTGCACCCCTTTTACACCGATGTGCAGAACTATACCGATCTGCCCACGGTGCTGATCGACCAGATCGGTCATTTCTTCCAGCATTACAAGGATCTGGAAAAAGGCAAGTGGGCGAAGGTGTCGCGGCTGATCGATGTGACGGGCGCCCAGGAGATGCTGATGCAGGCCATTCGCCGCGCCGAGGCCCACAAGGGCTAATGCGCTGCCGGGAGGCTGGCCGGCAAAGGCTGGCGTTCAGGCCGGCGGCGGGGTAAGCGCTGGGGCATGGACAAGGTCACCACCATCAAGGGCCGGGCGATTCCGTTCGGCGTCGCCAACGTCGATACCGACATCATCATTCCGGCGCGCTTCCTGAAAACGGTCACGCGCGAGGGGCTGGGGCGCGGTGCGTTCGCGGCGTTGCGCGCCAACCCCGACAATATTTTCGATGCGCCCGCCAACAAGGGGGCGCCGATTCTGATCGCTGGCGACAATTTCGGCTGCGGGTCAAGCCGCGAGCATGCGCCGTGGGCGCTGATGGACATGGGGGTGCGGGCGGTGATCGCCCCCAGTTTTGCCGACATCTTCTCCGGCAACAGCTTCAAGAACGGCCTGTTGCTGGTGGCGTTGCCGCAGACTGCCATCGACCGGCTGATGCAAGTGGCATCAGAAGGGCTGGAGATTACTGTCGATCTGGAACAGCAGGTGGTGACCACCCCCTATCAGGACCGTTTCACGTTCGAGATCGACCCGTTTCGCAAGCATTGCCTGATGAACGGGCTCGATGAAATCGGGCTGACGCTGGCGATGGATGACGCCATTCGTTCGCACGAGGCCCGGATCGCCGCCGAGCGTCCGTGGATCTGACGGACTCTATAGAACAGAAGGACAGGATACCTCATGGGCAAACTGCTGTTGCTGGCCGGAGATGGCATTGGCCCCGAAGTCTCGGCCGAGGTAAAGCGCCTGTGGACGGCGCTTGATATCCCCGGTCTTGCCCTGACCGAGGCGCCGTTCGGTGGCGGTTCCTACGACCAGTTTGGAACGCCCCTGAAAGACGAGGTGCGCGACCTCGCACTCTCAAGTGACGCGGTGCTGATGGGGGCAGTGGGCGGGCCGCAATGGGCTGATGTCGCCTATGATCTGCGCCCCGAGGCCGGATTGCTGAAGCTGCGCAAGGCCATGGATGTCTATGCCAACCTGCGGCCGGCCCGTTGTTTTTCGGCACTGGCCGACGCTTCGTCGTTGAAGCGCGACGTGGTGGAGGGGCTGGATATCCTGTTCGTTCGCGAACTGGTTGGCGGCGTTTATTTCGGCGAGCCGCGGGGCATCGAGACCCTGCCCGACGGTCAGCGGCGCGGCGTGAACACCCAGGTTTATACCACCTCGGAAATCCGCCGGGTGGCAACCACTGCCTTTGAACTGGCGCGCGGGCGCAGCGGCAAGGTCTGCTCGGTCGAGAAGGCCAATGTGATGGAATCGGGCCTGCTGTGGCGCGAGGAAGTGCAGAAGCTGCGCGACGAACGCTACCCCGATATCGCGCTGTCGCACATGCTCGCTGACAATTGCGCCATGCAGCTGGTGCGCGCCCCCAAACAGTTCGATGTCATCCTTACCGATAATCTGTTCGGCGACCTGCTGTCTGATCTTGCCGCCATGTCGACGGGGTCGCTGGGGATGCTGCCCTCTGCGGCACTGGGGGCGGCGGGCAAACCCGGCCTTTACGAGCCGATCCATGGATCAGCCCCCGACATCGCCGGCAAGGGCATTGCCAACCCCTGCGCCGCCATCCTCAGCTTCGCGATGGCATTGCGCCATTCGCTGAGCCAGCCCGAAGCAGCGACGCGGGTGGAAGCAGCCGTCGAGGCGGCACTCGATTCCGGCGCCCGCACCCGTGACCTTGGCGGCACCCTTTCCACCCGCGAAATGGGCGACGCCATCATCGCCCGGCTGTGATGGCCGGGAAACGACGTCTTGGCCCCGGGGCGCTGATCGGCGCCTTCATTGCCGGGCTGGCGGTGCTGGCCCCCATATTGTTGACCGCCATCGTGCTGGCGTGGCTGTTTAGCCAGATCATCGGCTTTGTCGGCCCTGATTCGGTGGTCGGCCATGCACTGACGGCCGGTGGGCGGTTGTTCGTCGGAGATCGGACCCACCCGCTGCTGTCGTTTGCCGTGGGTGTCGCCATCGTGCTTGGCTTCATCACGGCCATCGGCCTGCTGGTGCGCGACCGCGCCCGCAAGGTGATCGAGGAATGGATCGACGGGGCGCTGGGCCGTATTCCGCTGCTGGGCAATGTGTACCGGCCGGTGGCGCAACTGGTGCGCTCGATGGGGGGCAGCCGCGCCGAGGAAATGCAGGCGATGGCGGTGTGCCGGATCGAGTTCGGCGGTGGCGTTGAAACCATCGCCTTTCTGGCATCGCCGGAAACCTTCGATATCGGTGGCGGCCCGGCCCGGCTGGTGCTGATCCCCACCGCTCCGGTGCCGATCGGCGGGGCGCTGCTGCTGGTGGCCGCTACCAAGGTGCACGTCATCCCCGACATGAAGTTTGACGATCTCGCCAAGCTTTACCTGACGATGGGAATGACCCCGCCCGAGTATCTGCGCAGCACCTTCAATGGCGGATCGCTGCCGCCGGTGGCGCCACCGGCCGCCTGACAGATCAGCCGGGCCGAAGAATCAGGCGGTGGCAGGGCTTGCCCTTTGCGCTGACGCTCGCTAATGGCGCCCCCTGTTCGCAGCGTGGGCGCGTAGCTCAGTGGTAGAGCACTGTGTTGACATCGCAGTGGTCGCAAGTTCAATCCTTGCCGCGCCCACCATTTCTCACCTGCCATTCCTGTCGGCCGTGCCTAGTCGTTCCAGACGCCGCCATCGCGTTCGATCAGGTCGCGCGCGGCGGGCGGGCCCCAGCTTCCCGCCGCATAGGGGCGCGGTGCCATGCCGTTCTCCCGCCAGCCCTGGCGCAGGGTATCGATGAACGCCCATTGCGCCTCCACTTCGTCGCGGCGCACGAACAGGGTCTGCCGTCCCTCGATCAGGTCGAGCAGCAGCTGCTCGTAGGCGATACGCCGGCGGCTGTCGGCAAAGGCCTTGCGGTGGCCGAGGTCCAGTGTCACCTCACGCATGCGGATTCCGGCGCGGTCGATCCCCGGCACCTTGGCAACCAGCGACAGCTCGATATTCTCTGAGGGTTGCAGGCTGATGCGCAGCCGGTTGGGCTGCATGCCCTCTACATGATCGCCGAAAATCGAATGCGGCACCGGCTTGAAGGCAATGAGGATTTCCGATTTGCGCGCGGCCAGCCGCTTGCCGGTGCGCAGATAGAAGGGCACCCCCTTCCACCGCCAGTTGTCGACATGGGTTTTCAGAGCCACGAACGTCTCGGTAGAGGAAAGCCGGCCAAGATCGTCGGTATAGCCGGGCACGGCGCCGCTGGATGTGGCGCTGGCGGTATATTGGCCGATCACGCTGTCGGTGGCGGCAGAGACGCTGTCGATCTGACGCAGCGCGTGCAGCACCTTCAGCTTCTCATCGCGCACGGCAGTGGCATCGAAACGGGTCGGCGGCTCCATCGCCACCAGCGCCAGCAGTTGCAGCATGTGGTTCTGCACCATGTCGCGCAGAGCGCCCGAGGAATCATAATAGTCACCGCGGCCCTCAAGGCCCACGGTTTCCGCCACGGTGATTTCCACATGGCGAATGGCCTCGGCCCGCCACAAGGGCTCGAACATGATGTTGGCAAACCGCAGCGCCAGCAGGTTCTGCACGGTTTCCTTGCCGAGATAATGATCGATGCGGAAGATCTGCGATTCGCTGAAGGCGTGGGCGACGGCATCGTTGATGGCGGCCGACGAGGCAAGATCGTTGCCCAGCGGTTTCTCCAGCCCGATTCGTACGTTCGGCCCGGTAAGCCCGGCGCTGGTCAGGCCGTTGATCGTCGGCCCGAACAGGGAAGGGGCGGTTGAGAGGAAGATGGCGACATTCTCGCGATTGTCGCCGACAGCGGCGGAAAGACGGCTGAATCCGCTCGAATCGCTGGCATCAAGCGGCACATACGACAGGCGCGACAGAAATTTCTGCGCGGTTTCGGCGCAGCCAAGGCCATTGGCAATGTGCGGTTCCAGTGCCGTGGCCGCCATCTGGCGGAACCAGTCGTCGTCGTGGGGGGTGCGGGCGGTGCCGACGATGTGCAGATCATCGGCCAGCAGCCGTTCGCTGAACAGGCCAGAGAGGGAAGGCAGAAGCATCCGCCGCGAAAGGTCGCCCGTGGCGCCAAAAACCAGAACAGCCGTCATCGCCGTCACGATAGGGGGGCGTTTCCGGCCAGGCAACGGCCGATAACCGGATTTCCAGAGGTTGCCGGGAACAGCGGCCGAATGTATGCACGGCAGAATTTCTGGAACAGGCAAGGGCTAACAGCGCGTGGTATCCATGGCATCGGCTTCCCAGCAGAGGGCACGCATGGCGATGATCGACAGCCAGCTGAAACCGTGTGGCGTCATCGATCCACGCACGGCAGCTGCTTTTTTTGCCGTGCCGCGTGAGCAGTTCGTGGCACCCGGGCGCGAAGGTCTGGCCTATGCCGACTCGCCGCAGCCGCTGGGCAATGGCCGGGAGCTGCTCATGCCGCTCGCCATTGGCCAGCTGATCGAAGCTGCCGCCATCGCTGCAGGCGAACAGGTGCTGGTGGTGGGTGCGGCGACCGGCTACATGGCGGCGCTGGCAGCAGAACTGGGAGCTGCCGTGGTGGCGCTCGAGACAGATTCTGAGCTTGCCGTAAAGGCGCGTGCCAATTTGGCAGCGTACCCACAGGTGCAGGTGGTGGAAGGGCCGCTTGAGGCCGGATGGCCGGCCGCGCAGCCGTACCACTGCATATTGATCGACGGGGCAGTGCAGGTGCTGCCCGCCGAGCTGATCGCCCAACTGGCCGAGGGGGGCCGGTTGCTGACGATCATGGTTGGCGAAGACGGCGTTCCACGCGCCGCAATCGGCAGAAAGCGGGCCGGACTGGTCCGCCTTGAGCCGTTTGCGGAAGTGCCGGGCACCGTTCTTGCGCCGTTCCGGAAGGCGCCAGCCTTCACTTTCTGAAAGCCCCCTCATGCGCATTCTGTTACTGGCCTCTGCATCTCTTGCCCTGGCTCTGGCCTCTTCGGCTAGTGCCGAGACTCTGGCCGAAGCGATTGCCTCGGCCTATTCCGCCAACCCGGAAATCACGGCGGCCCGCGCCCAGTTGCGCGCCACCGACGAATCCGTCGAACAGGCACGGGCGGCCATGCGGCCCAACGTCGGGCTTTCCGGCGGTTTCACCAACCAGCTGACGGAAAACCTTGGCAACTACAGCCGCACCTGGACGGGCGGCGTGCAGCTGACCCAGCCGGTGTGGCAGGCCGGGCGCATCCGCAACAATATTTCGGCCGCCGAGGCGCGGGTGGAAGCGGCCCGGGCGCGCCTTCAGGGCACCGAACATGGCGTCGTCACCAATACCGTCATCGCCTATGCCGACGTGTTGCGGATGAAATCGATCGTCGATCTCAACCAGAACCAGGTGCGGGTGCTGGAACAGCAGCTTCAGGCCTCGAAAGACCGTTTCGAAGTGGGCGATCTGACGCGCACCGACGTCGCCCAGAGCGAGGCGCGGCTTGAGGCGGCACGCGCCAACCTGATCGTCGTTCAGACGCAGGATATCGCGGCGCGCCAGGCCTATGAGCGGCTGGTGGGCCACCCGCCGGTGGATCTGCAGCCACTGCCAGTCCTTCCGGATCTTCCCGATACCGCCGGCGAAGCGCTTGACCGGACGATCGCAGCCAACCCGGCGATGCTGGCAGCGAAGTTCGATGAAAAGGCGGCACGCGAAGAGGTGCAGCTGGCGAAATCGCAGCATGGCCCTCTGGTGGGGGTTACCGCCAGTGCCCAATACAACAAGGTCAGCGGCCCGGCCTTTGCCCGTGATGGCTTCAGCCCGCAGATCGGCGTTACAGCGTCTATGCCGCTGTTCACGGGGGGGCTGGTGGCTGCCAATGTGCGCGCCGCCCAGGCGCGGCAGAGCGCGGCTCTGGAACGTATCACTCTCACCGAGCGGCAGCTCAGCGAGGCGGCAGCCAACCGCTTTGCTTCCGTGCGGTCCGCCGAGGCGGTGATTGCCTCGTCGAAAGTGCTGGTTTCAGCCAATGCGCTGGCAGCGGAAGGCGTGAAGCAGGAGAATATGGTGGGAAGCCGCGATATTCTTGACGTTCTGAACGCCGAGCAGGAGCTTTTGAACGCCCGGGTGCAGCTGGTGACGGCTGAGCGCGATCGCTATGTGGCGGGCTTCCAGCTGCTGGAAGTGATGGGCGCCTTCACGGTCGTGCTGGGCGATGCGCCGGTTACCCGTTATGATCCGATGATGAACGAAGCACGCATCCGTGGCCGCAGCTGGAGCGAATTCGGATATGACCCCGATCCGCGCCGGGATGCAGGACGCGACGTGGCGCCGCTGCGCAATGCCGCACCACAACCGGGGCCGGGCAATGAGCCGTAGGATCGACCCCAATCTGGCATCGATCCTTGATTCGATCCGCGCCACCATGGGCACTGCGCCTGATCCGGCACCCGAACTGGCGGCAACCGGGGAAGGGGAAGCTGGCGCCGAAACTGCTGACCGACAGCCGGAACCCGTGCCGGAAGTGCAGCCGACGCCTGGCGTCGATACAGCTGCCCGGACGGTGCCGGCATCGCGCAGCGTCGAGGATTTTCTTGCCGATCTCATCCGTCCGCAGCTGAACCAGTGGTTGCAGGAAAATCTGCCCGAACTCGTGCAGAAGCTGGCCCAGCAGGAGATCGAGCGCCTGACCGGCAGGTCGTGACAATCGCACAGCGGGAGGGCCCCTCCACCATGCTTGGCGCGACGTGAATATTGTTGCATAGGTTCAAGGTGGGCGCCTCTCTTGCGGGCGCATCAAGCAGGATATGCCGTTTTGACCGTCGTCAGCCCCCAATCCCCTCAGTCCGCTGCGCCGGCATTGCCAATAGTCTTCGCATCGGATCATGCCGGGTTCGACTTGAAGGCACTGCTGCTGGCCGATCTGCAGGCAGCCGGTCATGCGGTGCTCGATCTGGGTGCTGCCAACGCCACCACGTCGGTTGATTACCCCGATCTGGGGCGCGCCTGCGCCGAGGCGGTGATAACCGGGCGGGCACGGATGGGGGTGGTGGTGTGCGGTTCTGGAATCGGGATTTCGATTGCTGCCAACCGGGTTCCCGGTGCCCGCTGCGCGCTGGTGCACGATGGCCTGTCGGCGCGGCTGGCCCGCCAGCACAATGATGCCAACATGATCGCGTTCGGGGCGCGGCTGATCGGCGTGGAAACGGCGCGCGACGCACTGAAACTCTTTCTTTCCACCCCGTTCGAGGGTGGGCGGCACAGCAGGCGCCGCGACAAACTGGGATAGGAGTAGACATGACAGAGGCTGTTCCCGGAAGGGCCGACATCAATGCATTTTTCACAACCGGCCTCGAGGTTGCCGACCCGGACATCGCCGCTGCCATCCGTGGTGAACTGGGCCGCCAGCGCGAGAAGATCGAGCTGATCGCTTCAGAGAATATCGTCAGCCGCGCGGTTCTCGATGCACAGGGGTCGATTCTTACGAACAAATATGCCGAGGGCTACCCCGGCCGCCGCTATTACGGCGGCTGCGAATATGTCGACGTCGTGGAAACGCTTGCGATCGAGCGGGCGAAAACCCTGTTCGGCGCTGAATTTGCCAACGTGCAGCCCAACTCCGGAAGCCAGATGAACCAGGCGGTGTTCCTGGCGCTTCTGCAACCCGGCGATACCTTCATGGGCCTCGGGCTGGCGGCTGGCGGCCACCTGACCCACGGCTCGCCGGTCAACATGTCGGGCAAATGGTTCAATCCGGTTGCCTACGGGGTTCGCCCCGACGACCATCTGCTCGACATGGACGAAGTGGCGGCACTGGCGCGCCAGCACAAGCCAAAGCTGATTCTGGCAGGCGGCACTGCCTATTCGCGCATCTGGGATTTCAAGCGCTTTCGGGAAATCGCCGATGAAGTGGGCGCCTACCTGATGGTCGATATGGCGCACTTTGCCGGTCTGGTGGCGGGCGGTGCGCACCCAAGCCCGGTGCCGCATGCCCATGTCGTTACCACCACCACGCACAAGTCGCTGCGCGGTCCGCGCGGTGGCCTCATTCTCACCAACGATGCCGCCATCGCCAAGAAGATCAATTCCGCGGTGTTCCCCGGTTTGCAGGGCGGGCCGCTGATGCATGTGATCGCTGCCAAGGCGGTGGCGTTCCACGAGGCCCTGCAACCATCGTTCAAGGCCTATGCACAGGCCGTGGTCGACAACGCCCGGGCGCTGGCGGCCTCGTTGCAGGAAAACGGGCTGGATATCGTTTCGGGCGGAACCGACAATCACCTGATGCTGGTCGATCTCAGGCCCAAGCAGGCCAAGGGCAATTCCACGGAAAAGGCGCTCGATCGTGCCTTTATCACCTGCAACATGAATACCATTCCCTTCGATCCGGAAAAGCCCAAGATCGGTTCGGGAATCCGGCTTGGAACCCCTGCCTGCACCACCCGCGGCTTTGGCAAAGCCGAGTTCCGCGAGATTGGCGGCCTGATTGCCGAGGTGGTGGAAGGGTTGCGCCGCAATGGCGAGGAAGGCGACGCCCAGGTGGAAGCATCGGTACGCCGCCGGGTGGAGGCTCTGACCGCGCGTTTTCCCATCTATTCCTGATGGCGCGGTGGTGCTGGCAGTGATGCAGCGACAGACGAGGAGGCAGGAACCATGACGGAATCAACGGATAAGGCCGCAGAAGCGGCTGCAGAAAAGGCAGCTGGCAAGGCCACAGAAAAGGTTGAGGAAATAGCCGGCAAGGCAGCCAAGGCCACCAGCGAGGCCGCAGAGAAAGCCGAAGAACTGGCCGATGAAGTGGCTGACAAGGTGGCTGACGCGACGGGCGGCAAGGTCGAGCGGTTGGCCGACGAGGCACTGGCAGCTGGAGAGCGCATCACGGAATCGACCGCCGGGCGCAAGGCCGTCGATTTTGCCGAGACCGTGTTCGACAAGGCCGAAGAACTGGGCCGCAGAGCCCTTGAGAGTGAAACCGGGAAGAAGGTTGCCGATAAGGCGCACGACCTGCATCACAAGGCCCTGGAAACCGATATCGGCCGCAAGGTGTCTGACAAGGCGCATGACCTGGGCGAAAGCGACGCCGGGCAGACGGCGCGCAAGATCTGGAACACGCCGCTGGGCCGCAATGTCGGCACCGGAGCGGCTGCCGGGGCGGCGATCGGCCTGGTGGTTCCGTTCGCCGGGCCGCTGATCGGTGCAGTGATCGGCGGCGGGCTTGGCTATCTGCGGACGCTGGCGAAAAAATCAGGCAGCGCGGACGGACCGGACAAGGGCTGATGCGCTGCCCCTTCTGTCACCATGAAGACAGCCAGGTTAAGGACAGCCGGCCAACCGAAGACCTGAGCGCCATACGCCGCCGCCGGCAATGTCCATCGTGCGGCGCCCGTTTCACAACCTTCGAACGGGTGCAGCTGCGGGAACTGGTTGTCCTCAAGAAGAATGGCAAGAAGGAAGCGTTCGACCGCGAGAAACTGGCACAATCGGTGATGATTGCCTGCCGCAAGCGCGAGATCGAGCCCGAGCGCATCGAGCGGTTTGTCTCGGCCGTGCAGCGCCAGCTGGAAGCGATGGGGGAACCCGAGGTGGAGGCTGGCGAGATCGGTGCGCTGGTGATGCAGGGACTCGAACAGCTCGATCCGGTTGCCTATGTGCGCTTTGCTAGCGTCTACAAGGATTTCCGCGAGGCGCGTGATTTTGAAACCTTCGTTGGCACCTTGAGCGAATCGATTTTGAAAGACGAATGATGGCCGACGCCAAGCCTGCAGCAGCCAAACCGCACGCCGGTGTTAAACATGCGCCGCCTGCCCAATACCTGCAGAAGGCGGAAACGCTGGTCGAGGCGTTGCCATATCTGCAACGCTATTCGGGCCAGACCTTCGTGGTGAAATATGGCGGCCACGCCATGGGAGACCCCAAGCTGGCGCGCGATTTCGCCGAGGATATCGTGCTGCTGAAGCAGGTGGGAATCCGGCCAGTGGTGGTGCATGGCGGCGGCCCGCAGATTGGCACCATGCTGAAGCGGCTGGGCCATGAAAGCCGCTTTGTCGACGGCTTGCGTGTCACCGATGCCGCCACCGCTGAAGTGGCGGAAATGGTGCTGGGGGCGATCAACAAGAAACTGGTGCGCTGGATCAGCGATGCCGGTGGTCGCGCAGTGGGCCTGTCGGGCAAGGACGCCGGGCTGATTGTGGCCGAAAAACTGGGGCGCACCACCCGCGATCCCGGAAGCAATATCGAGCAGTCGGTTGATCTCGGCTTTGTCGGTGAACCGGCCACCATCGACCGCCGGGTGCTTGATGTGCTGGCACAGGCTGATTTCATTCCGGTGGTGGCGCCGATCGGGGCGGGAAGCGACGGACACACCTATAACATCAACGCCGATACCTGTGCCGGAGCCATTGCCGCAGCGCTGGGGGCGGCGCGCCTTTTTCTGCTGACCGATGTTCCGGGCGTACTGTCGAAAGAAGGCAACCTGCTGACGGATATGACACCGGCAGCCATTTCCGATCTGGTCGATGATGGCACCATTTCAGGGGGTATGATCCCCAAGCTGGAAACCTGCGTGCATGCCGTGGAAGGTGGCGTTGACGCCGCCGTCATTCTCGATGGCCGCATCCCGCATGCCATGTTGCTGGAAATTTTCACCCGGAAGGGTGCAGGCACCTTGATCCGCAACGGCTGACAGCGCACCATTGCCGGCAGGCGGCGAGGAGGGACCAGCCAATGCGGGTTTGGCAATGTTCGGCAGTGGCCGTGATGGCGGTAGGCCTGGCAACGGCAACCGCAGCAGAAACGAACCGGCCGATTCCCTCGGGTCGGGCAGCCGTCGGGGAGACCTGGGTTTGGCCATCGGTGTTCGAACAGGCGCTGGCGCCGCTGGCGCCGCTTGCCAGCCGCGCCGTTCGCGACGGGCTGTGTCCCGGCCTTGTTCCCGGAGAAAACGGCTTCCTCCATCGCTATGTCTTTGAAGCGAAATTTCGTAAAAAGGGTGTTGAAAACGAACGCTGGCTGGTACGCGACCTGCGCCTGACAAACCCCAGCAGCTGTCCGGCCCTCGATGAACAGGTGAGCGCGCGGATGCGCGAAGCCATACCGGAATTCGCCTGGCCACGCGAAGATAGCGACGGCAACGGCTGGACGCGTATCCCGGCGATTGAACTGCGGGCCACCGATTGACAGTTGTGACCTCTGTGACCTCGCCGCAGCCTATCGGGGTGCAATTGTCACAGGGTATCGATCTTCCAGCCGCGATTGGCCACCTCTCGGCGGCTGCCGCTGATGGCCGCCCGCCGACTGGAGGGGGTAACCTTGCGCATCACCAGTACCGGCCATTCGGCGCGTGGCGATCGCCACACCAGCCGCAGCCCGCGCTTGCCATAGGCGTTCAGTAGTTTGGGTACCTGTGGCTGCAACAGCCCGGCCAGCACCAGATAACCGCCCTTGGCCACCACGGCTGACAGCGAGGGGGCAAGGGCGGTGAGCGGCCCGGCGAGGATATTGGCGAACACCAGGTCGTAAGGGGCGCGTGCCGCGATCTGCCGATGCTCGACTCCGGGTGCCGCCAGCATCAGCGTCCGGCCGCCGGTTCGTCCGGGCAGCAGGTGGTTGAGACGCAGATTGTCTGCGGCGACGGCAACTGCCACCGGGTCGAGATCGGACGCGGTAATGCGGGCGCGACGGTGCAGACGGGCAGCGGCAAAGGCCAGCAACCCGGCGCCGGTGCCGACATCGAGGATGTTGGTGAACCGCCGCTGCTGGCGAGTGAGATCGAGGACGGCGTGAAGGCAGCCGGCGGTGGTGGCATGTTGGCCGGTGCCGAAAGCAAGGCCGGCGTCGATTCGCAAAGGCCATTGGCCGGGACGTGCTTCACCCGCATGTTCACGGGTATGGATATGGAACCGGCCGATCGTCACCGGTTCCAGACCGGCCTGCGACAGCGTCACCCAGTCATCGTCTGCCAGAAGCTCGACCATCGCCGGACGGGATGCAGATGGTGCCAGTGCGCTGAACCCCTGCAACAGGGTATCATCGGGTGGCTCGGGCGTGTAGAGTTTCAGGGCCCAGCCGTCATCCACTTCGAGAGCGACGAGCACGGGCGCCGGATCGACAGCGGGGAAGGGGTCTTCCAGCATTGCTGCCGCATCGGCTTCGGTGCGGGTGCAGTGCAGGGTGGAAACCCAGCTCATTGGACGACAGAGTGCGGCAGGAGCCGGAAATCAGCAATGGTTGCATTGGCCATCAGTGGGGTGGTGGCGGGCATTACCGACGCTGTCAACCAGCTGGATGGAGGCGGTAATGCCGGCTGTTGGCTGCGTGGAGATCCGGGAAAAAGCGGAGACGGCAAGTGCGGGTTCGGGGGGTGAGAACTGGATTTTCAACGGAATTCTCCATCGGCAACAGTCGTAATTGTGTGGTAGGCTGTTGCCGCGCTGCAACAGTTTTTCCGTCAACCCCTCTTGCTAACATCCCGGAAGCTCGGTTACATGCTTCTGCCTAAGTGCGACATCTACTACGAAGGGGATTGTCATGGGGAAATTCGCCGTTGCGGTTGCTCTTGCAACCACGGTGTTGGCCGGATCGGCGCAAGCGCGCGACAAGGCCTGGTATATCGGTTTGGAAGGCGGCGGTTTCATTAGTGAAGCCCGTGGTTGGGACATCACCAACTCGGTCACCAAGGGCGTCGTCGAAAATGGTATCAAGAACCGCTGGGAGCCGGGCTGGGAAGTCGGTGGAACCATCGGTTATGATTTCGGCGGTTTCCGATCGGAATTCGAAGTTGGCTACAAGAACTCGAACCTGAAATCGGTCACGGTTGCCGGCGGCGTGCCGGCTATTCCGGGGCCGACGGGCACCAAGGTGTGGTCGGGTCTCTTTGACGGCGCCGATGGCGATGCGCAAATCCTGTCGTTTATGCTGAACGGTATGTTCGATTTCGGCAACAACGAAGAAAGCCCGTGGGGCGGCTTCGTTGGCGGCGGTGTCGGTATCGCCCGTTTCAAGGCCGACATCTGGCAACTCCAGAAATACACCGGTGATTTCGCAGACGACAGCGACTCTGGCTTTGCCTGGCAGGTCATCGCCGGCGTTCGCCGGTCGCTGACCAGCAAGCTCGACCTCTCGCTGAAGTATCGTTTCTTCAGCATGGCCGGCATTGATCTGCGCACCACCAATGGTCACCCGCTGGAAGGCAAGTGGCGCAGCCACAGCGCCCTCATCGGCCTGACCTACAACCTGGGTGAGGAAGCTGCGCCGCCGCCGCCGCCTCCGCCTCCGCCGCCACCTCCACCCCCGCCGCCGCCTCCGCCTCCGCCGCCGCCTGCGGCTGTGGTTCCGGGGCCGTTCCTGGTCTTCTTCGACTGGGATAAGTACAACATCACGCCGGAAGCTGCTGCGATCCTCGATCGTGCTGCCGAAGCCTACATGCAGACGGGGCAATCATCGGTGCAGATCGACGGCCACACCGACACCTCGGGTCCGGCTGCCTACAACCAGCGCCTGTCTGAGCGTCGGGCCAATGCCGTGAAGGCCTATATGGCCGGCAAGGGCATTCCGGAAAGCCAGATGACCACCCGTGGCTTCGGCTTCAACAAACTGCTGGTCGACACGCCGCTGGGTGTGCGCGAACCGCAGAACCGTCGTGCCGAGATCATCTTCGGCAAGACCAACTGATCTGCTGGCGGGGATTCGTCCCCGCCAGTTCCAGACAGAAGGCCCGTTTCCTTGAGGAAGCGGGCCTTACTGTTATCTGGGGGAGGGGTAACTGAGGGGTGAAAGGGCCGGCAGGCAGGCGCCCCCGACACCGGAACGTATCCTTGAAGCCGAGCTTGGGGCTTGCTGTGAGCGAACAGGCTTAAGCGTTCGTGAAATAGGTGCGGGTATAGTTCACGACAGAACACAGCGACTTGGGTTGGCAGGTCGGGAAATGCTCCGGGTAGTGGCAATAAGCGGCTGCCAGACGGTGCCGGCTATCTCACCTCGGCAGCTGTTGTGTGCGGTCATCGGGGGTTTTGCCTGGCTTTGGTTCCTGCTGCCATATTGAAGCTCTGGCCTCCAGGCCGGGGAAACCCATTGCTTTTTCAGCATCGTTCTTCCGGCTGCGCATTCTGGTGCCGGGAAGATGTTTCAGCCCCTTGCGTTGGTGCCGCAAGGTGCCAACACAGGGCAGGCTGCTATCGGCGTGATGCTGGTGACTTTACGGATAATCACAGAGGCTAATCCGGCCTGCGTCAAGCTTTCGCGGTAAAGGCGGGCAGGGTGTTACTTACATCCGGCAAGCTGAGCGTCATTTATCCCCGTAATGGTCAGGGGCGTTCGTTACCGAACGTATAGGTCAGTTGCACGAAGAAGCTGCGACCGATGCCGTCGAACCACGAAATATCGTAATAGGGATAGCTTCCGTAGGTCTTGTCCTTCACCGGGGCCGTATCGAACAGGTTGTTCACGGTTCCCGTCAGCCGCAAGCGATCAGTGATGTCGTACTGCATCGACAGGTTGAACAGATAGCTCGCCTTCACCCAGCCGTCTTCATCGTAGTTGGGAAGGCGGCCCAGCCGCAGACCGGTCAACGTGGTCGAGAAGCGGTCATATTCCCAGCTTAAGTTGGCTGAGCCTTTTTCACGAGGGATGTCATAACCACTGTCGAACAGCAGCTTGTTGATCTGCGGGTCGCCTGGGTACTGGCGAATGGTGTGGTTGAGGACGTAAGTGTAATTCAGCCCAAGGCTGAAAGTACCGGCCGATTCCGTCGGAACCCGGAAATGTGCCGAAAAATCGATCCCGTCGGTGGATTCTTCTGCGATGTTGATGGGATTGACGTGCACACTCTGCAACTGCCCCGCCAGGGCGCCGCCCGCATAGCGGCTGACCCGCGCCAGAGTATCCACGCAGGTGGGCGAGTTGGTGTCGACGGGGGTTCCGGCGGACGTCGTGCCGATACGACAGTCGGCCTCGGTTCGCAGCAGCCGGTCGATGTCGATGTCGCGAACCTGGCCGTTCATCTTCACCCGGAAATAGTCGACCGAGAAGTTGATGTTGCCGGTTGGCTGCCAGAACACGCCTCCGTTGAAGGATTTTGAGGTTTCCGGCCTGAGGTTGGGGTTGCCGGTACGGCGCGAGACAATGCCGGTGTCGGCGTAGCTGCAATCGCCGATATCCTCATCGGGCTCTTCGGTGCGGCACAGGTAATAATCGGTTGCCGATGGGTGGGTATTGCCCGGGCCCCGGAATACATAGTTGAGGTCAGGTGCCCGGAACCCGGTGCCATAGGCAGCACGGAACAACAGGGAATCAAACGGGCGGAATTCGGCGCCGAGGTTGTACGTGAAGCGACTCACCTTGTTACCGGCATAGTTGAATCCATCATATCGGCCGGCCGCCGACAGTTGCAGCATTGGCAGTACCGGTGCGCGCAACTCGGCGCCAACACCCCAGTGGGTGCGGCTGCCCTTGCCGTCGGAATCGATGAGGCCGACATAATGCTGAACAAGCGCCAGCGGGTCTGGGCGCAAATTATAGCCCTGGTTGCCGAATTCCGCGACAGCGGCAAAGCCCATTGGCCCGGCCGGCAGATCGAACAGGGCGGCGTTGTTAACGGTTGCTGAGACGTTGTTCATCCACGATTTCGGCCGATAGACGGAATCAGCGGTGATCGAGCGGTATTCGGCCGGGGTAAGCGGGGTATAGAGCCGGTTCACGTCAGCATCGAAGATCGGGTATCCGGTTTCCTCGTCGATGCCGAGCTGGGGCCCAAGGAACAGGGCGTTCGCCTTGTCGATCACGACCTGCGGGAAGATCACCCGCGAGTGATATTGCGCATGGTTGAACGCCAGCTCGTAAGACCACTGGTCATCCTTGCCGAAATGGCCACGAATGCCCGGCGTAATGCTGAATGCAATTGAGCGGTTGCGGGTGAAGCCAGGCCCGAACCCGCCCATTTCCTCGGGTGTGAACTGCCGGGTCCAGTTGTCAAGCTGAAGCCCGCTCCAGGTGTCATCAGGTGAAAGGTTGGGGTTGAAGAAGGTGCCCTCCTCATTGCCGTCGGGCGCCACGTAAAACCATTCCAGCACATCGCGGAACAACTTCAGCTTCGACCAGCTGAACTGGACGTCAGTGAAGAACTCGACATTGTCGGAGATCGCGAACCCGAGATTGCCATAGGCGCTGACGGCGGTGCGGTCGGAAATCATCGTGCCATAGGCAACCGATTTTTCGCTGCCGCAGAACATGCCGTCACCCGCAAAGGTATCGCGCCCCGGGCGGGCGGCATAAAAAGTTGATCCCTGGTTCAGGTGCGAGAGCGCATCGCAGCGCGCCTTGCCCGGATCGATGTAATAGACATATTCATCGGCCCGCAGAAACGTCCGCCGTGCCAACGGTGCTTCGGTGGTCGGGTTGTCGGCGGTCGAATCCTGGCGGGAACGCTGATATTGCCAGATCGGTTCCTGGCGTAGCACCTCGACACCAAGAACGGCGTGAAAATCATCTTTCTGCCAGCCGGTTACACCTGTCAGACGGAACGACTGGCCGCCGCCATGCTGGGTGGCGCCATAGCGGAAGTCGAGCCGGGTGCCGTCGACCTGTTCTTTCAACTGGAAGTTGACCACCCCGGAAATGGCATCGGACCCGTAGATGGCCGAGGCACTGCCACTGAGGATTTCCACGCGTTCGATGAGGCCGACGGGAATATTGGAGATATCGGTGAAGTTGCTGTTGCCGTTGAACGGCAGCGGGAAGTCCGCCACCCGTCGGCCGTTCACCAGCACCAGCGTGTGGTTGGGTCCTAGCCCGCGCAGATCAACCTGCTGAGCACCCGGGGTGAAATCGGCGCCGGCAAACGACTGCTGGCTCTGGGTTTCGCCACCGTTCTGGGTGACGGCGCGCAGTAGGTCGGGAACGCTTTGATAGCCGCGTTTCAGAATATCATCTGATGTGATGGTGGTAACCGGCGCCGGCCCTTCCTGCTGAACGCGGGGAATGCGTGAGCCCAGAACCACGATATCGGCTTCGGCGGTATCGCCAACCGGTGGCGCCGACTGCGCGGCCGCTGTAGAAGCCAACAGTGCCACACCTGCAACACCCGAGAGATAAATGATCCGCATGGCGAACCCCCAATCGCTATGGCCCTTGTTCGCGTGCAATCTGCCATCGTTTCGAGGGGTTGAGGAAGCCGATTGTTCATGGCCATGACACCATCTTGCCGATTTATGGAGGATAGTTACCTGAAAGCTGCACTGGAGCCCTGGTGGCGTAGAGTTTTCTATGGATTGGGGGGGCTGCTGCTGGGGTTGGCAGCGGTGGTGTCAGCCACTGAGGATCCGGGGTATCACCAGTATCTCTCAGGTGATCGAGCGGTCATGCGGCAGGCGCAACCCACCCCCGGAATGGTGTTAATGGGCGGTGGCAACTGGGACCAGTCGGCCATGCAATGGTTTCTCGATCGCTCGGGCCGTGGCCATATCCTGGTGCTGCGGGCTTCGGGCGGCGAAGAGCTCGGCGACGAGATGTATCGGAATTTCGGAGGGACGGCATCGGTCGAGACCCTGGTTTTCACCAGCCGTGACGCGGCCTTTGACCCGGAGGTGATCGGAAAGGTCGATGCCGCTGACGGCATCTTCATCGCCGGCGGCGATCAGGCGCGCTATGTGCGATACTGGAAAGGCACCCCCCTTGCTCGGGCACTCGACAGGCATGTCGAGGAGGGAAAGCCGATCGGGGGCACCAGTGCCGGATTGGCCATTCTGGGGGGAACCTCCTATGGCGCTCTCGACGATGGCAGCATCAGCTCGAATGCGGCGCTTGCTGACCCGGCCGGCGAGGCCATCACTCTGGTCGAGGATTTTCTCCATCTGCCTCTGATGGCCGATATCGTGACCGATACGCATTTCAACCGTCGACACCGTCTGGGGCGGCTGATCGCCTTCATTGCGCGCGCTCGCATGCTCGGCCGGCCAGAGACCATCGGGCTGGGGATCGACGAAGGGGGAACGCTGGCGGTGGGGAAAGAGGGGCTGGCGCGCTATTACGGGCCGCCTGGCACCTATGCGTGGATCGTCGAGCCACCACCCGGCGTTCCGAAACTGCGCGAAGGCCAGCCGCTCGACTGGCATGGCATAAAGGTGCGCGGTGTGGCGCCGGGCGGAACGGTAGACATGGCCACGATGCGGGTGGATGCGCCGGGGTTCAGCACCATTGTTTCAGTGCACAAGGGCAAGCTGGGGCCAACGGCTAGCACCGGATCAACCAGCCGGAACACCATGGTTCCGGCAGAGAATGAGGCGGGACATGCCGCCAGGCCCTAGGCGGCATCGGTGGTTGGCAGAGACAGCCGGGCCTGCAGCCCGCCGAGGTCTTCGCTTTGTGACAGGGTGACACGCCCGCCGTAGATTCCCGCCACATCGCGGACGATGGCGAGCCCCAGCCCGGTGCCGGCTTTGCCGGTATCGAGGCGGCTTCCACGTTCGAACATGGTTTCGCGCTGCT
Source organism: Sphingomonadaceae bacterium (assembly GCA_039808025.1). Classification (GTDB taxonomy): domain Bacteria; phylum Pseudomonadota; class Alphaproteobacteria; order Sphingomonadales; family Sphingomonadaceae; genus Sandaracinobacteroides. The sequence goes on along the minus strand of JBDHSK010000001.1, from coordinate 166,436 downwards.
CGACAGGGATACCTGCCCCGTCATCCTCGACGATGATGTCGACGAAACTGCCCGAACGGGTGACCGTGACGAATACCCGTCCCCCGCCATATTTGGCGGCGTTGTCGATCAGATTGCCGGCCATTTCCTCAAGATCCTGCCGCTCGCCACGGAAAACGGCGTGATGGTCGCCGGCGAGGTCGATCAGCACGTTGCGATCCGCATAGATACGCTCGATCGCCTGGGTAAGCCGTTGCAACGACGGCCACACCTCGGCGCGGGCGGTGGAAGCGGTGCGCCGCCCCATGGCGCGGGCGCGCGCCAGATGGTGGTCGATGTGGCGGCGCATCGTCGTCAGTTCGCGCACCACCGTTTCCGACAGGTCGGGGCTGTCGGCGCTGGCTTCGTTCATCAACACGCTGATCGGGGTTTTCAGGGCATGGGCGAGGTTGCCGGCATGCATGCGCGCCTCTTCGGCCACCTGCTCATTATGGTCGAGAAGGGCGTTCAGCTCCTGCACCAGTGGCGCAACTTCCGGGGGAACATCGCTTTCCGGCACCCGGTTGGCACTGCCCGAGCGAATGGCGGCAATCGCACTGGAGAGCCGTTTCAGAGGCATCAGCCCGAAGGTGGCCTGCAGGGCAGCGAGGGCGATCAGCCCGGCGCCAAGGGCCCCCAGCGACCACCACAGGGTGCGCCGCACATCGCGCAGTTGCTCGTCGAGCTGCTCGGTCGATTGCGCCACCTGAAAGCGCCAGACTTCCGACGATCCCGGCAGCACACCGTCGCGCTCGATGATGCGCAGGGGTTCGTTGCGGAACCGCTCCGAGCGGGTGATGCAGGGCTCGATGCAGTCGCGGCTGAAGTCGACTTCCAGCTCGCGGTCCCATAATGATCGGCTGCGGAACGCCCGACGTCCCTTGGTTGATACCTGCCAGTAATAGCCGGAATAGGGCTCGTCGAAGCGGGGGTCGACGGTAGACCGGTTAAACCAGGCATCGCCATTGGCGTCGAGTTCGACGGCGCCCATCATCGCTGGCAGGTTGCGAGCCAGCTGCTCATCGAAATTGCGGGTAATGGTGCCGGCAACGATGGTTTCCAGTGCAAAGCCGCCAATCACCAGCAGCAGGGTGATCCAGCCGATCGCCAGCACCACCAGCCGCCGGCTGATCGAGCCGGTGGCATGAGGAGCCGCCGCCGGATCAGCCTTCGAGGCTGTATCCGAGGCCACGGATGGTGGTGATGATCTCGGCACCCAGTTTCTTCCTGATGCGCGTGATGAACACCTCTATCGTATTGGAATCCCTGTCGAAATCCTGATCATAAATATGTTCGATCAGTTCGGTGCGGGAAACCACCTTGCCCTTGTGATGCATGAGATACGACAACAGCTTGTATTCCTGCGCCGTCAGCTTCACCGGCTCGCCAGCCAGAGTCACCCGTCCGGAACGGGTGTCGAGTCGCACCTCGCCAGCCACCAGCTCCGACGAGGCATTGCCCGATGCACGGCGGATGAGAGCGCGCAGGCGGGCGATCAGTTCTTCCGACCGGAAGGGTTTGGCGAGATAGTCATCAGCGCCGGCATCAAGCCCTGCCACCTTGTCGGACCAGCTGTCACGCGCCGTCAGAACCAGCACCGGCATGCGTTGCCCGCCTTTGCGCCAGCGGTCGAGCACCGTCAGCCCATCCACTTCCGGCAGTCCGAGATCGAGCACTACGGCATCGTAATTCTCGGTTTCTCCGAGGAATTGTCCTTCCTCACCATCGTGGGCGATATCAACGGCATAGCCCGAAGCTTCAAGAGTCTGGCGAAGCTGCCGGGCCAGGTTGGGTTCGTCTTCGACAATCAGTATGCGCATGCTGCACCCCATTGGCCTGATTTTGCCTTGTGGCGGAATTAATCGCGTTCGGCAATGATACGGCCGGTGCGGCCATCAACATCCACCCAGATCATGTTGCCGGTGGGCCGCATGAACTTGAAGCGATAGATATTGGTAGAGATATCTGGTTCGACGGCGAGGAATTCACCGCGTCCCACCCGTCTGGCACTTCCCAACAGTTCTTCAAAGCTGCGGTTCTCGCCACTCTGGATGCGCGAGCGGGCGTGGTCCTGATCGGAAATCGCCCGCCCGGCGGGTGGGCGCATCGGTCCGCGATCAATCCCGCGGTCCATGAAGGGGCTGGGTCTGGGATGCGATTGTGCCGAAACGGACGTGGCGGGAAGGCAGGAAAAAGCTGCCAGAATCAGCCAACCCGGGCGAATATGTGCAAAGAATTCAGACATCAGCCAGTTCCATTTACCGGCTAGATCAGCAGGCGTGAATAGGCTGTGAATAGCTGAGTCCGGCAAGCGCCGATGCCGCGAAGCATTGGGGACGCTTGCCTGAACAGCGATTGCATGCCAAGCGCCCGCCATGGCTGCCCCCGTGCTTTCTCTGGAAGATATCGGCCAGCGCCTTGGAGGCGGGTGGCTGTTTCAATCGCTGTCGCTGTTCATCGGCGACCGTGACCGGCTGGCGCTGATTGGGCGCAATGGAGCCGGGAAAACCACCTTGCTGAAGCTGATCGCCGGCACGCTGGAGCAGGACGCCGGGCGTCGTTCGGTGCGGCCGGGCGCACGGGTGGTGCTGCTGCCGCAGGACCCGCCGGTGGAGGGGTTTGCCACGCTCGCTGATTTTGCGCTGGCTGGCGACGATACTGTGCCACGACATGAAATCGAGGCAATCGCCACGCAACTGGGGCTGGATCTGTCGATGGCAGCGGCAACGGCATCGGGTGGGGAACGCCGGCGGGCGGCGCTGGCGCGCGCCCTGGCTGCAAACCCTGACCTGCTGCTGCTCGACGAGCCGACCAACCATCTCGACCTCGAGGCAATCGCCTGGCTCGAGGACTGGCTGCGCCGCTATAGGGGGGCCTTTCTGGTCATCAGCCATGATCGCACCTTTCTAACCCGCCTGACCAACGCCTGCCTGTGGCTCGATCGCGGACAATTGCGGCGGCAGGAGGTCGGCTTTGGCGGGTTCGAGGCGTGGACGGAAGCCGTCTATGCCGAGGAAGCGCGGGCTACCGAACGGCTCGACACCAAAATCGCCCAGGAGCTGCACTGGCTGCAGCGGGGCGTGACAGCGCGGCGGCGCCGCAACCAGGGGCGGTTGGAGCGGCTTCACGACATGCGGGCGCAGCGGCGGGCCATGCTGGGCGTGGCGGGAACAGCCCGGCTGGCGATTGCCACCGATGATGTGAAAACCCGCATGGTGATCGAGGCCGAGTCGATCAGCAAGTCGTATGATGGTCGTCCGATTCTCAGCGATTTCTCGATCCGTATCCAGCGCGGTGACCGAATCGGCATCGTCGGCCGCAATGGCGCGGGAAAAACCACATTGCTGAAACTGCTGACGGGCGAGATCGCTCCGGATTCAGGCCGGGTGATCCGTGCGAAAACCCTGAATGGTGTAACCATCGACCAGCAGCGGCGCCTGATGGACCCGGAAAAGCGGGTGCGCGACGTGCTTGCCGATGGTGGCGACTGGATCGAGGTGCGCGGCGTCAAGAAGCATATTCAGGGCTATCTGAAGGAGTTTCTGTTCCCCCCCGGGATTGCCGACGCCAAGGTCGGGACTTTTTCGGGCGGCGAGCGTTCCCGCCTGCTGCTGGCGCGCGAGTTCGCCCGTGAATCGAACCTTCTGGTTCTGGATGAACCTACCAACGACCTCGATCTCGAAACCCTTGATCTGTTGCAGGAAGTGATTGCCGATTACGAAGGAACGGTGCTGATCGTGTCGCACGATCGTGACTTCCTCGATCGCACCACCACCATGACCATCGGGCTGGATGGCAGTGGCCGTGCCGATATCGTGGCCGGAGGGTTCCACGAGCTTGAAACGCTGTGGCAGTCGCGGGTGGCGGCCCGCCGGCCTGCCACCAGGGCCACCCCTGTGGTCGAGCGTCCCCGCGACACCACGCCAAGGAAGCTTGGGTTTCGCGACCAGCACGATCTGGAAAAACTGCCGGCAAAAATCGCCAGGCTGGAAGCGGCCATTGCCCGGCACGAAGCGCAGCTGGCCGACCCCGATCTCTATGCCCGGGATGCCGCAATGTTCGACCGGCTGACTACCGAGACCGGGAAGCTGCGCCACGACCTAGCTGTTGCTGAGGAACGCTGGCTGGAAGTTGCGGAACTGGCTGAGGCCATCGGCCAGACCTTTGGCTGACGGCTGACAGCCGGCGGCTTATGGCACCTGAGCCAGCAGTCTGGGCCTGGCGCCCTGGCCGGGTTTGCCTGGCTGCGTTTTACAGAGAGGCCGGGACCGGGCCCGGCCTTCCGATCCGGCCTCAGGCGAACTCGGCGCCCTTTACCGACTTGATGTCGGTGTGGCGATCATGGTCGCCGCTACCGTGCAGGGGCGGTGCACTGGGGCTGTGACTGCGAATGAAGCGTTCCAGCTTGGGGGCGATGAAGTCGCGCCAGCGCCGCCCATTGAAGATGCCGTAATGGCCAACCCCTTCGGCCAGCAGATACTGCTTGTGTTTGGCTGGAAGGTTGGTGGCGATGTCAAGCGCTGCCTTTGTCTGCCCGATCCCGGAAATGTCGTCGCGCTCGCCTTCGATGGCCAGCAGGCTGATGTCCGTAAGCGCCCCGGGGTCGACCTTCACGCCACGATGTGTGAGTTCGCCCTTGGGCAGCAGGTGCCGCTGAAACACCACATCGATGGTCTGCAGGTAGAATTCTGCGGTCATGTCGCAGACCGAACGATATTCCTCGTAGAACTTCTTGGTGGCCTCTGCGGATTCGCCATCGCCACCCACCAGGTGCTTGAACATTTCCCAGTGGGACATCAGGTGGTTGCCGAGATTCATGGCCATGAAACCGGTAAGCTGCAGAAAACCCGGATAAACCTTGCGGCCGCCACCCGGATAATAGTGCGGAACCGACATCACCACATTCTGTTCGAACCAGCTGTAGGGCCTTTTCATCGCCAGGTCGTTGACAGCGGTCGGCCCCTGGCGGGTGTCGATCGGCCCGCCCATCATCGTCAGGCTGGCCGGCCGCGCCGGATCGTGCGCTGCCGACATCAGGCAGGCTGCCGCATAGGCCGGAACCGAAGGCTGGCAGACCGCCAGCAGATGGATTCGCGGACCACCCGCCGGGGTGATCAGGCGAACCCAGTCGATCAGATAGTCGATGTAATCATCGAGATTGAAACTGCCCTCCGACAAGGGTGCCATCCGCGCGTCACGCCAGTCGGTGATATACACATCGTGGCTTGGCAGCATGCGCTCCACGGTGCCGCGCAGCAGGGTTGCGTAATGCCCCGACATGGGGGCGATGATCAGCAACTTCGGATCGTCGGCTGACGCACCCTTGCGGACAAAATTCTTCAGCTGGCCGAAAGGCTTGCGATCGATGATCGCTTCCTCGACGGCAACGGCCCTGCCATCGATGATGGTATGGTCGAACCCGAATGCCGGCTTCCCCCTTGGCGCGGCCGCATGGGAAAACACATCAAGCGCCGCTGCCGCCAGCTCGCCGGTGCCGGTATAGGCTAGCGGATTGGCCGGGCTCGACCACCATTGCTGACCAATGCGCGCCGCCTGACTCGCCCCGTACAGCCATTCCCTGCCGAAGTCATAGGCATTGTAGAGCATCTGTATCCCCTTGATTATCAACGACAACTGCCCCGGGAACCGGCTGTCGTCGTCCTGCCCTGAACGGCGCTTCGCGCCAGGAGCGTTTTGCCACGCTTTCCATCTCCATGGTTCCAAGCTATTCCATTCACGGCGCATTTGCGAGAACTTTTGTTATCAATTTAATCTTTTTTCACCAACGAGGAGAATTGATATGAGCGATAAACCGCTATCCGGACGCCGTGCGGCCATCACCGGCTCAACCAGCGGCATCGGTCTCGCCATTGCCTCGGCCATGGCGCAGGCAGGCGCTGATGTCGCACTGAACGGCTTTGGCGATCATGCCCCGGCGCTGGCTGAAGTGGGGGCGTTTGGCACCAAGGTCATCTTTGCCGGGGCTGATCTGTCGAAGGGTGCCGAGGCCGACCAGTGGGTGAAGGATGTGCAGGCCGGGCTGGGCGGGCTCGATATTCTCGTCAACAACGCCGGGATCCAGCATGTCAGCGCCATCGAGGATTTCCCCCCTGAGAAATGGGACGCCATTCTCGCCATCAATCTGTCATCGAACTTCCACACCATCCGTGCGGCAGTTCCGGCCATGAAGGCGGCCAACTGGGGTCGCATCATCAACATTGCCTCGGCGCACGGGCTGGTCGCCTCTCCGTTCAAGTCGGCCTATGTGGCGGCCAAGCATGGGGTTGTCGGGCTGACCAAGACGGTGGCGCTCGAGCTGGCGGAAACTGGCATCACCGTCAATTCCATCTGTCCTGGCTTCGTCAACACCCCGCTGGTGAAGGGGCAGATCGCCGATCAGGCCAAGGTCAACCACATGAGCGAGGAACAGGTGGTGCGGGACATCATTCTGGCTTCGCAGCCATCGAAACGCTTTGTCGAGCCCGAGCATGTGGCCGATCTGGCAGTGTTCCTGTGCTCGGAAGCCGGTGCGTCGTTCACCGGAGCCGCCTTGTCGATCGATGGCGGCTGGACGGCGCGCTGAGCGCGTTCAGCTCTCGCTGACCCATCGGGCATAGGCTGGCAGCGCATCCGCCGGCCAGGCGGTGATCGCCGGCACCTCATACGGATGGCGGGCGGCGATGGCCTCGATCAGCCGGCCAGCCCGGTCGGAATCGGTCTTGAACAGGGCCGGTGTCTCGGGTGCCCGGCTGGTCTTTCCCTCCCACCTGTAGAAGGAAAGACAGGGAGTGAGGATGTTGACGCAGGCGGCAAGCCGTTCCTCCACCATGGCGCGACCGATGGCTTCGGCATCGGCCGGCGTGGGAAACACGGCATAGACGGTGATGATCGTCATGGCCGGCGGCCCACCACATGGGCGGCCCAGGCCGTGGTGATCACCACCATGGCGCCAACCGCCTGATGCAGCACCGCAAGCCATAGCGAAATGCCGGTCATCACCGTGGCGATCCCCAGCATGATCTGGGTGCCAAAGGCGCTGTGCAGGGCAATGGAGGCCCGGCGACTGCCGGACTTGCGTGCCCGCCGCGCCAGCCACACAAAGGCGGCCACCGCCACCCAGGCCCACCAGCGGTGGATGAAGTGGGTAAGGAACGGGTCATTGGCAAATGTGGAAAGTCCATGCCATTCAACCCCTTGCGGGAAGAAATGGTCATTCATCAACGGCCAGGTGCTCGATACATAGCCGGCATTCAGCCCGGCAACGAAGGCACCTACCAGTAGCTGGATGAACAGGATCACGGCAGTGATCACGGCGACACTGGTCAGCCGCGCCGGTCTCGCCGTGTGGTTGCGGTCAAGCGTCACGAGGTCAAGCCCCGTCCACACCAGGCCGGCCAGAATGACGAGTGCGGTAAGCAGGTGAACGGCGAGGCGGATATGCGAAACATCGGTGCGTATCGACAACCCCGATTGCACCATCCACCAGCCGATCGCCCCCTGAAGACCCCCCAAAGCCAGCAGCGCCGCCAGTCGCCAGCCGTAGCCGCGGGGGATGGCCCGGCGCACGGCAAACCAGAGGAAGGGCAGGGCAAAGGCGAGGCCGATCAGCCGTCCCAGCAGCCGGTGGGCCCATTCCCAGAAGTAGATGAATTTGTACTGGGCAAGCGTCATGCCCTGGTTGATCTGCTGATACTCGGGGATCTGGCGGTATTTGGCGAACTCCGCCTCCCACGCTTCGGCAGACAGTGGCGGGATGGCCCCGGTTACGGGCTTCCATTCGGTGATCGACAGGCCGGATTCGGTAAGGCGGGTGATTCCGCCAACGACGATCATCAGGAAAACCAGAAAGGCAACGGTGAACAGCCAGTTGGCAAGGGCGCGCGGCCGGGCGGATTGTGGGTCAAGCATGGGCGCTTCATAGCCGCCGCTGCGGCAATGGATAAGCCCCCTTCCGCTGGCGTGACAATCCGCCTAGGTTTCACGCATGGATAATGACAAAGCTGCAACCGGAAAACCATCAGGTGCGCCTCCTGCCGAGGAAGCTGAGGCCGCTGTCAGACCGACTGCTGATCCGGCAGTGGGCACGACGCCATCAGCGCCTGCTGATGCCGGGGCCGGGCCTTCGCCCGTGGCTGCTCCTCATGGGGCCGGGCCTTCGCCCGTGGCTGCTCCTCATGGGGCCGGGCCTTCGCCCGTGGCTGCTCCTCATGGGGCCGGGCCTTCGCCCGTGGCCTGGGAATGGCCATCCATCCACCCCGAAAGCTATCGGTTCGCCGGGATTGCCGCCGCAGCGGCCTTCATCAGCTGGATGGCTGGCTGGAACATTCTGGCGGCGTTGCTGTTGTTGCTGACTGGCGGCATTCTGGCATTCTTCCGTGACCCCCGCCGCGCCTCTCCAGCCGGACAGGGGCTCATTCTGTCGCCGGCTGACGGGCTGGTCAGCCAGATCGTCGAGGCCGAGATTCCCCGTCAGCTGGTGGGTGACGGCGCCCTGAAAGCAGGCACTGCCACCCGCATCTCGATCTTCATGTCGGTATTTGATGTGCACATCAACCGCGCCCCGATTGCCGGCACCGTTACCCGCATGGCCTATGTGCCCGGAACGTTCGTTAATGCCGTGCTCGACAAGGCAAGCGAGGAGAACGAGCGGCAGTATATCCTGATCGAGGGCGCCGATGGCGTGCAGGTGGGGTTTACCCAGATCGCCGGGCTGGTGGCGCGGCGGATCGTCGGCTTCGTGCGCGAGGGGGTGATCGTTGGCGAGGGGCAGCGGGTGGGGCTGATCCGGTTCGGAAGCCGCGTCGATGTCTATCTGCCCGCAGGCTATGCGCCGCAGGTGGTGAAAGGCCAGCGGGCAGTCGCTGGCGAGACCATCATCGCCCGCCGCAGCGCACCCGCCGCCATTGCAGGCAGCCGGGCATGAACGAAACGCGACAGCCAGCCATCCCCATGCGGGCGCTGCTGCCGAATGCCATAACCATGCTGGCGCTGTGTGCCGGGGCGACCGGTGTGCGTTTTGCCATTTCCGGCGAGTTCGAGAAGGCCGTGGCTGCGGTTACGGTTGCCGCAATGCTTGACGGCATCGATGGCCGGGTGGCGCGCTTGCTGCGCGGCACCAGCCGCTTTGGCGCCGAGCTCGATTCGCTGTCCGATGTCACGGCCTTCGGCATTGCTCCGGCCCTCATCCTGTATCTGTGGGCGTTGCAGTTGCTGGGCCCGGTGGGATGGATTGCCGCCCTTTCCATCGCCGTCTGCTGCGCGCTGCGGCTGGCGCGGTTCAATACCGCCCTCGATCAGGATGATCTGCCGAAAAAGCGGCTGGGCTTTACCACCGGGGTTCCGGCGCCGGCAGGTGCCGGAATGGCGATGTCACCGATGATATTCGATATCGCCTTCGATGGCGTGCTGAGTGCCCACCCAGACACTAAGGCGATGATCACCGCCGTCATCGTGGTGGTGACGGCCTTTTTGATGGTGTCGGCAATTCCGGTTTGGGGGTTCAAATCGGTGAAGGTGCCGCGTTCGGCACGGATTCTGGTACTGGTGGCGGTTGGCCTGTTTGCCGCCTCGCTGGCGCAACGGCCGTGGATTACCCTGCTGGCAGTGATCATCGGCTACGCTGCGTCCATCCCCTTTGCGGTTTCCCGCTATACCCGGCTGCGACGCACCGAGCGGGAGAGTTCGGATTCGCAGCCGTCAAGCCAGAATCCAGACCCGGCGCCAACCACAGACGAGCCATAAGGCCCGATCAGGAGTTCCGGAGCAGGGCAGATGTCAGCCTGCCGGTACAATTCGGGTGCACCTGAGGCGCACCATGCCCAATATCGTGACCACCATCGCTGATGGAATCACCAGCGCCGGGTGGTGCGGGTGTCAGGTGTCGGTGGTTCAGAACCGACGTGCCGGGGGTGCCAATGCGAAGGTGCGCCGGCATTGAACAGGGACAGCGGGCCAAGCAGGGCGCGCCACAGCGACTGGCGGAAATGCCAGAAGAGCGCAATGTTCAGCGCGGCAAATCCAATCAGAACAAGGGCGGAGATCGCCATGGAGATGTCCTTTACATCCGATTCGGATGTAAATGTTCCACATATGTTCCGCCTAAGTCAAGCAGCATCCGCTGGAACCAAAGGGGGCACGCGACCTTTGGCTGCGCAGGCCGCTGTCAGCCGGCGCAGAGTTCCTTCAGCTGTCGGCTGGTATCGGCCAGATCAGCAGAGCTTAGCACCGCACCGTTTTGCACCAGCACCCGCCCCTGCACATAGTCCTTCATGGCGTTGACACAATCGAGCGCGATCACCCGTCCGTCGCGCAGGTAGACCACCGAGAAACTGCGGGTGGCCGGATCGCCGCGCAGCACCGTGGCGTCGTGGCCGATCGACAGACCGGCGGTCTGGAGCTTCAGATCAAACTGGTTCGACCAGAACCACGGCAGGGCGTCGTAAACGTCGCTGTGGCCGCAGATGTGTTTGGCGGCTGTTGCCGCCTGATCGTGGGCGTTCTGCACCGATTCCAGGCGGATCACCGCATTGTTGGCAAAGCGGTTGGCATGGGCGGCGCAATCGCCAACGGCATAGATGTCGGGCAGCGAGGTGCGGCAATGGCTGTCAACCGATACGCCGTTGTCACCCTTGGCTCCAGCGGCAAGCAATGGTTCGACTGCCGGGATGATTCCGATGCCGACAATCACCAGACTGGCGGGAATCACTTCGCCACTGGCCAGCCGGACCCCGGTGACATGGTAGCTGCCCTCGATGGCCTCAACGGCAACTCCCAACCGGATATCAACGCCATGGGCGCGATGTTCGCGCTCGTAAAAGCGCGACAGATCGGCTCCTGCCACCCGGGCCAGCACCCGGTCGAGCGCTTCAAGCACCACCACATGCTTGCTGGCTTTGGCCAGCACAGCCGCAGCCTCGAGGCCGATATAGCCACCGCCGATCACGACGATATTGTCAGCCTCGGCGGCGGCCGCCTTCATCTGGTCGGCATCGGCGCGGCTGCGCACGCCCTGAACGCCGGGCAGATCACCACCGGGAACCGGCAGCGGCCGGGGGTGGCCGCCGGCTGCCCAGATCAGCTTGCCGTACTGATAATGTTCGCCATCGGCCGTGGAAATACGGTGATTGTGCGGGTCTACGGCGACGATATGCCGCCCTTGCACCAGTTCGACTTTGCGATCCTCCCAGAACTTTGCCGGGCGGATGAGGATACGCTCGAATGTTTTGTCGCCTGCGAAATATTCTTTCGAGAGCGGCGGCCGTTCATAGGGAAGTTCCCGTTCATTGCCGATGATGGCCACCGACCCTTCAAAACCCGATTGTCGCAGGGTGAGGGCGGCATTGGCGCCGGCATGGCCAGACCCCACGATGATCACATCATATTTCACCACCCGCCACCTCCCGGTTCTGCCTTCAACCCGTTGCTCTGGCGGCGCTGCCGCCAGCAATCCACTTCAATTTTGTGGCGCCACGTCACCAAACCCCGAGCCGCGGCGGCGACCTGACTTGGGCAGCCCCGAGACTCCGCCCGCCCCCAGCGGCGGCAGCTTGTCGGCAGCGTCCGGGCGCTCGACGGCCTCTCCTTTTACAACCTTGGCGATTTCTTCGCCCGACAGGGTCTCATACTCGAGCAGCGCCTGAGCCAGCAGTTCCAGCTCGTCGGCATGATCGGTGAGGATCTGGCGGGCGCGACCATAGCCATCGAGGACGATGCGCTTCACCTCGGCGTCAATCATCTCGGCGGTTTTTTCCGAGACATTCTGCTGACGGCTGACGCTGTGGCCGAGGAACACCTCTTCCTGGTTCTCGACATAAAGCAGCGGACCTAGCTTGTCCGACATCCCCCACTGCGTCACCATCGCCTTGGCGAGATTGGTGGCCATCTGGATGTCGCTCGAGGCGCCAGAAGTCACCTTGTCGTAGCCGAAGATCAGTTCCTCGGCGACGCGGCCGCCCATGGCCACCGAAAGGTTAGCGTACATCTTGTCGCGATGGAAGGAATAGCTGTCGCGTTTGGGAAGACGCATCACCATGCCCAGCGCCCGGCCGCGCGGGATGATCGTGGCCTTGTGGATCGGATCGGACGCCGGTTCGTGCAGCGATACCACGGCGTGGCCGGCCTCGTGATAGGCGGTGAGCTTCTTTTCGTCCTCGGTCATCACCATGGATTTGCGCTCGACGCCCATCATCACCTTGTCCTTGGCGTCCTCGAACTCAGACATCGAGACCATGCGCCGGCCACGCCGCGCTGCCAGCAGCGCCGCCTCGTTCACCAGATTGGCGAGATCTGCTCCGGAAAAGCCCGGTGTGCCACGGGCAATCACCCGGGCGTCAACGTCAGGCGACAGCGGCACCTTGCGCATGTGCACCTGCAGGATGCGGATACGTCCCTCGATGTCGGGGCGGCCGACGGTGATCTGGCGGTCGAAGCGGCCCGGCCTCAGCAGCGCCGGATCGAGCACGTCGGGGCGGTTGGTGGCGGCGACGATGATAATGCCTTCGTTGGCATCGAACCCGTCCATTTCCACCAGCAACTGGTTCAGAGTCTGCTCGCGTTCGTCGTTGCCGCCGCCAAGTCCGGCGCCCCGATGGCGGCCCACCGCGTCGATTTCATCGATGAAGATGATGCAGGGGGCATTCTTTTTCGCCTGCTCGAACATGTCGCGTACGCGGCTGGCGCCGACGCCCACGAACATTTCAACGAAATCCGAGCCGGAGATGGTGAAGAAGGGGACGTTTGCCTCGCCGGCAATGGCACGGGCCAGCAGAGTCTTGCCGGTACCAGGCGGGCCGACCAGCAGCGCCCCCTTGGGGATCTTGCCACCCAGCCGGTGGAATTTCGACGGGTCTTTCAGGAAGTCGACGATTTCCTGCAACTCTTCGCGGGCTTCGTCGATGCCGGCGACGTCATCGAATGTCACCCGCCCCTGCTTTTCCGTCAGCATGCGGGCGCGCGATTTGCCGAAGCCCATGGCGCCACGGCCCTGGCCGCTTTGCATCTGGCGCATGAAGAAGATCCAGATGCCGATCATGATGAGAAAGGGCAGTGCACCCACCAGCACCTGTTGCAGGATTGAAGGGCGTTCCTCGGGCACGGCATCAAACTTGACGTTCTTGCTGCGCAGTCGCTCGATCAGCTGGATATCGCCGGGGTTGTAGGTGCGGAACTGCTTGTCGCTGGTCAGTGTGCCGGTGATTTCGCGCCCGGCGATCGCCACATCCTTCACCTGACCCTGATCCATTTTCGACAGAAACTCGGAATAGGCGAGCTCTTCGCCGGCGACGCGTTCGCGCGACGGGCCCTGAAACAGTTGGACCAGCAGCACCAGCGCCACCAGTATCCCCGCCCACATCACAAGGTTGCGCACCAGCGGTGAGGGTGGCTTCCGGTTTCCGTCAGACATCAACAAGCACCTTTCCTGGCCGCCAATGTAGGATGTCGGCAGGCCGACTGCAATTCGCCAATCGTGACCGATGGCAATAACTGCTGCCTGTGGGGGGGCGCCGGCTATGGGGGTGCGATCTGCTGGTTGCCGATTCGCCAGTCAATCGGCGGTTCACCGTGGGATTCGAGAAAAGCGTTGGTCTGCGAGAAATGGCGGCAGCCAAGAAAGCCGCTGTGAGCCGACAGGGGCGACGGGTGGGCGCATGTGAGCAGCAGATGGCGACCGGAATCGACATTGGCGGCCTTCTTGCGGGCATGTGTGCCCCACAGCAGGAAAACGACGGGGCGCGGCCTCGCGTTGACAGCCGAGATCACGGCATCGGTAAAGCGTTCCCACCCATGCCCCTGATGGGCGGCCGGTCGCCCCTGCTCGACCGTCAGCACGCTGTTCAGTAGCAGCACTCCCTGCCGCGCCCATCCTGACAGATCACCCCCCGCGCCCGGTTCGATGCCGAGATCGGAGCGAATCTCTTTCTTGATGTTGATAAGTGACGGGGGCACGGCGATGCCGTTGCGCACCGAAAAGCACAGGCCGTGGGCCTGTCCGGCGCCGTGGTAGGGATCCTGCCCCAGAATCACCACCCGCACCTGATCGCGCGGCGTGAGGTCGAGGGCGTGAAACCACAGCGACGGCGGAGGAAGCACGGTTTTCCCGGCGTGCATTTCTCCCACCAGATAGCGCCGCAGCTCCGCCATATAGGGTTGGGCAAATTCATCGGCCAGCGCCGCTTTCCAGCCCGGCTCCAGCCGAAGCGGCCGGGTGTTCATCGCAGGGCGGCAGCGGCCCGCGCCGCCGTCTCGATGGCGCCGTGGTCGGGGGTTCCCCTTGCCACCACCCAGCTTCCGCCAACGCAATGCACCTGCGGCAGGGCAAGCCAGTCGGGCGCGGTATTCTGGCTGATTCCTCCGGTGGGGCAGAAGCGCACGTCGCCAAAGGGTGCACAAAGGGCTGTCAGCGCCGGAATGCCGCCCGCCGCCATTGCCGGAAAGAATTTGAAGTGGCTGAGGCCAAGATCCAGCCCGCGCATGATATCGCCTGCGGTCGCAACGCCGGGCAGGAACGGGAGGCCACTGGCAATGGCGGCCCTTGCCAGTGGTTCTGTCAGGCCCGGAGAGACGATGAAGCTGGCGCCCGCTGCCTTGGCGGCCGCCAGCTGTTGGCCGTTCAGCACCGTTCCAGCCCCTACGACGGCGCCGGGCACTTCGCGCATGGTACGGATCACATCAAGCGCTGCTGGCGTGCGCAGTGTCACTTCGAGCACTGGCAGCCCGCCTGTCACCAGCGCCTCGGCGATAGGCCGCGCATGGGCGACATCATCGATCACCAGTACCGGGATGACGGGGGCCATGGTCATGATGGTGGCAATATCAGGCATCGGGCAGATCCTCGGGATGGTGGCCCTTAAAGGCCGGCGGCCGCCAGCACCGGGCTGGCGCCATATTCGGCGTTGTCGGCATGCAGGCGGAACAGGGCGAACAGCTCGCGCCCGGTGCCCTGATCTTGCCAGGGTTCGCTGGCCGGCTGGCGCGAGGCAAACGCTGCTTCGTCGCCAAGGAACACCAGCTCTCCCCTTTGGGCACACAGGCGCAGACGGTCGCCATCGCGCACTTTTGCAAGTGGCCCGCCGCCATGGGCTTCGGGCGACATGTGGATGGCCGATGGCACCTTGCCCGATGCACCCGACATGCGGCCATCGGTCACCAGCGCCACCTTGAACCCGCGATCCTGCAGCACGCCAAGTGGCGGCATCAGCTTGTGCAGTTCCGGCATGCCGTTGGCGCGCGGCCCCTGGAAGCGCACGACAACGATGACATCGCGGTTCAGTTCGCTGGCCTTGAAGGCCTCACTGACCGCCTGCTGGCTTTCGAACACGCGGGCCTCGGCCTCGATGGTCCAGCGCGACGGGTCAACGGCCGATGTCTTGAAGATGCCACGGCCAAGGTTGCCGGTGATCAGCTTCATGCCGCCATCGGGCAGGAAGGGGTTGGCGACGGGCCGCAAAATGGAGTCGTTGCGGGTGGCGGCTGCGGCCGGAGTGAAGGCCAACTGGTCATCGTGAAGGGTGGCTTCACGGGCATACTCGCCCATGTCGTCACCATAGACGGTTGGGATATCGCGATGCAGCAGGCCGGCATTCAGCAGTTCGGCGGTCACATACGGCATGCCGCCTGCCTGATGGAACACATTCACATCATCTGGCCCTGACGGATAGATGCGGGCGATCAGCGGCACGACTTGCGACAACCGGTCGAAATCCTCCCAGTCGATCACGATGCCGGCGGCCCGGGCAATCGCCGGCAGGTGAATGGCGTGGTTGGTCGATCCGCCGGTAGCCAGCAGCCCGATGGCGGCATTGACGATCGCCTTTTCATTCACGCATTGGCCAAGGGGGCGGTAGCCATTGCTATTTTTTCCAAGCTTGGTGACCTGGTGGGTGGCTTCGCGGGTCAGTTGCTGGCGCAACTTGCCGAATGGCGGCACGAAGGCGGCGCCGGGCAGGTGCAGGCCCATCAACTCCATCATCATCTGGTTGGAATTGGCCGTGCCATAGAAATTGCAGGTGCCGGGCGCATGATAGCTTTGCGCTTCGGCTTCCAGCAGGTCGTCATGGCCAACCTTGCCTTCAGCGAACAATTGGCGGATGCGCTGCTTTTCCGGGTTGGGAAGGCCCGATGGCATGGGGCCGGCTGGCACCAGTATGACCGGCAGATGGCCATAGCGCAGGGCGCCGATCAGCAGTCCGGGGACGATCTTGTCGCAGATGCCAAGCAGCAGCGCGCCATCGAACATGCCATGCGACAGGGCAATGGCGGTTGATTGCGCGATGTTGTCGCGGCTGAACAGCGACAGTTCCATGCCAGGAAGCCCCTGGGTGATACCGTCGCACATCGCCGCCGTGCCGCCTGCCACCTGGGCGGTGGCGCCCACTTCGCGGGCGAACAGCTTGATCTGTTCCGGGTAGCGGCCATAGGGCTGGTGGGCCGACAGCATGTCGTTATAGGCTGTGACGATGCCGATGTTGAAGCCCTGGATCGTGCGAATGGCCGTCTGATCCTGCTCGGCGGCGGCAAAACCATGGGCAAAATTGGAACAGGGAAGGGTGCGACGTTCGATGCCGATATCCCGCTGTCGCTGGATTAGGTCTAGATAGCGCTGGCGCCGTTCAGCCGAGCGCTTGATGATCCGTTCTGTGACCTGTTCGATCACGGGATTCATGGCAAGTCTCCTTTCGGCCCCCCAAGTGTTCTGCCCTGCTCAGGGACACCAGTGAATGTCGATGGCCAGTTCGGCGTCAGCCAGCACCCGGCCTATCGGGGCAGCAGACGCGGGGCCATCGCGAAGTGCCTGCTCCAGCAGCTTTCGCTTGTGTTCGCCGCTGATTGCCACCACCAGCGAATTGGCCGACAGCATGGCCGATCTGGTCAGTGTGACACGGGCCACCGGGGCATGTTCAGGCATTGGGTCAGGCGTCACTCCAACGGCCCGGTGCGGGGCATTGAGCGCAGCGTCGAGATCGGGTCCGTTGAAGATCGAGGCAGTGTGGCCATCTTCGCCCATGCCCAGCCACACGACGTCGAGCGGCCAGTGAAGATCCTGCAGACGGGCGTTGGCAGCGCGGCCGGCTGCCGCCACGTCGAGGTTGCCGCCAGTCAGCGGCACCACCCGGGCACCAAGCGGCAGGAACTTTTCCGCAAGCATGCGCACGTTCGACAGCGGGCTATCCACAGCAACCAGCCGGTCATCGGTGGGGATGATGGTGACGTTCTTCCACTTCAGCCTCAGCGCCGCGAGCTTGTCGAGTGCCAGAAGTGGCGTGGTGCCGCCGGGAAGGGCGACGACGGCATCGCCACGGGCGTCGAGCGCCGACTCGATCAGGAAGCCGACATCGCCGGAGATCGCCTCGGCCATCTCCTCGGTGCTGTCATATTCCCACCATTCAACCTCGATCAGGGGCTCGTCCAACTCGACTCTCCGCGCGCAGTGTATGACCCGGCCCTAGGCCGGATTGCCACACAAGGGAAGGGCAGGATGAACAGCTGCGACCGCCTGAGCGCAAACGTAAAAAGACGGGCAGGTGGAAACCTGCCCGTCGATTCTTGCCAGGTGGATGTTCGATCGCCCTCCGGCGGCGGGTATCAGGCTGCCTGCAGCCGACGCCGGCGCAGGGTGGCGCCCACCAGGCCGAACCCGGCGATCAGCATCGCCCAGGTGGCGGGTTCCGGCACCGCCGCCACCGACAGCGAGACGCCGCCGCGGTTATCGGCCCGGGCACTGTCGTAAAGATAAAATTTGACGGTGCCGGGGGCTGCCAGCGAGAAGTTCAGCGAATAGATGCCGGAGTGGGCGAACGACAGGTCAGCGGTGGCGAAATAGGCATCTTCGCCGGGCTTTGGCCCATAGCCTCCCGAGGCATTGGCATCGCCGAACTTATACTCGTTGCTGCCAACGATGATGCGGGCGGAATTTTCCCAACCCTGACGGCAGTGCAGGCCAAAGCTGTCACAGCCCTGTTCGAAACCCCAGCGCGAAAAGGCGGTGTATTGATCTTCGACGAACGTCACCTGATAGATGCCGGCGCCCAGGTTCAGGCTGACGGCATGGGAGCCATCGATCGAGCTGTTGGCCTTGCCATCAAGGTTGACGATGGTGGCGGCCGAAGCGGCTGATGACAGCAGCGAAACAGCGGCCAGGCAGAGCATTTTATGACGCATTACAGTCTCCTTGCTTCTTTCCGGATTGATATTCAGGCATCGGTCTCGAAAGAGGCGCCAGAGCTATGGCGCTGGTTCGTTCGATACGATGGCCCACACCAAAAATTGTAAGCAAGGATCGTGCCAAGTGTGAGATCGGTAGGGAATTATCGGGTTTTTTCATCGCTCATGGTTAACATGTAAAATTTCCCGACAGTCGGCGCCGCGTTAATCATGTTGTGCCAGAGGATCGGCCTGAAGCGCGACAAGACCGGCTGGAGTTGAAGACACGACGGTTTTGCGCACTATGCACAGTGGCAGCGCGGGTGGCGGGGCACGGAAGTCACGTCAGAGCCTGACCAGCGCACCATCAGGCAGTGGCCGCTGTAACTGCCCCGCCTGGTGCCAATCGGCGGACAGCCACATTTCCCATTCTGCCGCTTCGGTAAGAACTACAGGCATTGCCTTCGGGTGGACGGCCGCGACTTCCTCGTTGGGTTTGGAGGTAAGGAAACCGAAGAGATCGGCAGTTATTTCGCCTTCCGCCTTTTTCCTGACGCTGGTCCACGACGTCCACAGACCGGCGAAGAAGGCCGGCCGTCCATCGGCCAGTTCGAACCACGCGGGCTGGTACTTGCCCGCTGCGTTCCGGGCAGGTTCTGAAAATGCGTCGAAAGGGACCAGGCATCTATGGGCTGGCCCCAGCCATCGGCGCCAGTGGGGCGAGCCGGTGTTGCGAATGTTCGTCACGCCCTTGTCGACCATCCGGCCCTCGAGAACAAAGACGGGCGAGGGCATGCCCCAGCGTGCCATCGCCAACTCGCGTGCTCCGTCGGGAGCAGTTCGCACGATCGGTGCCAGATAGTCAGGATAGATGTCGCCAGGCTGCAGGTTGCCGGCAGAGTTTCGCACGGCCCTGGCGATATCGAGGATCGCGGAGGGGCCACGCCGTTGCGTGTAGAGATTACACATAGCGTACCTCGCTGCCGGTCGGTTATCATGTGCCCGTGCCACGCTACAAGGACGCCATGCCGGGCCGGGCGGCACGGTGGTGGTGGTAAATGCCGATTTATCCGCCCATATGTGGTTGCGGCATTCCGGCTTTGGCCTGGTTTGCCCGTTCCGTCAGGCTCAGACAGAGCCGGGCACGTCACCATGAAGCAGTTTCGGTTTTTCAGGGGCGCGCACGATTCAAGACTGGCGCCCCACATGGAACGAAGATAGAACATACCCCATGAGTCTCACCACGATCTCGGTGCGGGGCGCCCGCGAACATAACCTGCAATCGATCGACATCGATCTGCCGCGCGACAGGCTGGTGGTGATCACCGGGCTTTCGGGTTCGGGCAAGTCCAGCCTCGCCTTCGATACCATCTATGCCGAGGGGCAGCGCCGCTATGTCGAATCGCTGTCGGCCTATGCCCGCCAGTTTCTCGAGCTGATGCAGAAGCCCGATGTCGACCATATCGAGGGGCTGTCGCCAGCCATCTCGATCGAGCAGAAGACCACCAGCCGCAACCCGCGCTCGACGGTTGGCACCGTAACCGAAATCTATGATTACATGCGTCTGCTGTGGGCGCGGGTCGGCGTGCCCTATTCACCGGCCACCGGCCTGCCGATCACTGCCCAGACCGTCAGCCAGATGGTCGACCGGGTGCTGGCGCTGCCCGAAGGCAGCCGGCTGATGCTGCTGGCGCCGGTGGTGCGCGGTCGCAAGGGGGAATACCGCCGCGAGATCGCCGAATGGAAGAAGGCCGGGTTTCAGCGGCTGAGGGTGAATGGCCAGGTGCATGACATCGAGGAGGCGCCTGCCCTCGACAAGAAATACAAGCACGACATCGACGTGGTGGTCGACCGGCTGGTGGTGCGCCCCGACATCGCCGGGCGGCTGGCCGAATCGTTCGAGACAGCGCTGAAGCTTGCCGATGGCCTCGCGACCGTCGATCTTGTCGATACTGGTGAATCAATCGTCTTTTCCGAAAAATTCGCCTGTCCCGTCAGTGGCTTCACCCTGCCCGAGATCGAGCCGCGATTATTCTCGTTCAATGCCCCGCAGGGCGCCTGCCCGGAATGCAACGGGCTTGGGGAACGCATGTTCTTCGACCCGGCGCTGGTGGTGCCCGACGAGAACCGTTCGCTGCGCGACGGCGCCATTGCCCCATGGTCGAAATCGAGCCTGCCCAACCCCTGGTATCTGCAGATCTTGTCGGCGGTGGTGCGGGCCTATGGCGGCACCGTGGATCAGCCATGGGCCAAACTGCCGGAAGCCACCCGTCATGCCGTATTGTATGGTACGGGCGGCAAGGCCATCACCATCACCTTCGAGGATCGCAGCAAGCGCCACGATGTCGAAAAGCCGTTCGACGGGGTGATCGCCAGCCTGGAAAAGCGCAACCGCGAGACGGAATCCGCGTGGATGCGCGAAGAGCTGGCGCGCTATCAGTCGTCGGCGCCGTGCGAGGCTTGCCATGGGGCGCGGCTGCGGCCCGAAGCCCTGTGCGTGAAGATTGCCGGGGAAACCATCTCCGAAGCGACCGCGCGCTCGGTGCGCGGGGCGGCCCGCTGGTTTGCAACGCTTGCCGACCAGCTTGGCCCCAAGCAGCGCGAGATCGCCACCCGCATCCTGAAAGAGATCAACGAACGGCTGGGCTTTCTGGTGAATGTCGGGCTGGGCTATCTGTCGCTCGACCGCGCCTCGGGCACCTTGTCTGGCGGCGAGAGCCAGCGCATCCGCCTGGCCTCGCAGATCGGCTCGGGGCTGTCGGGCGTGCTCTATGTGCTCGATGAGCCGTCGATCGGATTGCATCAGCGCGACAACGATCGCCTGCTGGAAACGCTGAAGCGCTTGCGCGATCTTGGCAATACCGTGCTGGTGGTCGAGCATGACGAGGACGCCATCCGCACGGCAGACCATATCGTCGATATGGGCCCGGGGGCGGGCAGCCGGGGCGGGCTGGTTGTGGCGCAAGGGACGCTGGCCGATATTCTGGCGACTCCGCAAAGCCTTACCGGTGATTATCTGTCAGGCCGCCGCTGCGTGCCGGTGCCTGAAAACCGCCGCAAGGGTAATGGCCGGCAACTGGTGGTATCGGGGGCAAGAGCCAACAACCTGAAAGGGGTGACGGCCGGGTTCCCGCTTGGCACCTTTACCTGCGTGACCGGGGTGTCGGGAAGCGGCAAGTCGAGCCTGGTGCTCGATACCCTGTATGCCGTGGCCGCCAAGGTGCTGAACGGCGCGCGCACCTATCCGGGCGCCCATGATGCCGTCACCGGGCTTGAGCATCTCGACAAGGTGATCGACATCGATCAGTCGCCGATCGGCCGCACCCCCCGATCGAACCCGGCCACCTATACCGGCACCTTCACCCACATTCGCGACTGGTTTGCCGGCCTGCCGGAAGCGCAGGCGCGCGGGTACAAGCCGGGGCGGTTCAGCTTCAACGTGAAGGGCGGGCGCTGCGAGGCCTGCCAGGGCGACGGGGTGCTGAAGATCGAGATGCACTTCCTGCCCGATGTCTATGTTGAATGCGATGTCTGCCACGGCAAGCGCTACAACCGCGAGACGCTGGAAGTGCTGCACAAGGGGCACTCGATTGCCGACGTGCTCGACATGACGGTGGCCGATGCCGCCACCCTGTTCAGCGCCGTGCCACCCATCCGCGACCGGCTGCGGATGCTGGAGGAGGTGGGCCTTGGTTACATCAAGGTGGGCCAGCAGGCGACGACGCTGTCGGGCGGGGAGGCGCAGCGGGTGAAGCTGGCCAAGGAACTGAGCCGCCGCGCTACCGGCCAGACCCTTTATATCCTCGACGAGCCAACCACCGGCCTGCATTTCGAGGATGTGCGCAAGCTTCTGGAAGTACTGCATGCGCTGGTCGATCAGGGCAATACCGTGGTGGTGATCGAGCATAATCTTGAAGTGATCAAAACAGCCGACTGGGTGATCGACCTTGGCCCCGAAGGCGGATCGGGCGGCGGCGAGATCGTTGCAACCGGAACGCCCGAAGCCATCGCCGCCTCGGGCCTTGGCTTTACCGGCAGTTACCTGAAGCCGCTGCTGACACCCCACAGCCGCGCAAAGCCGGCCGCCGTTTCCATGGCGGGCACCTGAGAAACTTCCGCAAGGGGCGGGAATCAGTATCGGCCTGACGGGAATTGCGCCTATCAGGCTTGCCATGTTGCGCCGCCTGATTCTCGATCCGCTGGTTCTGTTGCTGCTTCTGACGGTGGGGCTTGCCGTGCTGGCGCCGGCTGCGGGGCCGGTTGCGCAGTTTGTCGACGTGGCAGCGACGGCTGCCATCGTGACCCTGTTCTTCTTCCACGGCGCCAAGCTGTCGCGCGAGGCGGTGATGGCGGGTCTGGTCAACTGGCGGCTGCACCTGCTGATACTTGGCACCACTTTCCTGGTATTTCCGGTGCTTGGGGTGGGGATGGCGGCACTTTCTGCCGGGTGGTTCGTGCCGGCGGTCTCTGCCGGCATTCTCTATCTGGCGGTGCTGCCTTCCACCGTTCAGTCGTCGATCGCCTTCACCTCGATTGCCCGCGGCAATGTGCCGGGGGCTGTGGCTGCTGCTTCGGCGTCGCAGGTGCTGGGCGTGTTCCTGACCCCGCTGCTGGCCGGGCTGGTGATGGGGCGCGAGGGGGGTGAGATGTCGCTATCCAGCATCGGTTCGGTGATGCTGATCGTGCTTCTGCCCTTTGTTCTGGGGCATCTGTCGCGGCCACTGATCGGCGGCTGGGTGGGGCGCCACCGCGCGATCATCAGCTTCAATGATCGGGCCGCCATCCTGATCTCGGTCTATGGCGCCTTTTCACAGGCCACCATCGACGGGCTGTGGCGTCAGCTGCCTGCAGGCGACCTGCTGCTGCTGGTGCTGTTGTGCTGCCTGCTTCTGGCCGTGGTGCTGTTGATCACCCATCTTGTTGGCCGGGCCGTCGGGCTGCCGCTCGAAGATCGTATCACCTATCTGTTCTGCGGATCAAAGAAATCGCTGGTGCAGGGCATCCCGATGGCCAGAGTGCTGTTTGCCGGCCCTGATCTGGGGCTGATTCTGCTGCCGCTGATGCTGTTCCACCAGATCCAGCTGATGGTGTGCGCGTGGATTGCCGCCCACTATGGCGCCCGCGACGACGATGGCGACTCTGCTCAGTTGAGGTAGAACATCGCCTTGGCGAGGAACACGATTCCCAGCATGTGGGTGAAGACGCTGTAGTGAATCAGCTGGAAATGCCGGGACTTCAGCTTGCCGCGGGCGCTGGCGGTGATGGCGGTGATGAAATGGCCAAGCACGCTGATGGCGAGCACGATCTTGATGCTGAGAAGCGTTGCGAAGGTGCTGGAAAACGGGTGGGCAAGCGCATCGCGATACTGCCAGGCCATGGCAATGCCGGCCCCATAAAGCACGATGATCACGAAGGGCATGAAGCGCCGCGCCCGTGCGCCGATCGCTATTTCAACCGTGCGCATGCAATCGCGCCCCACCGGCTTCCTGATCCGCTCAAGGATCAGCACCTCGAAGAAGACGGTGCCGACGAACATGATGGCAGCGAACAGGTGCAGGGTGACGAGCGCGAAATAATGCATGGCAGGAACCGCTTCTGGCGAGACTGGGAAGTCGCCTTATAGAAAGAAAAGGGCGCCACCTGCAAAGGTGACGCCCTGTCTGCGTTGTCGCAGGGGAGCAGCTGCCGCCGATGGCGGGGGCAGCTTGGCCCGGATCAGCGCTTCGAGAACTGGAAGCTGCGGCGGGCCTTGGCCTTGCCGTACTTCTTGCGTTCCACCGCCCGGCTGTCGCGGGTGAGGAACCCGGCCTGCTTGACGGCGGTGCGCAGCGCCGGTTCATAGCGGGTGAGCGCCTGGGCGATGCCATGCTTGACGGCACCCGCCTGACCGGAGAGACCACCCCCGGTCACCGTCGCCACCACGTCATACTGATCGCGGCGTTCGGCAACGTCGAACGGCTGGTTGATGACGAGCCGCAGCGTCGGGCGGGCGAAATAGGTTGCCTGGTCGCGGCCGTTCACCACGATCTTGCCGGAACCGGGCTTCAGCCACACACGGGCGACCGCATCCTTGCGGCGTCCGGTGGCATAGGCGCGGCCCTGCTTGTCGAGGATCTGCGGACGCAGCGCCACTGGCTCGGCCTGCACGGCGGCTGGCGCCGCCGTTTCAGCCGGGGCAGCCGCACCTGGGGCAGCGGCTGCGGGTTGTGCGTCGGCCTCGGCCTTCAGGCGGGCGAGGTCGGCGAGCGACATGCGGGTGTCTTCCTGTGGGGTGTTCTCGGCCATCACGCAGCAACCTTGTTCTTGCGGTTCATCGAGGCGACATCCAGAACCACCGGGTTCTGGGCGGCATGGGGGTGTTCAGCGCCGGCAAAGACGCGCAGGTTGCGCATCTGCTGACGGCCAAGCGGGCCGCGCGGAATCATGCGCTCCACTGCCTTTTCCAGCACCCGCTCGGGGAAGCGGCTCTCAAGCACCTTGTCGGCCCGCACTTCCTTGATGCCGCCGGCATAGCCGGTGTGGCGGTAGTACATCTTCTGGGTCAGCTTGCGGCCGGTGAAGCGCACCTTATCGGCGTTGATGACGATGACATTGTCACCGCAATCGACGTGGGGGGTGAAGCTGGTCTTGTGCTTGCCGCGCAGATGGTTGGCGACGATGGCGGCGAGCCTGCCGACGACGAGCCCGTCGGCGTCGATCAGGATCCATTTCTTTTCAACTTCGGCGGGCTTCGCCGAAGCGGTTGTCTTGGTCAGCATCGGGAGATTTCCAAACCTGATTGTTTGCAGCGGCCGCATTGCCGCAACCATCGGCAAAAGGCAAGAAAAATCACTGTGGTAATATGATACCATAGCATTCTGACGGCATGGATACGGTGGTGATCGGCCGCTTGGCGTTGCAGCATGGCCGGAAAGGTCCTATGCTTCAACGCCATGGAGGCGCAGGTGCAAGTGGCAGAGATCCATGGCGCTGGCGCGACACTCAGGGATCAGGCAGATGGCTGACATACTTGTCATAGATGACGACCCCGGGATTCGCGAACTGATGGCACAGTATCTGGGCAGCCATGGGCACAGCGTCGATACCGCCGAAGACGGCCTCGACATGCAGCGCCGGATGGAGGCGCGCGGGTCGGACTATGATCTGCTGATCCTCGATGTGATGATACCCGGAGAAGACGGGCTGTCGATTGCCCGGCGGCTGGCGGCGAGTACGGGGCCGGCGATCATCCTGCTGTCGGCAATGGGCGACGACGAAGACCGGATTCGCGGGCTTGATTATGGCGCTGACGATTATCTTGCCAAGCCGTGCAACCCCCGAGAGCTGCTTTCAAGAGTGACTGCGGTGCTGCGCCGGCAGGGCCGGGCTACCGGGGGCGGCCGCATTGCCGAATTTGCCGGCTGGACCCTCGACATGGTGCGGCGCGAACTGCGCGCACCCTCGGGCATGGTGCAGACCCTGACCGAGGGCGAGTTTCTGCTGATGCGGGCACTGCTGGAACGCCCCGGTGAAGTGCTGGAGCGCGAAGAGCTGCTGCAGCAGGGCAGTTTGCGGTCGCAACTGTCGGATGACCGCTCGATCGACGTGCAGATGAGCCGGCTGCGGCGCAAGCTGGAACGTGGTGGCGACGACGTGCAGCTGATCCGCACGGTGCGCAATCGCGGCTATCGCTTCGATGTGCCGGTGGCGCAGCACTGAACGGCGACCTTCCCCACGCTGACCAGACATCGGCGACTCGTTCGCCCTTTGGATCGTCGGTCTTCTCGCGGATGCTGGCACTGGCGCTGGCCAGCAGTGCCGTTGCCCTGATTCTCAGCCTGCTGCTGCAAACGCTGGTGCCGGTCCGGCCGGTAACCACCTATACCGTCAGCGAGATCGTCGCGGCCGTTCATAAGGGGGCGCCATGGCTGCACGTTCACAACGTCGATACCATCGCCGCCGATGCCGATCTGTCGAACCAGGCATCGCAGGCCGTGGCGGCACGCATTGCCATGCTGCTTCACCTGCCGGTCGCGGATGTGACAGTGGATGTCTCCCGGATACAGGGGCACCGGACGGTATTGCTGCACAGCCTGAAAACCCGGCCGGAACTGGTGGTGGTGGGTAATTTCCGCCTGTGGCTGCGCCAGCCAGACGGGCATTATCTGCTCTATCGTTCCGGACCGTCGGGGTTTCTCGACGACCGTCTGCGCCGCAACCTGCTGCTGTTTCTGGTCAGCGCGCTGGTCATGCTTCCGGTTACCTGGGTGGTGGCGCGCTGGCTGACGCGGCCGATCAAGCAGTTCGCCCATGCCGCCGATCAGCTGGGGCGCGACCCCGGGCGGGCGCCGCCTACCATCCGCGGATATCTTGAGGCCGATCGGGCTTCAGCGGCACTGACGCAGATGCAGCAGCGTATTGATTCCTATGTTACCGAACGCACCCGGATTCTGGCGGCCATCGCCCATGATCTGCGCACCCCGCTCACGCGGCTTGCCTTCCGTATCGAAGCCGTTGCGCCGCCGCTTGCCGACGCCATGAACCGCGATGTCGAGGAAATGCAGCAGATGCTGACCGCCACCATGCTGTTTGCCCGCGCCGACGCCCTGGGCGGCCACCGGGAACCGATCGAGCTTGGTGAACTGGTTCGGGAAGTGGCCGACGACATGGCACTGACATCGGGCGGGATCATCGTGAAACCCGCCAGCGGTGCGCTTCCGGTTTCAGGGGACCGCCTTGCCCTGCGCCGGTTGCTCACCAACCTCATTGGCAATGCCCTGCTTTATGGTGGCAATGCCACCATCATCAGCTATCGTTCCGGAGATTTCGCAGTCGTCGATGTAGAGGATGATGGCGAGGGCATTCCCGATGAAGCAGTCGAGCGGCTGTTCGAGCCGTTCCAGCGACTGGAGACCTCGCGCAACCGCCATACCGGCGGCATCGGCCTTGGTTTGCCGATTGCCCGCTCGACGGCCCGGGCCCATGGAGGTGATGTGGTGTTGCGCAACCGCAGCACCGGCGGATTGTGCGCCCGTCTCAGCCTGCCCCTGGCCGAGCCGGTAATATCCTGAGCATTCCATCGCCAAATGGGGGCTGTCATGCTCCAAACGGGTCTTTATGCATGCTGAAACTTGTTCTTTGCCGCCTGTGAGGCGTTGTGCTTTGCTGACCGCCTGTTGCGGCGCCATAGCACAATTGCATCGACTTTTTGTGACCGTGAGGGCAGACTAATGCTATTGGCTAAGAAGACTCCAAAAGGGGATGGTAATGGAACTGGAAAAACTGCCGAGTCAGAATGTCAGCACCTATTCGGCCTTTCGCAAGGGGGTGACGATCGCCATCGTGCTGGCAGCCATCGTGCTGTCCGGTCTCGCGCTGTTCGTGGCCTGAGCGGCCGCGCATGACCAGAATTGCCGTTCTTGCCGAGACAGCACCCGGCGAGCGCCGGGTGGCGGCTACTCCGGAAACGGTGCGCAAGCTGAAGGCGCTTGGTGCAGAGGTCGCCATCGAGGCTGGTGCCGGTAATGGCGCCAACATCCCCGATGCCGCATATGCCGAAGCGGGGGCCGTCGTCGCGTCCAGGGCCGAGGTGCTGACGGGCGCTGCCATCGTGCTTGGTATCCAGGGGCCTGATCCGTCCGGAATTGCAGCGGGAACCATCGTGGCTGCCAGCCTCAACCCCTATCAGGCGCGGGAGCGTCTGGAAGGGTATGCCGGAGCCGGGATCGAGGCGCTGGCGATGGAGTTCATGCCGCGCATCACCCGCGCACAATCGATGGACATCCTGTCGTCGCAGTCGAACCTTGCCGGTTACAAGGCGGTGATCGATGCCGCCGAAAGCTATGGCCGCGTGTTTCCGATGATGATGACGGCCGCCGGCACCGTTTCGGCGGCGCGGGTCTTCGTGATGGGTGTGGGTGTTGCGGGGTTGCAGGCCATTGCCACCGCGCGGCGGCTGGGCGCCGTTGTTTCCGCAACCGATGTGCGTCTTGCCACCAAGGAACAGATCCAGTCGCTGGGGGCCAAGCCGATCTTCATCGAGGACGAGGAAACGAAGGCTGCGGAAACCGCCGGTGGCTATGCGAAGGAAATGTCCGATGCCTACAAGGCCAAGCAGGCGGCGCTGGTGTCGGAAACGATCGCAAAGCAGGATATCGTCATCACCACCGCGCTCATTCCCGGTCGTCCGGCCCCGCGGCTGGTGACGGCAGCGCAGGTCGCCACCATGAAGCCGGGTTCGGTCATCGTCGATCTGGCGGTGGAGCAGGGTGGAAATGTCGAGGGTGCCGTGGTTGGAGAAACGGTGGTGACCGAAAACGGAATCACCATCATCGGCCACCGCAATTACCCGTCACGGCTCGCCGGCGATGCGTCGGCGCTGTTTGCGCGCAACCTGCTCACGTTCCTGACCACGTTCTGGGACAAGGAGGGTTCGGCCCTGAAGCTGCCCGACGACGACGAGATCGTGCAGGCGATCCGCGTCACAAAGGGCGGTGCCATCGTGCACCCGGCCCTCAAGAACTGACGGAGAAGGCCCCATGGAACTCATCTCCACCATTTCCATCTTCGTGCTCGCCTGCTTCGTCGGCTATTATGTCGTCTGGTCGGTGACTCCGGCGCTGCACACGCCGCTGATGGCGGTTACCAACGCCATTTCCTCGGTCATCGTGGTGGGCGCGTTGATCGCCGCCGCCGCGGCCGGCAGCCCGCTTGCCAAATGGCTGGGCCTTGCCGCCGTGGTGCTGGCCTCGGTCAACATCTTTGGCGGTTTCGCCGTCACCGAGCGGATGCTCGCCATGTACAAGAAGAAAGAGAAGAAGGGGGGCGGTCGCTAGGCCATGGAACATGTGAACCACACCCCGACCTGGGCAATGGCGGCCTATCTGGTTGCCGGCATCCTGTTCATCCTGGCATTGCGTGGCCTTTCCAGCCCCGAAAGCAGTCGCGCCGGCAATCGCTACGGCATGGCCGGCATGGCGATTGCCGTCGTCACCACGCTTCTCACCCACAGCCTCGCCAACCTCTGGGAGATCATCGTCGCCATCCTTATCGGTGGGGCCGTCGGCCTGGTGATCGCCCGGCGCATCGCCATGACGGCCATGCCGCAACTGGTGGCCGCCTTCCACTCGCTGGTGGGTATGGCAGCGGTGCTGGTGGGGGCTGCGGCCTTCCTCAACCCCGGGGCCTTTGATATTCTGGGGCCGGATGGCCTGGAAATCCTGAAGGGCAGCCGTATCGAGATGGGGCTGGGAGTCGCCATCGGGGCGATCACGTTCTCGGGCTCGGTCATCGCCTTCCTCAAGCTGAACGGCAACATGTCGGGCGCGCCGATCATGCTGCCGGGCCGGCATCTCATCAATTTCGGGGTGATGGCAGCCATTCTGGTGCTGGTTGCAATCTTCGGCCGCGCCACGCCGGAACTGTTCTGGGTGCTGATCGCCCTGTCGTTCCTCGTCGGCTTCCTGCTGATCATCCCGATCGGTGGCGCCGACATGCCGGTCGTCATCTCGATGCTGAACAGCTATTCGGGCTGGGCGGCGGCGGCCATGGGCTTTACTCTGCAGAACACGGCGATGATCATCACCGGGGCGCTGGTGGGCTCGTCGGGTGCCATTCTTTCCTACATCATGTGCCGTGCCATGAACCGCAGTTTCCTGTCGGTGATTTCTGGTGGCTTCGGTGCGGATTCCTCGGCTGGTGGCGGCGGCGCTGCCGCCAAGACCGATCGTCCGTGGAAGCGCGGGTCGGCAGATGACGCGGCCTTCATCCTGAAGAATGCCGAGAAGGTGATCATCGTGCCCGGCTACGGTATGGCGGTTTCGCAGGCCCAGCATACGCTGCGGGAAATGGCCGATGTGCTGAAGGAAGAAGGCGTCGAGGTGAAATATGCCATTCACCCGGTGGCCGGCCGCATGCCCGGACACATGAACGTGCTGCTGGCCGAAGCCAATGTGCCCTACGACGAAGTCTTCGAGCTGGAAGACATCAATTCCGAGTTCGCGCAGGCCGATGTCGCCTTCGTGATCGGCGCCAACGATGTCACCAACCCGGCAGCACAGTCCGACAAATCCAGCCCGATC
This sequence comes from Sphingomonadaceae bacterium, assembly GCA_039808025.1. Lineage (GTDB taxonomy): Bacteria > Pseudomonadota > Alphaproteobacteria > Sphingomonadales > Sphingomonadaceae > Sandaracinobacteroides. The sequence continues at coordinate 136,221 of JBDHSK010000001.1, read as the reverse complement.
TACGGCATGCCGGTGCTGGAAGTGTGGAAGGCGAAAACCGTGCTGTTCGTCAAACGCTCGATGGGGGGTGTTGGCTATGCCGGGGTCGACAATGATGTCTTCTATATGGACAACACCATGATGCTGCTGGGAGACGCCAAGAAGATGACCGACGAGATCGTCAAGGCTGTCGTGTGACCGGCGGTGGGGAGCCGGCATCGATGCTGGCTTCCGCCCGCACCTTTCCTATATCAGTGATATGGGTATGCAGATTATGATTCGACCGGCGGTGGTGGTTGCGGCTCTGGTGGCCGGCATGTCTGCCACGCCGGTCGTGGCGGCACAGGGGGCAACGGCATCGTCACCGGTCGATGCCGATCCGGCGACGCTGAAGCCGGGGCAGTTCATCTGGAACGGCGATGTCGCCCCCGAAGGGCCGATGACGGTCATCGTCAATCTGCCAAGCCAGATTGCCACGGTCTATCGCAACGGGGTGCGCATCGGAGCGACGACGGTTTCCACCGGCAAGAAAGGCCACCGCACGCCAACCGGCATCTTCACCATCCTGCAGAAAAGCAAGGATCACCGCTCGAACCTCTATAACAACGCGCCCATGCCTTACATGCAGCGCCTCACCTGGGATGGCATTGCCATGCACGCCGGTAATCTGCCGGGCTATCCCGCCAGCCACGGCTGCATTCGCATGCCGCTGGCGTTTGCGAAACTGCTGTATGCCGCCTCCAGCCTCGGGATGACGGTGGTGGTAAGCGATGACAAGGTCGTGCCGGAAATGGCCGGCAACAATGCTTTCCTTGCCCCGGTGGCGGCTTCCGGCCCGCAGCCTTCCGGTTCCACCGCCACGGCCGATACCAGCGAGAAGGGCAATGGCTGGTGGTGGAATCCGGCGAAATCGCCGTCAGGACCCGTCACCATCGTGATGTCGACCGTCAGCCAGAAGGTGGTGGTTTACCGCAACGGCGTCGAGATAGGCAGCAGCAGCGTGAAGGTGGCCGATGGCTTTGAGCTTGGCACCCGGGCACTGCAATATGCCGGGACAGCACCCGACGGGCAGACGCAGTGGGTCTATCTGCCCTTGCCCGGCTACACGCCAAAGAAGGGCCAGATCGACGAGCGCACTGCCTTGCAACAAATTGCGCTTCCGCCTGAGTTCAACCGCCTGGTGCATGCGGTAATCGGCCCGGGCACCACGGTGCTGGCCACCACGGCGGGCATGCATACCGGTTCTTCGGGCAAGGCCACCACGGTGATCGCCACCCAGTAATCTGGCAAGGCGCCGGGTCAGCCGCGCAGGAAACAGCCCACCCCGGCGCGCACCACCACCCCCAGCGTCTGCGGGTCGAGGTCGCGGCGGAAGATGTCGAGCATCTGGCCCTCGGTCAGGCCGCGCACTTTGCCGCTGGCATAGTTCGCCACCCGGTTCAGCGACTGCAACTGTCTGACCGACAGATCTCGGGCCAGCGGAGTTGCCATGCAGCGGGCAACCCCCGGAGACAGCCCGGCATTCAGAAGGGCAGAGCGCACCTGTGCCTCTTTCGAGGTGGCGCATCCTGCCAGAACCATCCCTGCAAGGGCAAGCGCCGGAAGCACTCTCATTGTGGTGCCCCTGATATGCGTCCAGCCTGCGCCGGAAGTCGTGATGTCATCCTGATTTGGTCTTTCCACGGTTCCCGCTGATTCGTATCAGCGATATCCGTGAGCGACAATACCAGCCTGCCGCCTGCCCGGGCCTTTCGTCCGCTGCACCTGAGAGTGCTGATGGCAGGCCTTGATCAGGCGTGGAAGCGCGGTGTGCTGCCGCCCCCGGATCTGGGCCCGCACACCCTGCGCCAGCAGGCGGAGGCGGCCACCGGGCTGACCGCCGACACCATTGATCGCGATTTCTTCGAGCAGCAGTTGCAGGTGCTTCTGAACAGTCTGCACCACGAGGCGCAGCTTAATGCCTTTGGCCGGCTGGTGGCGCACGGGTCGATACTGAAGGTAATGAAAGAACGGCTGTGGTTCGAGGATCTGCTGGCCCGCCACCCCGATATCGACGCCATCGAACTCGCACCCCCCATCATCATCGCCGGGTCGATGCGTTCGGGCACCACCCGTTTGCAGCGGCTGCTGGCGTCCGACCCGGCGTTCAATGCTCTGAAGCTTTATGAGGCGCAAAGCCCGGTGCCGTCACCCGATGTCGTGCGGGCGAGACGGGCAGGCCGACGCGATCCGCGCATCTGGCGCACGGCGGCCGCCTTGCGGTTCATCGCATCGATCAACCCCGCTATCATGGCCGCCCACCCCACCGGGGCGCTGTGGGTGGACGAGGAACTGGGGTTGAACGAACAATCGCTTTCGGGGGCGATGATCGAGGCGCAGCGACGGGTGCCCGGATTTGCCCGCCATTGCGAGGCGGTCAGCCAGTTGCCCGCTTATACGCGGCTCGCGCGGCTGCTGAAGGCGCGGTGCTGGCTGGAGGGCAGCAACCCGGACAAACCATTCGTTCTGAAAACCCCGCAGCACCTGCAGGATATGGAAGCGGTGATGGCGGTATTTCCGCGGGCGAAATGGCTGTTCCTGCACCGTGACCCGATAGAGCTGGTGGCCTCAGGAGCGAGCCTGGTGTGGAACCAGATGGTGATCCAGTCGGATGCGGTCGATCCACACTGGGTGGGGCGGGAATGGCTGCACAAGACGGCCCACAGGCTGGCGGTCGCCGCGCGCATACGCCCGTCCATTCCCGCCGACAGTCAGCTCGACCTGACCTATACGGCCATGAATGCCGACTGGCTGGGGGCGGTGCGGCAGGTTTATACCTTTCTCGGACATGAGCTGACTCCTGCCGCCGAGGCAGCGATGCACCAGTATGTCGATGTAGCATCGCGCCATCATGGGTTTCAGCAACATCGCTACCATCTGCGCTCGTTCGGGCTTGATGAATTAACGGTGCGGGCTTGTCTGGCAGAGGTCTATGGCAACAAAATTAACTGACGAAAAGATCTATCAGGGTTAATTTCAAGCAAGTATGAATTTACATTGGTTATCAATGTTGCCACCCCGGTTGCCTTTCACGATTTTATTATTAACCTTGTTTCATAATTGACACATAATGAACAGAATTGTAGCCCGGTCATCTGTTGCAAAGGCAACTTCAACTCCGCACACTATCTGACTCTGAAGGGGCAATTATGCGTACATTTCTGATCGCGGCTGCGGCCGCTGTGCTGGCCGCTCCGGCCGGCGCCACCGTCGTTGATTTCACCAACGTCAAGGCCACCTGGATCAATCCGGTCGGCGGCTCGGGGATCGTCTATTCCGGAAACGGTACGCAAAATGCGTCCATCCGCTGGGGCACCCCGTCGGGACAGCCGCAGAAGTCAGGTTACAACTTCACTGCCAGCAGCCTGTCGTTCACGGTCGATCCGCCGTCGGCCAGCGCTGTTGGCACGCTGGGCACGTTTACCCACTTCAACTTTCCGATCAGTTCGGGAACCGGGATCAGCGCCTTGCAGCTCGAGTTCAACACCGACATCCTGCTTGATGGCGTGTTTTACGACAACGTCTCGTTCATCTATGATTTTGATCACTGGGAAACCCCAAACCAGTCCAACCCCTGCGCCAACGGTGGGCCCAACAATCAGGGCGTCAACGTCAATGGCTGCGCCGACCGGGTCCGCACCACCTTCAATGAACAATCGAGCGGCTTCACCATCTCGAAAGATGGCGTTGATTATCTCTACGCGCTCGATGTGATCGGCTTCCTTAACAACGGCCAGCCGGTGACCGAGTTCTGGACCGTCGAAAACAAGACCAACGTGGCCGAGATCCGCGCCATGGTCCGCCTCTACAGCGAAATTGGCACCGGCGTTCCGGAACCTGCTACCTGGGCGATGCTGATCGCCGGCTTCGGGCTGGTGGGCGTGGCCAGCCGTCGCCGTGGCATAGCCCGTACCGCCGCCTGAACCCTTACCAAAACCCCTACCGTCGCCGGCGTTTCTTCGGCGGCGGTGGGGGCGGAGGCGCCATGCGTTCCACCTTGTAGCCACGCAGTTCAAGTTCGGTGATCAGGCTCCCCGGCCCCGCCAGATGGCCGGCTCCCACCGCCACGAACAGTTTTTGCGGCCTGGTTTTCATCTGCGTGTCGATCCACGCCGCCCATCGCTGATTGCGATCTTCCACCAGCATGCGCCGCAGCATGGGGATGCGGGCAAAATCAGCGTTCACCTTGGCGGCCAGCGCATCGGTGCGGCCGGCCAGCCAGTCAGCGACCAGGGCATCGGCATCGGCTTTCGACGTGTCCAGCCCGGAAATGGTCGATATCAGCATCTGCTGCTGGTCGGCTTCGGTCAGAGCATCGAAATAGATCAGCTGCTGCTCGATGTTTTCCAGCGCGGCAATCGGCTTGCCGTGCATGCGTGCGCGCTCAGTTAGCACCGATTCGACACCAATTCGCGGATCGCTGCCATTGGCGATCGATTGCAGGTTCGACAGAGTCAGGGCAATATACCAGGTGTCATACCATTCGAGGATGCCGGGCTTCAGCCGTTCCTTCGCCCGCTCCCAGGCCGGGCGCCAGCTTTCCGGCAGGCGCTCGGCCTCGGGGCGCGCCGCCGGCAGGCGTGCCAGCTTCATGACGGCAGGCAGTGCGGCGCCGGGGCCATCGGGCACGGTGGTTTCCAGCACAAGCTGATCGGCGGAATCGAGCGCATGGGCAAGCGCCGGATAAAACCAGTCGACTCCGCGGGGCAGGGTGTGCACGGTGCCAAACAGGATGGTTTCAGCAGTATTTCCGGGGTGGGTCACCCGCCACATCGCCGGCGTATAGGGGGCGGGCGGCGCGTTTTCAGAGGTGGCCGTGGCCGGAACCAGCGGTGCGACCACTGCCACCGCCACCACCAGTGCTACCAGAGTCATCCGCATCAGGCGGAGAAGTGCCACAAGCGCCGGGGTGTCAGACCTGACGGGAGGCATAGCGCTCCTTCAGCAGCCGCTTGTACAGTTTCCCGGTGTCATGGCGGGGCAGCTCGCGCTCGAAAGCGACACTGCGCGGGCATTTGATGTGGTTCAGCCGTTCGCGTACGAAGGCAATGATGTCGGCTGCCAGTTCCGGCCCGGCATCTGCCCAGTCACGTGGCTGGACAATCGCCTTCACCTCCTCGCCCAGTTCGTCGTCTGGCACGCCGATCACGGCCACATCGGCGATTTTGGGGTGCATGATCAGCACGTTCTCGGCCTCTTGCGGGTAGATGTTCACACCACCCGAAATGATCATGTGGCTTTCGCGGTCGGTCAGATACAGATAGCCTTCGTCGTCGACATAGCCGATGTCGCCGAAGGTCGGGCCATGTTCGCCGCGCATCGTTGCCGTTTTCTGCGGGTCGTTATGGTATTCGAATGCCAAACCTTCTGGAAAGTGAATGCGCCCGGCCCTGCCCGGTGGCAGCACCTCGCCATCGCTGCCGATGATGGCGATCGGGCCGACAAGGTTTCGCCCTACCGACCCGGGGCGCTGCCGCCATTCCTGCGGAGATATGGCGCAATAGCCCGACCCTTCGGTGGCTGCATAATATTCATAGATCCGGTCGCCCCACCAGTCGAGCATCTGCTGTTTCACCGGGATCGGGCAGGGGGCGGCGGCATGGACGGCCACTTCGATGCTGGACAGATCGTAGGCGTTGCGCACGGCTTCCGGCAGCTTCAGCATGCGGATGAACATGGTTGGAACCAGCTGGCTGTGCGTCACCTTGTAACGCTCAACCAGCGCCAGATATTTTTCCGGGTCGAACTTTTCCATCACGATCACCGTGCCGCCAACACGGTGCACCGCCATGGTGTAGTAAAGGGGGGCGGCATGATAGAGGGGGGCTGGCGACAGATAGACCATGACCGGACGGAACCCATACAGAGCCTGTGCCAGCCCGGCGACCGGATCGGGGGCATCGATGGCGGCTTCGCTGAGCGGAAGCTTGATGCCCTTGGGCCGGCCGGTGGTGCCACTGGAGTAGAGCATTTCGCGGCCGCTGCTTTCATCGGCGATCCGAGTCGCGGGCTGGGCGGCCAGTGCCGCATCGAGCGGGCGGAAGCCGGGGATGTCACCGCCTACGGAAAACCGGTGCGGTACCGGGGGAATTTCAGACGCAAGCTGGGCGAGCCTGGCGTCGAGAATCACCATGCGCGCGCCGCAGTCGTTGATCAGGTAGGCGGCCTCCGGCCCTGACGAGCGCGCCGAGATGCAGGTGTAATAGAGGCCGGCACGTTGTGCGCCCCAGATAAGCGGCAGATATTCGATGCGGTTGGTCATCAGGATCGCCACCATGTCGCCGCGGGCCAACCCACTGGCGCGAAACAGGTTTGCCGCGCGATTGGACCATTCGTCGAGCTGGGCGTAGCTCAGGGTTTCGCCACTGTCGGCCATGATGATGGCGGGTTTTTCAGGCGTGGTGGCCGCGTGTTGCAGTGGATGCATGTGGTTCTCCCTCTGGCGCGGCAATCGGGCATGCCATGCAACCGCTGTCAACCACCTGAACCGCCATGAGGCGTCATCGAAAGTGCCACGAACGAAAGATGGGCTTGCTAGGGCAATGTTGCAGCCGCTAACAACGGCCCCGTGAAACCGCAGAGCTTTCAGGACATCATCCTTCAACTGCACGCCTACTGGGGCGAACGCGGTTGCGCCATTCTGCAACCCTATGATGTCGAGATGGGGGCGGGAACCTTTCACCCTGCCACCACCTTGCGCTCGCTGGGCCCGCAGCCGTGGAAGGCCGCCTATGTGCAGCCCAGCCGCCGCCCATCGGACGGGCGCTATGGCGATAACCCCAACCGGTTACAGCATTATTACCAGTATCAGGTGGTGCTGAAGCCATCGCCTGACGACATCATCGACCAGTATCTGGGAAGTCTGGCTGCCATCGGAATCGATACCCGGCTCAATGATATCCGCTTTGTTGAGGATGATTGGGAAAGCCCGACGCTTGGCGCCTGGGGGCTGGGCTGGGAGGTGTGGTGCAACGGCATGGAGGTGACCCAGTTCACCTATTTCCAGCAGGTGGGCGGCCATGATTGCGCCCCCGTAACGGGCGAGATCACCTATGGGCTGGAACGGCTTGCCATGTATATTTTCGGTATCGGCAATGTCTATGATCTGCCCTTCAATCGCGACGGGCTGACCTATGGCGACGTCTTCCTTGAAAACGAGCGCCAGTTCTCCGCCTATAACTTCGAGGCAGCCAACACCGACATGCTGTTCGACAGCTTCCGTAAGGTAAGCGACGAGTGCCGGGCGCTGGTGGCCGCCGGCCTGCCGCTGCCCGCCTATGACCAGGCGATCAAGGCCAGCCACATGTTCAACCTGCTGAACGCCCGTGGGGTGATTTCGGTGGCCGAACGTCAGGCCTATATCGGCCGGGTGCGCGATCTGGTGAAGGCCGTTGCCGACCTTTATGTCGCGAAGGAAACCCCGCAGGAGGGCCGGCATGGCTGACTTCCTGCTTGAACTGTTTTCCGAGGAAATCCCGGCGCGCATGCAGGCGGCTGCCGCCACCCAGTTGCACGACCGGTTCACGGAACTGCTATCCGAAGGCGGGTTGCAGGGGGCCACAATCGAAACCCATGTCACGCCGCGGCGGCTGGCGCTGATTGCCAGGGGGCTGCCCGACGCCAGCGCCGCCAGCACCGAGGAACGGCGCGGCCCGCGCGCTGATGCCCCGGCGAAGGCGATCGATGGATTCCTGAAATCGACGGGCCTGTCGCTTGACCAGCTTGAAACCCGTGACGACCCCAAGGGGCGGTTTTACTATGCGGTGATTCGCCACGAGGGCGAGCCAACCGCCACCATCCTCGCCCGGCGGCTTCCGGCGCTGATCGGCGGGTTCCAGTGGCCTAAATCGCAGCGCTGGGGGAAGGCGAGCATTTTCACCGCCAGCCCGCGCTGGGTACGGCCGCTGCGCGCCATCGTCGCGCTGCTTGGCGACGCGGTGGTGCCGTTCGAGGCGCTGGGGCTTGATTCGGGGCGCGAAACCTTCGGCCACCGCTTCATGGGGCCGCCCGGTACGCTGTGCATCGACAGCGTGGAAAGCTATTCCCGCCAGCTGGCTGAGGCCTATGTGGTGCTGTCAGCCGGAGAGCGTCGCACCCTGATTGCCGATGGCGCGGTGCAGGCCGCTGGCAAGGTGGGTGTGAAGCTGCGCGCCGATGCGGGGCTGGTGGCGGAAAATGCCGGCCTTACCGAATGGCCGGTGCCGCTGGCCGGACACTTCGACGAGGCGTTCCTGACGGTGCCGCCGGAAATCATCCAGCTGACGATGGCCACCAACCAGAAATATTTCGCCTGCGAGGATGCTGCCGGAAAGCTCGCCCCATATTTTGTCTGCGTCGCCAACCTGCAAAGTGCCGATGGTGGCGCTGCCATCGTTGCCGGGAACGAGCGGGTGCTGTCGGCGCGGCTTGCCGACGCCCGCTTCTTCTGGGAGCAGGATCGGAAAACGCCGCTGGAACAGCAACTGCCAAAACTGGCCGACCGGCTGTTCTTCGAGGGGCTTGGCACCCTGCACGACAAGGCCGGGCGGATCGGTGAACTGGCGGCCTGGCTGGCCGGGCGCCTGTTTCCAGCATTGCCGCCCGAACGCGCCCGTCTGGCAGGGCGGATGCTGAAGGCCGATCTCGTCACCCAGACGATCAACGAGTTTCCAGAAGTGCAGGGCATCATCGGCGGCCATCTTGCCCGCAACGAGGGGCTGGGCGACGACATCGCCACAGCGCTTTCTGAACAATATTCCGGCCGCCCGACGACGCCCCTGTCGATCGTGGTGTCGCTGGCTGACCGTGCCGATACGCTGGCCGCCTTCTTTGCCCGTGGCCTGAAGCCGACCGGTTCCAAAGATCCGTTCGCGCTGCGCCGTGCCGGTTTGCAGCTGATCCAGATCATTCTGGATAACGGCCTACGCTTGCCACTGCTGCCTCTGTTCACCAAGGCCGGAGAGGCCGACCCGGCCGAGCTGCTTGCCTTCCTGATCGACCGTCTGAAAGTGCAGCAGCGCGAAGCCGGCATTCGGCACGACCTCATCGACGCCGTGGTGGCCGGTGGCGCCGACGATGATCTGGTGCGGCTGGTAGCGCGAGTGCGGGCCCTGCAGGCGTTCGTTGAATCGGCCGATGGCGCCAATTTGCTGGCGGGCACCCGCCGGGCGTCGAACATCGTGCGCATCGAGGAAAAGAAAGACGGGCGCATATTCGCTCCGGATGTGGCGAGCCGGCATCTCGTCGCTCCGGCGGAAGTGGCGCTCGACCGGGCGCTCACTCTGGCGAGTGCTGACGTTTCCAGCCGGGTTGCCACCGAAGATTTCGTCGGGGCGATGGAGCAACTGGCGGCGCTGCGACCGCTGGTCGATGCCTTTTTCGACGATGTGACGGTGAACGACGCGGATGCCGCGTTGCGCGCCAACCGCTTGTCCCTGCTTGCCAAGCTGCGCCAGACAGCGGCGGCAGTTGCTGATTTTTCTTTGATCGAGGGTTGAATACCATGCCAAATCGTCTGCTGGTTCCGTTCGGCGGCACTGCCCCCAGCGCCTACAAGCTGGGCAAGGAGCATCTGGGTGGCAAGGGCGCCAACCTGGCTGAAATGGCGGGCATCGGCCTGCCGGTTCCGCCGGGTTTTACGATCCCCACCACCTTGTGCGCCCGTTATTACGAGGCCGGCGGCCAGCTGCCTGCCGAACTGCGTGCCGAACTGGCGGGCGGCATCGCCCATATCGAGCAGGTGGCAGGCATGCAGTTCGGAAGCGCCGACAACCCGCTGCTGGTGTCGGTGCGTTCAGGGGCGCGCGTTTCCATGCCCGGCATGATGGATACGGTTCTGAACCTCGGGATGAACGACCGGACGGTTGATGGTCTGGCTGGGCGTTCCGGAAACCCGCGCTTTGCATGGGACAGCTATCGCCGCTTCATCCAGATGTATGGCGACGTGGTGATGGGGCTTGACCATTACCTGTTCGAAGATGCCCTCGAACTGATGAAGGACGACCGGGGTGCGCGGCTCGATACCGATCTGTCGGCCGATGACCTGAAGGCGCTGGTTGGCCAGTATCTCGAAATCGTCGCGCGCGAGACCGGCAAACCCTTCCCGCAAGATCCTGTCGAGCAGTTGGAAGGAGCGGTTGCGGCCGTGTTCGGCAGCTGGCGCTCTGAACGTGCGGCCGTCTATCGTCGCCTTAACGACATTCCCGAATCGTGGGGCACGGCGGTAACCGTGCAGGCGATGGTGTTCGGCAACATGGGCGACACCTCGGCCACCGGCGTTGCCTTCACCCGTGATCCGGCAAGCGGTGAGCGGCGCATCTATGGCGAATATCTGGTGAACGCCCAGGGCGAGGATGTGGTGGCGGGCATCCGCACCCCGCAATACCTCACCAAAGCCGCCCGAGAGACGGCGGGTGCCAAGGCGGCATCGATGGAAGAGGCGATGCCGCCGGTTTTTGCCGAGCTGGCGCGCATGTTCGATCTCCTGGAAAAGCATTACCGCGACTGTCAGGACATCGAGTTCACGGTGCAGGAAGGCAAGCTGTGGCTGCTGCAGACCCGCACCGGCAAGCGCACCGCCAAGGCGGCTTTGAAGATGGCCTGCGACATGGTGGGCGAGGGGCTTATCACCCCTGAAGAAGCGGTGCTGCGGGTTGACCCGATGGTGCTTGACCAGCTGCTGCACCCCACGCTTGACCCGAAAGCACCCCGGCAGGTGATCGCCACGGGCCTGCCCGCCTCGCCGGGGGCGGCATGCGGGGCGATCGTGTTCGACAGCGACACGGCGGCCACCCGCGCCGAACGCGGCGAGGACGTGATTCTGGTGCGGATCGAAACTTCGCCCGAGGACATCGCCGGAATGCATGCGGCGCGCGGCATTCTGACGGCGCGTGGCGGCATGACCAGTCACGCCGCCGTGGTGGCACGCGGCATGGGCCGCCCCTGTGTTTCCGGGGCCGGACACATCAGCATCGACATGGCGACGCGGGTGATGAAGGTGGGTGCGCGGGATTTCCCCGAGGGCACCATCGTCACACTCGATGGCGCATCGGGCGAAGTGATGGAAGGCCGGGTGCCGACCATCGAGCCCGAGATGTCGGGTGATTTTGCGCAGCTGATGGCCTGGGCCGATGCCCACCGCCGCATGAAGGTGCGCACCAACGCCGAAACACCTGAGGATTGCACGACAGCCCGACGCTTTGGCGCCGAAGGCATCGGCCTTGCCCGCACCGAGCACATGTTCTTTGGCGGCGATCGCATCCCCCATGTTCGGGCCATGATCCTTGGCACCAGCGCCGAGGATCGGGCGGCTGCACTCGCCAAGCTGTTGCCGATGCAGCGCGATGATTTCCGCCAGATCTTCGAGATCATGGCCGGGCTTCCCGTCACCATCCGCCTGCTTGACCCGCCGCTTCACGAGTTCCTGCCCCACCGTGACGTCGAAGTACAGGAAGTCGCGGAGTCGATGGGTATTTCGGTGGCGGCCGTGCGCCGCCGGCTGGGGGAACTGCACGAATCGAACCCGATGCTGGGGCACCGCGGGTGCCGGTTGCTGATTACCTACCCGGAAATTCCCGCCATGCAGGCGCGCGCCATCTTCGAGGCGGCGCTGGCTGTCGGCAATGTCGAGCCCGAGATCATGGTGCCGCTGGTGGCGACGGCGCGCGAGCTGGAACTGGTGAAACAGGTGATCGACAGGGTGGCGGCCGAGGTGTTCGCCGAGCAGGGAAAATCGGTGCCCTATATCGTCGGCACCATGATCGAGCTGCCGCGCGCGGCGCTGCGTGCTGCCGACATTGCCCATCATGCGGCCTTTTTCAGCTTCGGCACCAACGATCTCACCCAGACGACGCTGGGCATCAGCCGCGACGACGCCGGGCGCTTCCTCAATGAATATGTGGAAGCCGGAATCTACCCGCGCGATCCGTTCATCAGCCTTGATGTCGATGGCGTTGGGGAACTGGTTGCCATCGCTGCCGAACGCGGTCGCGGCGTGAAGGCCGACCTCAAGCTTGGCATCTGCGGCGAACACGGCGGCGACCCGGCGACCATCGCCTTCTGCGAAACGGTCGGGCTTTCCTATGTCAGCTGTTCGCCATGGCGGGTGCCGATCGCCCGGCTGGCGGCTGCCCAGGCGGCGTTGCGCCAACGGTGAGATGAGCGAGGCGCCCCTCTATCAGCTGCCGCCGGCGTCGATTGTCGGGCGGGAGGTGATGGCCGATGGCGCTGAAATCCGCACGCTGCTGATCCCTCACGACCGGCCGATCGGGCGGATGCTCATGCTGACGGGGCGCGCCGATTTCCTCGAGAAGTGGGCGGAAACCTTTATCCGTTTCCATGAGGCGGGGTTTGCCATCGCCAGTTTCGACTGGCGTGGGCAGGGCGGCTCGGCGCGGCAGACCGATAATGGCGCCGGCTATATCGACAGCTTCGATACCTGGCTTTCCGATCTCGACCGTCTGTCGGACTGGGCGCTGGCGGCACTTGGCGATGGCAAGTGGCTGATACTGGGCCATTCGATGGGGGGCCATCTGCTGACCCGCTGGCTTGCCGACCCGGCGCGCCGTTCCCTGCCATTGCGCCGGCAGGTGGGTGCTGCGGTGTTGATGGCACCGTTTTTCGGGCTGGGCATGCCGTGGCCGATGCGGGCGGCGGTTCTGAGCGCGGCACCCATTCAGGTGGCGCGCGGCCTTGGCCATGAATTTGCGTGGGGCCAGCGTCCCTATGGCATCGCACAGAAATCAAAGGCGCGCAGTCTGCTGCTGACGGGCAGCCGCCACCTGTTTGCCGAAGAAGGGCGGTGGATCGACGTCAACCCGTCGCTGGCTACCGGCGGTGTTTCGTGGGGCTGGCTCGACGCTTTTTTCCACTCACAGGCGGTGCTCGATGCTCTGCCGCTGGAAGAATTGCAGTTGCCGGTGCTGATGTTGCTGGGTGACAAGGAACATCTGGTTGACAGCAAGGCGGCGTTGCAGATCGCTGCGCGCCTGCCCCACTGCCAGATAATGCTGCTGGCCGGGGCAGCCCATGAACTGTTGCGTGAACGACGGCCGTTGCGCACCAAGGTGCGGGACCGGATTCGTCGTTTCGCACGGGAGAATCTGGGATGACCGACGCCGACATCATCATCATTGGCGCTGGCATTGCCGGCACTGCACTGGGGCACGCGCTGCTGGTGGCGCGCCCGGGGCTGAAGCTGATCATCCTCGAGGCGGAATCGCAGCCCGGCTACCATACCACCGGCCGGTCGGCGGCGTTTTTCGCCGAGACCTACGGTGGGCCGATCGTGCAGCCGCTGACCACCGCCTCGCGCCCGTTCCTCGCGCATCCGCCCGCCGATTTTCACGACCGGCCGCTTTTATCGCCGCGTGGCGCGCTGCATGTGGCCCGGCAGGGCCGACAGGCAAGCCTTCAGGCCCAGGAGGACGAGTTCCGCAACGGCCATGTGACCTACCGGCGGCTGGATGCAACGGAAACAAGGCGGTTGATGCCGCACCTGCGCGAGGAATGGGCGCAGGACGCCATTTACGAACCCGGCTGCACGGATATCGATGTGGCGGCGCTGCATCAGGCGTGCCTTGGCTATATCCGTCGCTCGGGCAGCCGCATCGTCTGCGAGGCCGCAGTGCAGAGCCTGGAGCACAAGGCGGGGGTGTGGCGGGCGGGGACCCCGGCCGGCCAGGTTGCAGCCCCGCTGGTGGTCAATGCGGCGGGCGCCTGGGTTGACGAGGTGGCGCAACTGGCGGGCCTTGCTCCCATCGGTATTCAGCCGAAGCGGCGAACCATTGCCGTTGCCGAGGTGTCTCCACCAGCGCCGCCGGATCTGCCAATGGTCATGGACGCTGACGGCGAGCTCTATTTCAAGCCCGATGGCGGGCGGCTGTGGATTTCCCCCCACGACGAGATCCCCGATGTGGCGCGCGATGTCCGTCCCGAGGAGATCGATGTGGCGCTGGCGCTCGACCGCTTTCAGCAGATGTGCGACTGGCCGCTTGGACGCCTTGTCACCTCGTGGGCGGGTTTGCGCAATTTCGCACCCGATCGTCAGCCGCTGCTGGGCCCAGACCCGGAGGCGCCGACGTTTTTCTGGTGCGCAGGGCAGGGCGGCTGGGGCATCCAGACAGCTCCGGCCGCGTCGGCAGTGCTGGCCGGGCTCATCCTGCAACAGCCGCTTGCCCCGCCCTATCGGATGATCGACAATAGCCCGTATCTGCCGCGGCGTTTACGGTGATCCGCCAGAGCGCGATTGGTTGCCTACTCACTTGTCTCCGTTACAACATATGGTATGATTGGGAGAAGTATGTCCAAGATATTGAATATTGTGCTGGTTTCCGTGGCTACTTTGGCGATCGCCGCCTGTGATTCGGGTACATCGACCGCCAAGGGAAGCGCGGCTGGAACAGAAACCGCCAAGGCAGGCGCCGCCAACGCCAGTGACTGGACGACGACGGTGGTGCAGACACCGGAAGGCGGCTTTCGCATGGGTAACCCCGATGCCAAGGTGAAACTGGTGGAATTTGCCAGCTTTACCTGTTCGCACTGCCGCGACTTCCACGACCATGGGTCAGCGAAGCTGAAGTCGGAGTTCGTGAAAACCGGCAAGGTTTCCTATGAATATCGCCCGTTCATGCTGAACGTCTATGATTTCACGGCGGCCACCCTTGCCATGTGCGAAGGACCTGCGCGTTTCTTCTTCTGGTCTGATCAGCTCTACACTGCCCACGAGGCCTGGATCGAACCGTTCACCAAGCTGACCGACGCCGAGATCGAGCCTCTGAAATCGCTGCCGCCGGAACAGCAGGTGAAGGGTCTGGCAACCGCTGGTCACCTGAATGATTTCGCCAAGACCCGAGGTCTGCCCGGCGCCAGGTTCGATGCCTGCATGTCTGACCCGAAAACCTTCGAGGCCCTGCAGGCACGGCAGAATGCCGCGATAACCCAGTATAACATTCAGGGCACGCCGACGTTCGTTCTGAACGGCCAGAAGCTTGACGGCGTGACGACCTGGGCGCAGCTCGAGCCAAAGCTGCGCGAAGCCTTGTGATGGCGGCGCGATGAAATTCGACCGGCTGCGTCTGTCGGGCTTCAAGTCCTTCGTCGAGCCGGTCGAGCTGGAGATTCGTGACGGGCTGACGGGCATCGTCGGCCCCAATGGGTGCGGCAAATCGAACCTGCTGGAAGCCCTGCGCTGGGTGATGGGCGAGAACAGCGCCCGGTCGCTCAGGGTGGCGGCCGGTGGCGGCGGCATGGATGATGTGATCTTTGCCGGAACCGCCCGACGCCCCAGCCGCGATCTTGCCGAGGTGCGGCTGCTGCTCGACAACCGTGGCCGCACGGCGCCCGCCGCTCTGAACGGCGAGGAGTGGCTGGAGGTGGCGCGCGCCATCCGCCGTGGTGAAGGCTCGGTTTACAGCATCAATGGCCGCGACGTGCGGATGAAGGATGTGCAGCTGCTGTTCGCTGATGCCGCCACCAGTGCCCATTCGCCGGCGCTGGTCAGCCAGGGGCGGGTGGCGGCCATCATCAACGCCCGCCCGCAAGAGCGTCGCCAACTGCTGGAGGAAGCAGCCGGGATCGCCGGGCTGAACGTGCGCCGCCGCGAAGCCGAGACCCGCCTGCGGGCAGCCGATGCCAATCTGTTGCGTCTGGATGACGTGATGAAAGCCGCCGAGGCGCAGGCCAATGGACTGCGTCGGCAGGCCCGCGCTGCTGCCCGTTATCGAGACTTGTCGCTGCGCATCCGCGAACTGGAGGCGGCACTTGCGCGTCTGCGCTGGCAGGATGCCATAGGGGTGGCGCAGAATGCCGAACGCGCCCTGATGGCAGCAGAGGCCGAGTTGGCGGAACGGGTGCGCGCGGCCGCGCGTGCCGCCACGGATCAGGCCGCTGCCGCTGCCGGAGTGCCGGCCCTGCGGCAGGCGGAAGCGCAGGCGGCTGCCGTGGTGCAGAGGCTGGCGACGGAATATGCCAGCTCACTGGCTCAACGGCAGGCGGTGGAGCGCCGACTCGAAGATCTGCAGTCGGCCATCGCCCAGTCGGCCGCCGACGCCGACCGCGAGCGGGCGCGCGCCCATGATTCCGAGGCCACCCAGCGACGGTTGCTGGCCGAACTTGAGACGCAACAGGCTGCCGCCGCCACTGCCGCAGATGCCTTGCCGGCGGCGCGGGCCGCCGTGCTGGCAGCCGAACAGGCCGCAGCCGAGGGCGAACGTGCGCTGGCATCGGCCATCGAGGCTCATGCCGCCCTGGTGGCCGAAGCGCGTGGCGTGCGTGCCCAGGCCCAGGCCGCCGCCACCCGGGCCGAGCGGCTGGAGGCGGAAAAGCAGCGGCTGGAGCGGGAGCTTGGACGGTTGCGGGACAGTGGCCGCGGCGCCAGTCTCGACCAGCAGATCACCGAAGTGTCAGCGGAACTGGCGGCTCTGGCTGGGCGAGCCGATGCTGCGGCGGCCGCCATTGCCACCGCCGAAGGCGAAGGGGTGGCGTTGCGGCAGGCCGGCGAAGCGCTCGAGCGGGCGCTGACTGCTTCCAGAACCGAAGTTGCCGCCCTCGAGGCCGAGGCAAAGGCGCTGGAGCGGCTGCGTGGCGTGAGCCAGCCGGGCGGCAAGGGCGATGCCACTGCCGCCATTTCCGCCTATCCGGGCTATGAGGCGGCGTTGGCGGCAGCGCTGGGGGACGATCTGAACGCCGGGCTCGGGGTCCCTGACAAACCCCGCCGCCACTGGCTGCTGCTCCCCCACGTTACCGACCCGGCGCTTGGCCCGGGGGTGCCGCTGGCGCCGTTCGTGCAGGCACCTGCGGAATTTGCCCGCCGGCTGGCACAGGTGGCAGTGGTTGATGCACCGCCCACAGCTGCTGATCTGGCGGCGTTGCGGCCCGGACAGCGGCTGGTCAGCCGCGACGGCTGGTTGTGGCGGTGGGACGGATTTGTTGTTCCGCCCGGAGGGCAGGGAGCGGCCGTTGCCGAACGACTGGCGCAGGATAATCGGCGTCGGGAAATCGCAGTGGCCCTCGAGGGGCCACGTGAACGGGTTGCTGCCGCCGAGGCGGAGTTGCGTAATCAGCGGGCGGCTCTGGCATCGGCGCAGCAGGCCGAACGCTCCGGCCGCACTGCGCGCGCCGAAGCCGAGCGGGGGCGCGAGCAGCTTGGTGGCCGTCTGCAGGGTCTGCAGGCGGCCCGCGCCGAGACGGTTGCCCGTGCCGGCGCGATGGAAGCCTCGATTGCCCGGTTGACGGCGGAAGGGCAGAGCGCCCGCGCCGAAGCCGATGAAGCAGCGGCTGCCGTTGCGCGACTTCCGGATGCCAGTGCTGCGGCTGAAGCTGTGGCGCAGGCGCGCACCCGTGCCGAACATGCCCGTGCCCACCTGGCCGCTGGCCGCGCCGAGGCCGCCAATCTCGATCGTGGCCTGACCGAGGCGCGGGCCAGAATCGGCAGGCTTGGCAAGGAAATCGACGACTGGAAGGCGCGTGACCGCGATACGGCGGCAACTCTGGTGGCGCTTGAGGAACGTCGGGGCGAGCTCGATACCGCCTATGCAGCACTGGTATCGGAGCCCGAGGTGCTGGCAGCCCGGCTGTCCCGGTTGGAGACCAGCAAGGCCGAGGCCGAGGAATCGCGGTTGCAGGCGGCCGAAGCGGTGATGGCGGCGGAACTGGCCCAGACTGATCTTGATCGGGCCACCCGGGCCGCTGAAGCGGCCGTCGCCGATTCCCGCGAGCAGCGCGCAACCCTTGCCGCCCGCAGCCAGCAGGCACGCGATGCCCTGGCGACGATCATTGCCGACACCCGCGAGACCTTCGGTGCGGAACCGGCGGCATTCACCATCCCCGAAGGGATGGACGGCACCTCGGTAGAGCCGGAACTGGCCCGGCTGCGCGCCGAGCGCGAACGAATCGGGGTGGTCAATCTGCGCGCCGACATCGAGCTTTCGGAAATCGAATCGCAACTGGCGGCCCAACAGGCCGAACGCTCCGAACTGGAAACGGCCATCCACCGGCTGCGCGGCTCGGTCGGCACTCTGAACCGCGAGGGGCGCGCCCGCCTGATGGAGGCTTTCCACAAGGTGGATGGGCATTTTCGCCAGTTGTTCACCACCCTGTTTCAGGGTGGAAGTGCTGAACTGCACATGGTCGACAGTGATGATCCGCTGGAAGCCGGGCTCGATGTCAGAGCGCAGCCGCCGGGCAAGCGCCTGCAATCCCTGTCGTTGTTGTCGGGCGGCGAACAGGCGCTGACGGCCTGTGCCCTGATTTTTGCCCTGTTCCTTACCAATCCATCGCCGGTTTCCGTGCTCGACGAGGTGGATGCGCCGCTCGACGACGCCAATGTCGAGCGGTTCACCCGCCTGCTGCAGCATATGGCCGACACAACAGATACCCGCTTCCTGATCGTCACCCACAACCCGGTCACCATGGCGGCGATGCACCGCCTTTACGGCGTCACCATGGGGGAACCGGGTGTCAGCCAGCTGGTCTCGGTGGCACTGCGTGAGGCCGAGGCGCTGGTGGCCTGATCGGCCCTGTCTGGCGAATTCTCCACCAACTGCTTGACCTTTCGCTGCACTGCATCTAACGAAACCGCGCTTCGACGGCTCGACAGCCGGCGGAACTCTTGGCGCACCCGTCGCCGACCTGAACGAAGGGGCTAGGCCTTTTGCCGGACGCTGACCGCAAACGCGATCTCGACGAACTCGGGGTCCGGCTGCAGGCAGCAAAGGCGCGGCACGAGCCTCAGCCGGTTCAGGTTGCCTCCGGGGCACTGGCCAAGGGAACCCGCCATGCCTTCGAGATCGCGGCGACCACCATTGTGGGGGCTGGCATCGGGTGGGCACTCGATCGCTGGCTCGACACGGGGCCATGGCTGTTCATCCTGTTTCTCCTTCTGGGGGTAGGTGCCGGCTTCTGGAACCTGGTGAAGGCCGTGAACGCCGAAGCAGAAGCGGTTCGCCGGCAGGCGGCCGAGAAAGCGGAAGACCAGGGTTAGGAACAGGTTTCAGTCGTGGCCAATCCCCTCGAGCAGTTCGTCATCAAGCGCTACACCGAAACCACGGTGGGTGGCGTCGATGCGGCGTTCACCAATGCCTCGTTGTTCATGCTGGTCATTCTGGGCCTGCTGCTGCTGTTCTTCTGGCTGGGCTCGCGCAACCCGCAGCTGGTGCCTGGCCGCTGGCAGGCTGCACTGGAATCGGTGACCGGCTTTGTGAACGACATGGTGGAGGAGAACATCGGAGCCAAGGGGCGGGCGTTCGTTCCGTTTGTCTTTGCGCTGTTTCTGTTCATCCTTACCGCCAACCTCGTCGGCCTGTTTCCCTTCAGCTTCACGGTCACCAGCCACATTGCCGTCACCTTTGCCTTTGCGGCGCTGATCTTCGTGATGTGTGTGGTGGTCGGTCTCGTCAAGCACGGCCTGCACTTCTTCAAGCTGTTCATCCCCTCGAAAACGCACCCGCTGCTGCTGTTGCTGATCACGCCGGTTGAGCTGATTTCGTTCCTGTCGCGGCCGCTTACGCTTTCCATTCGTCTTTTCGCCAACATGACGGCCGGCCATATTCTGCTGAAGGTGTTCATCGGCTTTGTCATCTCGCTGGGAACGGCCGGCGGACTTCTGGCGGCGATCGCGCCGCTGCCGTTTTTCATGACCGTGGCCTTTTATGGCCTCGAACTGATTGTCGCGGTGGTGCAGGCCTATGTGTTCGCCTTGCTCACCTGCATTTACCTCAACGATTCCATTAACCTGCATCACTGATTTTTACGGAAGGATTTCAACATGGACGCAGAAGCCGCCAAGTTTCTCGGCGCCGGTATCGCCGCCATCGGCATGGGCCTTGCCGCCATTGCCGTCGGCACCCTGTTCGCTCTGTTTCTGCAGGGGGCGCTCCGCAACCCGGCCGCTGCTGATTCGCAACGTCCGAACCTGATCTTCGGGTTTGCCGTTACCGAAGCGCTCGGCATCTTCGCCTTCCTCGTGGCCCTGCTCCTGCTGTTCGCCGTCTGATCCCAGGCCTGACGGATACAGGAGGCCGCTATGCCCCAGTTCGATTTCTCGCAGGCGCTGCCACAGCTGGTGTGGCTGGCGCTGGTGTTCGCCATTCTCTACGTTGCCGTGCATGCATTGCTGCCGCGCGTCGAAAAGGTGGTTGAGAACCGCAAGACACGAATCGCTGCCGATCTCGCCCAGGCGGAATCGGCACGGGCGGCGGCCGAAGGTGCCATGAGCGACAGCGGTCAGACATTGGCCGATGCCCGCACGCGGGCGCTGAAGGTAACCGGCAAGGCGCGCGACGATGCGGCCGCCGCCAATGCCCGGCGCATCGCTGAAATCGACAC
Organism: Sphingomonadaceae bacterium; assembly: GCA_039808025.1. Taxonomy (GTDB): domain Bacteria; phylum Pseudomonadota; class Alphaproteobacteria; order Sphingomonadales; family Sphingomonadaceae; genus Sandaracinobacteroides. Next base: position 115,902 of record JBDHSK010000001.1, on the reverse strand, counting down.
CAGCCTTGAAGCCGAGGCAGAACGGGCGGCGCAGGATCTGGCCGGCCGTCGCCAACAGGTGCTGGCCGAACTGGATACGGTTGCCAGCGAAGCGACGGTCGACCTGATTCGCCGGGTGGCTGGTATCGAGATTTCCCGTGAAGCAGCGGCCGAGGCCGTCAACAAGGTTGCAGCCTGATGGCGAACACCGCAACATCAGCCGATACGGCGACAGCTACCGACATGCCGCTTCTTGATGCGGTGAACAGTGGCGAGACCATCGAGCATGGCGCCGTCACGCATCCGGGCACCGTCGCTGATGCCGAACATGCCGCCGGGCACGAGATGCTGTTCGGTCTCGACAGCTATGCGTGGGTTGGCATTGCCTTTCTGTGCTTTGTCGCCCTTTTGTGGAAGTTTGGCGCATTCAGGCTGGTGGGCAAGGCGCTTGACAGTCGTGCCGACAAGGTGCGCGCTGATCTGGCCGAAGCTGCGCAACTGAAGGCCGAGGCCGAACGCATGAAGGCCGACGCGGCTGCTGAAGCCGCGCGCGCCACTGCTGACGCCAGCGCCATTGTGGCGGCCGCCGAGGTTGAGGCGCGGCGCATCATCGAGCAGGCCGGAGCGGATGCCGAAGCGGCAATCGCCCGTCGTACCCGTCTGGCGCACGACCGGATCGCCGCCGAAGCGCGTGCCGCCGAAGCCGAACTGCGCAGCCGCGCCGCCGATATTACGGTGAAGGCGGCATCGGCATTGCTGGCAGAACGGGCCGGCAAGGGCGAACTGGGCAGCCTTACCGACGCTGCCATCGCCGGGATCGACCGGCACTGACCGACGTGCGGCAGCCGGACCCTGCTGTCTTACCTGCAAAGGCTAAAACGGCGGTAACGGCCTGCAGCTACAATATCCGCAAGGCCATCGGCGCCGACAGGCGCCGGCGGCCCGAGCGCATTCTCGAAGTGATCGCCGAGATGCAGCCGGATATCGCCGTCATCCAGGAGGCCGACCGCCGCTTCGGTGAGCGCCAGGCGGCGTTGCCGCGTGACCTGCTGGCCGCCTATGGCTGGCAGGCCATAGACTTTTCCGTGCGTTCCGGTTCAATCGGCTGGCATGGCAATGCCATTCTGGTTTCCAGCCGCGTCGAGGTGGTGGCCCGCCATCGCCTCGTTCTTCCCACGCTGGAACCTCGCGGGGCAGTCGCTGCCGATCTGCTGATTGATAACCGGCCGTTACGGATTGTTGGCATGCATCTTGATCTGTCGGGCCTGTGGCGCCGCCGGCAGGCACGAACCATCGTCGATGCGCTCGCCCATTATCAGCCCGATGTGCCGACGGTGATGATGGGTGACATGAACGAATGGCGCAATGCCGCCGGCTGCATTGCTGATTTTGCCGCCAGCTACAAGCTGGTGCATACCGGGCCGAGCTTTCCGGCGCGAATGCCGATGGGGCGGCTGGACCGCATTTTTGTCTCGAACGCGCTGGAAGTGACGGGCGCCGGGGTCCACCGTTCAGCGCAGGCGGCACAGGCATCTGACCATTTACCCCTTTGGGTTCAGGTGCAAACCTGACTCGGCTACCAAAGGCTCTGGTTCAGGTGCAAACCTGACCCGGCCGAAGGCTATCAGGAATTGGTTGCGGCCCGCTGCCCGGCTGGCCTAGGGTCGCCGTCATGTCACTGGCGCGCAAATTCCTGTGGATCGTAGCGATCCTCATCGTGGTGTTTCTGGTTGGTGCCATCACCTGGCGCTTTGCCGGCCAGCGGTTGCTGCAGGTGGCGCTGTCGCCATCGATTGCTTTCAGTGAAAGCCCCGTGGCGCCGCCTCCGGATTATGGCAACCGCAACAGCTGGCTCGCCCGGCCCGATATCGCCCAGAACCCGGCGATGTGGACCCCCGATGGCATCAAGCGGGCGCCGCACCCGGCAGCGGCTGTCTTTTTCATCAGCCCCACCGCCTTTCTCGAGCGTGGGCGCTGGAATTCACCGCTTAATGACCGCGACACCAACGAACGGCTGGACCGCTATGCCCGCTGGCAGGCCAGTGTATTCAACGGCGTGGGCGATATCTGGATTCCCCGATACCGCCAGGCAACGCTGGGTGCCTTCTTCAAGCCGGGGCCTGATGCCGACAAGGCGCTGGACCTTGCCTATGGCGATGTCCTCCGGGCGTTCGATGTCTTTCTGGCGGCTCAGCCGGCTGGCCGGCCGCTGATCCTTGCCGGGCATTCGCAGGGCAGCCGCCACCTGCTGCACCTGTTGCGCGATCGCGCCGACAGGCTGGGGGGCAGGCTGGTTGCCGCCTATGTGGGAGGCTGGCCGGTGGCGATGCCGCAGGATACCGATGCCATCGGGCTGGCGCCCTGCACCAGTACCGCCCAGTATGGCTGCGTGCTGAGCTGGCAGAGCTTTGCGCATGATGGCGACATCGAGGCTGCACTTGCCGGGTTTGAGACGGTTCCCGATCTTGCCGGTCAGCCGTTGGGCACCCGGCCGATGTTGTGCACCAACCCGCTGACCGGAGGCGCCAAGCCGGCTGCCACGGCCGAGCGCAACGCCGGCACGCTGTTTCAGGATGACCAGCTGAAGCCACATGTGGCTGGCGCCCGCTGCAATGCCAGGGGGCTGCTGCTTCTCGATCCGGCCCCGGGCGATATCGGCAGTTTCGTTCTGCCCGGCGGCAACTTCCACGCCTATGATTACAACCTGTTCTGGTCGAATCTGCGCGCTGATGCCGAGGCGCGGCTGTCGGCCTGGGGTGGTGACCATGCGGAAGATGGCCTTGCTGCTGATTCGCTCGAACCGGAAGCGAAGCCGGCCGATCAACCGCAAGCCGCTGCGAACGACGCTTGAGCCTGGTGACCGGGGATCCCGGGGCCTTTGCAGCGGCCTTGCCGCAGCGGGGCCGGCTGCTGGGGCTTGATATCGGAACCCGCACCATCGGCCTTGCCACCGCCAGTGCCGATTGGCGATTTGCCACTGCCCGCGACACATTGAAGCGCACCCGACCGGCAACAGACATGGCAGCGCTAACAGCACTCTGCGATGCCGAGGCGATCGTCGGACTGGTGCTCGGGTTGCCGCTCAACATGGATGGCAGCGATTCGTCGCGCACCCAGTCGGTGCGGGCGCAGGCACGCAACCTGCTGAAGGAGTTGCAGCGGCCGGTGCTGTTGTGGGACGAACGCTGGTCGACCGTTGCCGTTGAACGGGCGATGATCGCTGCTGATGTCAGCCGCGCCCGTCGAGCCGATCGGGTTGATGCGCTGGCGGCCGCCCATATCCTGGAGGGTGCACTTGCCCGGCTCGATCGGCTGCCATAAAGCCTGATTTCGTGAGCAGTTGGTCAGACGCCGCCGGTTATCCGCACCCGCACCTTCTCGGAATCGAGGGGATGCAGCCGTGGGAAATCACGTTCCTGCTGGACGAGGCACATCGCTGGGCCGAGATCGGCCGTGCCGGGCACAAGCACGACAATCGCCTTGCCGGGCTGACCCAGGTGAACGCCTTTTTCGAAAACAGCACCCGCACCCTGCTGTCGTTCGAGATTGCCGGGAAGCGGCTGGGGGCCGATGTGGTCAACCTTCAGGCAGCGGCCAGTTCGGTGAAAAAGGGTGAAACCCTGCTTGATACCGCGCTGACCCTGAACGCCATGCGCCCTGATCTCATCGTTATCCGCCACGAAAGTTCGGGGGCGGTGGCTCTGATTGCCGAAAAAGTCGATTGCCCGGTGATCAACGCCGGCGACGGCCGCCACGAACACCCGACGCAGGCCTTGCTCGATGCCCTCACCATCCGCCGCCGCAAGGGCCGGGTGGAAGGGCTGAAGGTGGCGATCTGCGGCGATATCCTGCACAGCCGGGTGGCGCGATCGAACTTCCACCTTCTGAACGCGCTGGGGGCCGAAGTGCGCGTCGTGGCGCCACCAACGCTGATGCCGCCTGCCATCTCGCGCTTTGGTGTTACCCCCTTTCACGACATGGCCGAGGGCCTCGACAGGGTGGATGTGGTGATGATGCTGCGCCTGCAGCTGGAACGGATGGATGGCGCCTATGTGCCATCGACCCGTGAATATTTCCGGCTGTTCGGTCTCACCCGTCAGCGGCTGGCAGCCGCTGCACCTGATGTGCTGGTGATGCACCCCGGGCCGATGAACCGTGGGGTCGAGATCGATTCGGCGGTTGCTGACGATATCCAGTGGTCGGCCATTACCGAGCAGGTGGAAATGGGGGTGGCGGTGCGGATGGCCTGTCTCGATGTGCTGACCCGTCAGCGGCGGAGCAGCCGATGAAGCCGCAGCTGTTCCGCAACGCCCGGCTGATCGACCCGGCAACCGGAAGCGACACCATGGGCGACCTGCTGGTGGCCGATCGCACGATCGTGGCAGCAGGGGCGGGCCTTGATGCGCCCGACGCCGATGTGATTTCCTGCGATGGCGCGGTGCTGGCGCCTGGGCTGGTGGATGCCGGCGCCTTCCGGGCCGACCCGGAAGGCTGTGTGGCAGGCGGAATCACCTCGGTGGTGCTGATGCCCGACCAGTCGCCGGTTCTCGATGATGCCGCCCTGATCGAACATGCCGGGCGGCTGGGCAAGCCCCGCCTTTGGGTCTACCCGCTGGCGGCGGCGACTCGCGGCCTGAACGGCCGGGAACTTGCCGAACTGGCGTTGATGCGCATTGCTGGCGCTGTGGGAGTGGCAACCGGGCGTTCGGCCATTGCCGATGCGCAGGTGATGCTGCGGCTTCTGCGCTATGCGGCAGGCCAGCAGATGGTAGTGGTCACCCACCCGGAAAGCCCTGAGCTGACACACGGCGCCGTGGCAACCGATGGCGAGGTGGCGACACGGTTGGGGTTGCCGGCCGCCCCGGCCATGGCGGAAGCCCTGCAGGTGGCGCGTGACATCCGGCTGGCGGCCGAGGCGGGGGCGGCCCTGCACATCGCCTGTGTCAGCACCGCCGAATCTGTCGAGCTGGTGCGGCGGGCGCGGGCAGACGGCCAGGATGTGACGGCGGCTACCACGCCCGAATATGCCCTGCTGTCTGATCTGGCGCTGATGGGATACCGCAGCTATGCGCGCCTGTCACCACCCCTGCGCAGCGAGGACGACCGCCTGGCCGTGATTGCCGGGCTTGCCGACGGCACCATTTCGATATTGGCGAGCCGTCACGACCCGCGAGACCAGGAAGCCAAGCGCCAGCCCTTCGTCGATTCCGCGCCCGGTGCCGCGGGGGCAGCCACCCTGCTTGCCATCTCACTGGCGCTGGTGGCTGCGGGCCATGTCAGCCTGCCCCGGTTGCTGGCGCTTCTCAGCACCAACCCCGCGGCCCGTTTCGGCATTGCCGGCGGCAGTCTGGCCCCCGGGGCGCCTGCTGATCTGCTGCTGTTTCACCCGGGCCGGGGCTGGCGGATCGACTCTGACCGTCTGCCCGGCAAGGCTGGCAACACCCCGTTCGACGGTCTGCCTGTCGAAGGGCAGGTGCTGCGGGTTCTGAAGGGCGGCGAGCTGATGTTTTCGCATGCGCCGGCATGAATCATTTCTGCGACCAGCCGAACAGAATGTCAGCCTCCGGCAAGCGACGGTTTGCTAAGGCTGGCCGCATGCGAGCATTCGGGTATCTGCTTGGTCTGCTGGCCACTCCGGCGCTGGCCAGTGTGGCGGCGGGTGTGACGAAGTGGCAGGCGGGCGACTGGCGCGGCGCCGTTGCCGAGTGGTCTGCCCCCGCCCAGCGCGGCGATGTCGACGCCATGTTCAACATGGGGCAGGCCTATCTTCTGGGGCGCGGCGTGCAGCAGGATCGCAACGCTGCCACTGATCTGTTCCGTCGCGCGGCTGCCAAGGGGCATGTCGGGGCGACCGCAAGCCTCGGGATTCTGCTGTGGCAGGATGGCAGGCGCACCGAGGCGTTGCAGCACCTTCGTACGGCCGCCGACAAGGGCGAATTGCGCGCTGCCTATGTGCTGGGCGTCGCCACATTTTCCGGTGACGCTGTGCCCCGCAACCAGGCACTGGGCTATGCCTATATCGTGAGGGCCCGTGATGGCGGCCTGCCGGTGGCCCAGCAGCAGGCCGGGCGCTTTGCCACCCAGATGACCGCAGATGAGCGGATGCGCGGCGAGGCGGCAGCGCAGGCGATGGCTTCAGGGAGGCCGGTTGGCGGCCTGCTGGCTGGCACCGCGCCAGCCTCCACTTTGCAGACGGATAGCGGTACAGACGCCAGACAGGCCGCTCTCAGCAGTGACAACGAGGATAGTGCCGAAGAAGCAGCTGTACCGGTGCGCACTGCCTCGAGGACGGAGCCGCGGCCAACGGGCAGATCGGGTACGACAGCCGACGACAAGCCTGCCGAACGTCCCGCTGCCAAAGGAAAAGGCAAGGCTGGTGTGACCGAGACTGTCAGCAGGAGCGACAGCAAGGGAGCGGCCAGTAAGGCAGAAAAGGCCGGCGGGTTCCGGGTGCAGCTTGGGGCCTACAACAGCGAGCAGGCAGCGAAATCGGCATGGACGACTCTGGTTTCGCAGCAGGCAGGGCTTTTGAAGAAACTGAAGCCGCATTATCTCGCCAGAGGGGGGCTGGTGCGGTTGCAGGTTGGCTCGTTCGATGATCGCAACGACGCCCGCGATCTGTGCCAGAAGTTGTCGGCGGCCGGACGGCCGTGCTTCGTCACTTCGGGGTGATCTCACGGCACGCAATGGTGCTGAACGGTGCGCAAAGACACTGAAGGGTGGCGCGGCCGGGCCGTTATGACTGCCATGCTGCTGAACCATTCGTCGTTTCGCAACCGTCATCAGCAGACGCCAAAGCTGTCGGCGTTGTTTACCATCACTCTGCCGCGCGGCCCTGTCGACACGCAGTTGCGGCTTTCGAGCTATGCCGGCGGCTGCCCGGCCCTGGAATTGCTGGATGCCGATGGCGAGGCCTTTTACAGCCCTACCATTGCCGTTCAGCGACAGGGCATCGTCGAGCTGTTGCCGCCAGAGCTGGCCGATACCACCATCGTTGCCATCAAGCCGTCAGCCTTGCGCAATGGCATCGCCAATGTGTTGGTTGATGCCGGGGTGCTGGTTGATCTCGAGGTCGAGATGCCGGCTGATCGCACCTGGGCGCGGCTCATGCAGGTGGCGGACCATGTGTTTGCCGAACCCGAGCCGGAAACCGCCACAGCCAACGCTGATCTGGCTCTGGCTCCGCTGCCCATCCCGCCGGAATGGGAACGTGCGTCCCGGCGCATCCGCCATGCTTTTGCCCGCAGCGGTTTTGCAATCAGCGATCAGGATGCCATGCTGGCCTGGGCCTGCCACAGTCGTGCCATCCAGCGCCAGCCGCCAGCACTTCCACCGTCGGGCGAAGAGATTGTCGCCCGCTTGCGCGGTTATTTCGCCGAGAGATAATCCATGCCGATATCGGCGGCGGGCGCGCTCTGGGTGAGACGTCCGACCGAGATGTGGGTGACACCGGTTTCGGCAATGGCGCGGATGGTCTCCAGCCTCACTCCGCCCGATGCCTCGGTGGGCACCCGTCCCGCAACGACTGCCACTGCCTCCAGCAGAACTGCAGGCGGCATGTTGTCAAGCAGCAGCCGGTCGGCACCGGCGGCAATCGCTGGCTCGATCTGTTCTATCCGGTCGACTTCGACGGTGATGTTGGCAAGGCCCGCGGCCTTGCAGGCGGCTACGGCCTGGGTGACGCCACCGGCAGCGGCGATGTGGTTGTCTTTCACCATCGGCGCATCATGAAGGCCCATGCGGTGGTTGGTGCCGCCCCCCATGCGCACGGCGTATTTCTCAAGCAGCCTGAGGCCCGGAAGAGTCTTGCGGGTATCAAGCAGGGTGGCGCCGGTGCCGGCAATGGTTTCGACATAGCGACGGGTGAGGGTGGCAATACCCGACAGGTGTTGAAGCGTGTTGAGCGCCGAGCGTTCGGCCGCCAGTAGCGCCCGTGCCTTGCCGGATACCCGCATCAGCCCGGTTCCGGCTGACACATGGTTGCCATCAGTTACCTGATATTCGACGACGCAGTCAGGGTCGAGCGCTTCGAAGAACAGCCCGGCAAGGTCCAGCCCGGCAACGGTGATGGGTTCGCGGGCATCGAGGGTGGCGGCCAGGCTGTCATCGGGGCCGAAGCAGGCGTGGGCCGTAAGGTCGCGCGTGGCGTCGACAATTCCGCCCAGATCTTCGGCAAGGGTTGCGCGAACGAAAGCCGCCGGGTCGAATCCGGCTATGGCGATCATTGCAACTCCTTGTTGAGATAGGCGAGCATCAGCGCATAGCGATAGGCGGCCTCCTTGAGATTGGCGACACCGGCATGGCCGCCATCGATATTCTCGTAATAATAGATGGGGTGGCCCAGCCGTTCCATTTCCGCCGCCATCTTGCGGGCATGAGCCGGGTGCACGCGATCATCCTTGGTGGAGGTGTAGAAGAAAACCCGTGGATATTTCGCATCTTTGCGCAGATTCTGGTAAGGGCTGTATTTGCTGATGAACGACCAATCCGACGTATCGGGGTTGCCATATTCGGCCATCCACGAGGCGCCTGCCAGCAGCAGGTGATAACGCCGCATGTCGGCCAGCGGCACCCCCACCAGCGCCGCATCATAAAGGTCGGGCCGCTGGGTATAGGCAACCGATGACATCAGCCCGCCGTTCGACCGGCCATGCACTGCGATCTTCGAGGCCATTCCTGATTTTTTCAGTTCTTCCGCAATGGCGTGCAGATCGTCGTAGCTGTTCTGGCGCTTGTCGAGCATCGCCGCCTGGTGCCAGCGCGGCCCGAACTCGCCACCGCCACGGATGTTGCCGACAACATACTGGTTGCCCGCTTCCACCCACATCTGCGCTTCGGGTTGCAGATAGCCGGGCACCAGCGGAATTTCGAAGCCGCCATACGACCAGAAGTAGGTTTTCAGAGGGCCTTTGGCATTCTTGGGCCGAACCACGAAATAGGGAACCCGGGTGCCGTCCTTCGAGGTGGCGAAGTGCTGGCTTACGGCAAATCGTGCGCCATCGAAGAAGGCGGGGGCCGAGGCGATCGTAACCGGGGCGGCGCCATTGGTGGTGCGGATCAGCCGCGATGGTTCGGTAAAGCCGACGACGTTGGCATAGAGGGTGTCGTCGTCATCGGTCGCTATCAGCCCCAAGGCGCTGTTGGCGGGCAGGGTGACATCCTGTTGCACCCAGCCTGGCGCCTGCGGCGATGGGCCACCGTCCTTCAGGGTGAGGCGCACCAGCCGCGCTGAAACATTGTCGAGGAGGCTGACGTAGACGGCCTTGCCCGAAGCATCGACTCCGGCGATGGCCTGGGTTTCCCCGGGGGTGAAGACCACTTCGACGGGGCCCATGGCCCCCGTTGACGGCACCTTGTAGGTTACAAGGCTTCCGGCCGGAATCCCCTGGAAGGCGGTGCGCAAGGTGGCAAAGGCACGCGGCCCGCCACCGACATCGGCGATGAAGCGGAAATCGGCATCCTCGGGAAGCGGCGAGGTCACCAGTGACCCGTCGGCCATCAGGTGGTGGGTCTTGCCGGTCCAGAAGGTGGTGGCCTGCCGCAAAACGGCACGGCGGCCTTCGCCGCTGCCATAGGCCATCGGGTAGATCGCCATTTCGGTTTCAGGAATGGCAAGCAGCAGTTTCGCGCTGGTGAACGGCGTGCCGCGCTGCCACAGCCGTGCCTCGCGCGGATAGCCCGAGGTGGTGACCGGGCCATTGGCCGTTGCAAGCAGCAGGTGATCCTTGTCGAGCCAGGCGACATTCTGCTTGGATTCGGGGCTGGTGAACCCACCCTGGGCAGACGTCAGGAACTGGCCGGTGGTGGCGTCGAACTCGCGCAGTTCATGGGCATCCTTGCCGCCCACCGACAGGCTGATCAGGCAGCGGCTGAATTCGGGAGGCAGGCAGGTGGCGCTGCCGAACTGGAAGTTCTTCTTTTCGGCTGTTTCCAGGGCATCGAGGTCAAGCAGGGTCTGCCATTGCGGGCTGCCGGCATCATAAGCCGCGCGCGGGCTGACCCGCCAGATTCCGCGGACATGGTCCTTGTCGCGCCAGAAGTTATAGACTTTGGTGGCAGTTACGCCCGTTGGTGACACGCCCGACGGATAGGCGATCCGCCGCGGGTCCTGAAGGATGGATTCAGCCTTCATCCGCCACTGCTCGAAGCCGGGCACTGCCTCCAGCTCGGGAAGGTAGCGGGCGTTGTGGGCGCGCACCCAGTCGAGCTGCTTTGCGCCGGTGATGTCTTCCAGCCACTGGTGACGGTCGGGGGGCATCGGAGTCTGGGCGGAAGCAACGGCTGCAGAGGCCAGCAACGTGGCAGCGACGATTTTATGCATGGTGACCCTTCAGTTGGCGGCAGTGGCCGGAGTGGGGATGGCAGGCGTTAGATCGGTTGCCTTGCCGTCGGCGATGTCGAGCATGCGGTTCAGCGGGATCAGCGCCCGTTGCCGCAGATCGTCGGGAATCTCGATGACGGGGCGCATGTCGCGCAGCGCCAGATACAGTTTCTCGAGGGTATTGAGCGCCATGAACGGGCACATGTTGCAACTGCAGTTGCCGTCGGCGCCGGGCGCACCGATGAAATGCTTGTGAGGTGCCGCCTTTTCCATCTGGTGGATGATGTGCGGCTCGGTGGCGACAATGATGGTATCAGAGGGGCTTGCCAGCGCGAACTTGAGGATGGCGCTGGTCGAACCGACCATGTCGGCATGATCGAGGATATGTGCCGGGCATTCGGGGTGTGCGGCCACCGGCGCCTGCGGATGCAGGGCCTTCAGCTTCAGCAGCTCGGTTTCGCTGAAGGCTTCGTGGACGATGCACGATCCGTCCCACAGCAGCATTTCGCGACCGGTCTTGCGGGCAAGCCATGCGCCCAGGTGCTTGTCGGGGGCGAACAGCACCTTGCGATCCTTGGGCAGGGCGTTGAGGATTTTCTCGGCGCTCGACGAGGTGACGATGATATCAGAGAGCGCCTTCACCTCGGCCGAGCAGTTGATGTAGGTCAGGCTGAGGTGATCGGGGTGCTGGCGGCGCAGCTCGGCGAACTTGTCGGGCGGGCAACTGTCCTCCAGCGAGCATCCGGCAGCCATGTCGGGCAGGATCACGGTTTTCTGTGGCGACAGGATCTTGGCCACCTCGGCCATGAAGCGCACACCACAGAAGGCGATCACCTCGGCGTCGGTGGCGGCGGCCTTGCGCGACAGCTCCAGAGAATCACCGACGAAATCGGCGATATCCTGGATATCGGGCGTCTGGTAATAATGCGCCAATATAACGGCGTTACGCTCTTTGCGCAGACGGCTGATTTCGGCCTTGAGATCGACGCCTTGCAGCGACTGTGAGGAAGGTTGCTGGGTCATGATGGTTAGATAGTCACTCCTTGGCCGTGCGCAAAGCCTTTGCGGCCTGTTCGGGCGCCCTGTCGGCCGTGCGCGATCGGCGCGGGCGTGGCTGGTGTTGCTCACCATGGGTTTCGATCCACGCCTCCATCAGCGGGATCACCTTGCTGCGGCTGGTGGAAATGTCGGCAAGGCTGTAGCCATCGGCGACAGTAAGGAAAGCGCGCACGGCCCGGTTCAGAAGACCGCTCAGCCCGCACACCGGCTGGACCACACAGTTCTGGCAGTCGACGAGATCGAAATCATCTTCGAACTGGCGGATGACAGCACCGATGTTGATCTCGGTGGCAGGACGCGCCAGCCGGATGCCGCCGGAGCGCCCGCGTGCAGTGACGATATAGCCCAGGCGCCCCAGATTATGAACGACCTTGGTGAGGTGGTTTTGCGAAATGCCATAGCCGCGGGCGATTTCGGCAACCGACGCCAGCCGGTCCGGATCGGATGCCAGATACATCAACACCCTGATGGCGTAATCGGTATATTTGGTCAGCTTCATTGACGGCCCGAACATCTGCCCCGCGCCCCAATCGAGGCGCTTGCACACTGCAGCCCGCAGTTTAGCAGGCGATAATATGTGCTGCAAAGGCATAATTGGCGCAGCCGCCGCCAAGGACGACGGAAATCAGTCCTCGTTCTGAAAGGTCAGCATCACCTTCACAGCATCGGCAGAGCATTGTGCCCTGAAGGCATCGGCGACTGCCTCGATCGGGAAGCGGTGTGAGATCAGCCTCAACCGGTCGATGGTGCCGTTGGACATCAGATCCAGAGCCTCGGTCAGTTCCCGGGGGGCGTACCCGTTCGAGCCCATGATGGTGGGTTGTTTTTCAATCAGCGGCCCCATGTCGATGGTCATTGCCCCTTCATAGCCCCCGAAGCAGACAATTCGCCCGCCGTTCAGATCGATCAGCTTCAGGGCTGTCTCCAGTGGCGGAGGCCCGGGGACATGACGGATATAGCCGGCACAATCGAACACGACCCCGACCCGCGCGGAGGTGCCGGCATAGCCTTCTTCCCGACCGCAGATGGCGGCAATCGCAGCGAATGGATCGGCACCTCTGACGTTCAGTGCATGGGTTGCCCCGCAGTCCATGGCCGCCTGAAGGCGGTGGGGGTGAATATCGAGGGCGATGATGCGCTGCGGTTTCAGGCCACGGGCATGGATGGCCTGAATTACCCCGAGGCCGATGATCCCCACTCCGAAAACGACGACATTTTCACCCTCCTGGATAGAGGCCTTGCGCACCATCTGCAGGCCGTCTGCCAATGGTTCGGTGGTGGCAGCTTCGTCCCACGACAGGCCCTTCGGGATGCGGACCAGCTGATAAGGGTTGGCCGGTACGGTCACGAAATCCGCCATGCCGCCACCCATGCCGGTCACGCCAACCACGGCTTCGCCCACCTGCCACGCCGTCACGCCTTCACCCAAAGCGGCGATGGTGCCAGCAAACTCGTGGCCGGGGATGTCAGCGCCTTCTGGCGTCGTTCGCACCAGCTTGTCGCGATAGCTGTTGTCGCGATACATATGCAGGTCGGAACCACAGATACCGCACGCCTTCACCGCCACCAGCACTTCGCCGGCAGCCGGAACAGGGGCAGCGATATCGGTTCGAAAGCGAATATCCCCCGGCCCTCTGAAATCAGCAGCACGCATGGATCAAACCCTTCTGATCGTGTTGGCCTTGCGGCGTGTGGCGGCCCGGTGCTCAGGGCCAATGGTCAGCGCGAACAACCCGGCGGCCAGCAGGAATCCGCCGACCATCAGCCCCATCGGCAGATGGTAGCTGCCACTCGATTGGTACAACAGGCTCATCAGCGGGGTGAGGCCGAACAGAAATGGCAGCGTGAAAAACGAGAACAGGCCAAAGGCGCGGCTGAACGACCGCGCGCCATACAAGGCGGTAACAATGACCCCGAAGGCAGCTTGCGCCCCGGCTCCGCAGGCGCCGACGATGATGGCGTCGAGCACGAGAACCGTAAGCCCGACCGGTGCGAGAAAGACTGTCCACATGGCAGCCTGCACCAGACAGTTCACCATCAACGACTTCGCGCCGCCCAGGCGGTCGGCCAGCGCCCCGAACAGAAAAGAACCGGCCAGCCCGGCGCCGCCGGAGAGGGCGAGCAGGGTATTGGCCTCGTTGAAGGTGCGCCCCTGCTCGATCAACAGCGGCACGAAATGGGCGAGCTTCATGGTTCCGGCGCCCACCAGCAGCCCCTGCGCCACCACCAGCAGCCAGAAGATCGGCGAGCGGGTGAGGGGTGCTTGCGGGCCTTCGGAAAGGGATGGCAGCTTGGGGTGGGTGGCAAGGCCCTCGGCCGGCACCTTGTCGCGCACCAGCAGAAGCAGCGGGGCCAGCAACAGAAGAGCCGCCGCCATGGTGCGATAGACCATGCGAATTCCTGCCGCTTCGAGCAGCGGGGCAAGGGCCAGCGGCACAACCATCACCAGTAACGGCATGTTGATGAGGCCGAGCGCCACTCCCCGCTGGTGGTCGGTGGCCCAGCGGGCGCCCGAGGTATTGGCGGGGAGCGCTCCGAACATGGCGACGGCCGGCCCCAACAACAGGAAATGGATGGCAAGCAACTGCCAGGCGCTGTCGGCGATTGATGTCAGGGCAAAGGCGGCGGCCCCCAGCACGGCACCCGCTACCATCACCGGACGCAACGATATGTGCTCAACCAGTTTGCCAAGCAGCGCCGCCGTCGATGACAGCGACAACACCATCAGCGACAGGGCAAGCGACGATGTGGCACGACTGGCGTGAAACTCCTGCTCAAGCGCGAGAACCAGGGTGCCGAAGCTGCCGAAGGCGAACCCGCTTGCGAAGTTGTTGGCAACGCAGGCGAGGACGATCTGCCACCAGTTGGTAAGAGGCCCCGCCTGCCCTGCCGTCTTGTTGGGGCAGCACATCGCGAACCTGTCAGGCTCCGGCTTCACGTCCACACGGCTTTCTGCCCGGCCGGTCAGAATTCAAAGCCGATATCAATCCCATAGGTTCGTGGTACCTGAAAGACGCCAATGACATTGGTTGACAGGTTGCGGGCGAATTCCAGCTCCTAATTGTTGGTCAGGTTCTGAACCCATGCCGAGACTTGCGCGCGGGTGCCGCCGATCGGTAGATCGACAAGCGAGGCGCGCAGGTTGATGTCGAACCGCGACGGCAGGGTCGTCAGGTTCGAGGTCGACGAGTTCACAATCGGATCAGAGAGGCGCGTATCCTTGAGGAACCCATCGACGCGCACTCGGATATGACTGTCGTTGGCGAAGTGTGGTGAATCATATTGGGCGCCGATGCTCAGGGTGTTTTTCGGAGCCTGCGAGTTGACCGGACCAAGGACAGGATCGTCGGAAAGCCTGGAATTGAGATAGCCATAGCTGGCGGTGAACAGGAGATAATCATTGGGCTGGGCGGTCAGCTCGGCTTCGAACCCGGTTTCCTGGCCCTTGGGCGAGGAAAAGATGAAGGTGCCGCTGGAGGCGCTGAAGCCCACGGTCTGAACGTTACGCCGCTCGGCGTGGAAGGCGGCCAGATTGAGCCGCAAGGTGCGGTCGAGCAAATCGGCCTTCAGGCCGAGTTCGTAGTTCTTCACCGTTTCCGGTTTGAAGATGTTGCCTCCGATCACGCCGCCCGACAGATAGCCCGTCGCAAAGCGGGCATAGGCGCGAATATCACGGTTGGCGATCCAGGTTGCGGTGGCGTCAAAATCCCAGTGATCGAACGAGGCATCGTAGGTGCCCGGTGGTGCAAAGGCCGGCACGAGCCCGGCTGCCCGAAGGATTTCCCGACGGTCATCCTTGGTATAGCGCACCCCGCCCGCCAGTTCGAGATGCTCGGTCTTGTAGGCAAGGTGGGCATAACCGGCGATCGAGCGGTTGCGCACCGAGGCGTCACTTCCTGCCATATAGTCGCTGGGGACGCCGAAAACGTCGATGGTGTTACCGGTTCCCGGCCCTGTGCGCGGCACAATGGTGGTTCCTTTCGGGAACATCACACCAATGAACACCGGGTTGTTATCGTGCCCGGTTTCCCGGAAGTAGAAACTACCCAGAACCCAGTCGAAGTTGGAAGATTTCCCCAGAACCTGGATTTCCTGAGAGAATTGTTTCTGGTGACGATCCTGAATCGATGAGATGTTGGTGAATGGCAGCCCACCAAGAACATAGGCGCCGCCATCAATGTCGTTGCCGCCGACGAATTCATCGAATTTCCGGTAGCCGGAAATGCTTTTCAAGGTGATGGTGTCGCTGGCATCGTAGCTGAGCGTCAGGCTGTGGCCCTGAATTCGCAGATGGGCAGGCGTGGTGAAGTCGAGGGCCAGAGCTTTCTGGCGTCTGGTTGAGGGGGGCACATAGATGCTGGGCGGGGCGGTGTAGAAGGGGGGATCGCCGACGCCGGCCACGTAACTTGGGTCATACCCCAGCAATTGCTGGCCGAGTTGGGTGCTGACCTTGTCGGTGAAATCGAACTTGTAATCAGCGACGAACGCCCCGCCATCGAATCGGACCGCCGCCGAAACGGCATCGGTGTTTTCCGCCCCGAAGGTATCGGCCGAGCGCACCGTCCCGAACGGTTCGGCAAAGGTAAAGACGATACCGGGCGTCAGGTTTTCGACATAGCCGCGGTTCTGGTCGTGGAGATAGGAAATGCGGGCGCTGAGCGGCCCGAGCGCAGGCAGATTGATGGTGGCCCGCCCGGAATAACGGCTGAAATTGCCTGCCGTTGCCTGCGCGCGCACACCGAATTCACCTGTGGGCGGCGCTGTGACGAAGTTGATGGCGCCGCCGGTGGCGTTGCGGCCGAACAAGGTGCCCTGCGGTCCGCGCAGCACTTCGACGCGTTCGATCTCGGCGAGATCGAAGGCGGTTCCGGCTGGCCGGCCAAGGTAAATGCCATCGATATAAAGCCCGATGCCGGCGTCAGCCTCGAACCGCAGAGTGCCGGTCGATACGCCGCGCAGGTAATATTGCGGTGCACTGGCCGAGCCGAACTGCCGCTGCACATCAAGGTTGGGGACAGTCTTGCCGATGTCTCCGAACCCCTGAATGCCCAGCGCCGACAGTTGGTCCTGATTGTAGCCGGTGACGGCGACCGGCACATCCTGCAGACGTTCCGCCGACCGGCGGGCGGTTACCACCACGTCCTGAATGCCGGCCTGGTTATCATAGGAGACAGTCGGCGACTGAGCCG
Organism: Sphingomonadaceae bacterium; assembly: GCA_039808025.1. Taxonomy (GTDB): domain Bacteria; phylum Pseudomonadota; class Alphaproteobacteria; order Sphingomonadales; family Sphingomonadaceae; genus Sandaracinobacteroides. The sequence goes on along the minus strand of JBDHSK010000001.1, from coordinate 99,354 downwards.
CTGCGGGCAGGGCGGCCATGCACATGGTGCAGGCAAGAAGGTGGGCGCGGTAGTGCATGCTCTGTCTCCCTATGCGAGTCCTGCCGTTGGCAACCCAGCGGCCTTTGCGGCTGTTCCTCGGGTTGCCGCTTGATGATTTCACAGGCCATATATCAACATTTGCAAGCCTGATCAAATGGAATCTAACGTAAATGCTAACTTTTCTATCATAGATTGACGATATGCGTATCACCGGTTATGGTGTAGCCGCCCCGGTGCCTCGAGCTTGCCGGCAAATCGGTCCTGGAGGGACGGGCCACAGGGAAAGGGACATGACATGACGTATCTTCGCTGCGCCCGTGCGCGGGGTTCCCGGTAATGGAGTCGCGGGTTCCCGCTTCCGTCCCGACACCGGATTTTGCCGGACGGGTCATGATCGTCACCGGCGGGGCCAGCGGTATCGGTGCTGCCACGGCGCGGCTGCTGGCAGGGGCAGGGGCGAGGGTGCTCGTTGCCGATCAGAACGGTGATGCCGCAAGCCGGGTTGCCGGCGAGATCGGTGCCACAGCCTGTCAGGTTGACATTACTGATCCGGCGGCGTGTCAGGCGATGGTGGCGATGGTGCAACACACCTTCGGCCGGCTTGACGGTGCGTTCAACAATGCCGGTATCACCGAGGTGACGGCACTGAAGGGCAAGCCGATTCCCCCTACCCATGAACTGCCCGTCGAAATCTGGCGCCAGGTGCTGGGCGTCGATCTAGACGGGGTATTTCACTGCCTGCAGGCGGAAATTCCGTTGATGCTGGCATCGGGAGGCGGGGCGATCGTCAATACCACCTCGTTGCAGGCGCATATCAGTTATCCGCGCACCGCCGCCTATACAGCGGCCAAACACGGCGTGCTTGGCCTTACCCGAACCATTGCCAAGGAATATGGTGGTGCCGGCGTTCGCTGTAACGCGGTGTCGCCCGGGGTCGTCGATACTCCGCTGACGGCAGGGGTCATTCATTCGGCGGAATATCGCGACAGCCTGCTGGCGCCAATTCCCCTCAATCGGTTTGCTTCGCCTGACGACATCGCCCGCGCTGTGGTCTGGCTGCTGTCAGACCAGGCAGCCTATATCAATGGAACGGTGATTGTGGCCGACGGCGGGTATCTGGCCTGAGCGTCAGCTCAGGCCGGTGGGCTTATTGCATACCGCCCATGTGCCGAGAGGTCGCCGAACAGATCATTGGTGATGGCGCGTTCATCGAAGCGCCAGATGCCGTCTTCTTTGCGGAACGTATCGTGATAGTCACCGGTGATGATCGGCTGCAGGGCAAGGCCGGGGGCCTGCTGAACGACAAGCACAGTGCTGGTGGCCCTGGCCATCTGCGGCCCGGCGGGCAGGATGATCAGGTTGCAGATCAGGTGACGGGTCCGCGGCACGCCATCGTACAAGCGCACGAAATCGGCGAACATCCGGGTAATTTCCGCCGCATCGCTGATGACCGGGGTTTCACGGCCCTCGAAATGCACGATCGCCTTGGCGAACAGCTTGCCAAGGCCAACCAGATCGCCGCTATCGAGGAGGCGTGGATAACGGTGGACCAGTGCGGTGATTGCCAGCAGATCGCTGACTGACAGGTCGGCATGCGTAGTGTCATCCATAGGTGGCTTCCTTGATCCAGTCCCACGACCCGGGGGGCGGCCCGCCGTCCAGCTGATTGGCGCGTCGCACCTCTTCGATGGGGGTGTCGATCCAGTCTTCCCAGCGGGTCATGAAGATGGGCCGCTGCTGGCGATTTCCCATTGTCACACCCAGGGCAATGCCTTCCAGCATCGCCGGCACCACCGATGGATAGTGACAGGCCATGCGCATCACACTGGTCGAGGTGAGGAACATGGTCTGGAAGGTCAGGGCGTGCGCGAGTTCGGGCGAGAAGTAGCGATAGATGGCGATGCAATTGGCGACGATCAGGGCTATTTCACCGACATCGCTGGTGTCGAACCCCGTCAGGATATGCTCGATGTCGTGGTTCTGTACCCGGCGCTTGGTGAGATAGGTGTAATCGTCGCCGGCAGTGCCGCGAAACATGAAGTCGATATGCATGCCACTGCCGGCTATGAACGCATGAATGGCGGCGCCCAGTGAACCCGGCGGGCAATGGGCAACTTTCTCCAGAGTCCAGTCAGAGACAAACCGCGCGTCGAGCCATGCGGCAAACTCCGGCAGGCGGGCGCGTTCGGTGGTGATCAAGGCTGCGATCTCGGCCATGTCGAATTCTTCGCCGATGGCGCGGTTGATCTCGGGGATCAGAAAGGTGGCGGGCAGATCAGTTCCATTGCGTTTGAGGCCCATCTGGGCATAAACATCGCGCAGTCGGGGATTGTTCAGATAGCGCGAGTTGCTGGTTAGGACGGAACTGCGCTGTGGTTCCACCTCGCCCATCAGATAAGTCGCTTCCCAGCCCTTGATCTCCATGTGGGTTGCCCTTTCCCTGCGTCGTTCCGGTGATGATCGATCGTTGACGCCCGGTCAGCGATCCGCGTCGAACCGGTCGGAGTAAAAGGCGAAATACCGTTGCAGTTCGGCCGGCGTGATGCCGTAATCTTCCACATGGTAGGTGTGAGACGGCCGGTTGTCGCGCTTGTTTTCAGCAAGCCATCGTGACCAGGCGTCCAGATCGGTCTGATCGTTATCAGGAAGGCCGGCGGCGGCAAAGGTGCGACGGGCATGATCGAGCGGCGCCTGCACCAGTCCCCGATAGTGAATGTCGATGAAACGGTCTTCGTGGAGCGCGCGCACGGCCAGCATGTCCTCGAGATTGCGCTTCAGCCGCGCTGTCCAGTGACGAGCCTGTTGGCGCGAGAAATCATGATCGGTGTTTCCGCCGGTCAGTGAGGCGACCATCGAATACCAGCTTCCCATGAGATGATCGACACGGCGATGAGTCATGGCGATGACGGCCTGGGGGAATTGTTCCAGCACGGTGGCAACGGCGGTGAGATGATGCGGGGCCTTCAGGATCCACTTTCGCCCGCGGCGGGCCGGATCCTGCCACTGGAGGATGCGTAGCCAGTCGATCAGTTCACCATAGGCGAGGCTTTGGTCGGCGTTGAGCAGCCATTCGCCATAACCTGGAACGTACATCATCGATTCCGGGATGTTGGACACAAAGGATTGCTCGATCAGCGGCAGCTCTTCGTCGGTGGCGTAAGGATCAAGGGGGTGAATCGCCTCGAAGCCTGCCGAGGATTCGACGAGCTGGCGGGCGAGCCGAGCGGCGTCGGCTTGCCGGCCTGCGATATCGCGGTCGTCGTCCTCGCGACGAGACAAGGGGAAGATGGTTTCCCACCAGCGGGTGGCGGTGGCCCGGGGAGAGGCGCACAACAGCCGGTGCAGCATGGTGCTGCCGGTGCGCGGCAAGCCGATGATCACCACCGCAACCTGAACCTCTTCGTCGCGGATCTCGGGGTGACGCGCAAACAGACGTTGCTTGCGAAGCCGGTTGGACAGCGCATTGATCAGTCGTTCCTGCTGGGCAGCAACACCGGCCTCGTTCAACCGGGCTTCGTTGACAATGGCCTGTGTCAGCACCCCCAGGGGTTCAAGGAAGTGATCCGGTCCGAAGTCGTGAAGCCCGGTGCGCTGACGGGCAGCACTCAGAAGCGTGTCCTGCCTGAACGAGGTTTCATAACGCATACGTTCAATCCTTGTTTCAAGATTACTGATTTGCGTAGTAACACAAGCAAAATTACCGTGCAATCTGTAAATACCATATTGACAGGATGCGTTCCGGGGGTATGCTGCACCCGACAAGCGGGAGAGTATGATGACCTATCCGAGAGCAGAGGTTGAAGCGGCGATCGTGCGGCTGCGCGATGCCTTCGTCGAGGCGGAGCGCCGTAATCATTGGGCGTGGATCGCCGACGAACTGTACCACGAGGATGCCACCTATTTCTGCCCCTATGGCGGGGTGATGCCGGTGTTCGCCCGCAGTCGCGCCGAAATCCGCCAGACTCATTACGGACGCGATATGGATGTCGGGTCGGGTTGGGCAGGCTGGAGTTTCCCCATCGTCGATTTTGCCGTGAATGGAGAGCGGATTTTCAGCCGCTGGGTCAATCGCGGCCCCGGGAAACGTCCGGATGGCAGTTTCTATGAAACCGAAGGGGTGAGCTTCATCACCTATGGCGGGAATGGCAAGTTTTCGTCGCAATATGATCTGTTTGATATCGGCCACCAGATGAAACTGTGTGACGAGCTGAAAGCGGCTGGCCTGCTGCACGAAGCGCTGGAGCGGGATTGGGTGGCGCCGATGAAGCGGCGGATCATCGATGCCCAGATGCAGGGTATCCCGCCAGCCAGCGCCTGAGAGCCGGGCAGGGCCGGACTGCAGCCGCTGGCTGCGGCACCTGCGTCCGGGCGGAAGGAACCTGTTTTATCGGGGTGCTTCCGCCAGGCCGCACAGGGTGGCAATCGTGGCCGAAAGGGCCGGATCGCCGGCTGCATCGGCCAGCGCCGCTGCCACGATCTGATCGAGGACCGGGTGCTGAACTGATGCCGGGGGTTTTCCGGTAAAGGCGCCGGCGGCCGGCAGACCACAGATTGCCCGTACCAGAAGGGCCCTGACCTCGTAAGGAGCCTTGCCCTTGAGTGCAGCGAACAGTTGACTGTCGGGCCCCAGTTGTTGGCGGAATGGCACTTTTTCAGCCGTTACGGCGGCGACGATTTCCGCCACCCCAAGTGCAGGGTCGCGGCCCCAGGCGTCGAGTTTGGCGATGCCGGGTGCTGAGGATTGCAGCCAGCGGGCATAAGGCCCGGCGGCTCCGTCAATGAACTGGACATTGCGTGCGAATTCCGTGCGGTGTGCACCCGGCTGCAGCAGCGCGAGCTCGATACCGAACGGTGCGATTTCCATGGCCAGGCCTTCAGCCCAGCCCTCGAGCGCCCATTTTGAGGCGGCGTAGAGGCTGAGCAGGGGGTGGGGTGCATTGACGGCATTGCTGGACACCACCAGGATCCGCCCTGATCTGGCCGCGCGCATCGCCGGCAACACAGCGCGGGTCATGCCGAGGACGCCAAAGAAATTGGTCTCCATCTGGGCGCGGCAATCGGCGTCCGAGAGGTCTTCGAAGGCCCCAAGCACGGAATAGCCGGCATTGTTCAATAATACATCGATGGTGCCGCCGCAGAGTGTCAGCGCGCTGTCAACGGCCGCAGTGATGCTGTCGGGCCTGGTGACATCGAGTGCGATCCCGACAATGTGGCCGGCTTCAATGTCTCCGGCTTTTCCGCAAGCTGTGCCCTGTTCGGGGCCCAGCCACGATTTCCCGGGCTCGCGCATGGCGGCACAGACACGCCACCCCCTGTTCGCAAGGGCGATGGCGGTATCCCTGCCGAAACCGGAAGAGGCGCCGGTTATCAGGATGGATGGCATTGACGGCGTCCTCCTGCTGGAAATGTGGGGTGGATCAGGCCTGCACCGCCTCGTTCACGAACTCACCATAGGCTTCGAGAATAGGCAGCGGGTTCACATACTCTTTCCAGTACACCACCTCGTCACCGGAAAACCGCAGAATGCCGAGATAGCGGTTGGCATAGCGCGCCCCCGATTGGCGCAGGCGGGAATCGGAATGGTATTCGACAATGAGCATGTCGGGATCGAGTTGGTCGTACCATTGGTCGACCCTGTGGTTATAGCCGTCGGAATTAGCCATGCCGGCCTTTGCGGCATCGATGAAGGCGTCACGGCCGCGCAGGCTGTGCGGGAAGGATTTGAGAGGCAGATACGGCCACTCGAACAGGGCATTTTCGTGCACGTACCGGGCGAAAGTCGGGAAATCTTTCTGCCCGAATGCGGTGATCATCTCCTCGAACAGGTGGCGCACATGTCTGCGGCGTGCAGAGGAATCCATAAGAATCTCCTTTTGACGGATTGTTATGGATTATCGTGCCGTTGTCAACGCATTTCGTGAAATCGTTGACAAATTGCTACGCTTTGCGTAATGTAAGGTTACTGGACGATGGTGGTGAGCCGATAGTCGTGCTTGATGAGCTGGTGCGTCAGTTCGTAGTGGATGCGGCCGATTCCGGGCAGATGGCCAATGGCGTTGTGGAGGTATTGCGCCAGTTGCGTGGCGTCGCGTACCCAGGTGATGGCCAGAATGTCGGCACGGCCGACCAGCGAGGCGACGTAGGTGATTTCCGGCTGGTTGGCGAGGGCGGCTGCGACAGCGGCGATGGTGTGGGCGGTATCGACATCGATCCACAGATAGGAAACCAGCGGATCAGGCAGGTGATCATAGCTGGTGACGGCTGTGACATGGATCGCCTTTTCATCGGTCAACCGTTTCAGACGCATGCGAATGGTGCCCTCGGTCAGGCCGAGTTCGCGCGCGATCTCGCGATTGCTTACCCGTGCGTCGACAGTCAGCCGGTCGAGGATCTGATGGTCGATTTCCGTGAGATCGAGCGGGGTCATGGCGAGCACACCCTGCCCCGGTGATTCGGCATCGAACCGCCCCCAGGGCTGGACATATTTGTAGATCTTCATTGCGAGTGCGGATTCGGTAGACATGATGCCGGGAATGGTGGGGATCCTGGTGGCAAGCAGGGTATTCAGCTCGTCGAGCGAGCGGGCAATGATCTGGATCTCAAGATCGTTGCGACCGATCACCGACAATACCGAAACCACCTCGTCGATTTCCAGCAGGTGGCGGCTGACCTCATCGAAATCCCGGCCACGGGTGCGAAGGCCCACCAGGCAGGAATAGGGGAAGCCGGCAGCTGCCAGATCGACACGGGCCACCACCCGCATGATGCCCGCCTCTTCGAGCCGACGGATGCGTGACCGAACCGTCGCGTCGTTCAGGCCCACGCGCTCGGCAATGGTTCGCACATGCATGCGCCCGTCTTCCCTGAGCAGGCGGATGATCGCTTCGTCATGAAGGTCGAGCGGTTTCTTGCCGGTGATGTCGTTCATGGTTTCAGAGGTATGGGAAGCTGGCCGGCAAATCAATTGGCCGCATCGGGCAATCGGCCAAAATGATGATATTTTTTACGCAAACGCTCGCCACGGGCCACGTTTTGGATACGCAAACAAAAAAATAAAAAGCCAAGAATGTTAAATTGCGTGTCGACACAGGGTGAATTTTGTGCAATAGCGAAAATCAATGGCCAAAATTGGGAGTCAGGTGTGATTCGTTCTCTGGGTGATGATTTTCCTGCGGGTGTGGCGCTTGTCGTTGGCGGCAGTGGCGGAACGGGGCGGGTGATTGCCGAGCGACTGGCGGCCGCTGGCACTGACGTGGCCATTGCCTACCGTCACAACCGTGATGGAGCGGAACAGGCGGCAGCCGATGTGCGGGAGAATGGCCGCAAGGCAGAACTGGTGGCTCTCGATGTGACGGATTGCGCGTCGATCATCTCGGCCGTGGCGGCGCTGGTGGAAAAATTCGGGGTTCTGCATACCGTAGTGGTTGCCACCGGCTATGATATCCAGATGAAAAGGATAGGCGAGGTGACCCCGGAAGACTGGCGGCGGGTGGTCGACAATGATGTGAACGGATTTTTCAATATCGTTCACGCCACTCTGCCGGAATTGCGCAAACAGGGCGGTTCCTATGTGCATGTCGGCTCTGCCGGAGTGGTGAAGTGGCCTGAGCGTGACGTGTTGTCGGTGGCTCCCAAGGGGGCGATCCAGCAGTTGATGAAGGGGATTGCCCGCGAGGAGGGTGGCCATGGCATTCGCGCCAATACCATAGCCATCGGGGTTATTGACGCCGGGATTTTCCATCGCCTTAAGGATACCGCTTTCGATTCCGAGTGGCATCGGACCGTTCAGGCGACCATTGCACTGCATCGCTATGGCCTGCCCGAAGAGGTTGCTGAAACAGCCGTATTTCTGGCCTCGCGGCGGGCCGGTTATGTGACCGGACAGACGATCAGTTGTGACGGAGGATGGAATCTGTGACTCGCGCCCTTACCCATCTCGAACGCCTCGAGGCCGAGAGCATCCACATCATGCGCGAGGTGGTGGCCGAAGCCGAGCGCCCGGTGATGCTCTATTCGGTCGGCAAGGATTCGGCCGTGATGCTGCATCTGGCCCGCAAGGCCTTTTATCCATCGCCGCCGCCGTTCCCGTTGCTGCATGTCGATACCACCTGGAAGTTCCGGGCGATGTATGAGCTACGCGACCGCATGGCACGCGAAAGCGGCATGGAGTTGCTGGTCTACCAGAACCCCGAGGCCAAGGCGCGCGGGATCAATCCGTTCGATCACGGCGCCCTGCATACCGACTTGTGGAAGACCGAGGGTCTGAAGCAGGCGCTTGATAAATATGGCTTTGATGCCGCCTTTGGCGGCGCACGGCGCGACGAGGAAAAGAGCCGCGCCAAGGAGCGGATCTTTTCGTTCCGGACCAGCAGCCACGGCTGGGACCCCAAGAACCAGCGCCCGGAACTGTGGAACCTCTATAACGCACGCAAGGCCAGGGGCGAAAGCATCCGGGTCTTTCCCATCTCCAACTGGACCGAACTTGATGTCTGGCAGTATATCGGCCTCAACGACATCCCGATCGTGCCGCTGTATTTCGCTGCCCGCCGCCCGACGGTCGAGCGCGATGGCATGTTGCTGATGGTCGATGATGATCGCTTTCCGCTGCGACCGGGGGAAGTGCCTGTCGAGCGGTCGATCCGGTTCCGCACTCTGGGTTGCTACCCGCTGACCGGCGCCATCGAAAGCGAGGCCGCCACCTTGAACGAAGTGATCCAGGAAACCCTGCTTACCACCACCAGTGAACGGCAGGGCCGCGCCATCGACAAGGATTCCGGCGGCGCCGGAATGGAGAAGAAGAAGCAGGAGGGATATTTCTGATGGCCGAGGTGGAGACAGCCGGGTCGGCCTATCAGGTTGATGCCCTGATTGCCGAGGATATCGACGCCTATCTGGCGCAGCACCAGAACAAGACGCTGTTGCGCTTCATCACCTGCGGATCGGTTGACGATGGCAAGTCGACGCTGATCGGCCGGCTTTTGTACGACAGCAAGATGATCTTCGAGGATCAGCTGGCGGCGCTGGAGGACGACAGCCGGCGGGTGGGAACCCAGGGGCAGGAGATCGATTTTGCCCTGCTGGTCGATGGTCTTGCCGCCGAACGTGAGCAGGGCATCACCATCGATGTCGCCTATCGGTTTTTCGTGACCGAAAAGCGCAAGTTCATCGTTGCCGATACACCGGGCCACGAACAATATACCCGCAACATGGTGACTGGGGCTTCGACCGCCGATCTCGCCATCATCCTCGTCGATGCCCGCAAGGGGGTGCTGACCCAGACACGCCGGCACAGCTATCTGGCGAAGCTGATCGGCATTCGCAACATCGTGCTGGCCGTCAACAAGATGGACCTGGTCGATTACAGCCGCGATGTCTTTGAATCGATCGTCAGCGACTATCGGGCCTTTGCTTCTGAAATCGGCATCACCGATTTCACCGCCATCCCGATTTCCGGTTTCAAGGGTGACAACATCACCAGCCGGTCGGCCAACACCCCGTGGTATGATGGCCCGACCCTGATGACGCATCTGGAAACCGTCGATGTCGATCAGGTTGCCGATCAGCGCAAGCCCTTTGCCATGCCGGTGCAATGGGTGAACCGGCCCGACCTCGATTTTCGTGGCTTTTCCGGGCTGCTGGCTTCGGGCCGGGTGGCGGTGGGGGACACCGTTCGGGTGGTGCCAGGCGGCCGGACCAGCGCCATCAGCCGCATCGTGACTTATGACGGCGACCTCGACGAGGCGGTCGCCGGGCAGTCGGTCACCCTCTGTCTTGCCGACGAGATCGACTGTTCGCGCGGCAGTGTGATCGCTGTGGCCGATACGCCGCCGCAAACCGCCGACCAGTTCGAGGCAACGATCATCTGGATGGACGACGACCCGATGATCGTCGGCCGGTCGTACTGGCTGAAACTGGCAACACAGTCGGTATCGGTTACCGTTCATCAGCCGAAATATCAGATCAACGTCAACACGCTGGAACATCTGGCTGCCAAGACGCTTGAGCTGAACGCCATAGGTGTCGCGGAAATCACAACCGATCGGGCGATCGTCTTTGAGCCATATGCCGATAACCGGACCCTTGGCGGGTTCATTCTGGTCGACAAGATCACCAACCGCACGGTGGCGGCCGGCATGCTGCACTTCAGCCTGCGCCGTGCCCAGAATGTGCACTGGCAGGCAACCGACATCACCCGCGAGATGCATGCGGCCATGAAGAGCCAGAAGCCGCGGGTATTGTGGTTCACTGGCCTGTCGGGTGCCGGGAAATCGACCATCGCCAACGAAGTCGAGAAGCTGCTGGCGCTGATGAACCGCCATACCTTCCTGCTAGACGGCGACAATGTGCGCCACGGGCTCAACAAGGATCTGGGTTTTACCGAGGCGGATCGTATCGAGAACATCCGCCGGGTGGGGGAAGTGGCGAAGCTGATGGCTGATGCCGGGCTGGTGGTGATCACCGCCTTCATCTCGCCCTTCCGAGCCGAGCGCGACATGGTGCGCGCCATGCTGCCCGATGGTGAGTTCATCGAGATCTTCGTTGATACCCCGCTGGAAGTGGCCGAGGCCCGCGATGTGAAGGGGTTGTACAAGAAGGCCCGCAGTGGCCAGCTGGCGAATTTCACCGGGGTGGACAGCCCCTATGAACCGCCGCTCAACCCCGAGATTCGCGTGAACACCACAGATATGACACCGCAGCAGGCCGCCGAACATATCGTGCGCGCCATCATGCCCCTGAAGTGAGGATGCCATGACTGACACCGAACTTGCTGCCCGGCTTGCCGAACTGGCCGGAGACCTGCTCGTGAAAGTCCGGGAGGGCCGGTTGTTTTCAGAAAAGGCCCTGGGCAAGGCTGGCGACGCCACGGCCAACCAGTTCCTGGTGCATGCCCTGCGCGAACAGCGGCCCGACGACGGGTTGCTGTCTGAGGAAAGCAAGGACACACCGGAACGGCTGAGCAAATCCCGCGTGTGGATCATCGATCCGGTGGATGGCACCCGGGAATATGGTGAGGCGCGCCCGGATTGGGCGGTGCATGTCGGCCTTGCTGTCGATGGGGTTCCAACGGTTGGTGCCGTTGCCCTGCCGGGTGTCCCTGCGGTTTTGCGCAGTGATGCGCCTGTGCCGGTACCGCCGCCACCTGGGCGGCTCAGAATGGTGGTCTCCCGCACGCGGCCGGCACGCGAGGCGACGCAAGTGGCTTCAAGGCTGGGCGCTGAACTGGTGCCGATGGGCTCGGCAGGTGCCAAGGCGATGGCCATTATCCGAGGAGAGGCCGATATTTACCTGCACAGTGGCGGCCAATATGAATGGGACAGTTGTGCGCCGGTTGCCGTGGCGCTGGCCCATGGCCTGCATTGCAGCCGCATCGACGGGAGCCCGCTGGTCTACAACCAGTCTGACACCTATCTTCCCGATCTGCTGATCTGCCGCCCTGAGCATGCTGCCATGATTCTGGCGGAGATTGCGGCATTGCCGCAAGAGCAGGCGGCATGAAGCTGCTGGCGGGGAAATCGGTAATCATCACCGGCATCGGACCCGGCCTTGGCCGGGTGCTGGCGGAAGAGGCTGGCCGGATGGGGGCCAAGGTCGCCATGGTGTCACGCAGCCCCACCGTCATGGAGTCTGTGGTGGCGACCCTAGCCGACGAGGGGGCCGAGGCAATCGCGATCCTCGCCGACATCACCAGCACCGCAGACTGCAAGCGTGCTGCTGCACAGGCTTTATCCGCATTTGGCCGGATCGACGGGCTGGTGAACAGTGCCTATTTCCCCGGTGATATCAGTCCGGTCCTTGCGCTCGACCTCGACAAGCTGAGCCATGCCTTCGATGTGACCGTGCTGGGAACATTGCGCATGGTACAGGCCGTTGTGCCTGCGATGGAAGATGCGGGCGGAGGGGTCATACTGAATATCGGCAGTCAGGTTGCGCGCAAGCTGGTGATGAACCAGGGGGGATATGCCGCCACCAAGGCCGCTCTGTCGGCGTTGACGCGCTATCTTGCGTCCGAGCTTGGCCCCCGGAATATCCGGGTGAATATGCCGGCTTTCGGGTGGACGGTCAGCCCTCCCGCACGCGCCTGGCTGGAGCAGCAGGCGGCAAATGGCGGCCCCGGTGTCGATGAAGCGATTGCCGGTATTGCATCGGGCATTGCGCTTGGCCGGGTGCCCGAGGACGCGGAATATGCCCGAGCGGCCCTGGCCCTGATTGCCGATTGTTTTTCGGCGGTGACGGGGGCGACGCTCGATGTCAACGGCGGAGAGTTCATGCCGTTATGATGGGATTGGCCGGCAAAGTCGTTCTGGTGACAGGGGCGGCCGCCGGTATCGGCCGGGCCGCGGCCTGCCGCTATGCACAGGAAGGCGCGCGGGTGATGCTGGCTGACCGTGATGCCGAGGGTGCGCACGCAGTCGCAAGGTCCATCGGGCCATCGGCGGCGGTGGTTGTCGCTGATATTGCGACTGCCGGTGGCAACACCGCCATGGTGGAGGCGACACTTGAAGCGTTCGGACGGCTGGACATCGCCTTTCTGAATGCCGGGTATCTGGGGCCGATGGCCGGTTTCGAAGCAACCGATGAGGCGCTGTTCGATCGTCATCTCGCCATCAACCTGAAAGGGGTGTTCCTGGGGCTGAAGGCGGTGCTTCCGGTCATTCACGATGGGGGGGCTGTGGTTGTCACGGCTTCCAGCGCCGGAATGGTGGGGTTTGCGGAAAGCCCTGCCTATGCCGCGGCCAAGCATGGAGTGATCGGGCTGGTGAAATCGGTGACTCCGGCATTTGCCGCCCGCGGGGTGCGGATCAACGCCATCTGTCCGGGTGCTGTGAAAACGGCGATGATCGGCGAGACTGACGAGGCGATCATCGATCCTTGCGAACTTGAGCGGGTGCCGTTGCGCGGCATGGGCGGGGCACAGCATGTTGCTGAGCTGGCGCTGTGGCTTTCCAGCTCGGCGGCGGGGTTTGTCACCGGGCAGGCGCAGCTGATCGACGCCGGGCTGTTGTCTACATTCGTCGCTGCCCCGGTTGGCCCATAAGGCAGCGATGGGTGTGGTCAACGCCTGACTTCTCGCGACAGGAGGAATGCACTCAAGCCAGAGAGATCACCCGCGCCGACGGAATGGGGGTATCGCTGGCGCGAACCCAGCGCAGCAGCACGAACCCCTCGGAATGTCCGGCGGTGGTCAGCCAGTTTCCGAAGCCCGGGTCGTGCGGGGCGATAACGATGGTTGCCCGACCTTCCGGGCTGAGCCGCGCGCTGGATTTGTTCACGCAAACCGGATGATAGCGATAGTCGAGTGATTCCATCCACCAGTTGTTGACTTGCAGATTCCAGTGCTCACAGGCGGGGATGTCCGTTTCAATGACCAAGGCCTCGTTTGCGCCAAGTTTCCAGTATCCGTGAACGTAGAAAATGGCCGGGTCGCCACCGGCCTTGATGAACATGTCCTGCCCCCAGTCACGAAGCTGATTGGGATGCGACATGAACATCGATGCCCATCCGGCAAACAGCCGCGAAGTGCCGGAAACGAAATCGGCGGCGGCCATCAGTCGTTGCTCAAGGTGCCGGGGGTCAAGCGGTGCCGGAGCGGCGGGGCCGGGGCTGATCCGTTCAATGGTGATGGTGGCTGCTGTTTCCCGGCGGCGGTCGAGGAAAGTTTGCCGCAACTGCAGCATCGTTGAGTCAGCAGCCAGCGGCAACCACGCGACAGAGGGGTCATGCGGGCGCGTTGCCGAGGCGATGACGGTGAAATCGCCCCGGGCGTCGGCCTGCAACTGGTCCCGCGACAGTTCGCCGGTCGAGGGCATGGTGCCATCCAGGCCATAGCGATTGGCCTTCGAGCCGAGGCTGAGATAGGTAACGGTGCCGATGTTGCCGCACAGGCGATAGACACGGTCGCCGGCAATGGTGGCCGACAGATAGCGATTGTCGGGGTTGTCGCCGCCCATCTTGGCGGTTTCATGGCTAGGCATCATGAATGCGGGGAAATCCGGGTCACCGCCCTCTAGGTGGATTTCCAGCCCCAGCCGGATCAGCCGGCTGAGATAGCGGACGCCTTCCGCCTGATTGAGGGGATCCTGTGGGGCGCCCGGGCTGGCCAGCACGCTTCCGGCCGCCTGCAGCCGCTCACAGAAACGCTGCCACACGGTGTCGTTCATGGTTGTTCCTTCGTGAGGCTGCCGGTGTTGCCCAGAATGCCCGGGGGAGGTGTCAGCCGGTTGTCTGCCCTCCGTCGAGCACCAGAACGGTTCCTGTAGCAAAACGGGCGTCGTCTGAGGCGAGATAGGCGATGGCAGCCGCTATTTCAGGCGGAGAGCAGGCGTCGCGCCCCGTCAGCTTCGGCAGGTTGCGGGCTGAGGCTTCGGCGAAAATGGCGGGGTCAACGCCTCCTCCTGCCGTGCTCTTTTCATGCATCGGGGTGGCTACGCCACCGGGTGCCACCGCGCACACCCGGATGCCGTGGCGCGCCATTTCGAGCGCGCAGGCCTTGGTCATGGCGATGACCCCGGCTTTGGAAACGCCATAGGCAGTGGTCCCATAAACGGGGTGCAAACCGCCTACCGAGGCGACATTCACGATAACCCCGCGACTGGCAACGAGGGCGGGAATGGCCGCCTGCGACAGGTAGAACGGCCCTGAGAGGTTGATGTCGAGGGTGCGCTGCCACGTTGAAACAGATGTTTCCTCAAAGCGCCCCCAGCTCATGATGCCGGCGATGTTCAGAAGAATATCTATGCCGCCCAACGTTCGGGTGGCGGCTTCGACGAGGGTGGCCGCTGCTTCCGGGTTGCGGGCATCATAGGCAAAGGCATGGCCGCCAAGCTCTGCGGCGACGGCGCTGGCGGCCTTGAAGTCGATATCGCCGATAACCAGCCTCGCCCCTTCGCTGGCGAAGCGTTCGGCGGTGGCGCGGCCAATCCCCGATGCACCGCCGGTGAGCAAAACGCGCTTGTTGTGGAACCGGTCTGGCATGGCGGCTACTCCTCGATCAGGTCGTCGCGATGACGCATGGCGATATAAAGCCCCACCGCAATCAGTATCGAGCCGACGGCAACCAGTGAGCCTCCGGCGCCAAGGCTGCGGCGCAGCGGGGCGAATATCAGCGGGTTGATGAACTGCCCGGCATTGAGGGCGCTGACGATCACTCCCATGGCGATGGCGTGGGAATGCGGACGCAGCTTGCGGAAAATCAGTGAGGCGATTGTCGGTTCCGACATGCCGGCCCCGACCCCGACGAGGCAGCAACCGACAAGGATGAGCGCGGTGCCGGGTGCAAGGCCGATCATCACGATGCCAAGGCCCATGCACATGGCATCCAGCATCAGGAACCCGTGAAGGCCGATATGGCGGCGCAGATCACCGAAGGCCCAGGCCGTGAACATGGCGACGATCGAGGTGGCGGCAATGATGGTTCCGATGGTCTGTTGAGAGCCAATGCCGCGCGCTTCAAGGATGAAGGCGGCCTGGATTGCCGGCGTGAACATCGCAAGGGTGAGGAGGGTCAGCAGGAGGTAGTAAGTCCAGGCCCTTGCCAGTTCGGCGGCATGACCGGCAGAAAGGCGGTGGTCGGAGTGGGTGACTGAAGGCGCCGGCGGCGCATCGCGGATGACGGCGGTTGCCAGCAGGAACAGCGGCACACCCAACAGGTAGAGTGCAAACGGGGCCTGCCATCCGGCGATATCCACAAGCCGGCCGCCAAAGATCAGAGCCAGTGCCGCCAGCAGCGACGAAGCCGAAGTCGCGAACCCCAGCAGGCGCTCGCGGTCGTGCCCGGCAAAATGATCGCCGATAAGCCCGAGACACGATGTCAGCAGACCGCCGCCGGCGATGCCGAGGAGCAGGCGAAGCGCCATCAAGGCGTTGCTGCTGGTGGTCAGCATCACCCCGGCCCCTCCGATCACGTAAAGGATCAGAGCGCACAGCAGCACGGCACGCTGGCCGACCTTGCCGGCAATCCAGCCTGCCAGCGGTGCGGTTATGATCAGCATGGCTGCCGGCAGGGTCATGACGATCTGCGAGAACAGCCGGCTGTCGTCACCGGCACCGAAATGATGGCTCATGGCCACCATTGCCGGGGCCGCTGCCATCGGGATGAGGGCAACCAGCGCCGGACCCGCGACGCACACGGTTGCCACCAGACCCTTTGCCGTCGACGGAGTGCTGATTGCCTTTTCCATCCTGCGTTCCTGTGATTGCCTTACATTGACCGGGTTACCAGCGCGGCATCGCGCATGGCACCCTCGATATAGCCGACGCCCTGACAATCGCCGACAAGGTGAACAGTTGCGCCCTTCGCCGCCAAAGTCTCGGCCAGCGACGGGTTGCCCGTGGCACCCTTCGCGACAATCACTGTGTCGGCACGAATGGTGCGCACCTGCCCGCCTTCGTTACGATAACTCACCACATGGTCACCGATGGCGAAATCTGCAGCGCCGGTGACCATCGCCACCCCCAGTCGCCGGCACTCATCTACCACCCGGAAGCGGCGCACCAGTGGTATGCCGCTTCCCACCCGGCTCGAGGATTCCAGCACGCAGACCTGGCGACCGCGATGCGCCAGGAATTCGGCAAGCTCCATTCCCACCAGTTCACCACCGATGATCACCACGCGCCGGCCCAGTGGCATCCAGACGCGCGAGCCGGTCCGCACCAGCTCCAGTCGGCCGGTGATGCCGCTCAGCCGGCCCAGGCGCATGGCGATCCGGGTGGGGGCCCCCACCTTGTTGCGCAAGGTAGCGAGCTTCTGGCCCAGCATGAGGTTGCGCATATCGTCTCCCGAGAACACGAACGAACGGTCATGTCCGGGGATCGGTGGCATGGCCCGCGTCGCTCCGGTGGCGACAATGACGGCATCGGGGTTCAAGCGGGCGACGAGTTCAGGGGTTACTTCGGTGTTCAGACGGATGTCGATCGGCCTTCGGCGGACTTCACGTTTCAGCCAGTCGACGATGCGCTGGTTGGGGGCATAGGCGATCGAGGCGAACTGCGCCGTGCCGCCCAGGCGCGGACCGGCTTCACATAGGGTGACACGGTGCCCTTTATCGGCAAGCAGCCGGGCTGATTCCATTCCGCCCGGCCCGCCACCCGCCACGAGAATGTGTTTCTTGTGGTCGGCCGGTTGGGGCTGACGCTCGGTCTCGTGGCCGGTCAGCGGATTGACGGCGCACATGATGTGGCGCGAATTGAAGATGGCGCTGATGCAGGTATAGCAATAGACGCAGGGGCGAACCTGTTCGGGTTTTCCTTCCGCCAGTTTGCGCGGCAGGTGCGGGTCGGCCAGCAGTTTGCGGCCCATGGTGAGAAAATCGATTCGCCCTTCGGCGATAAAGCGGTCGGCATCCTCTGGCTCGATCCGTCCGGGGCAGATGACGGGAATGTCGACGACGGCCCGGATGGCGGTTGCATTGTCGATGAAGGCGTTGGGGGTGTTGGTTGCGTGACCGGTGGTGTAGGTACGGCCGTAATTGCCGTCACCATGGGCGCTGACATGAATGGCATCGAGCCCGGCGTTGGCGGCAAGGCGGGCGACCTGCTTGGCATCTTCGAGGGTGATGCCGGTATCCATCAGGAATTCCTGACTGTCGAAGCGCATCCAGACCGGATAGTCCGGCCCGACGGCGGCGCGCACGGCTCGGATGGTTTCCAGCAGGAAGCGGGCGCGGTTCTCGATCGGGCCGCCATAGTCGTCGGTGCGACGATTATAGGCCGGTGACAGGAAGCTCGAGAACACATAGCCATGGCCGGCGTGAATCTCGACAGCGTCGATCCCGGCCCGTTTTGCGCGGTCGGCAGCCGCTGCGAACAGGTTGATGATGTGCGCAATGCCAGCCGCGTCGAGCGCGTTGTATTTCACTTCGCCCATGCTGGCGTAGGGTTCGAAGAAGCGCTTCTGCTCTTCGTCTAGCATGACATCGACGAAATCGCCGCTGTCCTTGGATTTTATGGGAGGAGAGGGGCAGGCAACGGGCCGGCCATCGAGCATGTCGGTCATCGCCAGCAGTCCGCCATGCTGAAGCTGCGCGGCCAGTTTGGCACCCTCGGCGTGAATTTCGTCAGCAAGGCGGCGCAGGCCCGGCAAAAAGCGATCGTCAGAGATAGCTTCCTGGCGCCAGTTGCTGGCGCCTTCGGGAAAGCCAACGGATACCGACCCCATGGTGACCAGGCCGGCACCGCCACGCGCGCGTTCGACATAATAGGTGCGCAGGGCGTCGCCGATGCTGCCATCGGGCTCGGCAAGGTTCGACCCCATCGGCGAGAAGATGATGCGGTTGCGCAGAGCCATGCCGTTGATGCTGCCCGGGCTCAGCAGATGATCGTATCGGCGTTTGCTCACGCGGTGATCTCCCGTCGTGTTGGCGCGGTCATCCCTGATGCTCCCTCCGTGTGGATCGAATCTGCGCTTAGTCACATTCTAGGGAAATTTCAACAAAATTCTGTGAATGACAGGATAAAATGATACGCATCATGTTATATTCTATTGACTAGATTCCTGAAATGCGTATTTTCAATATCAGAGGCCGGGGGCAGTATGCGAGGCAGCTTGGAGGATGATGATGTCGAGCCTGACGTCTGACATGATCGATACCATGTTTTACCGCATGGCGATGGCGCGAGCCATCGAGCGCCTGATGCTGCGCCATACGCGGGAAAACCGGTTTTCCGGCTGGTGGCACCCCGGAGAGGGGCAGGAGGGTGCGCCTGTCGGTGCCACGGCTGCCCTCAGGCATGATGATTATCTCTGGTATCAGGGGCGGGGCAGCGCGTGGGCGCTGGGCAAGGGGATGCAACCCGGCCCGATCCTTGGTGACCTGCTGGGCAAGATGACCGGGGCGACCCGGGGCAAGGGTGGAGGTGTGCCCCACTGGGCCGACTATCGGATCGGGGTGATGGGGGAGGGCGCAACGCTGGGCAGCGTTTATCCGCTGGCGGGCGGATCAGCGCTTGCATCGAAGATTCGCAAGGACGGGCGGGTCAGCCTTGCGAATTTTGGCGACGGGACTGCATCTCGCGGAACGTTTCATGAGACGCTGGTCCATGCGGCCGCCTGGAAGTTGCCGTTGATCTATTTCTGTGAAAACAACGGCTTGCTGGTAGGAACCCGGCTGGGAGACGTCTGCCCCACCACCGATATCGCCGATTTTGCCGCCGGCTACCATATTCCCGGCGTCTCTGTTGACGGTCAGGATGCCGTTGCGGTGTACGAGGTGACTAGGGAAGCGGTTGCGCGGGCGCGGGCGGGTTTGGGGCCGACGTTGATCGAGGCCAAGGTGGTGCGCCGCCGCGGCCATTATGCCGGCGATCCGCAGCCATACCGCACCGACAGCGAGTTCGCCGATTATCGCGATCCACTTGAGCTGCTGGCGGCGCGGGTGAGCGGCAACAAGGCTGCCCGCCTGATCGATGAGGCCGGGCGCGCGGTGCAGACCGCCTACGAAGAGGCGTTGCGCGCGCCATCGCCGGATGAGTCAGTCATCGGACGGGATCTGTATCATGTCGCATGAAGTGATGGGCTATAACGCTGCCATGGGCCTTGCCCTTGTTGAAGAGATGCGCCGTGATGACTCGATTTTCATCATCGGCCAGGGGGTGGCCACTGGTGGCTGGTTCGGGGCTGAAAAGGGGCTCGCCAGTGAATTCGGCACTGACCGGGTGATCGATTGCGGGATTTCGGAAGCCTTTGAAGCTGGTCTTGCCGCCGGTGCGGCGATTGCGGGAATGAAGCCGGTAGTCAATATGGGATTTGGCGATTTCGCGCTGATTGCCGGCGATGAAATCTATCACAAGCTTGCCAAGTGGCGCTATATGCACGGGCTTGATGTGCCGATGACGGCCGTCATCATTTTTCCGATTGGCGCGATGGGCGGCGCCGGGCCGGAACATTCCAGTTGTACCGAGGTTCTGGGCATGCATTTTCCCGGCCTCAAGGTCGTGGTGCCAGCTACGGCCGAGGATGCCAAGGGCCTGATGAAGGCGGCGCTGCGCGAGCCAAATCCGGTCTTGTTCCATTCCGTGCAAGGGCTGGGCTGGTCGAAGGGGGAAGTGCCGCTTGACCCGGAGTTCATCGTGCCGATCGGCAAGGCGATCACGCGACGGGCCGGTAAGACCCTGACCATCATCACCTACGGTTCGATGGTTTCACGATCGCTGGCCGCCGCCGACCAGTTGGCTGATGAGGGGATCGACTGCGAGGTAATCGACCTGAGATCTTTGGTTCCTCTGGATTGGGACCATGTGCTGGAATCAGTCAGTCGCACCCATCGGGCCATGGTGGTGCACGAGGCCATGACCACGGCCGGGCCGGGGGCCGAGATCGCCGCCCGGATTCAGGAACGCATCTTCTTCGATCTCGAGGCCCCGGTGCTGCGACTGGGGGCGCGTGATTTCCCGCTTGCCCAGCAGGCCGACCTCGAGGCGATGGCCATCCCGTCGGTCGAGGCCATCATTGCCAAGGCGCTGGAACTTGCCCGGATCTGAGAGACAACAGCGAGGGAGTGGAAGATGGCGATAGTGCATGAGCTGTTGATCCCCCACATGGGTTCAGTGGAAAATGCCAAGCTGCTGGCGTGGCGGGTGGGCGAAGGACAGAGCTATGGCGAAGGGGATATCCTCTATGAGGTAGAGACCGACAAGACCGCCACGGAGATCGAGGCGGATGCGCCCGGAATCCTGGTGCGGCAGCTGGTGGAGCCAGGTGCCGACATGAAGGTTGGCGACCGCGTAGGGTTGTGGGCGCCGCCTGCGACGCCCGCTGCCGATATCGCTGCGGCACTGAGTGAGGCCGAGGTCCGCCGTCAGGAAGCGGCGCCCACCAAGGAAGCTGCCGTTGCCGAAACGGCGTCAGAAGCCAAAGAATTAGAGGGTATGGGTAAGTCGCCCCGGTTGTCGCCGCTGGTGCGGCGTCTGGCCGCCGAGCATGGCGTTGACCCTGCAGCCGTGAAAGGCACCGGCCCCGGCGGGCGCGTGACCGGAGACGATGTTCTGGCAGCTGCCAGAGCAGGAAACGCCAGCCACCCGAGCGACCCACCTGCTTCCCCATATGGCAAGGACAGCCGTGTGGTAGCACACAGTCTGCGGCGGCAGACGATTGCCCGCAACATGGAAACCGCCGCTGCCATTCCCACCCTCACCGCCGATATGGAGATCGATTTGTCCGCTCTGGAGGCGCGCCGTCGTGCCGACAAGGCCGAGGGTCGCGCGGTTTCGATTCTCGGGTATATAGCCCATGCGGCCGTTGCGGTGCTGGTCGAAGACCCGAGGCTGAATGCCCATTGGACAGCATCGGCCCTCGTGCGGTTTTCCGGTGTTCATCTGGGCATTGCCGTTGAAACGCCGGCGGGCCTTGTGGTGCCGGTGATCCGCGATGCGCAGACCCTTGATGCAGCGGCCCTTACCGCAGAGATCGCCACCCTTGCCGATCGTGCGCGCCGCGGCAGCCTGCGGGCTGAGGAACTGTCGGGCGGGAGTTTCACCATCTCGAACCCCGGAGCATTGGGGCCGGTACTGCGCGCCGAGGCGCTTCTGAACCCGCCGCAGATTGCCCTGCTGGGGCTGCCCGGAGTGCTGCGGGCCGTTTGTGCCGTTGAACGGGATGGTCTGTGGTCGACAGAGGTGCGCCCGGTAATCCGCCCGTCATTGTCGTTTGATCACCGTGCCGTGGATGGCGGGCCGGTTATCACATTCCTGAATCAGCTGAAAGGACGGCTGGAGAGTTTATGAGCGAGGATATGCGTTATATTATCATCGGTGCCGGTATGTCGGGCATTCTCGCTGCCATCAAGCTGAAGGCGCAGGGCATCAGTAATTATGTCGTCTATGAAAAGGGGGACAGTGTCGGCGGCACCTGGCGGGAAAACCGATACCCCGGGCTGACCTGCGATGTGCCTGCACACTGTTATACCTACAGTTTTGCCCCACATCCCGGCTGGAGCGCCTTTTACGCGCCGGGACCGGAGATCCGTGCCTATTTCGAGGCGGTCGTCGATCGCTTCGGGGTGCGTGATCATCTGCGGTTCCAGTCGGAAGTGGTTGCCTGCCGCTGGCGGGAGGGGCGTTGGCATGTCGAGCTGGCCGATGGCCGAAGTGACAGCGGCGATATCATCATTGCTGCCTCGGGGGTGCTGCATCACCCGAATATTCCCGCCATTGCCGGGCTCGATGATTTTGCCGGTCCCGTCATGCATTCGGCCCGCTGGGACGACCAGGTGCAGACATCCGGCCGACGGGTCGGCATAATCGGTAATGGCTCGACCGGCGTGCAGATTGTCACCGGTCTTTCGGGAAAGGCGGCGCATCTGGTGCATTTCCAGCGATCTCCGCAATGGATCATGCCGGTTGAGCAGTTTGCCTATAGTGATGCAGACCGCGCCGCCTTTGTTGAAGACCCCGACAAGGTGGAGGCCATCCGCAATGGTGACGAATATTGGGGCGGTATTCGCCGTTTCAATGAGGCGATCATCAATCCCGATTCGTCGGCCATGCACGAGATCGAGGAATTGTGCCGGCAGAACCTGGAAAACTCGGTGCATGACCCGGTACTGCGAGAGAAACTGCGTCCGGATTACCGGGCTGCCTGCAAGAGATTGATCTACTCCTGGAACTATTACGAACATGCCCAGCGCCCGAATGTCATGATCGAGACGGGCAGAATCCTTCGTGTCGAACCGCAAGGCGTGCGGATGGAGGATGGCTCGTTTCACGCTCTCGATGTGCTGGTGCTGGCAACGGGGTTCCGGGCTGATCGCTTCATCCGGCCGACAAAGGTGGTTGGTCGCGATGGAATCGATCTGGATGACGTGTGGCGCGATCGACCGTCTGCCTATTTTGCCATCACCATACCGGGCTTTCCCAACTTCTTCATGCTGAACGGGCCGACAGGGCCGGTTGGCAACTTCTCGCTGATCGACATCGCCGAACAGCAGTGGGGATATATCGCGCAGGTGCTGGCACCCTTGCAGAAGGGGCAGGCAAGCCGGGTTGAGTGCCGAGTAGAAGCGATGAGCGACTATGACACCCGACGAACCCAGGCAGCACGTGCGACCATCTTCGGCAGCGGCTGCACCAGCTGGTATCTCGACAAGGACGGGATTCCGCTGACCTGGCCTTGGAGCTATGATTCGTTTGTCGCGGCGATGCGCAAGCCGGCAATGGACGCCTTCGATTACCGTTGAGGGGGTGGGGCCGGAGAAAATGGTGGTCCCGACAGGATTCGAACCTGTGGCCTACGGTTTAGGAAACCGCCGCTCTATCCTGCTGAGCTACGGGACCAGCGCGAACGCTCTTTGGCTTAGACGCAGTCAGAGCGCAAGCCAGCCGTCTCAGGCATCGCTGGTCTGGCGCGGGCGAAAGGGCAAAGGGGCAACCGGAATGCCATCTTCCAGCAGGGCGATGGCCGATTCCAGCGTGGCCTCGCCGAAAACGCCGCGGCTGTCGTTGCCCTCGGCATGGCGTCGCCTTGCCTCTTCGGCAAAGCGGTTGCCGACATAATCGCAGCGGGCTTCCACCTCGGCGCGCAGTTTGCGTATTTCCTGCATATGTCGCCGGGCGGTGCCTGTGCTCTGATTGCTCTTGGCGGAAACCGCTGGCGCCATCACCGCCTTTTCGATGCGGCCATCATTGCAGACCGGGCACGAAACCAGCCCACGCCCCAGTTGCGCTTCGTAATCGGCGGCTGAACCGAACCACGCTTCGAACCGGTGCTCGTGGCCGCATTGCAGATCATAGACGATCATGGCGATGTGGCCGTTGCTGTCTGTGGTTGGGGCAGTGGCCTTGCATGCAGCAGATTGGGGATGCGCGCGCGGGCTTCGGCCACCTGCGGCAGCGCCAGGTCTACCACCGCCGTGCCGGGATCGCTTCCCATATCCAGCAGCACCTTACCCCACGGGTCTACCACCAGGGAATGGCCATATGTGCGCCGGCCGTCTTCGTGGTGGCCGGTTTGCGCGGCCGCCACAATGAAGCAGCCGGTTTCAATGGCGCGCGCGCGCAGCAGCACATGCCAATGGGCTTCGCCGGTGGGCACGGTGAAGGCGGCGGGCTGGGCGATCAGCTGGGCGCCAGCCGTCGCCAGCGCCTGGTGCAGTGCGGGAAAGCGCAGGTCGTAACAGATGGTCAGCCCCAGCCGCCCCCAGGGCAGATCGGCCAGCTGCACCCGGTTGCCCGGGGCAAAACCGGCCGATTCGCGGTAGCGTTCACCGTTGGGCAGTTCGACATCGAACAGGTGCATCTTGTCATAGCGGGCGATGATGCCGCCATCGTCACCAATCACGAAGCTGCGGTTGGCCAGCCGGTCGCCACCTTCGGCAATCGCCAGCGAGCCGATGACGATTGTAACCCCATGCGTTCTGGCCACGGCGCGCAGCGCCTGCAGCGTCGGGTCGTCGGCTTCGGTCCGGGCGGCAGAGCGCAAGCGGGCGCTGTCGCGATCGAGCAGGCCGCACATTTCGGGCGTGAAAATGGTTTGGGCACCCTGCCGGGCGAGCTGCGAGGCAGCTGCCGCCAGTTCGGAGGCATTACGCTCAGGGTTGAGCCCTGTGCAGGTCTGGATGAGGCCGGCCTTCATCGGCTGGCCTTCACCCGACGCTCAGCAGCGGGTCAAGCCCGCCGGCCTTGTCGAGCGCTGCGAGATCGTCGGAACCGCCGATATGCCTGCCATCGATGAAGATCTGCGGAACAGTGGTCCGGCCGTTCGCACGTTCGAGCATTTCCGCACGTTTGGGGCCGCCCATGGTGATATCATATTCCTGAAATTCGGCGCCCTTGGCTTTCAGAAGCGCCTTGGCGCGGGCGCAGTAGGGGCAGGTCATTTTGGTATAGATTTCAATATGTGGCATCAGCATCACTTTCCGTCGCCTCTAGATATGCGGTCGGGTCAGACCTCGCAACCCGGGCGAACACCAGTACCGATACCGAGGCGGCCCCGGCGCGCCGCAGCTGCCGCGCACAGGCCGAGGCCGTGGCGCCGCTGGTCATCACGTCGTCGACCAGCACGACATGCTTGTTGGCAATCCGGTGGCGATGGCGGCGGTAAATATGGAATGCCCCCCTGACATTGGCGCGGCGGGCAGCCCGGCCAAGCCCGCGGCTGGATGGCGTGGCGCGCAGGCGACGCAAGGTGTCTGGCAGCAGCCTGGCGCCGCTTTCGCTGGCAATCGCCGCCGCCAGCGCCGTCGCCTGGTTGAAGCCGCGCCGCAGCAGCCGCCATCGGTGCAGCGGCACCGGCACGATGACGGTATCGGCCAGACGCCCGGGCGGGAACAGATCGGCCCCGGCGCGCAGCATGGCGCCCGCCATCATCGCGGCATAGGGTTCGCGCCCGGCCTTCAGGGCAAGCACCGTCTCGCGCGCCGCCCCATCATAAAGATAAGGAGCGCGCGCCTGCTGAAAGGCCGGTGGTTCGTGCAGGCACCCAAGGCACAGTGCTTCCAGTTGCCAGCGGCCGGGCAGGGGGTGGTCGCATTGCCGGCAGCGGGTGCCATCATTGGCAGGCAATGCCCCCCAGCAATCAGGGCAATAGCCCAGCGCCCGTTGTGTTGGTGCCTTGCAGGCGATGCATTGCGGAGGCATGAGCAGATCAAGAGATCCGTTCCAGATCTGGCGGATGACGGAACCTAGCATCTGCATTCGTCCGGAATAGCGTGAGGATTGCCATTGCGCGAGCAAAAGAGTTTCGAACCGTTCGATCGGGTGGCGCGCCGCCGCGCCCGTGATCGCGCCGCCCGGCTGCTGGGAGAGCGCACCGAGATATTGCGCTTTGCCGAAACTGAGATGTGCGAGCGTGCCGCCATGGCCGGCGCGGTGCCTGATGGCGCCGAACTGCGGATCGGCCTGCTGCTGCCGCCACCGGCTGGCGCAGTGGCTGCCGACCCGTCGTTCGCGCTGGCGCGCCGCTATGGAGGCGTGCAGTGTGACGAGGATCGCCTGCCGTTTGGCGATGCCCGCTTCGCGCGGATCAGCTGCCTGATGACACTGCACGGTGTCAACGACCTGCCCGGAGCGCTGGTGTTGCTGCGCCGGTCGCTGGTGCCCGGTGGGCGGCTGGTGGCGGTGCTGCCGGCGGGTATCGCCCTGCCGTCGGTGCGCCGGGCGTTTCTGGCCGCCGACAGTGCCGAAGGCGGGGCGCCATCGCCGCGCGTTGGCCCTACCATCGATCCGGCGGAAGCGGGTGGCCTGCTGACACGCGCCGGCTTTGTCGAGCCGGTGGCGGAAGTGCAGGTTCTGAAAGCCCGCTACAACAGCCTTGTCGATCTTGCCCATGATGTTCGCGCCCATGGCGACAGCGGCTGGCTGACGGCACGTTCGCGCCAGCCGATGCGACGCCAGACGTTTGCGCGGGCGGCTGCTGATTTTGCCACTGGTTCCGATGCCGTCAGTGGCCGGGTGGAAGCCACCATCGAGCTATTGTTCCTGAGCGGCCGCGCGCCCGATCAGGCGGGGAAATAGGAACGCACCTGCGGGGCATGGGTGACAGCCAGAAAATGGCCGGCCCCCTCGATCCGGGCAATCACGGCTTCGGGGTGAAGCTTGCGGATGCGGGCTTCATCATAGGCGTTCATGGGGCTGTCGCGCCCGGCCGCCACCAGAGTGAAGGAGGTTTGCAGCTTCGAAAAGGATTGTTCCATGGTGGTGGATACACCGCGATAACAGCGCGCCTCCCACGCAGGCGGGCAGCACAGGCGCACGCCCCCGCTGCCATCGGGGCACAGGCCCCCGGCCAGATAGGCTTCGAACGCGCTGTCCGGCCAGCCACGGAACACTCCGCGCCCTTTGTAGGCGTGGCGGGCGGTCTCGATGTCGGGGAAGCTGGGGCGACGGCGGTCTGCTAGTTCAGCAAGCGGGTTCGCCAGCGTTTCACCATTGCGACGGCGTGCCCGCAGATCCTCGGCACTGGCAAATGGCGCGAAGGCCGGGTCGATCAGCAGCAGATGGTCGGCAAGACCAGGGTGGTCCGCCGCCAGTTCGAGCAGTACCGTCGCTCCGAAGCTGTGCCCGGCCAGCACCGCCGGACGGGTGCCCAGAGCCGTGATCAATTGGTGCAGGTCGTTGCGGAAGGGGCGCCAGTCGTCGAGGGTGTCGAGGGTGTCGAGCAGCGGCAGGCGGGTGCGGCCATGGCCGCGGGCATCGGCGGCCACCACCCGGAACTGGCCGGCCAGCGGCAGAAGCAGATCACGATAGATGCCCGCGCACATGCTGGTGGCATGGAGAAACAGAAGCAGTGGCCCGTTCCCGGCCTGCCAGGTGAAGATTTCTCCGTCGGCAACAGGAATGAACCGTTCGTCGATAGGGGGTGTCAAGCCGTTGCTCCGTTCATTGCAGCAAAATGTGGCCGGCCTCGGCATGCCAGCCCAGCCACACGTCTTCGTCCCAGGTGAAATCCTCCTGGTCCCAGCGGGTGAGATTGGGGCGGATCACCCGCGCCCGTTTTCCACCTTCAAGGCGGATATCATAGACCGATTCCGACCCCAGGTAGGCGATATCGGTGATGGTGCCCCGCACGACATTGAAGCCCGCTGGTGTTCCCTCGAGTGTGGGAGGTCCGGCGGCAAGCTTGTGCAGCTCGATCTTTTCCGGACGGATCGCCAGCCAGATGGTTGCGGTTTCCGACGCGCCCGAGCCATGATCGAGCCACGCCCGGGTGCCGGTTTCCGGAAGGCTGAGGATGGCATGATCGGCGGCCTCTTCCATCACGCGCGCTTCGAACAGATTCACCGAGCCGATGAAATCGGCGACCAGCCGCGACGCCGGAAATTCATAAAGATCAGCAGGTGTCGCCACCTGCATCAGCTGCCCCTTGTGCATGACGGCGCAGCGGGTTGCCAGCGCCAGCGCTTCATCCTGATCGTGGGTGACCATCACGAAGGTGATTCCCAGCTGATCCTGCAACGCGGAAAGCTCGAACCGCAGTTCCTCGCGCAGCTTGGCATCGAGAGCCGACAGCGGTTCATCGAGCAGCAGCACCCGTGGGCGCTTGACGATGGCGCGCGCCAGCGCCACCCGCTGCCGCTGTCCGCCCGACAGCTGATCGGGCATGCGGCTGCCAAGCCCGGCCAGCTGCACCATGGCGAGCGCCGCCTCGGCGCGGTCGCGGCGTTCGCTACGCGGCACCCCATCCATTTTCAGCCCATATTCGACATTGGCGCTGACATTCAGATGGGGGAAAACGGCGTAATTCTGGAACACCATATTGACGGGGCGGCGGTTGGGCGGGTCGGGCAGGATATCGCGGCCATCGATCAGGATCTGCCCGGCAGAGGGGGTTTCAAAGCCCGCCAGCATGCGCAGCAGCGTGGTCTTGCCGCAGCCCGATGGCCCCAGCAGCGCGAAAAATTCGCCCTCGTGGATGCTGAGCGAGACATCATCGACGGCCGTTACCGGCCCGAACCGGCGGCTGATGTTGCGGAATTCGATGATGGCGGGGCGGGTTTCCATGTCAGGGGGTTTCCGTCGGGGGGCCAAGACGCGCCTGCACCTTGAGGGCCAGAATGGTGAGTCCGATGGTGATCAGCAGCAGCAGGGTCGAAATGGCGTTCACCTTGGGAGAGACAGAGAAGCGTACCATCGAATAGACCTTCACCGGGAAGGTCACGGTATCGGGCCCGGCCGTGAAGAAGGTGATCACGAAATCATCGAGGCTGAGGGTAAAGGCCAGCAGGCCGCCTGCAACCAGCGCCGGGCGCAGATGCGGGATCACCACGTCGGCAAGCGCCCGCCACTGGCTGGCGCCAAGATCGCGGGCGGCTTCTTCCAGCGCCCGGTCGAACCCCGCAAGTCGGGCGCGCACCACCACGGCCACGAAGGGAAAGCTGAACGACACATGGGCGATGACGATGGCACCGAGCGACAGCGGCCATGGCAGGCCGGACGGCCACGGCAGCACCCGGGCAAAGAACAACAGCATGGCAACGCCCATGCAGATTTCCGGCACCATGATCGGCAGGGCAAAGGCACCCTCGACCAGTGGCCGCAGGCGGAAACGAAAGCGCCACAGCGCCAGCGCCGCCAGCGTGCCCAGCAGCAGGCTGATGGCGGTGGAAAGCGCGGCGATCGCCAGTGAATTGACAAGTGCCGCGATCAGTTCGGAATCGGCGAACACCTTGCCATACCAGTCGAGGGTGAAACCCTGCCACACCGTGGTGCGGCGGCTGTCGTTGAAAGACATCACCACCAGCACCGCCAGCGGCGCATAGAGAAACAGCAGCACCGCTGCCATCCACAGCCGCAACGGCCAGCGGCGGCTGTAATCCAGCAGGGGGCGCGGCGCTTTCACGGCGCCGGTTCCCGGCACTTTCACGACGCCGGTTCCCGGCGGGTGAACAGCCCACGGCCGGCTATGGCCACGAAGGTGAGCGCGATCAGCAGGAACGACAGCGCTGCTCCGAACGGCCAGTCGTTGGCGCGCTTGAACTGGCGTTCGATGACGTTGGCGATCATCTGGCTGTCGGGCCCGCCCAGCAGATCAGGGGTAAGATAGGCGCCCAGCACCGGTATGAAGGTAAGAAGGGCCGCTGCGGCGATGCCCGGAATTGCCAGCGGCAGCACGACGTTCCAGATAGTGCGCAGATGCCCGGCGCCAAGATCAAGGCTGGCCTCGATGTAACTGCGGTCGAGCCGGTCGAGCACGGCATGGAGCGGAAGCACCGCAAAGGGCAGATGCACATAAACCAGCCCGACGATGACGGCAAAGCCGCTGTTCATCATCGGTAACGGCGTGAAGCCGGCCCAGCCGAACAGCAGGGTCAGCCCCTTGTTGATCAGCCCCTCGTCTCGTAACAGCGCGATCAGCGCATAGGTGCGGATCAGCAGGTTGGTCCAGAACGGCAGCATCACTGCAATCAGAAGTGCCGCCTTCCACCGAGGAGGTGCAAAACTGATGCAGAACGCCACCGGAAATGCCGCCAGCAGGCAGATGGCCGTGGAGCAGGCGGCATAGAGCAGCGACTTGCCGATGATGCCAAGGTAAAGCGGTTGCAGTGCGCGAGTGTAATTGGCGAAAGTGCCGCTGATCTCGACATCGGCAGCGCCGCTGTTGGTTCCGAAACTGTAGGCCAGAACCACGGCCATCGGCCAGGCGAACAGCAGCAGATACCAGCCCAGCGGCAGGCCCAGCAGCACGGCAAACGCCCCCCTGGCGTGTCGCCAGCCGGTCTCCTGATTGCTCATGCCGGCAGTGCTGGCTCAGGCAGCCCGCACACGGGTGATCGCCTCTTCGAAGGCACGGGCCTGTTCGGGGCCTTCGTAACGGCCCCATTCACTGTTCTCCATGCCGGGGCCGGTTGGGAAGATGATGGGGTTATCCTGGTAACTGGCCGGCATCAGCGCCTTGGCGGCGGCATTGGGGGTGGGGTAGAGGATGGCTTCGATGATGCTCTTTCCCACCTTGGCATCGAGCAGATAGTTGATGAAGCGGTGCGCCTGTTCGACGCGCGGTGCGCCTACGGGAATGCACAGGGTGTCGGCGTTCAGCAACGACCCTTCCTTTGGCACCACAAAGCCGATATCCGGGTCGTCGCGGGCGATCTGGGCGATATCGCCGTTGGTTTCCATCACCAGGTCGATATCGCCGGCCAGCAACAGGTCCTGGCCGTTGTCTTCGTGGAAGGCCTTGATGTTGGGCTTCTGGCGGATCAGCATGCCCTCTACCTGCTGTGTCACTTCCGGAGTGATGTTGTTCAGGGAATGGCCCAGATACTTGGCCCCCAGCCGGATCAGGTCGGCGGCTTCGGCGGTCAACGCGATACGCCCCTTGTAAAGATCGGAATCGTACAGCCATTTCCAGCTGTCGGGGGTGCCGTTCACCCGTGATTTGCGGTAGCCGATGCCCAGAACCAGCCAGGTATAGGGCACCGAATGGCGCGGCATCGGCTGGTCGTAATCGGCATCCTGAAACTCGGGCGCGATGTTGCGGAAATTGGGGATTTTTCCCATGTCGAGCGGCAGCAGCATGTTGGCAAGCCGCATCCGCGTCACGAATTCGTTCGAGGGAACGATGACATCATACCCCGGGTTGCCGCCCTTCAGCTTGGCGAACAGCTCGTCGTTGGTGGCAAAATAGCTGGCCTGCACCCGAATCCCCGTTTCCTTGTGGAAATCATCGAGTGTCGTCTCTCCGATATAGGTGTCCCAGGTGTAGAAATTCAGCCGGTCGCCCTTGTCGGCGCCCTTGCCGCAGCCACTGATCGTCAGCCCGACAGCTGCAACCCCCAGGCCCGACAGCAGCCCCCGCCGCGAAAGCCGCCGCGCCGACAGCCCTGCCCATGCCGCTTCCCCCTTTAATCCTGCCATCTGCCCGGCTCCTTCCTCCCACTTGCCCAAGACCGCCCGAACCGCCGTGCGGGCATGTCCGGGGTCAGGCCTTTTCCCATCCGATCGTTCCGTCCCGGCTCACCGTCACCCGCACCCCACTGGCCGCCAGCTCATCGCGGATGGCGTCGGCCTCGGCCCAGTCCTTGTTGTGTCGGGCCGCGGCATAGGCGGCCAGCCGTGGCCTTAGCGCCTGCTCATCGACACCGCTCGTGAACCAGCCCTCGTCGGTTCCAAACCCCATCAGCGCCGCGCCCGCCGGAAAGCCGGCGATCGCTTCCGGGGTATTCAGATCATCGAGCAAGGCTTCCGGCACCGCCATGGTTGCCCCACCCCGACGATAGAGACGATCGAGCTGGGCCTTCGACTGGTGCAGCAGGGCGTCCGTCCAGATGAGTGGCTGGCGGTAATGTGCCGACAGCAGGGCGAGACGCAGCACTTCGCCCGACCAGCCGGCGTCGAGCAGTTCGCCCGGCGTGATGATGTTGCCCAGCGACTTCGACATCTTGGTTTCGCCCATCTGCACAAAGCCGTTGTGCATCCAGATGCGCGCCAGTTCGGCACCGCCATGGGCGCCGCAGCTTTGTGCACGCTCGTTCTCGTGATGGGGGAAGGTAAGGTCGATGCCGCCGCCGTGAATGTCGATGGTGTCGGTGCCCAGCACCGAACGGCTCATCGCCGAACATTCGATGTGCCACCCCGGGCGGCCGCGGCCCCACGGGCTGTCCCACCCCGGTTGATCGTCGGTTGATGGCTTCCACAGCACAAAATCGCCGGGCGCGCGCTTGTAGGGGGCGACTTCGACACGCGCACCCGCGATCATTTCATCCATCGGCCGGTGGGACAGGTGCCCATAGCTGGCGAACGTGGCGATCTCGAACAGCACATGCCCCTGTGCTTCATAGGCATGCCCCCTGGCGATCAGCGCCTTGATCATGGCGATCATGCCATGGTCACCCGCCACATATTCGGTGGCGCGCGGGTTGAAATCCGGGGTCAGGCAGCCAAGTGCCGCCATATCGGTGAAATAATGGGCCTCGAACTCACGCGCGACGGCCTGCGGGCTGCGGTTTTCCGCCACCGCTTTCGCCATGATCTTGTCGTCGATATCGGTGATGTTGCGGGCATAGCGCACCTGCTCGGGGCCATGCAGGGCGCGCAGCACCCGGTAGAGGGTATCGAACACCACCACCGGCCGGGCATTGCCGATATGGGCGCGGCCATAGACGGTTGGCCCGCAGACATAGAGGGTGATCGGCCGGCCCGGCGTAGGTGTGCGCACCGAAACCTTGGTGCGCGTCATGGTGTCGAACAACTGCATCAGATCTCGACCTGCCCGTTCTTCGCCTGCTGGTCGAGCAGCTTGTCGAGCGCCTCGCGGTCGCTGCGAGAATAGCCATCGCGTTCGGGCTGGTTCTGGCGCAGGCCAGGGTGGCCGGGCGGCAGTATCGCTTCGGGCGGGAAGGGGAATCCGGGATTGAGGCTGTTGTCAGTGGCCTGGCCGGGGGCGCCATTGAGGGCGGTGTCGAGGTCGCGCACCCAGCCGACCATCGCGCCTGATGTCATGGCCAGCAGCGGCGCCGAGCGGCTGTTCAGAAGCCAGTCTGGAGGTTGGCGCTCGGCATCGAACACAGATGTGAACTGCACCAGCAGGAACGCCACCGAGGCGAGGATCACCCCCTTCAGCCCGCCGAACCCCAGGCCCAGCAGACGGTCGATGGGGCTGAGGCTGGAACGACGTGCGGCGCCACCGGCCAGGCTGGCAATGATCCGCGCCACGAACACCACCCCGAAGAACAGGCCGATGAATGCAATGATGGCGGCCCAGCTTTCGCCGCTGACACGGGGGGCAAGCCACAAGGTGGCGGGCTTGTGGAAAAAGTGTACGACAACAGCCGCCAGCACCCAGGCGGCAAGGCTGATCGCTTCGCGGGTAAAGCCGCGCATCATGCCCAGCAGGGCCGGGATGGCCACCAGCACCACGACCAGCCAGTCGAACCCATTGAGGTTTTGCGCAGCTTCCATGCAGTTGCGCTAGCCGCTTGACAGTTGGCGGTCAACGCGCGCTGTGCATGCGCAAACCCGACGGCACAGGCCAGTGGGCCGGCTCAGGCAGCCGCCAGCCTTCGGAGTTGCCGTGTGCGTGCGCCCACCACGCCGAACCCGAAGATCAGCATCGCCCAGGTGGCCGGCTCCGGACAGTGGGAGGCAAGCGACATTTCAGTGATCATGTTGAGAGTAATGGGAACCAGTTTGTCGGTTTGCTCGCCTGGGTCGACCATGCCGTTATTATTGGCATCATTGGTTACATCCATTTTCAAGTTGGCAAGATAGGTATTTTCCCCCTTTGGTTGCGGGAATACTGTTTTGTGAATCTGAAGTGTTGTATAAAAAATTTTGTTGAACGGATCGTATTGCGTAAAAACAGCTATCTCTCTAAGGCCAAACATTAATGGTGGTTTGCCATTATTATAATATCCAACAGAAGATGGTAGAGACTCCCACCAATTATCATCTGTATTTACATTATACAGGTAATGTGTATGTCCATCAAAACCAGCTAATGTTAATGATAAACGGATGTGTTTTTGCTTTGATAAATCTTCAATATTTCCAAGGTGAATATATGGTCCAAAGTCATTATCAATTTCAAAATATCCAGATTGACCTTTACTATCACTTGGATTACAATGATTTACATTTTCAAATACGCAGTTTTTCCTTCTGAAATAAGCAAAGTGAGTTATGGGTGAAAAATCGATGGCCGCATTTTGGATAATCGGTTTTCCATTATTATCAATTATATTTGGATGATTGGGGTTCACATTCTGGGGTTTGGGGTTCTTGGGTGGATTGTACCCTGCCATGGCAGGGTACGGTGCTGCCAGGATGCTGCCAATTAACAGCATTGCCGCATAAGGAAATTTCTGAATACGCATAACATGCCTCCTGAATATATCTTCAGTGGCCGCCCACGGCCAATTATATAATACCTCAGAATTATTATTGTTCCAAATATGTGTAAAGTGAAACAAATTGTTATAATATCAAGTCTCTGGGGTATTGGCAGTTATCCTGGAATCAGCGTGGCTTGATCCGGTCAACCAGGGCGCCAACTGTGGTAACTGGCGTGACATGCAGTTTTCCCACCCCTTTGGTGGCCGGCGGTGCCAGGGCGTGGGTGAAACCCAGTTTTTCCGCTTCTTTCAGCCTGAGTGCGGGGTGGGCGGCGGCGCGCACTTCGCCCGAAAGGGCAATTTCACCAAAAGCCAGGGTGCCCGTCGCCACCGGCGTATCAAGAAGGGCGGAAACCAGCGCGGCGGCAACGGCAAGATCGGCAGCCGGGTCAACCACCCGCATGCCGCCCGCCACATTCAGATAGACTTCGCAACTGCCAAACCCAAGGCCGGCGCGCGCCTCGAGCACGGCCAATATCATGGCGAGACGCGCGCCGTCCCATCCAACCACAGCGCGCCTCGGCGTGGCGCCACTGGGCAGGCGCACGGTCAGCGCTTGTAATTCCACCAGCACCGGCCGTGTGCCTTCCAGTGCCGGGAATACCACGGCGCCGGCCACCGGGCGGTCGCGCTCGGTAAGGAACAGGCTTGAGGGGTTCGCGACTTCGGCAAGGCCATCGGCTTCCATGGCAAAGACGCCGATTTCATCGGTGCCGCCAAAGCGGTTCTTTACAGCACGCAGGATGCGATACTGGTGGCGGCCTTCGCCCTCGAAATACAATACCGCGTCAACCATATGTTCCAGAACGCGCGGGCCGGCGATCTGGCCGTCTTTCGTCACATGGCCGACGATCACCAGCGCCGTTCCCGCCTGCTTGGCCCAGCCGATCAGCTCAAGCGATGCCGCGCGCACCTGGCTGACGGTGCCGGGCGCCCCCTCCAGTTGATCGGAATGCATGGTCTGGATCGAATCGATGATCAGCAGATCGGGGGCCTTGGCCGCCGACAAGGTGGTGAGGATATC
The DNA here is from genome assembly GCA_039808025.1 of Sphingomonadaceae bacterium. Lineage (GTDB taxonomy): Bacteria > Pseudomonadota > Alphaproteobacteria > Sphingomonadales > Sphingomonadaceae > Sandaracinobacteroides. The sequence goes on along the minus strand of JBDHSK010000001.1, from coordinate 64,053 downwards.
GCGCACCGACGTGGCCGCCGCCAGATTGACAGGGGCGTTGGCCAGCCCCAGCCGCCGCGCCCGCAGGCGTACCTGATCGGCGGCTTCCTCGCCCGAGACATAGGCAACCTTGTGGCCGGCGCGCGCCATGCGCCCGGCCGTTTGCAGCAGCAGGGTCGATTTGCCGATACCAGGGTCGCCGCCGATCAGGATGGCGGAGCCCGGCACCAGCCCGCCGCCCAGTGCACGGTCAAGCTCGGCAAAGCCGGTGGTGAGGCGGCTGGGCAGCACCACATCAGCGTCGAGCCGCGCCATTTCCAGCAACCGGCCGCCCGATTTCAGGCTTTGCCTGGCGGCAAAAGGGGTGGCCGCCGGGGCGGCTTCCTGTTGCAGCGTGTTCCACTCGCCGCATTCCGGGCACTGGCCCATCCACTTGGGCGAAACGCTGCCGCACGCCTGGCAGACATAGCGCGTGGTGGCGCGGGCCATCAGCCGCGCGCCTTCTTCTTGCCGCCGGCCCCCGGTTTGCCGGCGGCTTTCCCTGTGCCACCTGCCTTGCCACTGGCCTTGGCCGGTTTCTTCTCGTCTTTGGGTTTGCGGCCAAGAATCATGTCGGTGTAGTCATCGATGCTGCCGGCATATGGCGTTGCCCGCCCGCCATCGATCAGCAGCAGGCGGTCGGCAACGGCTTCGGTCATGTGACGATCGTGCGAGACAAGGATCACAGCCCCATCATAGGCCGCCAATGCCTGCACCAGCGCCTCGCGGGTATCGACATCGAGGTGGTTGGTGGGTTCGTCGAGGATAAGGAGGTGCGGCGCCTCGCGGGTAATGAGGGCAAGGGCCAGACGCGCCTTTTCGCCACCTGAAAGTTCGCTGACCTGCTGGGTGGCGCGCGGCCCGGAAAAGCCGAAGCGGCCGAGCTGGGCGCGGATGGCGCCCTGGGTGGCGCCCGGCATCTGCCGGGTCATGTGGGCAAGCGGGGTGTCGTCGCCTTCCAGTTCCTCCACCTGATACTGGGTGAAATAGCCGGTTTTCAGCTTGGGAGAGACGTGAATCTCGCCAGCCATCGCCGGCAGTTGCCCGGCGACCAGACGGGCAAGCGTTGTTTTGCCATTGCCGTTGCGCCCCAGAAACGCCACCCGATCATCAGGGTCGAGGCGCAGATCGAGCTTTGACAACACCGGCTGCCCATCGACATAGCCAACAGCCGCCCTGTCCATGCTGACGATCGGCGGCTTCAGGGGTTCGGGGCTGGGAAAATCGAAGCTGAGGCTTGGGTCTTCGATCAGGGCGGCGATCGGCTGCATACGTGCCAGCGCCTTGGCCCGTGATTGCGCCTGTCTGGCGGTCGAGGCGCGTGCCGAATTGCGGGCGATATACTCGCGCAGCTTTTCCCGCTGGGCCTCTTGTGCGGCGCGCATCGCCGCCTGCTGGGCCAGGCGCTCGGCACGCTGGCGTTCAAAGGCGTCATAGCCGCCGGGATAAAGCGTGGTCTTGCCGCCCTCCAGATGGAGAACGTGATCGACCACATTGTTCAGGAAGTCGCGCTCGTGGCTGATCACCACCATCATCGCCGGGTAGGATTTGAGGAAATTTTCCAGCCACAGCGTTGCTTCGAGGTCGAGGTGGTTCGAGGGTTCGTCAAGCAGCAGCAGATCGGGTTCGGTGAACAACAATGCGGCAAGGGCCGCGCGCATTTTCCAGCCGCCTGAATAGCTTGACAGCGGCCGGTTCTGCATGTCCTCGTCAAAGCCAAGGCCAACCAGAATACGCGCGGCCCTTGCCGGGGCCGACCAGGCGTCGATCGCCAGCAGCCGGTCATGAAGATCGCCCAGCCGCTCCATGTCGGTGCAGGTCTCGGCCTCGTGCAGCAGGGCGGCGCGTTCCTTGTCGGCGGCGAGCGCCAGTTCGATCGGTGTGGTATCGCCATCGGGGGCATCCTGGGCGATATGGCCCACCCGCAGCCCGCGCGGCATCTCAAGCCCGCCGCCATCGGTATCGAGCACCCCCATCATCACTTTCATCAAGGTTGATTTGCCGGCACCATTGCGGCCGATCAGCCCGATCTTGCCCTTGGGCGGCAGGGCGGCCGTGGCGCCATCGAGAATGGTGCGCCCGCCCAGACGAACGGTAACATTGGAGATATTCAGCATGGCATGGCGCCTAGGGGGTTTTGCCCGCCCCGTAAATGCCGGCTGCCGGCGGATGCCGCGTTACCGGAGCCAACGATTCAATAGCTGGCGCCTTAATAGACGATGACGGTTCTGATGCTTTCCCCCTTGTGCATCAGGTCGAAGGCGTCGTTGATGCGTTCCAGCGGCAGGCGATGGGTGATCATCGGGTCGATGGCGATCTGGCCATCCATGTACCAGTCAACGATCTTCGGCACATCGGTGCGCCCGCGCGCCCCGCCAAAGGCCGTGCCTTTCCACACCCGGCCGGTCACCAGCTGGAAAGGCCGGGTGCTGATTTCCTTACCGGCTTCGGCAACGCCGATGATCACCGATTCCCCCCAGCCGCGATGGCAGCATTCCAGGGCCGTGCGCATCACCTCGGTGTTGCCGGTGGCATCGAAGGTATAATCAGCGCCGCCATCGGTGAGGCGGGCCACTTCGGCGATCAGATCATCACGTGATTTGCCGAGGGCGTCGATGAAATGGGTCATTCCGAACTGGCGGCCCCAGGCTTCGCGGTCCGGGTTACGGTCAACCCCGATGATGCGCGAGGCACCAACCATCCGGGCACCCTGGATGACATTGAGGCCAATGCCGCCCAGCCCGAATACGACAACCGAAGCGCCCGCTTCCACCCTGGCGGTGTTGACGACAGCGCCCACCCCGGTTGTCACCCCGCAGCCGATATAGCAGCTGGTATCAAAGGGCGCGTCGCTGCGGATTTTGGCAACGGCGATTTCCGGCAACACGGTGAAGTTCGAAAATGTCGAGCAGCCCATGTAATGAAAAATCGGCTGGCCCTTGTAGGAAAAGCGCGTGGTGCCATCGGGCATCAGGCCTTTGCCCTGAGTGGCGCGAATGGCGGTGCACAGGTTGGTCTTGCGCGACAGACAGCTTTTGCACTGCCGGCATTCGGGGGTATAAAGCGGGATCACATGGTCTCCCGGCACCACCGAGGTGACGCCGGCGCCGACGTCGCGCACGATTCCCGCCCCTTCATGGCCAAGGATCGCCGGGAACACCCCTTCGGAATCGAACCCGCCCAGCGTATAGGCATCGGTATGGCAGACACCGGTTGCCATGATTTCCACAAGCACTTCGCCGGCCTTCGGCCCTTCCAGATCGACGTCGACGATTTCAAGAGGCTGTTTAGCGGCAAAGGCAACGGCGGCGCGGGTTTTCATGTAAACTCTCCGGAAGGGGGGTGAACTCTAGCGATCGTCGGGCTCGGTTGCGACCTTCACCCCTTCGATCACGGTTTTCACCCCTTGCACCACGTCGAGACCGCGCGTGCAGCCCGAGGCCCCGCCCGCACCCACGGTCGAGCAGCTTCCCGTTCCGGTGGCCGATGGCCGGCCCGAAGCCAGGGCAGAGCGGTTTGCCGCCACGTCGTCCTCGCGGCGGATGGCAGCGGCCTTGTCGGCCTCGCGAATCTCCTTGGGGATCCGGTAGCGTTCTTCTTCGGGGCGGCGGGCACAGATGATGATTTCATCAGGATTGGTGGCCTTGGGGCATTCATCGTTGCCGAATATCACCACGGTGCGGGTGCGATAGGTGCCATCCTGTGCGGCAGCGGGGGCCGACATCGCGCCAAGGGCTATCAGGGCTGAGCCGATCAGGCTGGCGGCGATGGGCAGGCGGCGCATGGTTTCGTCTCCGTGTGTCGTCAGTGGCGGCTTGGGGCTGGTGCGGCCACCAAAGCTGCCCCGGCCTTCAGCACTTGTCTGCACCATAGCAGACATCTTGTCGCATGAACCGGGGATGACCTCAGCGCAAGGGGGATGATGCTTGACCGCCTGTGCATGTTATATTATCTCATCGGCCGATGACGCCCACCTCCGATAGCTCCGACGGCCGTTACGACGGGATCGCTGCACTGCTCTCGAGCCTGTGCCTGTGGCATTGCCTGGTGCTTCCGCTGGCGCTGGGGGTCGTGCCGGTTCTGCTGCCGGTGGCCAGCCTGATGCATGGCCCCGCCTGGCTGCACTGGCTGCTGATCGTGGTTGCGGCCCCGGCTTCGGGCTGGGCGCTGTGGCGCGGCCTGCAAGGCCACCGGGATTTTCGCCCTGTCGCCATGGCGGTGTTGGGGTTCGCCCTGATGGTGGCCGGCGCCATGGCCCACCGTCATGGCGTGGCCGAGCAATTCCTTACTGTTGCCGGCGGGCTGGTGGTGGCGGCCGCACACTGGCGCAACTGGCAGATGCTGCGGCAGTCGGCCATCGGCTGATCGCGGGGCGCGCGAACCCCTCCCTTGCGTTGATGGCAAAGGGCGTTAACAGGGCAGCATAACCATAAGCCAGAGGGGTCCCTGCCATGCATCTGCCTGCCATACGTCTGCCTGCAATACTTGCCGTTCTTGCCGTTGCTGCTTCGCCGGTGGCTGCTGAAACCATCGCGCTGCAAGCCGACCGGGTGCTGGCGGAACCGGGTAAGGCGCCGCGTGGCGTCACCACCATCATCATCAACGATGGCAAGGTGGTGCAACTTCTCGATGGCAGGCAGGCACCGGCGGGTGCCCGGGTGATCGACCTTGGCACGCGGTTCGTTCTGCCCGGCCTGATCGATTCGCACGTGCACCTCACATCGGATGCGGGTGGCGAACTGGCGATGCTGGAAGGGGTGACATCATCGGCAGGAACCGAGGCGATGCGGGCGCGCTGGAACGGGATGAAAACCCTGCTGGCCGGTTTCACCACGGTGCGCAACCTCGGAGACACCACCGGTGCGACTCTGGCGCTGCGCGACGCCATCGACGCCGGGTGGACGCAGGGGCCGCGCATAATTGACGCCGGGCAATCGATGTCGGTGACGTCGGGCCATATGGATGGCACCCTGAGCCTTGCCGATGATTTCGCCCACGCCGTTCATCAGGACAATCTCTGTGATGGTGTCGATGCCTGCCGCAAGGCGGTGCGCACACAGGTGCGCCGCGGAGTCGACGTGATCAAGATCGCCACCACAGGTGGAGTCAACAGCCGCATCGGCGCCGGGCTAGGCCAGCAGATGTTCCTCGACGAGGCGAAGGCCGTCGTTGAAACCGCCCACCTGCATGGCAAGAAGGTGGCAGTGCACGCCCATGGCACTGGCGGCATCAACGTGGCGCTGGCGGCCGGGGCCGATTCGATCGAGCATGGCACCATGCCCGACGCTGAAACCTTCGCCCTGTTCCGCAAGACCAACGCCTATTATGTGCCGACGCTCTCCACCATCAACGGTTACAAGGAGCGATTGGCTAAAGACCCGAACGCCTATCCGCCCGCCGTTCTGGAAAAAGTGAAGTGGCGGCTGGAAATTACGGGAAAGGCTCTGGAAAAGGCCGTTCCTGCCGGGGTGCGCATTGCCTTTGGCACTGACGCCGGAGTTTCAAAGCACGGGCGCAATGCCGACGAGTTCGAGCTGATGGTGCAGCACGGGATGACGCCCGCCACCGCCATCGTGGCAGCCACCACCAATGCCGCCGACCTGCTGGGGGTGAAGGATATCGGGGCGCTGCGGCCCGGCATGCAGGCCGACATCATCGCCGTCGATGGCGACCCTCTGGCCGATGTGCGGACCCTGAAGGCCGTGAGCTTCGTGATGAAGGGCGGCGAGGTGGTGCGCGAAGGCGATGTGGTGCACGGCCGGCTGGACAGCTGGCGCTGAGCAGACTGACCTGAGGGAGAGGGCCGATGGCAGACGACGCTGTAACCTTTACCACCACGGATGACGGAATCGCCATCCTCACCATCAACCGTCCCGATAGCCGTAACGCCCTGTCGGCCGAGGTGCGGGCCGGATTGTTTGCAGCGTGGGATCGGTTCGAACGCGACCCGGCGCTGAAGATCGCCATATTGACGGGCAGCGGTGACAAGGCCTTTTGCGCCGGCGGCGACCTGAAGGAAATGGTCGAGAAGCGGTTGCAGATTCCGCCGCTTGATATGTTCCCGGTGCCTGGAGAGAACATCCACCTGTCGAAGCCGACGATAGCCGCCGTGAATGGCGTGGCATTTGCCGGCGGCTGGATGATTGCCCAGGCCTGCGATCTGTGCGTTGCCAGCACCAGCGCCCGCTTTGCCATTACCGAAGTGAAGGTGGGGCGCGGATCGCCGTGGGCGGCGCCGCTCATCCACATGATTCCGCAGCGGATCATGATGGAGATCATCCTGACCGGCAAGCCGATCAGTGCGCAACGCGCCTACGAAATCGGGCTGGTGAACCGGCTGGCAGAGCCGGGCCAGCTGCTGGCGTCGGCTCTGGAACTGGCCCGCGAAGTGCTGGAAGGCGCGCCGCTTTCGGTGCAGGCGGGCCGTGAAACGGTGATGCTGGCAACCGAAATGGGCCGGGCAGCGGCGTTGCAGGCAGCGCGGGCCGCCCATGAGAAAACCTATACCAGCGCCGACGCGCAGGAGGGGCCGCTGGCCTTCAGCGAAAAGCGCAAGCCGCGCTGGCAGGGCCGATAACCGAGCCTTTGCGGCGCAGCAGGAGAGGGAGCCGATGAAGCGGGTATTGCAGGCGCTACTTGGCCTTTGTGTGCTGTGGGTGGCGGTTCCGGCCACGGCCGCTGGCCAGCCCGCTGCCGGTCGGGCCGATGTGCTGATCCGCCATGCCACCATCGTCGATGTGGCGGCCGGACAGGTGCGCGAAGGGCAGGCGGTGGCCACCCTTGGTGACCGGATCGTCGATGCGGGAGACGATGCCGCTGTGGCGGCGCGATGGAAGGCCCGGCGCACCATCGATGCCGGCAACCGTTTTCTGATGCCCGGCCTCTGGGACATGCATGTGCATTTCGGTGGTGGCCCCGAACTGATCGCCGAGAATCAGGCGCTGCTGCCGCTGTATATTGCCAACGGCATCACCACGGTGCGCGACGCTTCAGGGGATCTGGGCGAACAGGTACTGCAATGGCGCGGCGAGATTGCTGACGGGCGCCTGAAAGGGCCGCGGCTGTTTTCGTCGGGCCCCAAGATCGAGGGGCTCGATCCGGTGTGGAAAGGCACGATCGAGGTTGGTTCGCGCCCCGATGTCGACAAGGCGATTGCGCGGCTGCAAGCCCTCAAGGTCGATTTCGTGAAGATCACCGACAGCACTCTGAAGCCCGAATTATTTCTCTATGCCGTCGAGCGGGCGCGCGCCGCTGGCTTGCGGGTCTCGGGGCATATCCCTCAGGCCCTGACGGTGGCGCAGGCAGTCGATGCCGGGCTCAGTTCGATCGAGCATCTGGACTATGCCTGGAACCTTGGCGTTGCCGATGAGGCGCAGATCGCAGCGGATTTCGCGGCCGGCCGCATCACTCGCGCCGAGGCTGCCGCGCGGCTCGATTCCGGGTTCAACCCGCAGATTGCGGCGCGCGCCTACCGTGATCTGGCGGCGCGCGGGGTAGCCGTTACCCCCACCCTGTTCGTCAGCACCACCATTGCCGGCCTGGCCAGTGACGACCATGCGAACGACCCGGAACTGGCCTATATCGGCCCCGGGATCCGCGCCACCTACAACTGGCGGATCGAACGCGCCCGCAAGGCCTCAGCGGCGGAGACCGCCGCCCGCAAGGCCCATGTGAAGGCTCTGTCGGCGCTGTTGCCAATGCTGCGCGATGCCGGAGTCTCCATACTGGCAGGTACCGATGCCGGCTTCCTCAACTCGTTCGATTACCCGGGTTTTTCGCTGCACAAGGAACTGGCCCTTTATGTGCAAAGCGGGCTGACGCCGGTTCAGGCGCTGCAAAGCGCGGTGCTGGCTGGCCCGGCCTGGTTCGGCCTTTCCGATCAGTATGGCGCGGTGGCCAGCGGGCGCATGGCCGATCTGGTTCTGCTTGATGCCAACCCGCTTGCCGATATCGCTGCCACCCGGTCAATCAGCATGGTGATGCTGCGCGGCCAGCCGTTCGATCGCGCCCGGCTTGACACCATGCTTGCGCAGACCCGCGCCCAGGTGGCCCGCTGGAATGCTGACTTTCAAGCCCGCCAGGGGGCAGCGCTTGACGACTGAGGTGACACAGTGCGAGGTGCAAGGCAGCTGAGAGACAGGCGCACCCGATGATCCTGACCGAGACCCAGACTGCCATTCGTGATGCCGTGCGAGCCTTTGCGCAGGAGCGGCTGAAGCCGCACTCTGCGGCGTTCGAGGCGGCCGGCGGCTATCCTCCCGCCCTGTTCGAGGAACTGGCGGGCCTGGGGCTGATGGGGATGACGGCTCCGGAAGCCGCAGGCGGGGCCGGGGCGGATACGGTTTCCTATGCCTTGTCGCTGATGGAGATTGCCGAGGCTGACGGGGCCTTGTCCACCATCCTCAGCATCCAGAACAGCCTGATCATCTCGTTGCTTCTGAAAGATGGTTCGCCCGACCAGCAGGCGCGCTTTCTGCCTGATCTGATGGCCGGGCGGATGATCGGCGCCTTTGCCCTTACCGAAGCCGATGCCGGTTCCGATGCCGCCGCCATCCGCACCCGTGCCGAGCCAGTGGCCGGCGGCTATGTGCTGCGTGGCGCCAAGCAGTTCATATCGTCAGGGAAGATCGCCGGGATCGCCATCGTCTTTGCCGTCACCGACCCGCAGGCCGGCAAGCGCGGCATATCCGCCTTCATCGTTCCCACCGATCGCCCGGGCTATGTGGTCGACAAGGTTGAGCACAAACTGGGGCAGGGTGCCTCAGACACCTGTGCCATCCGCTTTGACGAGCTGTTCATCGAGGAGGGGCTGCGGCTGGGAGCCGAAGGTGGTGGCTATGGAATCGCCCTCTCCAATCTCGAGGCCGGACGCATCGGCATTGCCGCCCAGTGCATCGGCATGGCCTCGGCAGCGCTTGCCACTGCCATTGGCTATGCACAGGATCGGCAGAGCTTTGGCCAGGCAATCATCCAGCACCAGGCGGTAGGCTTTCGCCTTGCTGATCAGGCCGCCCGGCTGGAAGCCGCCCGTCAGCTGGTTCTGCATGCCGCCGCCCTGAAAGATAGCGGCCGCCCCTGCCTGAAAGAGGCATCGATGGCCAAGCTGGTGGCGTCGGAGACGGCCGAAGCCGTGGTGTCGGCAGCCCTGCAGACGCTGGGCGGCTATGGCTATCTGGAAGAGTTTGGAATTGCCAAAATCTATCGTGACGTGCGGGTCTGCCAGATCTACGAAGGCACGTCGGATATCCAGCGGCTGGTGATTGCCCGGGCGCTGGCTGGGTAACAATTTTCGGAAAGGAAAGTTCAGATGTCGGATCCTGTTGTCATTGCCGGTTATGCCCGCACCCCCATGGGTGGGTTCCAGGGTGCGCTTGCCGGGCTGACGGCGACGCAACTGGGGGCCGAGGCCGTAAAGGCAGCGGTTGACCGCGCCGGGGTGGATCCGGCCGTGATCGAGCGCATCTACATGGGCTGCGTTCTGCCTACCGGGCTTGGGCAGGCGCCCGCCCGTCAGGCGGCGCTGGGGGCGGGGCTGCCGCAAAGCGCCGAGGCCACCACCGTCAACAAGATGTGCGGTTCGGGCATGCAGGCGGCCATCATGGCCACAGAGGCGCTGCTGGCGGGAACGGCCGACGTGATCGTCGCCGGCGGGATGGAGAGCATGACCAATGCCCCCTATGCCCTCCCCAAGCATCGCAGCGGTGCGCGAATCGGCCATGACACCATCATCGATACCCTGATGTTCGACGGCCTCGAAGATGCCTATGAACGCGGAAAGCCGATGGGTGTCTTCGCCGAAGATGCCGTGCGCCTCTATCAGTTCAGCCGCGCCGAACAGGATGCCTATGCCCTGCGCTCTCTTGAGCGGGCGAACGCCGCCATCGCTTCGGGGGCCTTCACCGCCGAAATCGTTCCGGTTTCGGTTCCGGGGCGTGGTGGCGCCACCAGTGTCGATACCGACGAGCAGCCGGGCAAGGCCCGCCCCGACAAGATTCCCGGCCTGAAGCCCGCCTTCGTGAAAGACGGCACCATCACGGCGGCCAATGCATCATCGATTTCCGATGGGGCGGCGGCACTGGTGCTGACCCGGCAGAGCGTTGCCGAAAAACAGGGCCTGCCGGTGGTGGCCCGGGTGGTGGCGACAGCCGCCCATGCCCATCAGCCCGGCCTGTTCACCACGGCGCCGGTGCCGGCCATGCGCAAGGTGCTGGACAAGGCCGGGTGGAGCGCCGCTGACGTCGACCTGTTCGAGGTGAACGAGGCGTTCGCCGTGGTGGCGATGATCGCAGCGCGTGAGCTCGACATTCCGGCCGAAAAACTCAACGTCAATGGTGGGGCGACGGCGCTTGGCCACCCGATCGGCGCCAGCGGCGCGCGGATCGTCGTTACCCTGCTGTCGGCATTGAAGGCGCGCGGCCTGAAACGGGGTGTGGCAAGCCTGTGCATCGGCGGTGGCGAAGCCACGGCGATGGCGGTCGAACTGGTCTGAGGGGGAAACGCCGATGGACATCGCGGGCAGCGCGGCGTTGGTAACGGGGGGCGCTTCGGGGCTGGGCGGGGCCGCGGCTACGCGCCTGGCCGCTGCCGGAGCCAGGGTTACCATCCTCGATGTGAATGCCGACGCCGGGGCTGCCCATGCCGCGGCGATCGGCGGGCGCTTCATTGCCCTCGATGTCACGGATGCAGCTGCCACCGAAGCGGCGGTGACCGAAGCGGCCCGCCACCATGGCACGGCACGCATTCTGGTGAATTGCGCCGGCATTGCCCCCGCCTTCAAGGCCGTTGGCCGCGATGGCCGGGCAGCACCGCTTGCGGATTTCGCGCGGGTGGTGGCCATCAATCTGGTTGGCACCTTCAATCTTGCCTCGCAGTTTGCAGCCGGCCTCGTGCAGGCAGACCCGGCGGGCGAGGAACGCGGAGTCATCATCAATACTGCGTCGATTGCCGCGTTCGATGGCCAGACCGGGCAGGCGGCCTACGCGGCCTCGAAGGCCGGAGTGGTGGGCATGGGCCTGCCGCTGGCCCGCGAACTGGCGCGGCATGCCATCCGGGTAATGACGATTGCCCCCGGAATTTTTATGACGCCGATGATGGCGGGCATGCCGGCCGAGGTGCAGCAATCGCTGGCGGCGCAGGTACCGTTCCCGCATCGCTATGGGTACCCTGAAGAATATGCGCAACTGGTGCAGGCGATCGTCGAGAACCCGATGCTGAACGGCACGGTGATCCGGCTGGACGGCGCCGTGCGAATGGGAGCGAAGTGATGACGGAACCGCTGTTGATCGAGGTGGACAATGGCATCGCCACCCTTACGCTCAACCGTCCGGATGCGGGCAACAGCATCAGCATGGGCCTGGCCCGCGCCCTGATGGAGGCAGCCATACGCTGCGATACCGACGATACCATCCGCTGCGTGGTGCTGACAGGGGCGGGCCGACTGTTCTCGGCTGGTGGAGACATCAGCGGCTTTCAGGAGGCTGGCGACCGCATCTCGGCCTACTTGAGCGAACTGGTCGGTTATCTGAACATGGCGATGGCCCGTTTTCTGCGCATGCCCAAACCTCTGCTGACGGTGGTGAACGGCCCGGCAGCGGGTGCTGGGCTAAGCCTTGCCATTGCCGGCGACATCGTGCTGGCGGCGCAATCGGCGCATTTCACCACGGCTTATGGTGGCGTCGGGCTTACGCCCGATGCCGGCATGTCGTGGCTGCTGCCGCGGCTGGTAGGGCTGCGCCGGGCACAGGAAATGCTTGTCATGAACAACCGGGTTGGCGCCGATGAAGCCGCGGCCATGGGGCTGGTGACCCGGGTGGTGGCCGATGACGGACTGGCTCTGGAAGCGTCGCAGACCGCCGCCCAGCTGGCCGCCAGCGCCACACAGGCCATTGGCGGAACCCGCCGTCTGCTGCTGGCAAGCTATGAGGGTGCGCTTGAAGGGCAACTGGAACGCGAGGCACGCAGTGTGGCAGCAGCCGGGGCTGGCCGCGAATCCCGGGAAGGGGTGGCGGCATTTCTGGCCAGGCGCCGTCCGGATTTTACCGCTTTGGGCGAGGGGCAGGGCTGACCAGCCGGTCTGATAGTCTGCCAGGCTGGCAGTCAGGCCGCCGATGTGCGGTTGTGCGCGTCGATCTTGCCGGCAATGAAATCTCCCAGCGAGCCGACGCTTTCGAACAGTTCGGCCGAGATCTCGTCGTCGTCGATCAGGATTCCGAAGCGGTCTTCCAGTGCCGTCAGCACCGTCGCGACGGCCATTGAATCAAGTTCGGGGAGATTGCCGAACAGCAGGGTGCTGCGCTGAAGGCCGGCGGCCGACTCCGGAGAAAGGGCAAGGGTTTGCGCCAGGGTGGCGGCAAGATCGGTGATGAGTTGGTCGGATGCCGCTGGAATGGTCGTCACGCCTGTCTGCCCCGTTTCGCGCCACTGAAAAGGCCGGCGGCAAATAGCGAAACCGCGCTGCCATTGCAACATGGCCCCCTCGCCCATAAAAGCCGCCTCGATGACTGCGTTCACCAAGATGCATGGCCTTGGCAATGATTTCGCCATTTTCGATGGGCGCGATACCCCGCTCGTCATGCCGTCCCAACGGGTGCAGCGATTGGCCGACCGGCGCTTCGGCATCGGCTGCGACCAGCTGATCGTGCTGGAGCCATCAGCGAATGCTGACCTGTTCATGCGTATCTTCAACCCTGACGGCAGCGAATCAGCGGCCTGTGGCAACGCCACCCGCTGCGTTGCGGCGTTGACCGGTGCGCAGCGGATCGAAACCGCAGCCGGCGTGCTGACGGCGCAGCCGGCCGATGGCGGTATCTGCATCAACATGGGGCGGCCCGATTTTGGCTGGCAGACGATTCCGCTGGCCTATGCCATGGATACGCTGGCCCTGCCGGTGGCGTGGGAATCGCTGGAACGTCCTGTCGCTGTTTCGATGGGCAACCCGCATGTGGTGTTTGTGGTCGATGATGTGCACGGTGTGGCGCTTGACCGGCTTGGCCCCGAGATCGAGAACGACCCGCTGTTCCCCGAACGGGTGAATGTGAATATCGCCCAGGTGCTGGCAACCGGCCACGTCCGCCTGCGGGTGTGGGAGCGCGGGGCAGGGCTTACCCTGGCGTGCGGATCAGGGGCGTGCGCCACCTTTGCGGCCTTGCGGCGGCGCGGGCTGGTGCCATCAGTGGCGACCGTCAGCCTGCCGGGCGGTGACCTGCGGATTGCCGAACAGGCCGATGGCACCCTGACGATGACAGGCGCAGTGGCCACCAGCTTTACCGGCGAGACGACGCTGTAGCCATGGCTCAGGTGATCACCCATGGCTGCCGTTCCAACCTTGCCGAGCGTGATGCGCTGGCGCAGCTGGCGCCAACAGGGGCGACGGTTGTCAACAGTTGCGCGGTGACGGCGCAGGCCGTCAAGGACGCCCGCCACGCGGTGCGCGGGGCAACGGGGCCAGTGTTCGTGACGGGGTGCGCGGCGGCAGTCGCGCCAGAGCAGTTTGCCGCATTGGGCGCAACCATCATCCCCAATCGCGCCAAGCTGCTGCCCACGGCCTGGGGGCGCAGCGGCACGCCGCCGCCTGCCGTCACCCGGCAGTCGCGCGCCTTTGTGGCCGTACAGGACGGCTGCGACCATGATTGCACCTTCTGCATCACCCGCATTGCCCGCGGTAAGTCGCGCTCGGTGCCGCTGGCCGAAGTGGTGAACCGGGTGGCTGCTCTTGCGGATGCCGGCGTCAACGAGGTGGTGCTGACCGGGATCGATCTTTCCGGCCATGCCGACGGGTTGGGCCATGTGGTGCAGGCGGTGCTGACGCGCACCCCGGTCAGGCGCCTGCGGCTGTCGTCGATCGACCCGGCCAAGGCCGACGAGGCGCTGATCGAGGCCTTTGCCGCCCCGCAACTGATGCCGCATGTGCACCTGTCGCTGCAATCGGGCGATGACCTGGTGCTGAAGCGCATGAAGCGCCGCCACAGCGCTGCCGATGCCCGGCGGCTGGTGGAAAGGCTGCGCCAGGTGCGCCCCGATCTGGCGGTGGGGGCCGACCTGATTGCCGGCTTTCCCACCGAAAGCGCGGAAGCGCACCGAGCATCGCTTGCGGCGATTGCCGATCTTGGCATCGTGCATGGCCATGTCTTCCCCTATTCGCCGCGCCCGGGAACGGCGGCGGCGCGCATGCCGCCGGTTTCACCCGCTGAGGCGCGGGTGCGCGCTGCCGAATTGCGGGCGGCGGCTGCCTCTCGACTGGCGGCGCTGTGCGCCCATATGGAGGGGCAGATGGTTGAAACGCTTTCGGAAGGAACAGCAGGGATGGCCCCCAACGGCGTGAAGATCGCCTATCAGGCGCCGGCACCGCGTGGCGCACTGGTGTTGGTGCGCCCGGCCCGGCAGGGCGGGGGGCTTCGGGCATGAGCGAGTTGGTGACCCGCAAGGCCGGGTGGCTGGAGCGGATGCGTGACGGGCTGAAAAGCTCGTCGGAAAAGCTGGGGCAGAACCTGTCGTTCCTGATGGGCGGCGGACGTATTGAAGCCGAGGATCTCGACGATATCGAGGATGCGCTGATCGGTGCCGACCTCGGCCCGGCGGTGGCGGCGCGGATCGTCGCGAAGCTGGCCGACGCGCGGCTGGCCGGCGATATCGACATGGCGCGGGTGCGGCAGGTGGCCGCCGACGAGATCACGGCCATTCTGCAGCCGCTGGCGAAACCGCTTCTGATCACCGCCTTCCCGCGCCCTCATACCATATTGGTTGTCGGGGTGAACGGAACCGGCAAGACCACTACCATTGCCAAGCTGGCGCACCTGTTTCAGGAAGATGATTATGCCGTGCTGATGGCGGCCGGCGACACCTTCCGGGCAGCGGCAGTCGAACAGTTGCGCACCTGGGGCGAACGGCTGAATATTCCGGTAATATCGGGCAAGCCCGATGCCGATGCCGCTGGGCTTGCCTATACAGCGATGGAGCAGGCCCGCGCTTCGGGCCGCGACGTGATGCTGGTGGATACCGCCGGGCGCCTGCAGAACAAGGCCGGCCTGATGGACGAGCTGGCCAAGGTGCGCCGGGTGCTGGGAAAACAGGCGCCAGGTGCTCCACACGATACCATATTGGTGCTTGATGCCACCACCGGGCAGAATGCACTGTCGCAGATCGAGATATTCCGTGAGGTAGCCGGCGTGACCGGGCTGGTGATGACCAAGCTGGATGGGACAGCGCGCGGCGGGGTGCTGGTGGCGGCAGCGGAACAGTTCGGGCTACCCATCCACGCCATCGGGGTTGGCGAAAGGCTGGGAGACCTGCGCCCCTTCGACGCCCGCCTGTTCGCCAATGCCCTGACCGGAGCTGCAGCATGACTGACCAACCACCAGCTGAGCCGCCCGCCCGCACCCTGTCGCCGCTTGCCAAGCTCGCGGTCGATCTTGGCCCGCTGGTGGTGTTCTTCATTGCCTATTCGCGGCTGGGGATGATTCCGGCTACCGGCATCTTCATGGTGGCGACTTTGATCGCCATTGTCGTCTCGTTCGTCTCCACCCGCCATATTCCGGCGATGATGTGGTTCTCGGCGCTGCTGGTGGGAGTGTTCGGCGGCCTGACGGTGTGGCTGCAGGATGAAACCTTCATCAAGATGAAGCCGACCATTGTCTATCTGTGCTTTGCCTCGATTCTGGGCTTCGGCCTGATGCGGCGGCGAAACTATCTGAAAGTGCTGCTGGGAACGACTTTCCCCGGCTTGACGGATGAAGGCTGGCGGTTGCTGGCGATCCGCTGGGCCGGTTTTTTTCTGGCTCTGGCCGTGCTGAACGAGGTGATCTGGCGGCTGGTTTCCACCGACGCCTGGGTGATGTTCAAGGTGTGGGGGGTGATGCCGCTGACTTTCCTGTTCGCTCTTGCCCAGTTCCCGCTGCTGAAGCGCCACGGGCTCGATATCGATCAGCGCTAGCCTCCGGGTTCAGGTGCCGGCAAGCTCCAGGAAGCGCGCAGCCGCCATGAATTGAGCTTGACGGCTTTCGCGCGACGCCGTTGCCTCGGCATCCGCCCCCCACTGTTCTTCCTGCCAGCGTTCATCGAGAGTGGCGGCGGCAAACAGCTGTTCTGCCGAGGCTAGCCCTTCCGCTAGCGCCAGCCCCACCACGGCCGAGCCGGCAATGGTGACGATCGGGTCGAGGGCGGCCAGACGGAATGGGGAATAGCTGGCCAGCAGCTGCTGCACCCGTTGCAGTGAACCCTCGGGCTGGGCGACGTGAACAATACCGGTGGTGCGGTGGAAATGGCTGTCGAGCCGTTGTTCGACGGCAAGCAGCAGCGGCTCCCACTGCTGGCTCTGGCGTTCGATCAGCGGTTGCGGCCAGTCAGCCCGGTAGCACAGCAGGTCGCTTTCGGCATAGCTGGCCAGCCGTGCGGCAAACCCGGCCCTGTCTTCCGCAGCCAGATCGATGGCGGCATTGGCAAGTCCGGTAAACGGCATGGCGCGGGGGTTGATTTCGTGCCCGGTGGTTTCCCACTCGGCAGCGATGGCGTGGGCAAGCGCCGCCGAGGGCAGCCGCAGTGGTGCGCGCGCTGGCGTTCGCAGCGGCCGGCCGTCGAGATGGATGGCGTGAAAGTCGCCATCGGGCGCTACTGTCACGGCGGTCCAGAAGCGTTTCACGTTTTCCACCGGCGTGCCATCCGGCGCGGCACCAGCAGGAAGATCAGCAACCCGGCACAGGCGGTTGCCAGCCCGGCCATCATGCGCGGTGTTGGCCCATGGGCGGTGCCGGCCAGCCAGAACCCGCCCAGCACGATGGCAAAGCCCACCAGCCGCACCAGGGTTAGCAGCATCACCCGGCGCATGGCGAGATCGGAGTCAGCCATAGAGCAGGGCTTTCAGGTCGGCGGCGGTGGCGGCTACGCCGGTGGCTCCGGCGTCCAGCAGCTCGGCGCGGTGGTGATAGCCCCAGTCAACACCTATGGGGGTCACTCCGGCGGCCGCGCCCATGCCGATGTCGAACACGGTATCGCCGATCATGAAGGCGTTTTGGGGTGCGACCCCGGCCTCGGCCAGGCAGGCCAGCAGCATAGCCGGGTGCGGCTTCGACGGGTGGCGATCGGCGGTTTGCAGGCTGATGAAGTGGTGGGCAATGCCGTGATGATCGAGCGTGAGGGCCAGCCCGCGGTCGCTCTTGCCAGTGGCGACCGCCAGCGCCCAGCCATCGGTCTCCAGCTCTGCGAGCAGGGTGCCGATTCCGGGGTAGAGCGGCTCAGGGTCTAATGAACGATCCGCCCGCATCTGCTGGAAGATACGCTTGTAATCATTGGCCATCCGGTAGTGGAGGCCGGGTTCCCCCTCGGGCAGCAGTGCAGCGATTGCCTGTTGCAGCGACAGGCCGACGATTCGCCTGACGGCCTGTTCGCCGGGGTCGGCAAGGCCGGCCTCGGCAAAGGTGGCGGCCATGGCGCGCAGGATGTTGGCCTGGCTGTCGACAAGCGTGCCGTCGCAATCGAAAACGGCGAGCCTCACCGGCTGCTTCCCCGGCTGCGCCGTTCGCCCCGGCGGTTGCCGCTGGTGGCCGAAGACTGGCGGCGCTGCTTTGGCCTGGTGGCGGCGGGCGCGGTTTCGGGCGGCGGTTGGTCGCCATCGGCGGGGTCGAACCCCAGCATGGCCATCGAGGCCGAGATATGGGCGGGCAGTTCGGCCACGATATCGAGCTTGCCGCCATCGGGCAGTGGTATGACCAGCCGCCGTGCGTGCAGGTGCAGCTTGCGGCTGATGCCACCAGTGAGGAAGGCGACCGCACCGCCATATTTGCCATCGCCCACGATCGGGGTGCCGGTGGCGGCTGCATGGACGCGCAACTGGTGGGTGCGGCCAGTCAAGGGCTGCATTTCCACGAAGGCGACCCGGTCTGAGGCGCGGTCGATCACCCGGAAGCGCGATCTGGCCATCTGGCCGCTGGCTTCGTCGACATGCATTTTCTCGCCACCGCTGCCCGGCTGTTTGGCCAGCGGCAGGTCGATCAGGGCATCATCGAGAATGGGCACCCCGGCGGTCAGCGCCCAGTAAATCTTGCGGGTGTCGCGGGTGGCGAAGCATTTGCCGAAAAAGGCGGCAGCGCGTGCGGTGCGGGCCAGCAACAACACGCCGCTGGTGTCTTTATCCAGCCGGTGCACCAATCTGGGACGCTGCTCGGTGTCGAACATCAGCGCGTCGAGCAGCCCGTCGACATGTTCGGTGGTGTTGGTGCCGCCCTGGGTGGCAAGGCCGGGCGGTTTGTTCAGAACCAGCGCGTGCTTCGAGCGATGGATGACCAGCGATTGTGCGAATTCCGCCTGTTCCGGCGTAAGTTCGCGGCGCTCGCGCTTTACCGCCATCGGCGCGGTGATTACCACGGGTGGCACCCGCAGCACCTGCCCGGCGGCCAGCCGGTCTCCGGGGCCGACGCGGGCGCCATCCAGCCGCAGCTGCCCGGTGCGGGCCCAGCGGCTCACCTGGTTGAAGCTGGCCTCGGGCATATGGCGCCGGAACCAGCGGTCGACGCGGATGCCGTCGTCGTCGGCGTCGATGTGATAATCGCCGCTCATGACAACGCCCGCCCGGCCCACATCCCGAGGGCAACCGCCGCCAGCGCCAGCACCACCGATGCCAGCGCATAGACGATTGTCATCGCCAGTTGACCGCGATCGATCATCAGCAGCAATTCCAGCGAGAAGGCGGAGAAAGTGGTAAAGCCGCCCAGCACCCCCACCCCCAGCAGCAGGCGTGCCGGTTCGCCACCCAGCCGCCATGCGAAGGCGGCCAGCAGGCCCATCAGCAGCCCGCCCAGCAGATTGACGGCAAAGGTAGCCATCGGCCAGCCCGAAGGCCAGATGCCAACCAGCCGGCCCACAGCGAAGCGCGCCATGGCGCCCAGCGCGCCCCCAATGCCAACGAGTATGTAGGCGTTCATCGCCGCCCCCATAGCGCAGCGTTCAGCCGATGCCAAACGTCCAGCCTTCGGTTCGGGCGATCTCGTCCGTCAGGCCGGCGGGGTGCCAGAGGCCGGGCCGGGCCGAGAGGTAGCGCAGGGCGGCCGCCGTGATCAGCGCGTCGCTTTCATTATCGTCTCGGGGTGCGGTGGCGGGTGGCGGGCACTCCAGCCGGGCAAGGGCAGTTGCCAGCATGTTATCGTCGCGGATTTTGCGCCCCGGAAGGCCGGCGTGGCGGATCATGGCGCGGGCATAGATCTCGACGATGGTACGCGGGCCTGCCTGATCAAACGGCCAGATGGCGATCGTGCCATGCAGCTGGTTCAGCAGGCGCATCCCCGCAAAGCTGGCCTTGGCTACCTGCGATGGCCCGATCGCATCGAAGACCGTAGATGATTTGTGGCCGCCTGTTGCATTGAAGGCCGTTTCGCAGGCGCGCCAGTGCATGTAATCGGCCTTGCGGCCATCGCGCGCTCCGAAATAGAAATGTGGACGGTGCGTGCGTTCCAGAAACGATGCCGCACCAAGATCGGCATCCGTGCATTGCGCATCGACCCATGCCCAGAATGCAGGCCCGGTATCCGGCGCGTCAGCGCCCGGCAGATAGCAGCCGCGTTCGGCAAAGGGTGGCGCGAAGGAAAAATCAAACCCTGCAAGAACCCTGCCCGGTAGGGCGCGCAGCCATTCGGCCACTTCGGATCGCGCCCAGCCACGTATGGCAGGTGGCGGCACGATCGCCGGCGCACCTACAGGCTCTGCCACGGCAATGGCGACGCCGCGATGGCGGCTTCCTTTCGCACCAGACCAGTCAACGGCCACATAAAAGTCAAAATCAGGGGTGCGCCACTGTTCCATGGCGCTGGCGGCCACAGCAGAGGTCGCTGACGGTGCTGTGCTGTGCCGCCCCTTCATGGTTGCATGTGCGCCGATCGCTGCTTTGCCGTCGCACGTCGTTCCCAGGCTTCGGAGAGCAGGCTGTGCAGGTCATCGGGATCAAGACCCGCGTAGCGAACCAGAATGCACGGCCAGCCAACATAGTGCGGCGTCTGAAAAAACTGGTCGGGCTCAAACGCGAGCAGGAAGTCAACCCGATCGTGATCGAGCATCAGGACGAAGTGATCGTCCGCGCGGCCGGCACAGGCAACAAGCTTTCCATTCAGCTTCAGAGCGGGGCGGCCATAGCTGGTGCCTGTCTGCATGGCTGGAAGGGAAAGGCCTGTCGTTTCAACCGATTTCCAGTTCATTTGCGCTCCGTTCGAAGGGAGTCCCAGAAGGCCAGCCGTTCACCGATTCGCTTTTCCATTCCACGCTCGGTCGGGGTGTAAAGCGTCTGCCGGCGCATACGATCGGGCCAGTAATTGTCGCCGGAAAAGCCATGCTCGCTGTCGTGGTCGTAGGTATAGCCGGCGCCATGCCCCAGCTCTTTCATCAGCCGGGTGGGGGCGTTGACGATGTTGCGAGGCGGCGGCACCGATCCCGACTCGCTCGCCAGTTTTACGGCGGCCTTTTGCGCCAGATAGGCGCGGTTCGATTTGGGGGCGGTGGCGAGATAGAGGCAGGCATGCACGATCGCCAGTTCGCCCTCAGGGCTGCCGAGAAAATCATAGGCATCCTTGGCGGCCAGCGCCACCACCAGCGCGTTGCTGTCGGCAAGGCCGATATCCTCGCTGGCAAAGCGCACCAGCCGCCGCACGATGTAGAGCGGCTGCTCGCCAGCCACCAGCATGCGCGCCAGCCAGTAGAGCGCGGCATCAGGGTCTGAGCCGCGCAGCGATTTGTGCAGGGCCGAGATCAGGTCGTAATGACCGTCGCGGTCTTTGTCGTAGACGGGCACGCGCCGCGCCAGTATCGCCCCCATGGCTTGCGGGTCTAGCGGGGTGGTGCCAGCAGCTGCGAACAGGGTTTCGGCCTGCCCCAGCAGAAAACGGCCGTCGCCATCGGCCCCGTTGATCAGCGCCGCCCGCGCTGCCGAAGTTAGCGGCAGCGGGTGGCCGGTGGCCGCCTCGGCGCGCGCCAGCAACTGCTCAAGCGCTGCATCATCCAGCCGGTTCAGCACCAGCACCTGCGCGCGCGACAGGATGGCGGCGTTCAGTTCGAAGCTGGGGTTTTCGGTGGTCGCTCCGATCAGGGTGATGGTGCCATCTTCCATCGGCCCCAGAAATCCATCCTGTTGCGAGCGGTTGAAGCGGTGGATTTCGTCAACGAACAACAGGGTGCGGGTGCCGGCGGCGCGGGCTGCGGCAAAGATCTGCTTGAGATCGGCCGTTGAAGTCATCACTGCCGAAACGCCCACGAAGCGGTAGCCGGGGGCCTCGGCCAGCAGACGGGCGATGGTGGTCTTGCCGGTTCCGGGCGGCCCCCACAGCACCAGATTGGGCAGACGCCCCGAAGCCACCATGCGGGTAAGCGCCCCGTCATTGCCCAGCAGCTGCGGCTGGCCCACCACATCGGCAAGCCGGGTTGGCCGCAGCCGGTCAGCCAACGGGGAGTCTTTGGGGGCAGGCTGGAACAGATCGTCCATGGTGCATGGTGTATAGCGGCATTTCCCCGCCGTTACCATGGGGGTGTCCTACATTTGTTCCATATAATAACCATAATGGTTCTTTACTACGGGAGAACCTTATGGATTGGAATTATGGGGCGGCATTGCGGGCCATCGGGGTGCGCTAACAGGCGATCATGGCATTTGCCGGACATCTGGCAGACCTGCTGCCGCAATTCGGCCTGACCAGCCGCGAAAGGCTGGCGGCGTTTCTGGGGCAGTGCCATATCGAATCGGCGGGATTCCGGCGATTGTCGGAAAACCTGCTTTACACGTCACCAAAGCGGCTGGTGGCGGTGTGGCCGTCGCGTTTCAGGGGCGGCGTGGCCGTGGCCATGCCGTTCGTGCGCAACCCTGAGCGTCTGGCAAACCATGTCTATGCCGGGCGCTTGGGCAATGGCCCGGCCACGACTGGCGATGGCTGGCGCTTTCGGGGGCGCGGCCTGAAGCAGCTAACGGGCCGCACCAACTACCGCCGGGCGGCCCAGGCACTTGGCCGCCCCTACGAGGAACAGCCGGAGCTGGTGGCCCTGCCGGCCGATGCCGTGCGCACAGCCGGCTGGTTCTGGTCTGACAACGGATGCAACGCCCTGGCCGACCGGGGCGAGATCGACGCGATCACCCGTCGCGTCAATGGCCCGGCGATGTTGCAGGCCGAGGCCCGGCGGCGGGCGACAGCTGCCATTGCCCAACGCCTCTAGCCGGGAAAATCGGCCAGAAAATCATCGATGGCCTTGAGAGCGACAGGTTCCATAAGGGTTGGCGCATGGCCGACCTGGGGGACTTCGACGGCTTGAAGGCCGGGAAGCAGCTTTTCCATGCGCAACTGGCCGGTGCGTGACAGAATATCGGAAAGGGCGCCGCGCAGGCTGAGCACCGGCCGGTCGGCAAAGCCGATCAGCGCGGTGGTGAAATCAAGGGCGTTGTCATTGTGGGGCAACTGGAAGGGGGCGGCGATCGCCGGGTCATAGTCCCAGTCGATCCGGCCTTCGCGCGTTACCCGGCACAGGCGCTTGGCGTGGGCCAGCCATTGGGCCAGCTGCCAGTCGGGGTAGATATCGGCCTGACGTTCGGCGATGTCGCGGGCGGCGTGCAGCCACGTGAGCCAGTTGCCGCCGCGCCCCACCATCTGGCGGATGCGCTGCAACCCCGCCACTTCCAGTTCCGGGCCGACATCGTTCAGCACCAGCCCGGCAATGCTGCTGCGGTGGGTCATGTCGAGCAGCAGGCCCACCAGCCCGCCCAGCGAGGTTCCGATGATCACGAAGCGCTTCAGCTCGGCCTCGGCGATCAGGCGGCCAAGGTCGCTTACGTAAGTAAGCGGCACATAGGAAAGCGGGTCGCGCGCATAGCCGGAATCGCCACGGCCGCGAAAACTGGTGGTAACCACCCGATAGCGCGGAGCCAGATGGTTGGCCAGTTCGTCGAAATCGCGCATGTTGCGGGTGAGACCGGGCAGGCATAGCACCGCTGGCCGGCCGGTGCTGCCGGGGTGATCGCGCCAGTGCAGACGAACATTGTCGCCAGTAAAGAAATAACGGTCAGAGTTCACGGTGGCTTCCTATGCGCTGCGTGCAACAAGTGCAATTTGCCAGATGATGGAAAAGGCCGGTAAGAGAGAGGCGTGACAGACCTTCAGGCATCGGAACCCTCCCGGCTGCGCCGCTACGATCCGGCGGAGACCCGCACGCGGGTGCTGGAAGCGGCTTATCAGCTGTTTGCCGTGCATGGCTATGCCGCGACCGGAACCGCCGAGATCGCCCGTCTGGCCGATGTTTCGGAAGGCTCGATCTTTTATCATTTCCGCTCGAAACGCGGGTTGCTCGCCGAACTGGGGCGGCTGCATGGGCAAAAGCTGATCGCCACCATTTCCGGTGACGACGACATAGCAACCATCAGTGTTGAAACCAGTATCCGCCGCTGCTTCGGCTTTACCGAGGCCAATGCCGTGCGCAACAGCTTTTCGGTTCCGGCCACGGGCAGGCGCGGAGGCTACCGGCAACTGCGCAACAGCCCTGAGGGCGAGATTTTCTTTCAGGCATCGCGCGAGATGCTGGTGGAATGGACCACCGCCCACCTGGCGGCACGCGCGAAATTGCTGGGCTGGCCATTACCCGACCCGGCGCTGAGTGCCCTGCTGGTGTTTGCCGTGGTGCGCGAAGCGGCCTGGCAGTATGTCGAGCCCGGCCTCAGCGAGGCCCGCCGCAATGCCATCCTCGATGAATGCGTGCGCTTCTGCTCGGCAGCCGTTGGCGATACCGCCGCGGCCGATGGCGGTGCGCGCTGACCGGCTTTCGGCCCCGCCACGATCTCGAAGCGCTGGGCCCCGGCTTTTTCGATGTCGTGTCGCCGGCACGGTTTCCCCAACACATCCTGCGCTGGCGTAACGACCGTGCCGCCGCCGACATCGGCCTTGACCAGCTGACACCGGCGCAATGGGAAGCACATTTTGCCGCCTTCCAGCCCTTTGCCGGCAGCCTGCCGCAGCCGCTGGCGCTGCGCTATCACGGCCACCAGTTCGGGGTGTACAACCCCGAACTTGGCGATGGCCGCGGCTTTACGTTCGCGCAGATGCTCGATGCCCGTGGCCGGCTGATGGAGTTTGGCACCAAGGGCAGTGGCCAGACGCCCTGGTCGCGCTTTGGTGATGGCCGCCTCACCCTGAAGGGCGGCGTGCGCGAGATCCTGGCGGCGGAAATGCTTGAGGCATTGGGGGTTTCGACATCGCGCGCCCTGTCGCTGTTCGAGACGGGGGAAAAGCTCTATCGCAACGACGAGCCATCGCCCACCCGGTCGTCGGTGCTGGTGCGGCTGTCGCATGGCCATATCCGTATCGGCAGCTTTCAGCGGCTGGCAGCGCTGCGCGACGGCAACGCCATCGGCACCCTTGTCGATTATGTGCTGGAACATCTGGCGTGTCTGCCCCCCGGACCAGACCGTTTTGCAACGCTGATGAACTGGGTGGGCGATAATCTGGCGCGCATGGTGGCGCAATGGCGGGTGGCCGGGTTCGTGCACGGGGTGCTGAACACCGACAACATGAACGTGACGGGCGAGAGCTTCGATTACGGGCCGTGGCGCTTTCTGCCTGCGTGGGACATGAACTTTACCGCCGCCTATTTCGATGCTGGCGGGCTGTTCGCCTTCGGGCGGCAGGCCAAGGCGGTTCACTGGAACCTGCTGCAACTGGCGAACGCCCTGCATGTGGTGGCCCCCGAACCCAGCCTCACTCCGGCCCTGGAAGCATGGCCGGCGATCTGCGCCGCACACTGGCGACGTCAGGCGCTGTGGCGGCTTGGCCTTCAACACGGCGAACCGGCCGATGAAGAGGCGCTGCTGCTGGCCTTCGAGACCGGTCTGCAGGAATCGGGCGTGGTGCCCGACGTGGCGTGGTTCCGCTTTCGGGGTGGCAACTGCCCGGATCCGCTGCCAGAGGGGTTTGCGCCTTTTGCACCCTTTGCCGAGTTACTTACGCGATTTACGCCACTGCCCGGTGCGCGCGATCACCCCTATTGGGCGGGGAGCAGCCCCGAAACCATGCTGATCGACGAAGTGGAAACCTTGTGGGCGGCAATCGCTGAACATGACGACTGGTCGCTGTTTGCCGACAAGATCGCCGCCGTCCGCCGCATGGGCGAAGCACACGTCTGGCCGGCTGCTGGCTGAACCCGGCTTCAGGACGGGCAGCGGTTGAACCCCGGCCCTTTCAGGAAGCGTCCGGCGGGTTTGCCGGTGGGTTC
Source organism: Sphingomonadaceae bacterium (assembly GCA_039808025.1). Taxonomy (GTDB): domain Bacteria; phylum Pseudomonadota; class Alphaproteobacteria; order Sphingomonadales; family Sphingomonadaceae; genus Sandaracinobacteroides. The sequence goes on along the minus strand of JBDHSK010000001.1, from coordinate 38,823 downwards.
GCCATCGGCCAGCACCTGCACGCCGTTCACGAACACGCTGGAAACCCCGGTGGCGAACTGGCGGGGGTTTTCATAGGTGGCATGGTCGGCGATGGTCGCGGGGTCGAAGATCACCACGTCAGCGGCCTTGCCGGCAGCTAGCGTTCCACGGTCAGCAAGTTTCAGCCGCGCAGCCGGCAGGCCGGTGAGGCGGTGGATCGCCTGCTCCAGCGGCGCCACCTTTTCATCGCGCACATATTTGCCAAGGAAGCGGGCGACATTTCCATAGGCGCGCGGGTGGGTGCTGCTGGTGAGGAACAGCCCTTCAGGGGCCGAGGCCTCTGCGTCGGAGCCAAGGGAAACCCACGGAAGCGCCAACATGGCCTTCACATTGTCTTCCGACATCAGGAAATAGATGGTGTCTACCCGGCTTTCATCCTCGATCACCAGGTCGATGATGGTGTCTTCGGGGCTGGTGCCGCGCATGGCCGCCACTTCGGCCAGCGTCTTGCCGATCAGAGGCCTGAGCTTCTGGTTGCGAAAGCCGATGAACAGCACGCGCGACGGGTCACCAGTGGCCAGCGCCAGATTTTCCCACCCCGAAGGCGCGCGCATCTCGGCCAGCACCTTCTGGCGGATCGCCGGGTCTTTCAGACGTTTCACCCATTGCTCGACTCCGCCAGCCTGCACCCAGGTCGGCATCGAGGCGTCTAGCCCTGTCGAGCCGGCGGTATAGCTGTACATGTTGGCGCGGATATCAAGCCCGGATTGCCGGGCTGCCTCAATGCGGGCAAGCACGGCGTCGCGTTTGGGCCAGTTGCGTTCGCCCGAGATTTTCAGGTGGTAGATTTCCGCCGGGCCGCCCGACTGGCGGGCGATGGTGACGAGTTCGTCAATGGCGGCTTCGATGCCACCTTCTTCCGAACGGATGTGGCTGATGTAGCTTCCGCCGCATTGGGCTGACGCCGTTGCCAGCGCCACCAGTTCCGGGGTTTCAGCATAGGCAGCGGGCGCATAGATCAGGCTGGAGCCAACCCCCAGCGCCCCCTCGTTCATCGCCTGCTTCACCAGTTTGGTCATGGCAGCCAATTGGGCGGGCGTCGGGTCGACATCGTCTTCGCCCAGTTCATGGATGCGGATGGTGGTGGCGCCAACGAAGCTGGCGACATTGGGGGCGATGCCGCGCTTTTCCAGCATTTCCATATAGCCGCCGAACGTGTCCCAGGTGATGGGGTATTTGAAATCCTGCTGGCGGGCCAGGGCCTTGGCCTTCATGTCGGCGTTCATCGGCCCCATGGTCCAGCCTTCGCCCATCACTTCAAGCGTGACGCCCTGCTTCAGGTCAGAGAGGCCACGCCCGTCGATCATCAGGCTTTCCGTCGCCCACGACAGCATGTTGATGAAGCCGGGGGCCACTGCCTGAGACCTGGCATCTATGGTGCGGAGTGCGGCTGGCGCCTTGCCACGACCGACAGCGGCAATGCGGTCTCCATCAATCGCCACCCAGCCGGCAAAGCCCGGTGCGCCGGTGCCATCGTAAATGGTGCCGCCGCTGATCACCAGATCGTGGGGGGCGGCCACTGTCGGACTGGGCAGCAGAAGGGCGGCCAGCAACAGGGCGGCAGGCTGTGCTCTTTTCATGGCATCTGTCCTTGCAGCAGGCGCTCCACCAGTTCGGGCACCAGCCGGGTGGCGGGGCCGAGGCGGCTGTCGTCGAAGCGGCGGCTGGAAAGCGAGGGGTCGAGGTTAAGTTCGATGGTGCGGGCACCGGCGTGACGGGCCAGATCGACGAAACCGGCGGCGGGATAGACATTGCCCGATGTGCCGATCGAGACGAACAGGTCGGCCTGCATCAGCGCCGCGTCAATCCGTTCCATCTGGTAGGGCATTTCTCCGAACCACACGATATCGGGGCGCAGATGGCCCGTAAGTGCGCAGGAGGGGCAGGGTGGGGTGCCAAGCAGCGGCCCTTCCCAGCGGTGGCGGGCGTTGCAGGACAGGCACCAGACGGATTTCAGTTCGCCATGCATGTGCACGATGCGGCGCGCGCCGGCGCGGTCGTGCAGATCGTCGACATTCTGGGTCACCAGCAGCAGGTTGCCCGGCCATTCGGAATCGAGTTTGGCAAGCGCCCGGTGGGCGGCATTGGGCGCAACGGTTCCTAGTGCGGCGCGGCGGGCATCGTAAAAGCGCTGCACCAGTTGCGGGTTGCGGGCGAAGGCTTCGGGTGTTGCCACGTCTTCCACCCGGTGGCCTTCCCACAGACCATCGGGGCCGCGAAAGGTGGCAAGCCCCGATTCCGCTGAAATGCCGGCACCGGTCAGTATGACGATCGAGGTGATGTCAGCGGGCAAAGGGTGCCCCTGATACCGCCGGCACGGTGGTGAACGGCCGGATCCCCATTTTCTGGTAGATTTCCGTGGGGAAATAGACAGTGCCGTTCTTCACCACCATCGCGATGGCGTTGATGGCCTTGATGTCGGCCAGCGGGTCGCCCGGAAGCAGCATGAAATCGGCCTTCATGCCCGGAGCGATGCGGCCATAATCCTTGCCGCGCCCCATATAATCCTGGGTGTCGGCAGTGGCGCGCTTCAGCACTTGCGCGTTGGTCATGCCGATCTGGGTGTAAAGCTCAAGCTCGCGGTGATACCAGAAATCCCCGCCCATGTCGGTTCCGGGCAGGATCAGCGTGCCCTGCTGGTTCAGACGCCGCACCACTTCCTTTGCGGTGTCGAAGGCGCCGCGATAGGCCTTGTCGTCCTCGGGGCCTGTTATGTCGAGCATCGCCTGCTTGAGATCGCGCTGGCTGTTCACCGGCATATGGTCGATCCAGTCGGCGGTGGCAGGCGAGGATTGCCCGGTGCGGCCCAGCGTCAGATGCTCGATGATTACCAGAGTCGGGTCGTGGGCTGCGCCTTTTTCCTTCACCAGCGCCAGCGTTTTCCGGGGTGCCGGCGAATCGAGGTCGAAGCCAGCCAACCGCTTCAGAGCCGTCACCCGCAGCAGGGTGCGGGTATCGTCACCGGGCTTCAGCACCCAGTTCAGCATCATCTGGTTGATATGGGTGATCTCGTCATAGCCGGCTTCCAGCATCGCATCGGTGGTGGTGAAGGCGGGAATATGGCCCACCACCTTCAGGCCGCGGGCATGGGCGGCCCTGGCCATCGCCGGAACCCATGCCGGGTTGATGCTGCTGTAGATCTTGATTTCGAAAAAGCCCTTGTCGGCATATTTCTTCACGGCCGCCAGTGCCTCGGCCTCGGTTGCAACGGTGGTGCCGCCCTCGGCGTTGGTGGCGCTCTTGCCCTCGATGAAACCCGACCGCACGACGCTGGGGCCGGCGAGCTCGCCGCGTTCGATGCGTTCCACCAGCTTGTCGAGCACGGCATCGGTGTTGCCCATGTCGCGCACCGTGGTGATCCCGGCAGCGATATTCGACAGCGCGCTGTTCTGGCCAAGGTGACCATGCATGTCGCTGAAACCGGCCAGCAGGGTGCCGCCATTTCCATCGATCACCGTGTCGCCCGGACTGGCTGGGGCCGAGGCCGGTTCGATCGTGGCGATGCGATCGCCCTTGACGGTAACCGACGACGGGGCGGAAAGCGTTCCGGTTTCCGGCTGGAAAACCCGCACGTTGGTGATACGGAGCGTTCCCCTTGCCCGATGCGCCAGGTCTTTCTGATACTGGCCCATGCGCTCGGTGTCCCACTGGGCAACAAGGTCGCGCAACTGCTGCTCGCTGCCTTCGGCGCCCTTGCGCACCAGCGCAAAGCCCGGAGAGGCAACGGCGAACAGCTCTTGCCGGCCATCGAGGAACAGGGTCACCGGGTCGGTATCCAGACCGAAGATCGCATACGCGGTGACGGGGGTGCTACCTGCGTGCACATCGGCGATCTTTTCCAGCCGCAGGGCCCCGCCGGGCAGCGCCGCCATGCTATTGCCGGCCTTCAGCAAGGCGCGGGCGTAAAGACCCAGAGACCAGGGGCTGCCGAACTGCGACACGTAAATGGCGGGTGTGCCGATCCGGGCATTTCCGGTGCCTGTTGCGTCGGTCCACTCGGCGCGGTCGCCATCGCGGCGGAAACTTTCGTTCACCTTGCTTCCGAAGGTGGTGGTGCCCGCAACTGTCCAGCTGGTTGGCAGGCCCTGACTGTCGACCGCCAGCGATTCCGACATGGTGGGGCCGCGCCCGTTGTTCTTGTAATCGTAGGTGATGCGGGTGGTGCTGACACCGGTTTCGGCGCTGGTATCGGCATCGAGCGCGCCGACAGTGCGCCCGCCCAGAATCACCGAATACTGTTCGGCTGCGGCAAAGGCCGGCAGCGAGATGGATGCAAGGCACACAAAGGCAAGGCAGGGGGCGGCAAGCGCGCGGCGCGCGAACGGTGGGTAGATCATCCCTGCATTTCAGCATTCCGCAGTGGCCAGTGCAAGGGGTGGGCCGTTGCCGGTGCCTTGCGTTCATCGCCGCTTTGCCGCACCAGCGTCGGGTGGCGGGCTGAATGGCGCTGGCAGCAGAGGAGATGGCTGACGATGATCCGGATAGGGGTGCTGGGGGTGGGTGGCCGCATGGGGCAGGCGGTGGTGCGCGAAGTGCAGGCGGCAGCCGATGTGCTGCTGGTGGGCGGCGTGGAAAGGCCGGGCCACCGCATATGCGGATCGGTGATCGGCGATGGGCTGGTGGTGGGTGCAAACGCCCAGCCTATTGCCCACAAGGCCGATGTGCTGATCGATTTCACCTCTCCGGCGGCACTGGCTGAAAACCTGAGGGCGGCGATCGATGGCAATGCCGCCATCGTGATCGGCACCACCGGGCTGGAGGCAGAGCATCAGCGGGCGATCAACGTTGCCGCCAACAGCATCGCCGTGCTGCAGTCCCCCAACATGTCGCTGGCCGTCAACCTGCTTGCCAGCCTCGTCGAGCGGGCGGCGCGGGCGCTGGGGCCCGAGTTTGATATCGAGATTGCCGAGCTGCACCATCGCCACAAGGTCGATGCTCCGTCGGGAACGGCGCTGTTCCTCGGGGAAGCCGCTGCCCGGGGGCGGGGCAGCAGCCTTGCTGCCTTGCGGCTGCAGCCACATGAACTGCACCGTCAGGCACGCGCGCCCGGCGGAATCGGGTTTGCAACGCTGCGTGGCGGTTCATCGGCGGGTGAGCACAAGGTGCTGTTTGCAGGCGAGGGCGAGCGGCTGGAACTTGGCCATGTCGCTGAAAACCGCGAGATTTTTGCCAAGGGTGCCGTGCGTGCTGCCCAGTGGCTCGCAAAGCGCAAGCCCGGACGCTACCAGATGCGTGACCTGTTTGCCGACATCTGAACCGTGCCAGTCCACGTTTGGGGGCGGCACCGAGTGGTGCCGCCCCCCTACCAGCCTTGCACCGGCCCTCCCCGGTGGCTGGCTGGCGCCTGCGGGGCCTGCTGGTGTTCAGGCGCTGGCGTGAGTGATGCCGCGACGGCGGACGGTGGCGCCCACCAGGCCGAAACCGGCAATCATCATCGCCCAGACGGCAGGTTCAGGCACTCCGCCTGGCGGTGGCAACACATCTTCGGTGATTCCGGCATAAAGAACCTGTTGCTGCGAATAATTATAGAAGCCGAACCGACCGTTGGCGAAGCTGCCGCTGATGTCGATTTCCTTCAGGCCGTTCACCCAGACCTGCACATTGCTGGCGTAGTAATAGAGATCGAAGGTGTATGTGGTGAAGTCTGCCCAGCCGACGTCACCAAGGGTTGCCCCGCGCTGCAGTTCCTGCACGCTTCCGGTGTGGCCCCAGGCATCACCGGGAACGGTGCCGATTCCGCCCGTTACATGCGAGATGGAAAGTCCGCGGGCGCCGGCACCCTGATTGCCCTGTTTCCAGTCGACAAGCAGGTAATCCGTGGTGGCGGCAAACAGGTCGCCGGGGGTGAAGCCCAGCACGAACCCGATGAAATCATCGTCGCTCGTGGTATTCACACGGATGGTTCCCGACAGCTTGTTGCCGATGGCGTTGGTGGTTCCGTAGAACACCGTCGGGTCGCCATTGATGGTTTGCAGAACGCTGTCGTTACCCGGCTGCACCACCCAGTTGTGGTTGTTCCCTTCAGCGGTCCAGCCCGTGAGGTCGACCGGTGCGGCGCTGGCCGGTATCGCTGACACGATTGCCCCAACGATGATTGCCTGTTTCAGCATGATATGCTCTCCCCGTTTTCGCGAGCCAGTTGCCCGCATATGGTAATGCGTAACCTCGGGGCGGATCCGGTCAGAACAGCATTATTTTTTTGCAATATATTGCAAAATCTTCGTTATTCCGTTTGAAAATGGCTAGGGGCGCCGACGAGGAAGTGATAGCCTGACACTGCGCCGTGCTGATACGAGATTGGGGGGTCTGCTGCAGGCGATGGACCGGAGTGAAATCAGGGTCGAGGATCTGATCGTCAGGTGGCGGGCCGGAGACGCTGAAGCCCGCGACCAGCTGATCACCCGCCTGTATCCGGAACTGCGCAGCATCGCGTCGGCCCAGTTGCGCCATGAACGACATGTTTCCTTTTCATCGGGCGATCTCATCAATGATGCCATTCTGAAGCTGGTACGCCATGGCGCGATCAACATAAGTGATCGCGCCCACATGATCGCGCTTGCGGCCAGATTGATGCGCAATATTCTTGTTGATCATGCCCGCTCCCAGCAGGCCGACAAGCGGGCGCACCGGCGGGTGGAGCTGGATGAAAATCTCGACGGGGAATGTGCGCCTGACCTGATTGCCCTCGAAACTGCGCTGTTGCGATTGGGGGCGATCGACATGCAGTTGGCGGAACTGGTGGAAATGCGGTATTTCGGCGGCATGGGCCTCGGCGACATCGCGCAGGTTACCGGCCTCTCCGAAGCAACCCTGAAGCGCCGCTGGCGCGCCGCGCGTGCGTGGTTGTCGGATGCTTTGGGGAACAGGATCGATGGCATCTGAGGGGGTTGATCCGGAATTCGACGCCGAACGTCAGGCGATCCTGCTGTTCGAGGAACTGGTCGATCTTCCCGAACCCGCCCGCGAGGCGACGATTGCCCGGCACGACAGCAGCGCGCAGGTAAAGGCGCGGGTGCGGGCGATGCTGGAGGCCGACCGGCATGCCCAGTCGGGCGAGGGGCGATTGTTCGGAACCGGCGCTGCAGGCCTTGTCGCCATGGATGATCTGGCGGCCATGCCCGAACGGATAGGCCATTACCGGCTGCTGGCGGTGATTGGCCGGGGCGGCATGGGAACCGTATATCGGGCCGTGCGCGATGCCGGGGATTTCACCCACGAGGTCGCCCTCAAGGTGATCAAGCCCGGCCTGCTTTCCAGCGAACTGGTCAGCCGGTTTCTGGCTGAGCGTCAGACTCTCGCCAATCTGCATCACCCCCATATCGCCCATATCCATGATGGCGGCGAGACCGCCGATGGCGACCCCTATTTCGTGATGGAACTGGTTGAGGGCGGCATAGCCATCGATGTCTGGGCCGACAGACATCAGCTTGGTGTTGCTGAGCGGGTGGCACTGGTGGAAGCTGCGACATCGGCCATTGCCTATGCCCATGGGCGGCTGGTGGTTCACCGCGACATCACGCCGTTGAACGTGCTGGTTGACGACAATGGCATGGTAAAGCTGATTGATTTCGGCATTTCACGGCCCGCCGATGCCGCGGCTGCCAACGCGCATGACGCTGCTTCCCCCACTGCGACCGATATCGCCGGCCTTGGCCGGCTGCTGGCGCGGCTGGTACCGGAGCCCGACGCAGAATTGCAGGCAATCATCGCTACAGCCCGATCCGGTGGATATTCGACCGCCGACGCCCTGCATGCCGATCTGGTGGCGTGGCGAACCACCATGCCGGTGGCGGCCATGCGGGGGGGTGATGCCTATCGGATACGCAAATTTTTCTGGCGCCACCGTCTGCCATCGGTGATGGCGCTTGCGACACTTGCCGGTCTGGTGGTGGCGCTGGTGGCGGTGTTGGTTGCCAACCATCATGCCCGTGCGGCGCAGGCGCAGGCGCAGGCGCGGTTCGAGCAGACCCGCGCCATTGCCAAGGCCATGCTGTTTGATGTGTTCGACAAGGTGAGCCGGGTGTCGGGGGCAACCGAGGCCCGCAAGTCGCTTGCGGAAACCGCGCTTCGCTATCTCGATTCGCTGGCGGAGATGGCCGATGCCCCGATCGATGTGGTGGCCGAGGCCGGCCGCGGCTATGTGCGGCTGGCCGAAGTGACGGGGGGCGGGCAGCAGGCATCGCTGGGTCGTTATGCCGATGCCAACGCGCTGCTGGATCGCGCCGCCGCCTTGCTGGAACCCGTTTATGCCGCCCACCCCAAGGACAAGACCGTGGCGATGGCCTTTGCCGCCCTGCGAACCGAGCAGGCAGGTGTTGATCTTTACAACAACAACAAGCCCGATCGCGCCCGCCTGCTGGCCGGCGAGGCCGAACGGGCGACAGCGCCCTTTGCCAATTCCGACCCGGAAGCCGCCCGACTTCACGCCAGCGCCATTCAGGCGATTGGCGACAGCTTTGGCTGGAACGATGATTACGCCGGTGCATTGCCCCACCACTTGCGCGCCGATGCCTTTCTTGAGAGCCTTCCGCCGGCGATTGCCGCCGACCGCGAGGTGCGGAGCGCCCGCAGCGGCAACCTGCGCTTGCTGGCGGAAGTCCAGCACAAGCTGAAGATGGAGCCCGAAGCGCGCGCCACGCTCGACCGAGTTGTCGCCATCAATCGAGACCTGCTGTCAGACTTGCCGGATGACCCGCAGATGCTGCGCAAACTGGCGATCTCGCTGTGGTATAGCGCGGTTGTGTACCGATCGAACGGTCAAGATGACAAAGCCACACAGGCGATCGACGAAGCGGTGGGACTTGCCAACCGCATGGTAAGGCGCGATCCCGCCGACAAGAGCGCGCTGCAAACTCTGGCCTTGGTTAGCGAAGTGCAGGCGCAGATCGCCATGGACCGCCATGATCGCGCTGCCAGCTATGCCGCTTCGGATGTGGCGATCGATGCCCACCGCAAGCTTGTGGAACTGGCGGAAGGCGCGCCGGGCGCCTTGCGCAGTTTTACCGCAACGCTGCGGACGACGGCGGCAAACCATTATAATTTCGGCGACATCCCGGAGGCCTGCCGTTTGTGGGGCCAGGTTCTCGGCAATTTCGCAACCATCGAAAAGCAAGGGGCGTTGACGGCACTCGATGCTCGCAATGCCCTGCCGGAAACCCGGGCGTTCGTTGCCGATATCTGCAAGGGCGGCAAGCCGCGCCGGGAGTGGCCGACGCGGCTGTAGCGAACGTGCCCTAGCCGAACACCTCGTTGAAGTGGGTCTGCATCGCCACCCACGACCGGCGGTCGGCCTTTTCCTCATAGTGGATGCCGGGGTTGATCGAGCCATCGGCATCGGGGTTGGTGAAGCTGTGGCAGGCGCCGGTGTAGCAGATGGTCTGGCAGTCGGCACCGGCTGCGGCCATTTCCTTCAGGAAATCGACGAGCGCCTCGTGCGGCACCAGCGGGTCTTCCGCGCCATGGCATGCCAGAACCCTGGCCTTGATGGCGCCTTTTTCCGCCGGCATGTCGGTGGGAAGCGCCCCATGGAACGACACCACACCCAGCACATCGGGCGTTCCGGCGCGCGCCACTTCCAGCGCCGTCGATCCGCCAAAGCAATAGCCGATCACGCCGATCCGCCCATCGCACAGCGGGTGTGCCTTGAGTGCGGTAACGGCAGCAGCTGCGCGGCGGCGCAGCGCCGGGCGGTCGCCCAGCCACTGGCCGATGCGGGCCATGCCGTCGGGCGGATCCTTGGGGATATAGCGATCACCGAAAATATCAGCGGCCAGCGCCACATAGCCGAGGTCAGCCAGCATCTTGACCCGCCGCTGCACCTGCTTGCCCAGCCCCCAGGCCTCGTGCACGGCAACGATGCCAACGCGCTTGCCGGGAAATCTGGCCGGGTCTGGCAGGGCCAGCACCCCAAGGCAGCGCTGGTCACCATCGAAATATTCAAAGTCCATGGCCGATGTCACCCTTACAGCTGGCTCAGCATATGTTCGGCCGACGACACGCGGTATTCGCCGCCTGCCTCGACGTTCAGCACGGTAACCTTGCCGTCTTTTACCACCATCGAATAGCGCTGTGAGCGGGTGCCAAGCCCCATCTTGCCAAGGTCAAGAGTCAGTCCGATGGCTTTTGCCAGATCGCCGTTGCCGTCGGCCAGCATGGTCACATGGCCGTCAGCGCCCGCACCCTTGCCCCACGCCCCCATCACAAAGGCGTCGTTTACCGCAACGCAGGCGATTTCATCGATGCCCTTGGCCTTCAGCTCGGCAGCCTTTTCAATGTAGCTCGGCAGGTGTTTGGCCGAACAGGTGGGGGTAAAGGCGCCGGGAACAGCAAACAGTGCCACGGTGCGACCGGCGAAGAAATCCCTGGTGCTGACCGGCTGCGGTCCGGAATCGGTTGCCTTCGTCAGTGTAATGTCGGGAAGCGAATCGCCAACCTTGATCGTCATGATCCTTCTCCTTCGTCTGTCGGTGATCGGGTTAGACCTCCCGTTCGGCAAGGTCCAGCGCTTCGCCGGGCTGGATGCTTGCCAGCAGGCGTTGGCAGACTAGAGTGCAGGCATGGATGCGCGTTATCTTTCCGGTCAGTTCCTGCTGGCCATGCCCGGAATCGGCGATCCGCGGTTCGAACGTTCGGTGATCGCCATCTGCGCCCACGACGATACCGGGGCACTGGGGATCTGCCTGCATCTGCCGATTGCCGATCTCACCGTTCCCGAACTGATGCACCAGCTCGATATCGATCCCGGCGATACGCCGCTGCTTCCGGTGCTGCTGGGTGGCCCCGTCGAGCCGGAACGCGGGTTTGTGCTGCACACCAGCGACTGGGGCGGCGAGGACACCCGCCATGTCGCCAATCGGTTTGCACTTACCAGCACCCGCGATGTGCTGGCGGCGATTGCTTCCGGCAGCGGTCCCAGCGATTATCTGTGCGCACTGGGCTATGCCGGCTGGGGGCCGGGGCAACTCGACGAGGAACTGGCCCGCCACGGCTGGTTCTCGACACCGGGCACAGATGATCTGTTGTGGCAGACGAGCTTTGATCAGCGCTGGGAACAGGGATTCAGGCAGGCGGGGATCGATCCGGCGCTACTGTCGGCTTCGGCCGGACGCGCCTGAGCCGGGGCGGCTGTCAGCCCTGATCTTTGCGTCGTTTCAGGCCGTAATCGATATGAATGCGCACCCATTCCCCCACCAGATCGTGGCCACCCTTGCGGGGCGGGCGCACCCGGAACTGCCAGGCAGCCGCCTGAACGGCGCGGGCAATGCCCGAACCTTCCGGATACTCTCCCAGAATGATGCAGTCTTCCACCCGGTATCCGGAAACCGTGCGGCAGGCGATTTGCCCCCAGCCGGGGCCGCGCGCTGTCGACAGATAGCCGCGCAGTTCGTCGTCATAGGGTTCCCGGTACCATGCGGCGGCAAACAGGGGCTCTCCGTTTGGCCCGCTGCCACTGACCAGCGGTGTATCGTCAGAGGCGATCGAGGTCGGGGCCGGTGGGCCCATCAGCGGTCCGGAGGTGCGGGGGCGTGGCGGTGGCTTGCTGATATCGAGCGTGGCCATCACCTGGGGCGGCAGGGAGATGATAGGCGGTGGTTCGGCAACGAGGGGTGCGGGCGGCGGCGCTGGCGCCGCAACAACCGGCGGTGTTGGTTGAACGGGCCGTTTGCTGGGAGAGGGGGGTTCCGCCGTTTCGGGTGGGGTTTCCGGTTGCGGTTTTGCCGCCGGAATGTTCACACCGATGAAGATCGGTTCGTCCTTGCGGCCGCCACCCGGCCGGGGGGTGAGGGTCAGCAGCATGGCAACCAGAAGCAACTGCACCAGAAGCGCCAGCACCATGCCGGTGGCGCGACGTTTCGCATCAGGCGGCAGGCGCATATGGTGCAGTTTCCGTCAGCGTTCCGCAGTCAGGCCGCGATCGGCCACTGCGGAACGGGCTGCAATCAGCCCTTGGGCTTGGCGACGGTGACGAGCGCCGGGCGCAGCAGACGGTCTTTCATCACATAGCCTGCCTGCAACTCGGAAACCACGGTGCCGGGCTCGGCCTCGTGCTCCACTTCGACCATCGCTTCATGGTGATTAGGGTTCAGTGGCAGGCCGACGGCATCAACCTTTTTCACACCGTGACGCTCCAATATGGCAGCCAGTTCGCGGATTGTCGCTTCCAGCCCCGATTTCAGCGCATCAGACGCATCGTCGGGCAGCGACTGGACAGCGCGGCCAAGATTGTCAGCCACCGTCAGCATGTCGCGGGCAAAACTGGCAGCGGCGTATTGCACGGCGTCACTCTTGTCGCGCTCCAGCCGGCGGCGGGTGTTTTCCGCTTCGGCGGCAGCGCGCAGGGCCCGGTCACGCTCGGCATCGCGCTCGGCCGTCAGGTTGACGATTTCAGCACGGGCATCCGCCAGTTGCTCGTCGATCGTTTTCTCGTGCGCGGGCGCGTCCGCTTCCGTGGCGGTCTGCGTCTCGTCGTTCATGCCATCAACCTCGATAATCTGTTCGCTGTGAAATCCACCATGGGGATGACCCGCGCATAGTTCAACCGCGTGGGGCCGATCACTCCGACAACGCCGATAACCCGTCCATCCGCTCCGCGATAGGGGGCAGCGATCACCGAGGAGCCGGAAAGCGCGAACAGCTTGTTTTCCGCCCCGATGAAGATTTTCATCGCTTCGGCCTCGCGCGCCTGCTCAAGCAGGTGCATCAGCTCGGCCTTGTCCTCCAGTTCTTCCAGCAGGGCGCGGGCCCGTTCAAGATCAGTTGAATCAAGCACATGCGCCTGCCCGCGCACGATCAGCACCGGCCCCTTCGCATCGGCTGACCAGCTGGCAAGCCCGCGCGCCACCAGATCGGATGTCAGGATATCGAGTTCGGCGCGGCCGCTTTCCATCTCGGCCTGCAGTTGCGCCACCGCCTGCTTCAGGGTGAGGCCGCGCAGGCGTTCGTTCACATAATTCTGCGCCTGGACGAGAATGGGTCCGGGCAAGGGGCCATTGCTTTCCAGCACCCGGTTTTCCACGCTTCCATCGGCCCCTACCAGCACGGCCAGCACCCGGTCCGATGACAGCGGAACGAACGAAAGCTGCCGCAGCACCGGCTCGTGCTTGGGGGTGGCGATGACGGCAGCGCACTGGGCAAGGCCCGACAGGGCGGCTGTCGTGCGGGTGAGGGTATCCTCGATACTGGTGCCGGTGCGCCGGGCCTCGGCCTCGATGGCGGCAGTGTCGGCCGGGTCGGGGGTGGCGGCCTGCATCATGCCATCGACGAACAGCCGCAGGCCCTGTTCGGTTGGCACCCGCCCCGCCGAGGTGTGGGGCGCTGCCAGCAGGCCGATTTCTTCCAGATCCTGCATGACATTGCGGATGGAGGCCGCCGACAGATGCAGCGCCCCCTGCCGCGACAGCGTGCGCGAACCGACGGGCGTGCCGGTGGTCAGGTAGGATTCGATGATGTCGCGAAAGACCATCCGCGCCCTGTCGGACAGCTGATCGATCCTCACCGGGTGGGTGGATGGGCCGGGGGTGCGAGGGCTCATGCCCTGAATGTAGCCCCGACTGAGGTTGGCGCAAGCCGGCTGTAGCGCTATGGCACCCGTGGCTTTCGAACACTTCTTGATCAAAGGACCTGTCTATGCGCCCGTCGGGCCGTGCCCCAGACCAGATGCGCGGGATCACCATGACCCCGGCCTGCAACCCCTATGCCGAAGGCTCGTGCCTGGTGCAGTTCGGCAACACCCATGTGCTGGTGACCGCCTCGGTCGAGGAACGGTTGCCGCCTTGGCTGCGCGGCAAGGGCGAAGGCTGGGTAACGGCCGAATATGGCATGTTGCCACGCGCCACCCATAGCCGCGGCAGCCGGGAGGCCGCCAAGGGCAGGCAATCGGGCCGCACGCAGGAAATCCAGCGGCTGATTGGCCGTTCGCTGCGCGCCGTTACCGACCTGAAGGCGCTGGGAGAGCGGCAGATCACCCTTGATTGCGATGTGCTTCAGGCCGATGGCGGCACCCGAACTGCTGCCATTTCCGGAGCATGGGTGGCGCTGCGCCTGGCGCTTGACAAGATCCACGCCGAAACCCCGTTCGCAACTGACCCATTGGCGCAGCAGGTGGCTGCGGTTTCCTGCGGGGTGTTCGAAGGAACGCCGGTGCTCGACCTCGATTATGCCGAGGATTCGAACGCCCATACCGATGGCAATTTCGTCCTCACCTCTGACAATCGCCTTTGCGAAGTGCAGGCCACCGCCGAAGGTGAGCCGTTCGACGAGGAAACCCTGCTGCGCCTGCTGCGGCTGGCACGCATTGGCTGCACAGAGATATTCGCCGCCCAGCGACGGGCGACCGGGCGATGAGCACGCCGCTGAACCACATCGGCCCCAAGCTGGTGCTGGCCAGCCACAACCGGGGCAAGCTTGTGGAAATCGCCGCCCTGCTTGCCCCTTTTGGTATCGAAACATTGCCGGCTTCAGCCTTTGGTCTGGCCGAACCCGAAGAAACTGAAGACAGTTTTGCCGGCAACGCGCTTCTGAAGGCGCGTTTTGCCTGTGCCGGTTCCGGCTTGCCGGCACTGGCCGATGACAGCGGCCTTGAAGTGGCAGCGCTGGGTGGCGCCCCCGGGGTTTACACCGCCAACTGGGCGGAAACCCCCAATGGCCGCGACTGGATGCTGGCGATGACGAAGGTGCATGAGAAACTGCGGCCAACCGACAGTCGCGCGGCGGCCTTTGTCTGTACGCTGGCGCTGGTGTGGCCAGATGGCCGCGAACGGCTGTTCGAGGGCCGCTGTGCCGGGTCGCTGGTATGGCCGCCGCGCGGCGGCAACGGCTTTGGCTATGACCCGATGTTCGTGGCTGATGGCTATCAGCAGACATTCGGCGAGATGGAACCGGAAGCCAAGCATGCCATCAGCCATCGCGCCGCCGCTTTCGCGAAACTGCAGGCGGAGCTTCTGGGGTGACAGCGCTTGCCGGCGGGCCGGCTGCGGGCCAGACGGAGCGGCCGGCAATGCCACAGACCGATTCTGGGCCGAAGCCGCTTGCGCTTTATATTCACTGGCCGTTTTGTGTCACCAAATGCCCCTATTGCGATTTCAACTCGCATGTGCGGGCCAAAATCGACGAAGCGGCCTGGAAGGCGGCGCTGCTTGCTGATCTGGCGCATGAAGCGCGGCTGACGGCCGACCATCAGCTGGTGTCCATCTTCTTTGGTGGTGGCACACCATCGTTGATGCACCCGGCAACCGTTGCTGCGCTGATCGCGGCGGCCTTGCGCCACTGGCCGCTGGCCGACGACGTGGAAATCACACTGGAGGCCAACCCTTCTTCGGTAGAGGCCGCACGCTTTGCCGGCTTTGCCGCTGCCGGCGTGAACCGCGTGTCACTTGGCATACAGGCACTCGATGACGGGGCCCTGAAGCTGCTGGGCCGCCCGCATGATCTGGCACAGGGGCTGGCGGCGATCGACGTTGCGCAGCGCCATTTTCCGCGTGTCAGCATCGACCTTATCCATTCGCGGCCCGGGCAGACGGCAGAAAGCTGGCGGTCTGAACTGACCCGGGCGCTTGGCTTTGGCACCGGTCATCTATCCGCCTATCAACTGACGATAGAGGAGGGCACACGGTTTGCCAGCCTTTATCGTGCCGGCAAGCTGGCGCTGCCTGGCGAAGACGAAGCCGCCACCATGTTCGAGTTGACGGGCGCGTTGACGCAGGCCGCCGGTCTGGGGCTTTACGAAGTTTCGAACCATGCACGCCCCGGAGAGGAAAGCCGCCACAACCTCGCCTATTGGCGCTATCAGCCCTATGTGGGGGTGGGGCCGGGGGCGCACGGCCGCCGCTGCGGGTTGGCGACCATGCGTCTGCGCCGCCCGGAAGGCTGGCTGGAAGCGGTGCAGGCCCATGGCCATGGGCTGGAAAGCGAAACGCCAGTGCCGCCGCCCGAGGCCGCGCGTGAAGCCCTGCTGATGGGCCTGAGGCTGGCCGAGGGGATTGATCCCGGCCGGTTTCTGGCCAGCACCGGGGTGGAACTGGCGGCGATCCTTGATGCCGATGCCCGCCAGAAGCTGGTGGCAATGGGCCTGCTGGCGCCGGGGCCGGTGTTGCAGGTGACGCCCGCCGGGCGGATGGTGACCAACCGCCTGCTGGTGGAATTGCTGGCTGCTTGAAATGCCGCCAGCATCCGCTACCTTCGGCGGCATGGCGATACTTGGCAAACTGATCACCGCGCTGGCTGGCCGCACGCTTGCCCGCACCATTGGCGGCGTTACGGCCGGGCCGCTGGGGGCGGCCGTCGGCTTTGTGCTGCCGACCGCCATCCCGATGATCGCCCGGCGGCTGGGGCCGGTGGGCATGGTGGCAACGGCGGTTGGGAGCGCCGTCTTTGCCCGCTGGCTTGAACGCCGCGCCACCCGCGAGGCTGGGGCCACTGCCGAGGGAAAACCTGCTGCGCGTCTTGCCGGCACCCGGAACCGCAAGGCGGCCGCACGCGCGGTTGTGAGCAAACCGGCAGTGCCAGCACAGAAAACCGTTCCATAGCCCGCAGCTAACCCTCTGACGGTGCTGGCGTAACTGGCAACAACCCGTTGCCTGTTGCTGGTCGCGCATTGCTGGTGTTCGGAAGTGTTGCGCACTGCAAAATTTTCCTGAAATTGTCTCTTGCCCATCATGCTGCGCTGCGTCATTCTCGCAGACTGCACATTGTCCCCATTGGAAGGAGACCTATGCAGTGAAGCGGATTGCCAAACCATTTGGACCCTGGGAAATTGATTCTCGGATAGATGTTTTGAATCAACATCTTGCCTGGTGGTGGCGCTCTCCGCTCAACCAGTTCCGGTTCAGTGGCCAGCAGGCGGGCATGGGGCTTCAGCTGTTGTGTGGCACCGGCCTGATCGGGCTGGCATCACCTGCTGCGGCGCAACAGTCGGCAACGGCGGCGGCATCGGTGATGAAGGGCGATGCCGCGTGGATGATGATCTCGACGGTGCTGGTCATGGCGATGATCGTGCCAGGCCTTGCGCTGTTTTATGGCGGGCTTGTGCGCGCCAAGAACATGGCCTCGGTGCTCACCCAGGTATTGGCAGTGGCGAGCCTCGCCATGCTGATGTGGGTGATGTTCGGCTATGGGCTCGCCTTTGGCGGAGACGGCAACGCCTTTCTGTCGTCGGGCAAGTTCTTTCTGGCCGGCATCACGCCTTCATCGACAGTTGCCACCTTCACCGAGGGTGTCGTCATTTCCGAGCTGGTATTCGTGGCGTTCCAGATGGCATTTTCCGCGATTACCATTGCCCTTGTCGTGGGCGGCCTGGTCGAGCGGATGAAGTTTGCAGCACTGATGGTGTTTGCGATTATCTGGCTTCCAATCGTCTATTACCCGATGGCGCACATGGTCTGGTATCTGGGCGGCTCGCCCGCCACCACCGGGCTGATTTTCCAGTGGGGCGCGCTCGATTTCGCCGGCGGCACGGTGGTTCACATCAACGCCGGGGTCGCAGCGCTCGTCGGCTGCCTGATGGTGGGTAAACGCATCGGCTATCAGCGCGAGGTGATGGCGCCGCATTCGCTGACCATGACTCTGGTCGGCACCGGCCTGCTGTGGGTGGGGTGGTTCGGTTTCAATGCCGGATCAGCACTGGAAGCCAACGGCATTGCCGGACTGGCGCTGCTGAATACCTTTCTGGCGGCTGCAGCCGGGGTATTGTTCTGGATGCTGACGGAAAAGCTGCTGGGCCATGCCGGGTCGCTGCTGGGTGGCTGTTCGGGGGCGATAGCCGGGCTGGTCGCCGTGACTCCGGCCGCTGCCAATGCCGGGCCGTTCGGGGCGATCCTGCTGGGGGCGGTGGCGGCAATTGCCTGCTGCGTCTTCGTGATGCGGGTGAAGCCCAGGCTTGGCTTTGACGATTCGCTCGACGTGTTCGGCATTCATGGTCTGGGCGGGATCATCGGCTCAGTTGGAACCGCCTTCACCATGATGGCGGCGCTGGGTGGCCCTGCCGATGCCGATTACGATGCGCTGGCGCAACTGTGGGTCCAGACCAAATCGGTGCTGGTTGCCATCCTGTGGTCGGGTGTTGGGTCAACCATTGCCTTCCTGGTGGCCCGCTCGGTATCAGGCCTGCGGGTGGCCCCCGATGTCGAACGTCAGGGGCTTGATCTGGGTGAGCATGGTGAGCGTGCCTATAACTACTGACGGCAGCCGGGGGTGACATCCCCGGCCAGTCCGGTGCATGGGCCTGCGGCATGAAGGAATCGATGGCTGAACGGGGCCGGGGGTTGCACGGCTGGCTGGTGATCGACAAGCCGATGGGGCCAAGCAGCGCCCAGGTGGTGGGCCGCCTGAAGAGGGCCTTGCGCGATGGTGGTCATGGCGGCCCGCGATCGGGGCCGGGGCAGTTGCGTATCGGCCACGGCGGCACTCTCGATCCGCTGGCATCGGGGGTGCTGCCGGTTGCCTTGGGGGAAGCCACCAAGCTGACAGGCGCCCTTCTGAACGGGCCGAAAACCTATCGCTTCACCATTGCCTTCGGAGTGGCCACCAGCACCGATGACCGGGAGGGCGAAGTGGTGGCGACCAGCGATCACCGTCCGCAGGCCGCTGCTCTTGAAGCCCTTCTGCCACGCTTTACCGGGCCGATCGCCCAGGCCCCTCCGGCGTTTTCGGCCCTCAAGGTAGACGGCCGGCGGGCCTATCAGCGCGCCCGTGCCGGCGAGGCGGTGGAGCTTGCTCCGCGCCCGGTGGTGATACACCATCTGGCGCTTCTGATGGCTGATGGTACGGCCGGCACCGCCACTTTCGAGGTGCGGTGTTCAAAGGGCACCTATGTGCGCAGCCTTGCGCGCGATCTGGCTATGGCTGCCGGAACTGTCGGCCATGTGGCGATGCTGCGGCGCACGGGGGCCGGGCCATTTACGCTGGCGCAGGCCATTTCGCTGGACTCGGCCTGCCAGTTGATGCTAGGGGCAGCGCCTGAACAGGCCCTTTTGCCGCTGACAGCCGGACTGGACGACATCCCGGTTCTTGCTGTTACCCCCCGCGAAGCCGAACTCCTTCAACAAGGACAACGCCTTGTGGGGCCCCGTGTGGCACCCGGCCGGTATTTTGCAACCCTCGGGTCTGTTCCGGTTGCACTGGTCGAGGCTGACACGCACGACTTGCATGTCGTGCGGGGGTTCAACTGCTTGTAGGAGACTCATGATGTCGATCACTGCCGAGCGCAAGTCCGCGCTCATCGCCGACAATGCCCGCAGCGCGGGCGACACTGGCAGCCCCGAAGTGCAGGTGGCGATCCTCACGGAACGCATCCAGAATCTCACCGGGCACTTCAAGACCCATGCCAAAGACAATCACTCGCGGCGCGGCCTGCTGATGCTGGTCAACAAGCGTCGTTCGCTTCTCGATTATCTGAAGCGCAAGGATGAGGCGCGGTATCAGGCGCTCATCGCCAAGCTCGGCCTGCGCAAGTAAGGCCAGTCGATCCGGCCCCGCCATCCGTATCCCGGGGGTGGGGCCGTTTTGCAATAAGGGGCCGCGCGCGGTGCGCCGGCCCGTTCCCGCAACATTAGGCCTGCTGAACAGGCCATGTTGCCATCCGCAACGCCTCTGGCGCTCATGGCCGGGGGCATGAAGAGAGTATCCCTTGACCATGTTCAATATCCAGAAAAGCGAAATCGAGTGGGGCGGCAAGACGCTGACGCTCGAAACCGGGCGCATTGCCCGCCAGGCCGATGGTGCCGTTTTGGCCACCTACGGCGAAACCGTGGTGCTGTGCGCTGTCACCGCCGCCAAATCAGTGAAGGAAGGGCAGGATTTCTTCCCGCTGACCGTTCACTACCAGGAAAAATTTTCCGCAGCCGGCCGCATTCCCGGTGGCTTTTTCAAGCGCGAACGCGGCGCGACCGAGCATGAAACGCTGACCAGCCGTCTTATCGACCGCCCGGTCCGCCCGCTGTTCCCCGATGGTTTCTATAACGAAATCAACGTTATTGCCCAGGTTCTTTCCTATGATGGCGAAACCGAGGCCGATATCGTAGCGATGATTGCCGCATCAGCGGCTCTGACGCTGTCGGGCGTGCCGTTCATGGGGCCGATCGGTGCTGCCCGCGTGGGCTACAAGGATGGCCAGTATCAGCTGAACCCCTCGAAAGAGCAGGTTGCCGAAGGCGCGCTTGATCTCGTGGTGGCGGGCACCAGCGAAGCGGTGATGATGGTCGAATCGGAAGCGAAAGAGCTTTCGGAAGAGGTGATGCTGGGGGCGGTGATGTTCGCCCACCAGAGCATTCAGCCGGTGATTGCCGCCATCATCAGCCTTGCTGAACGGGCGGCCAAGGCCCCGTGGGAACTGGCGGTTACCGAAGGCGTTGACGCCATGCTGGCCAGCCTGAAGGCGGAAGTGGGTGGCGATATCGATGCTGCCTACCGCATGCTGGGCAAGACCGAGCGCCGTGAAGCGCTGGAAGTGGCCAAGGCCAAGGCCAAGGCCCTGTTCGCCGACGCCAGCCCGCAGGACCAGATGAAGGCGCTGAAGCTGTTCAAGAAGCTGGAAGCCGACATCGTGCGAGGTGCCATCCTGAAGGAAGGCCGGCGCATCGACGGCCGCGATACCAGAACGGTGCGCCCGATCGAGGCGATGGTGGGCTTCCTGCCGCGCACCCATGGGTCGGCGCTGTTCACCCGCGGCGAGACCCAGGCGATCGTCACCACGACACTGGGCACGGCTGACGCCGAACAGATGATCGACGGGCTCGACGGGCTCAAGTATCAGCGCTTCATGCTGCACTATAACTTCCCGCCCTATTCGGTTGGGGAAGTTGGGCGTTTCGGGGCGCCCGGCCGCCGCGAGATCGGCCATGGCAAGCTGGCGTGGCGGGCACTGCACCCATTGCTCCCCGCCAAGGAGGAATTCCCCTACACCATCCGTGTGTTGTCGGACATCACCGAATCGAACGGGTCGTCGTCGATGGCAACCGTGTGCGGCGGCAGCCTTGCGCTGATGGATGCCGGCGTGCCGCTGAAGCGCCCGTGTGCCGGTATCGCCATGGGCCTGATTCTGGAGGGCAAGGAATTTGCCGTCATCACCGACATTCTGGGTGATGAAGACCATCTGGGCGACATGGACTTCAAGGTGGCGGGAACCGCAGAAGGTGTCACCAGCCTGCAGATGGACATCAAGGTGGCCGGAATCACCGAGGAAATCATGAAGGTGGCTCTGGCGCAGGCCAAGGAAGGCCGTGCCCATATTCTGGGTGAGATGGCCAAGGCGCTGACGGAAGTGCGCACGGAACTGTCGGCCCATGCCCCGCGTATCGAGACGATGACGGTTCCCAAGGACAAGATCCGCGACATCATCGGCACCGGTGGCAAGGTGATCCGCGAGATTGTTGCGACCACCGGCGCCAAGGTCGATATCGAAGACGACGGCACCGTGAAGATCGCCTCGTCCGATCTCGAAAAGATCAAGGCGGCGCGCGACTGGATCGTCGGCATCATCGCCGAGCCGGAAGTGGGCAAGATTTATAGCGGCAAGGTGGTTGGCCTACCCGATTTCGGGGCGTTCGTGAACTTCCTCGGTGCCAGGGATGGCCTGGTTCACATCTCCGAGATCAAGAACGAGCGGGTCGCCAAGGTGACTGACGTTTTGTCTGAAGGCCAGGAAGTGAAGGTTAAGGTGCTGGGCGTCGACGACCGCGGCAAGGTGAAGCTGTCGATGCGCGTCGTCGATCAGGAGACCGGCGAAGAACTGCCCGACACCCGCCCGCCGCGTGAGCCGCGCGCCGGCGGTGACCGTCCGCGCCGTGACGGCGGCAATGGCGACCGCCGTGATCGCGGCCTCCGCCGCGACGGCGGCAGTGGAGAACGCCGCGACGGCGGCAGTGGAGAACGCCGCGACGGCGGCAAAAACGAACGCCACGCGGAACCGGAAGGGGGCAGCGAGCTGCCCGCATTCCTGACGGGTGACAACGACTGAGGCGGAAACCACCGCTGAGGAAAGGAAAAGGGGGCCATCCGGCCCCCTTTTTGTTGCCTGCGTGTTGCGCGGGTAATGAAGGCCGGGTGCGGCGCCTTTCGGGCGATCAGTCGCGCAGCAGGTCGTTGATGGCGGTTTTCGCCCGCGTCTGCGCATCCACCCGCTTGACGATGACGGCACAGGCCAGATTGGGGCCGGGGGTGCCATCGGGCAGCGGTTTGCCCGGCAGCGTGCCCGGCACCACAACGGCATAAGCCGGCACTTCGCCTATGAAGATCTCACCGGTGGCGCGGTCGATGATCTTGGTGGAGGCGCCAAGGAACACCCCCATCGCCAGCACCGCGCCTTCGCGTACGATTACCCCTTCGGCGACTTCCGAACGGGCGCCGATGAAGGCGTTGTCTTCGATGATGACAGGCCCTGCCTGCAAGGGCTCCAGAACGCCGCCGATGCCCACCCCGCCCGAGATGTGCACATTGCGTCCGATCTGGGCGCAACTGCCAATGGTCGCCCAGGTATCAACCATGGTGCCGCTATCGACATAGGCGCCGATATTGATGAAGCTGGGCATCAGCACGGTATCGCGGGCGACATAGGCGCCGCGCCGCGCCACGGCCCCCGGAACCATGCGGAACCCGGCCTCGGCAAAGCGTGCCTGATCCCAGCCGCTGGTCTTTTGCGGCACCTTGTCGAACGCAGGGGCGGCCGCTCCTTCCATCACGGCGTTGGGGGCCAGGCGGAAACTCAGCAGTACGGCCTTTTTCAGCCACTGGTGCACCTGCCACTGGCCATCGGCCGAGCGGCTGGCGACCCGTTTTTCCCCGCTGTCGAGAGCGGCGAGGGCCGCGGTGACGGCCGTGCTGACGTCATGGCCAGGGCCGACACTGGCACGGTCTTCCCAGCCGGAGTCAATGGCCCGTTCGATGGCGTTCCAGTCGTGCATCTTGTTCCTTTTCCCTAGAAAATCGTTTCCAGCCAATCGGTCAGGTCGGCCATTTCATGGTCGATGAAGTCTGCCGAATAGCCGTAGTCGCCGCGTTCCGAGCCGTTGTTCACCCAGCCTGTCACCATGCCCAGCGCGTGTGCTGGTCGCAGGTTGTGGGCCATGTCGTCGACGAAAAACGCGGTTTCGGGGGCAATGCCGTGCTGCGCGCACAGATGGGCATAGCTTGTCGGGTTGGGCTTGGGCTGGAAATCCATGGCGATGATGTCGTGGATGGCATCGAACCGGTCGAGGATACCGATACGGGCCAGCACCCGTTCGGCATAGCCGGAATCGCCGTTGGTGAACAGGATGCGGCGGCCAGGCAGGCGGGAGAGCGCCGCGTCGAGACGGTCGTTCCGGTCCAGAACGGACATATCGATGTCATGGACGAAGTCGAGGAAGCCGTGAGGGTCGATGCCATGACTGATCATCAAGCCCCTCAGCGTCGTTCCATGCTCGTGAAAATAGCGTTTCTGCACCGTCCGGGCGTCACTTCGCGACAGGCCCAGCAGGTTGGCGACATAGACTTCCATCCGCTGGTCGATCTGTCCGAACAGGTTGACGTGCGCCGGATAGAGGGTGTTGTCCATGTCGAACAGCCAGCATCCAACCCGTTCGAGACGGCGGTGATCGCCGGAGTCTGGCGGGATGGCTGGCGTTGCAAGAAGGTGGGCGGGGGCAGTCATCGGCGGTCCATAGCCCAAGCCGGGCGGGGTCTGCCAGTGCCGCTGTTGCTTCTGGCGTCAGCTTCGCTGCTTGCGGCCTGTGGCGGTGCCGGAACCCCGCACCCGGTCAGCGTCTCGAACGTGCAGCTGGCGCAACCTACTCCGGCGCCCGTTGCTCCGAAGCCGCGCGTCGATCTTGATACCGCCGAATATCGGCGATCGAACAGTGCCGTTGCCGTCAATGCCTTGCCGGCCTGGCAGGCGGGTGTCTCTGGCAAGGGCGTGACCATCGGGGTGATCGATTCGGGGATCGATCACGGCAGCCCCGAGTTTTCCGGCCGCATCTCTTCGCAGAGCCGTGATGTGACCGGCATGGGCCGCACCATCTCCGACACCCATGGCCACGGAACGGCGGTGGCGATGGTGGCTGCGGCGGGGCGCAATGGCGCGGGCACGGTTGGTATCGCCCCTGAGGCGACGCTTGCCGTCATGCGGGCCGATAATGGCGATTGCGCCAGCGGCTGCCGATTCTCTGACGGGGCGATTGCTGCCGGCATAGATGCGGCTGTGGCAGCCGGGGCGCGGGTCATCAACATATCGCTGGGCAGTTCCGGCGCATCACTGCCGCTGCGCGACGCCTTTCGCCGCGCGACTGCTGCCGGGACGGTTCTGGTGATGTCGGCCGGGAACGACAGCGCCGCTTCGGTGGGGGCATTGCCGCTGTCTGCCCTGGCCGCTGCCGACCCGGGCGCCGTCATCATTGCCGGGTCGGTCAATGCCGATGGCGTGATCAGCGATTTTTCCAACCGTGCCGGAACAGCCGCTGCCAATACCCTGATGGCCATGGGGGAACGGGTGCTGACCACCGACCATCAGGGCAAGGAATGGCTGATGTCGGGCACCAGCTTTGCCGCCCCGGCGGTAGCCGGGGCAGTGGCGCTGCTGGCACAGTATCACCCCGAACTGTCGGCGACGAAGCTGGTCGAGATCCTGCTGTCTTCGGCCGATGATGCCGGGGAGGCCGGCACCGACGCAATTTATGGGCGCGGCGTGATGAACCTGGGCCGGGCGCTCTCCCCCATTGGCGCCACCAGCCTTGCCGGAAGCACCATTGCCGTACCGCTTGGCTCCCGCGGGTCGCTGGGGGCGGCGTTCGGAAACGGGCTTGCAACTGGCGACGCGCTTGCGGCGGTGACGGTACATGACGCCTATGATCGCGCCTATCAGCTGAACCTCGCCCGCCAGTTGCGCGTCGCCTCGCCGTGGCGGCTGGGCGGACGGTTGCTCTCTGCCAGCCTTGCCGAGGCGCAAACCAGCAGCCATGGCGGACCGGTGATGATGCGGCTTATACTGCGCGCCAGCCAAAGCGCCGGTCGCGCTGCTGCACCCACGGCCCTTGTCCATCCTTCGCCGGGCACCGAGGCATTGGGGCTGGCGCTGCGCGGAGTCGATGCCCGGGCAGGAAGCCGCAATCCGCTGCACGAGACCCGATTGTCGCTGGCGGCAGGGCCGCTGCAACTGACAGCAGCCGCCGGTGGGCAGGTGGCGATGGTGCTGCCGGGCAGTGCCGCTTCGGGTTTTGTCAGCGATGATGCGTTGGCCGCAGTAAGCCCGGCGACGATGGCCTCGGGCAGCAGCCCGCAGGGGAACGCCACCCTGTTCGCGGCGCAAATCGTACATGGCCACTGGCAGGCAGCCCTTGCGGCCGGGGCAAGCCGCCAGCGCCAAAGGCCCGAGGCCGGACAGCCCGGCAGGCTATCGTGGCAGAACCGGGTCGCCATGGCAGTTTCTTATGCCGACGGACCTCTGTCGGTAGCAGGCCGCCTGACGAGCAACGATGAAACGGGCGGGCTGCTGGGCACCCGGCTTGACCCGGCCTATGGCCTGCTGGGTGGCCGCAGCCTCTATGCCGGGCTGGCTATCGGCTGGCAGCTGCCGGCAGTGGATCTGCGCGCTGCCGTTACCGTCGGCTGGCACCATCCTCGGCTGGCGACGGCGGGCCTGTTGCGCAGTGAAGGTGCCTGGCATTCGCAGGCGTGGTCATTGGCGGCCCGCATGCCGGTGTGTGGCGCTTTGCTGAGCCTGCGAGCCTCGCAGCCGCTGGTGGTTACCGATGCGCCGCTGCGGCTGGCCAACGGGGTGCCCCTGAATGCCGCCGCCACCGCGCGCGAAACGGCGGCCGAAGTGGGCCTGACATGGAACGGGGTTTTTCTGGCGGCGTTTCATCGTTTCAATGCCGGCCATCAGCCCGGCCTTGGTGACAGCGGCGCGGCGCTCAGCATAAAAGCCCGTTTCTAGCAGGTGCTTCGGGGAAATTGCGCAAGATGACCGGGAAGGTGGCGGCAGGCAGCCGCCCGGTATTCAGCAGGCGTTGCTGTGCCGGCAGTTTCCCAAGCGTTTCGCGGTCATCCGAATGAATGAAGTTCTGGATGGCGTAGGTGCCGGTGAAACCGCGCTTTTCGAGATCAGCGATAATGGCTTCGATATCGGCTTCGTCGAGCAGACCGGTATGGACGGTGGTGCGCACCTCGACCGGCACCCGGTGTTGACTGGCAAGCAGGCCAAGCGTGCGGGAAAAGCGCTGGTAATGACTGGTGCCGGTCACCGCCCGGAAGCGGTGGGGCGGCGCCTTGTAATCGAGTGCCACATAATCGAGCGCCTCTGCAGCCAGCAGATGGGCGATGGCGTCTGGGTGCAGGCCGTTGGTATCGAGCTTGACGGCATAGCCCATCACTTTCAGGCGGCTGATCAGCGCCGGAAGCCCCGGGTAGGCGGAAGCCTCGCCACCCGACAGCACTACCCCGTCGAGAAGGCCGCGCCGCTTTTCCAGGAACGACAGCGCCTGCTCGATGCCGCCGCGCCCCTTGCTGCGCACGATCTGCGGGTTGTGGCAGTAGCCGCAGCGCATGTTGCACCCGGCAAACCACAGGATGCAGGCGGTCTTGCCGGGGAAATCCAGCATGGTGAACGGGGTGACCGAATAGAGCGGCAGGGTGGCCGCCTGCCCCGGCGCCGGTAGCGATGCAGGAAGCAGTGCGGCCGTCGCCATCGGTCAGGCGCCGATGAACAGGTTGCCGGTATCGATCCAGTCTTCGCGGAAGTGGCGGCGCTGGCGGTGTTCACCCTTCTTGCCCTTGTTGAAGCTGTCGACCGGGCGGAAATAGCCCATCACCCGCGTCCACACTTTGGTGTGCGATCCGCAATGCGGGCACTCCGGCTGCTCGCCGTTCAGATAGCCGTGGGTGTCGCATACCGAAAACACCGGCGTGATGGTGACATAGGGCAGCTGGTAGCTTCCCAGCACCTTGCGCACGAAGCGCTTGCAGGCGTCGGCGCTTGAAAGTTTTTCGTTCATGTAAAGATGCAGCACCGTTCCGCCGGTATATTTACACTGCAGGCGGTTTTGCAGTTCCAGCGCTTCGAACGGGTCGTCGGTGTGGTCGACGGGGATCTGCGACGAATTGGTATAATAGATATTCTCGCCCATGCCCGCCTGGATGATGTCGGGGAAGCGCTTCAGGTCTTCCTTGGCAAAGCGGTAGGTGGTGCCTTCGGCGGGCGTTGCCTCGAGGTTGTAGAGGTTGCCGCTGGCTTCCTGATAGCCGACCAGCCGCTTGCGCATGTGGTCGAGAATGGCAAGGCACATGTCGATACCGGCTTCGTCGGTGATGTCGAGCTGATCCGCGCTGAAGTTGCGCACCATCTCGTTCATGCCGTTCACGCCGATGGTCGAGAAATGGTTGCGGAAGAACGGCAGATAGCGCGCTGTGTAGGGGTAAAGCCCGCGATCATACATCTTCTGGATGAATGCGCGTTTTTTCTCGAGCGTGGCATGGGCGATGTCCATCAGCCGGTCGATCTCGGCCATCATGCCGGCCATGTCGCCGGCAAAGCGGTAGCCAAGCCGCGCCATGTTCAGGGTAACGACGCCGATCGAGCCCGTCATCTCGGCTGAGCCGAACAAACCGTTGCCGCGCTTCAGAAGTTCGCGCAGATCGAGCTGCAGGCGGCAGCACATCGAGCGCACCGCGCCCGGTGAATAGGCCTCGGGGTTGGGGCGGCGCTCTTTCGTGACCGGGTCGACAAGGAACTGGCTGCCAACGAAGTTCTGGAAATACGACGACCCCACCCTGGCGGTGTTGGTGAAGATGGCGTTGGCAACCGGGCTGTTCCAGTCGAAATCGTCGGTGATGTTGACAGTGGGGATCGGGAAGGTGAAGGGCTGGCCGGTGGAATCGCCCTCGGTCATCACCTCGTAATAGGCGATGTTGATCATCTCCATTTCCGGGGTGAAGTGGGCGAAGGTCAGGTCTTCTAGGGTGCGCACCCCCAGGTCGCGTGCCCGGGCCTTTGCCAGCAGCGCCGCATTTTCCACCCCTGCGAACAGATGATGATCGTTGCAGGTGGGGGCCTGAGGTGCCAGATCGTCAGGCACGGTAATATCAAGCGTGATGTTGGTGAACGGCGATTGCCCCCAGCGCGCCGGGACGTTCAGGTTATAGACGAACTGGCGGATCGCCTTCTTCACATCGGCGAACGACAGCTGGTCGTGAAAGACATACGGGGCAAGATAGGTGTCGAAGCTGGAAAACGCCTGGGCGCCCGCCCATTCCGACTGGAGGATTCCGAGAAAGTTGCTCATCTGGCCGAGAGCCTCGCGGAAGTGGCGCGGCGGCCGCGACGATACCCGCCCGCCGACGCCGTTGAACCCCTCGTTCAGAAGCGCCCGCAATGACCAGCCGGCGCAATAGCCGGTCAGGCAGTCGAGATCGTGGATATGGATGTCGGCCTCGCGGTGGGCCCGCCCTTCCTCGGGGCTGTAGACTTCATCGAGCCAGAAGTTGGCGATCACCTTGCCCGCCACATTGCTGATCAGCCCGGCGTTGGAATAGCCGGTGTTGGCGTTGGCGTTGATCCGCCAGTCTGCGCCAGAGATATATTCGCTGACCGCTTCCGAGCAATCGACGGTGGTGCCGCCAAACAGAGTCACCACTGGGTCATGATCGGGGTGCATTGGGGCTGGCCTGTCGTGGCTGCATTCGCGGGGTGCAGTACTGGTGGCATCGGTGTGAAGGTGCAATGGTCTGGCCGAATCCGGCATTTTTCCCTCCGCTTTGGCGGCGCCGATGGTATAACGGGCGCATTCGCCAACAATATGTAGTGTGCAGGATTGAAACTATGCGCCATATATTGTGCATCTTGTTGATCTGGATCAAATCGGCCACTGGCGCGACAATCTGTTCACCAACGGGCAAGTGCGCTGGCGCTATTCGGCGAGGCGCCTCGGGCTGCAGCCGGACGTTGAAGGAAAGGGTGTGAAATAGCGATGCAGACAGCTTTGTGGAGCCGGTTGGCGATTGTAGCGGCGGCGATGGCGGTCATGCCACTGGGTGCGGCGTATCCGGCGGCGGCGCAGGTGGCGGCAACCCCGGCGCAGCAACAGGCGGCATCGGCCTTCATCACCCGGCTGGCGGATCAGGCTTTTGCGGTTTTGCGCGACAAGAGCCTGTCGAAGGATCAGGCGCGCGCCCGCTTCCGCGACCTGCTGCGGCAGAATTTCGCAGTCGATGCCACCGGCATGCGTCTGATCCGTCGCTATCGCGCCCCCAACAGCCCGATCAAGCTGACACCACAGCAACTGGACGCCTATCGGGCGGCCCTTCCGGATTTTCTGGTGAACACCTATTCCGACCGGCTCTATGATTTCGCCGCTGCGAAGGTCGCAGTGGTGCGCACGGCACCGCGCGGCAGCAATGGTGATGTCGATGTGTTTACCCGTATTTCCGACCCCAAGGGTGGCAAGCCGATCGATGCTGTGTGGCAGGTGACTGCGGGGCCCAAGCCGCTGGTTGCCAATATTACTGTAAACGGTGTCAATGTGGCGCTGACGCAGGAGCAGGATTTTTCCGCCTACATTCAGAAGAACGGATTTGACGCCTTGATTGATTTCATGCGCAAGGCAAAATAACGGGCAATTTCCTGCACAAATTCAGGGAATGATATTCATGGAAAGCACCAGCAAGTTGCATCTGGTTTTTGGTGGGCGGGTGAAAGACCCCCGTGGCCTTGATTTTGCTGATCCGGCAAAACTCGACGTGGTAGGAATCTACCCCGATTATGAATCAGCGGAAAAAGCGTGGCGCGGGGCGGCGCAACGTACCGTCGACGATGCCGAGATGAAATATGTGGTGGTGCATCTGCACCGTCTGCTCGAGCCGCAGACCGTCTGAGCTTTCAGCTATGGTTGTCAGGGGGCGGTTGCCCCCGTCAGGGTAAGGGCAATCTTGCCGATGTGGCCGCCGGCCTCCATCAGCCGGTGGGCATCGCCGGCCTGTTCCAGCGGGAACTCGCGGAACAGGTGCGATTTCAGTGTGCCATCGGCGAAATGCGGCCACACCTGCGCCAGCAGGGCGTCGCGAATGGCGGCCTTGTCGGCAACTGGGCGCGCCCGTAGCGTTGAACCGGTCAGCCGCAGACGCCGGCGCATGATCATGAACAGGTCGACCTCGGCGCGCTGGCCTTTCAGGAAGGCGATGGAGATGTGGCGGCCGTCGTCGGCGAGGCATGCGAGGTTCTGCGGGAGATAGTCTCCGCCCACCATGTCGAGCACGAGGTTGACTCCATGGCCGCCGGTGAAGTCGCGCACCTCGCGGGCGAAATCGCCATCGGTATAATCAAGTGCGTGAGTTGCGCCCAGGGCAAGGGCCGCTTTCACCTTGGCGTCGGTGCCGCAGGTGACGATGATGGACAGCCCGAACAGCCGGGCGAAATCGATGGCGGTGGTGCCGATACCCGAAGTGCCGCCATGCACCAGCAGCCACTCCCCGGCGCGCGCCTGCCCCAGATCGTTGAGGTTTGCCCACACTGTGAACCAGGTTTCCGGTAGGGTGGCCGCCTCGGCAAAGCGCATGCCCGGCGGCACCGGCAGGCACTGGGCGGCGGGCGCCGCCACATAATCGGCATAGGCGCCACCGGCCACCAGCGCCGTCACGGCGTCGCCTATCGCCAGCCCGTTAACCCCGTCGCCCAGTGCCACGATTTCCCCGGCGGCCTCGAGACCGAGGATGGACGTGATGCCCGGCGGCGGTGGGTAATGGCCGCGCCGCTGCAGCATATCGGGGCGGTTGATTCCGGCGGCATGCACGCGAATCAGCACCTCGCCGGCCTGTGGCGCCGGGGTCGGGCGCTCGACGATGACCAGTTGCTCGGGGCCGCCGGGGGCGGCAGGGTCGATGGCGCGCATGGTGGCGGGAATCGGATGGCTGCTCATGCGCTCAGCCGTTGCTGTGCGCATGAATAAAGTGCAAGAGGCAATGTTCCTGCGATGGAGGCCAGTGATGGACCCGGAAGACCTGCTTTCCCGACGTCCGGAAAGCCCGCTTGCGCTGCTGCGACGCGAAGACCTCGACCGACTGTCGGTTGACGAACTGGCCGAGCGGATCGCCGCCCTAGAGGCCGAAGTGGCACGCACCCGCGCCAAAAAAGACAGTGCCAGCGCTTTTCGCTCTGCGGCCGACAGCCTGTTCCGCAAATAGCATAACCGCGTGAAACTGATTCTTGATCTTGTTCGCCGCGACCTTGCGCTGATGATCGGTCGCCCCGGCGAGTGGTTGATGCCGCTGATGTTTTTTCTGCTGGTGGCGGTGTTGCTGCCCTTTGCCATCGGGCCTGAGCCCGACCTGCTGTCGCGGGTGGCGCCGGGCATTCTGTGGGTGGGGGCACTATTGGCAAGCCTGATGCCGGTTGCCACACTGTTCGCTATCGATTCCAGCGACGGCACGCTCGACCAGTTGTTCGTGCGCGGCATAGCCCCGGAAACGCTGGCCTTTTCGCGGATGCTGGCGCTGTGGGTGGGCTTCGGGGCGCCGTTGCTGGTGGCAGCGCCACTTGCCGCCCTGATGCTGGGGATGGAATGGCCGCTGCTGCTGCCACTGCTGATGGCTCTGGTAGCAGGAGCCCTGGGGTTGTCGGCGCTGGCGGTCGCTGCTGCGGGGGTGACACTTGGGGCGCGTGGTGGCGCCGGGCTGGTGGCGCTGCTGATCGTGCCGCTCGCCATTCCCATGCTGCTGTTCGGCAGCCGTCCGTCGGATGGCGGCGCCGTGGGCCTTGCATCGGCATCGGCATTGCTGCTGGCGGCGCTGGCGCCATTTGCCGCAGGGGCGGCGCTGAGAGTGGGGCGCAGTTAGGCAGGGCTGTTTTTACCCGGGCTTTGATGCTAGGGGGCCGCTCGTCATGGCTGATCTCGATTTTCATGCGCTGGCGAACCCGCTTCGCTTCAGGCGCCTTGCCGTGCTGCTTACCCCGTGGCTGCTGCTGTCGGGACTTTCAGTGCTGGGCGTCGGGCTGTGGCTCGGTCTGTTTGCCTCGC
The DNA here is from genome assembly GCA_039808025.1 of Sphingomonadaceae bacterium. Taxonomy (GTDB): domain Bacteria; phylum Pseudomonadota; class Alphaproteobacteria; order Sphingomonadales; family Sphingomonadaceae; genus Sandaracinobacteroides. The sequence goes on along the minus strand of JBDHSK010000001.1, from coordinate 6,816 downwards.
CGCCTGATTATCTACAGGGTGAAACTGTGCGCATCCTTTATCTGCATGTGCCAACGGCCTGGCTGGCGCTGGGCGGATATCTGGGGATGGCACTTGCGGCCGCCACGGCACGTATCTGGAAGCACCCGATTGCCGACCTGCTGGTGCAGGCGATTGCCCCGGTGGGAGCGCTGTTTGCCGGCCTGTGCCTGGTCACCGGCTCGATCTGGGGGCGTCCCACCTGGGGCACCTGGTGGGTGTGGGATGGCCGGCTGACTTCGATGCTGGTGCTGTTCCTGCTGTATCTGGGGGTGATCGCGCTGATGCACCTGCACGATGACCGCACGAAGGGGGCGCGCATGGCCGGCCTTCTGGCCATTCTGGGCACCATAAACCTGCCGGTGATCAAGTTCAGCGTCGAGTGGTGGAATACCCTGCATCAGCCGGCCTCGATCCGCATAACCGGCAGCAGCATTCACCCGGACATGCTGTGGCCGCTGATGATTTCGGCCGTGGGGTTCAGCCTGCTGTTTGCAGCCATCGTGCTGATCCGCATGCGCTTGCTGATCGCCGAACAGCAACTGGAAGCGCGCGCCCTTCGCCGCGCGGCGAGGGCGGGCTGATGGCACAGCTTCCATTCATCGTCGCCGCCTATGTTGTGACCGTCGCTGGTGTCGGCACCATGCTGCTTGCCAGCTGGGCCCGTATGCGCCGTGCCGAGCGCCGGCTGGAGAGTGACCGATGATTGCCGCCGCCAAACCCAAACGTCAGCGACTGGTTCTGGCGCTGGTGGCTGCCGCAGTGTTGTTGCTGGCCGGGGTGGTTGCGGTTTTCGCGCTGCAGGATACGGCGGCCTATTTCAAATCGCCGGGCGACATTGCCGCCAGCCCGCCGGCTCCGGGTGAAACCATCCGCCTTGGTGGTCTGGTGAAGCCGGGAACGGTCGGCCGCTCGGCCGATGGGCTGGTGCTGCACTTCACGGTAACCGACACCGAAGCCGATACCGAGGTTTCCTATCGCGGCATCGTCCCCGACCTGTTCAAGGAAGGGCAGGGCGTGATCGCCACCGGCTCGTTCGACAGCAGCGGCCGGTTCCAGGCCACCCAGCTGCTTGCCAAGCACGACGAAAATTACGTGCCACCCGAAGTGGCGAAATCTCTTGAGAAGAGGGGCCATCCGGTCGGACAGTCATGAGCCCGGAAATCGGCCATTTCGCCCTGTGGCTGGCAGCCGGGGCTGCACTTCTGCAAGGCATTGCCCCCAGCATCGGCCTGTGGCGCCACGACGAGGGACTGGTGGCGCTGGCGCGACCGGCAGCGGTGGCGCAGGGGCTGTTCACACTCGTCGCCTTTCTGGTGCTGATGCATGCCTTTTATGTGTCGGATTTCTCGGTGGCGCTGGTGGTGGAAAACAGCCACACCATGAAACCCACCATGTACCGACTGACCGGGGTGTGGGCCAATCATGAAGGATCGCTGCTGCTGTGGGTGCTGGTGATGGCGTTTTCCGGAGCGCTGGTGGCATTGGCCCCATCAGCTCTGGGTGAGCGGTTTCGCGCCCGGGTGCTGTCGGTTCAGGGAATCGTTGCCCTGGGTTTCTTTGCCTTTCTGCTGTTTGCCTCGAACCCGTTTGCAAGGGTCTGGCCGGCGCCCACGGAAGGGCAGGGCCTGAACCCGCTGTTGCAGGACCCCGGCCTCACCTTCCACCCGCCGCTGCTTTATGCCGGCTATGTCGGCCTGTCGGTGACCTTTGCCTATGCAGTGGCGGGGATGCTGGAAAACGTGATTGGCCCGCGCTGGGCGCGCGAGGCGCGCATTCCGCTGGCGATTGCCTGGGCGTTCCTGACACTGGGAATCACCCTTGGCAGCTGGTGGGCCTATTATGAACTGGGCTGGGGTGGCTGGTGGTTCTGGGATCCGGTGGAAAACGCCTCGCTCATGCCGTGGCTTGCGGCGACTGCCCTGCTGCATTCGATCGTGGTGGTCATGAAGCGCGATGCCTTGCGGGCGTGGACCCTGCTGCTGTCGGTGGCGGGCTTTTCTCTGGCGATGATGGGCACGTTTATCGTCCGCTCGGGCGTCATCACCTCGGTTCATGCCTTTGCCGTCGATCCGCTGCGCGGCGTGTTCCTGATGGTGCTGATGGCGTTGTATATCGGCGGGGCGCTGGCCATTTATGCCTATGCCGCCGGCCGCGTGACCGAGGGCAAGCAGTTTGCCCTTGTCAGCCGGGAATCGACTCTGGTGGCCAACAACCTGCTGGTAACGGCAATGCTGGGGGTGGTTCTGATCGGCACCCTCTACCCGATGGCGCTGGAAGCCATGGGCGGGGCGCAAATCTCGGTGGGGCCGCCCTATTTCAACCGCGTGCTGGTGCCGATGATGCTGGTGATGGCGGTGCTGATGGGCATTGCCCCATGGATTGGCTGGCGGCGCAGCGCCACCGGCCACCTCTCGGCACGGCTGCTGCCCGCCGGGATTGCGGCGCTCGCAGCAGTCAGCATCGCCCTCTGGGTGCTGGGGGTGCGGGGTCTGGGCTGGATTCTGGGCTTTGGCGCCAGCGCCTGGCTGGCTGCTGCCAGCATCTCCATCCTGATGAAGCGCGGGCTTACCCCTGGAATCATCGGCATGGCGCTGGCGCACCTGGGGGTGGCGGTATCGATTCTGGGGGCGACCGCTTCGGGCGCGCTGCAACAGGAGGCGCTGGTGAACATGCGGGTGGGCGATGCCATCGTGCTGGGTCCGTGGCGGGCGGAACTGCAGGACGTGCGCCCGGTGGCCGGCCCCAACTGGACGGCGATCGAAGCCAAGATCGACGTGACACGCCATGGCCGGCCTCTGGCACAGTTGCGGCCACAGACTCGCACCTTCATTGCGCCGCCGATGGAAACCACCGAATCAGCGCGGGCCGGCTGGCGCACCGGTGAAGTCTATATGGTGCTGGGCAAACCCGATGGCGAAGGCCGCTGGCAGGTTCACATGTGGATCAAGCCGCTGGTGCGGCTGATCTGGTGGGGGGGGCTGCTGATGGCCTTTGGCGGGGTGCTGGCCCTGGGTGACAGGGTGCGGCTGAAGCGTCGTGCCGGACAGGCAGCGCATCGTGCCGCTCCGGCTCTGCAGGGGGCCTGAACGATCATGCGTGGATCAAGGCTGGTGTGGCTGGCGCCGTTGCTGCTGTTTGCCGGTGTGATCATTCTGATGGCCAAGAACATCGGCAACTCTCCGGAAGCGATCGTGCGCAGCCATATGGTTGGCAAGCCGGTTCCGGAATTTGCCTTTGCCGGCAGTGCCGGGCTGCCGGGGCTTCAGACGGCTGACCTGCGCAGCGGCCAGCCAGTGCTGGTGAACCTGTTTGCCAGCTGGTGTGTGCCCTGCGCCATCGAAGCCCCGCAACTTGAGGAGCTGCGCCGGAAAGGCGCGCCGCTCGTGGGGCTTGCCATTCGCGACAGCAACGAGAACATCACGGCTTTCGTTGGCAAGCATGGCAACCCGTTCAGCCGCATCGGCCTCGATACCAATGGCGTATCGATGCTGGCGCTTGGCGCCTCAGGGGTTCCGGAAACCTATGTGGTCGATGGCCGGGGGGTGATCCGCTTCCAGCATATCGGAGAGATCAGGCCCGAACATGTGCCAGTGTTGCTGCGCGAGCTGGAGAAGGCGCGGTGAAAATCTGGCTCATTGCCCTGCTGCTGATCGCGGCGCCAGCCGCAGCGCAACTGTCGACGCCCGACCAGCCGCTGGCCGATGTGCAGCAGGAGAAGGTCGCCAAGGCCCTGATGGCGGAACTCCGCTGCATTACCTGCCAGAATCAGAACATCCTCGATTCGACGGCGCCGCAGGCGGAAACCATGCGGGCCGAGGTGCGCCAACAGATTGCCGCCGGGCGCCAGCCGGAGGAAGTCCGCAGCTATTTCATCGAACGCTACGGAGACTGGGTGAGCTTCGTGCCGCCAGCGCGGGAAGACACTTTGTTACTGTGGGGGGCACCGCTTTTGTTTCTGGCAATCGGCCTGGCGCTGGTGTGGCGGAGGTTTCAACGATGACAGCCGGTGTTTCAGCAGACAATCGCTTTGGTGCGCGTGCGTGGGTGGCGGTGCTGATCGCCCTGGCGTTCGGAGTGACAGGGTATCTGCTGACTGGCTCGCCACGGCTGCCGGCGCAGCCGGCTCCGGTCAAGGTGATAAACCCTGATCTCACGCCTGAGGCCGAGCAGGCGTCGAAGCACCTGATGAACAATTTTGGCGATGTGCGCGCCTGGCTCACCCTGTCGGATGCGCTGATTCGCGCCAACCGAACGGAAACCGCCGTCGACGCCATGGATCAGGCGCTGGAAGCCATTCCCGGCGATGCTGATCTCTGGGTGCAGATGGGGGTTTCCCTGGTGGCGCACGCTCAGGGCGAGGTGGTGCCAGCGGCGCGGCTGGCTTTCGACCGTGCGGCCCGACTGTCACCCGATCACCCGGCGCCTCCTTATTTCCTGGCGCTGGCGTGGATGCAGGCCGGAGAGCCGGCCAAGGCGCAGGAGGTGCTGCAAGGACTGGTGGCCCGCAGCCCGGCAGATGCCCCGTGGCTGCCGATGGTCGAGCGGATGATGCGCGGCGCCAGAGCCATGGAAGCCGCCGGCATGGGCAACACGACCGAGCAGGGGCAGATGCCGGCGGCCGGCGGGGGCCAATAACGACGGCAGCGCCTGAGGAACACACAGGCTGTTGAAGCCCTTTGGCATCAGTGCTAGCGCCGCCCACCTGAATTCAGGTATTTGTCGTCATTTCACAGGGGACCGGGCGGCTTGATTACCATGACGGACAGTTGCAGGGTGCCGGAATGAGCGCAACCTCCCCTGAGAAAGAAGGGCATGGCAAGCTCATGCTGGGGGCGCTGGGCGTGGTGTTCGGCGACATCGGCACCTCGCCACTATATGCCCTGCGGGAAACCTTCATCGGCCACCATCCGCTGGCCGTCGATGAAGCGCATGTGTTCGGAATCGTCAGTCTGGTTTTCTGGACTATGACGCTGATCGTCACCATCAAATATGTAACCATCATCATGCGCGCCGACAATCGCGGCGAAGGCGGGGCCATTGCCCTGCAGGCACTGCTGATGCGCACCAGCAGGGACAAGCCATGGGTGCCGGTGATCGTGGTTCTGGGGATTCTGGCCACGGCGCTGTTCTTTGCCGACAGCATCATCACTCCGGCGATCTCGGTGCTGTCGGCGCTGGAGGGGCTGGTGGTGGTGGAGGCGCGGCTGGAGCCGCTGGTCTTGCCGCTGGCGCTGGGAATCATCATCACCCTGTTTCTGATCCAGGCCTATGGCACCCGCCGGGTGGGGACGTTCTTTGGCCCGATCATGCTGACCTATTTCAGCACGCTGGCAGTTCTTGGTGTGTGGCATGTCTCACGCAACCCCCAGATACTGCTGGCGTTATCACCTCATTATGCCATTGCGTTCTTTATCAGCAACGGCAAGCTGGCGTTCCTGGCGCTGTCGTCGGTGGTGCTGGCTGTTACCGGGGCCGAGGCCCTGTATGCCGACATGGGGCACTTTGGCCGCTCGCCAATCCGTTTCTCGTGGCTGTGGGTGGTGATGCCGGCGCTGATGCTGAACTATCTGGGTCAGTCGTCGCTGCTGATCGAGGATCCCTCGGCAATCAGGAACCCGTTCTTTCTGCTGGCGCCCGACGAACTGCGGCTGCCATTGGTGATTCTGGCAACGGTGGCCACGGTCATCGCTTCGCAATCGGTGATATCAGGGGCGTTTTCAGTTACCCGGCAGGCAGTGCAGCTTGGCTATCTGCCACGGCTGCGCATTCTGCATACTTCAGCCAGCACCGAGGGGCAGATCTACATTCCCTTCGTCAACTGGACGATGCTGGTGCTGGTACTGATGCTGGTGCTGGGATTCCGCCAGTCGTCGAATCTGGCAGCGGCCTATGGCACTTCGGTGACGGGCACCATGTTCCTGTCCAGCTGCATGATGGCAGTGCTGATCTTTTCGGTCTGGAAGTGGAACCGCTGGCTGGCTACGCTGGTGGTGGGGACGGCGCTGATCGTTGATGGCGCCTATTTCACAGCCAACCTCACCAAGATCCCCGATGGTGGCTGGTTCCCGCTGCTGGTTGGGATCATTGTCTTCACGGTGCTGACCACCTGGGCGCGCGGCCGTTACCTTATGCAGCAACGGATGAAAGAGGCGGCGATGCCGATCGAGGTGTTCATCAAATCGGCATCGAAGGCCGCTACAAGGGTGCCCGGCACGGCGGTATTCATGACGTCGTCACCCGATGGGGTGCCCCATGCCCTTCTGCACAACCTGAAGCACAACAAGGTGCTGCATGAACGCATCCTGGTGCTTACGGTGGTGATCGACCAGGTGCCGTTCGTCAGCGAAGACCAGCGCATGGAGGTGCGGGATCTGGGCGAGCATTTCTACCGGATGGTCTTGCGCTATGGGTTCATGCAGCAACCCGATGTGCCGCGCGCGCTGACCCAGGTACAGGATTGCGGCCCACAGATCCGCATGATGGATACCAGTTTCTTTCTGGCGCGCCAGACCCTGTTGCCATCAAAAACCCCCGGAATGCGAATCTGGCGCGAGAAGCTGTTTGCCTGGATGCTGCGCAACGCCGAAAGCGCGATGGAATTTTTCCGCCTTCCGACCAACCGGGTCGTCGAACTGGGCAGCCAGGTAGAGATATAGAGCATGTTCCGACCGAATGATGGCATTCGGTCGAGAAACCCATGCGGCATGGCAGGGACAGCGCATGTTCCGACCGAATGATGGCATTCGGTCGAGAAACCCATGCGGCATGGCAGGGACAGCGCATGTTCCGACCGAA